>MWYZ01000083.1 GCA_002050365.1 Acidobacteria bacterium 28-1
GATTGTCGTTCGCGCTTTTCTCGGAATGCTGATTCACCATTCTTTGAGCAATATCTCCCCGTTTTCACACTTTGCGAATCCAAACTTCCGGCACTCGGCTGCCTCGAACGACCTTTTCTTTCTCTTTCAGCAACTCGTAATACCTCGTAAATTGTTGCCCATAAACCCGTTTTCCGCCACGCCGTAAAATAATGATGGACGGTTTTCCATTTCGGAAAATCCTTCGGCATCAATCGCCACTGAATTCCACTATGCAGCAAATAGAGAATCGCATTGACAAAACGACGATACTCAATTTCACGCGGTCTGCCTAAATCATTTGGTTCGGGAAAGTAATCTTTGATAAAATCCCATTGTTCGTCAGTCAAACAAGTTGAATAAATTTGGTTGCTCATAATAAGCAAATTTATCAATGCTGACGAACATTTTTCAAATTATCCAACTTGCTGAAATTACATCTTTTACTTTTCGGACTAACTCTTAGACTTTTCATTTTGGAAATGACAAAGCAAGCAAATGACCTTGATAAACGAAATAGACTTTACCCGCTTTTTCGTCAACCAAAATCTCTTTACTGCTCAAACTGATTTCTGGGATTTGGAGAATCGGCTTAAAACTAAAAGTTATTGTTTCATAACGTCCGATTTCCGTCGCTTTTGTTTTTTCGTTGTAAATCGCCGCCCAAAATTCATTTGAATTATCTGTTGACTTCAAAGGACGAAAAGTTTTTTCCTCTAAAGGTCGAAACTCGCCTTTAACGATTTGCGTCGCGCCCGTCGCGGCATCGAGCAAATAATACTCCGGCGTTTTCGGACTCAGATTATTTTTGAATCTTGAATTTTCATTTTTAGCTCGATAAAGCAAAATTTTGTTCCGCGAAGGAATTCGGGTAATCGGATAAAATTTATCGGCGGGCGGCAAGTTGATTTTATATTCTTTGCCGTTTTGAAGATTTATACGTACCGCGCTCGTCGGCTCGACGAAAGTTTCGTCGGCTTTCGACGCAACAATCCATTTTCCGTCCGCGCTGCCGGTCAATCTATAATACCAACCGGCTTTAATCAAAGTCGGCTTCTGCGCCGCAGACATTTTCCACAAACCTCTCTGATCTTCGAGATAACCCGAATAAATTTCAAAATCTCCAACGCGAGCGCGATTGGCATTCGGATAATAATTTTCTTCTTCCCCTTCGTATTCTTTTGGGATGTTGAAATCAGTTGCAGCAATTCGTTCAGGAGAATAATCGGCATCCGTCGGCGGCGCGGCAATCGCGCCGAGCTTGCCGTTTTCGATTTTCCGCCAAACATAATGTGCGTATTTTACTTCATCGCGTCTTTGCCGTTGAGCGGTCATAATTTCCTGTTTTTTTACATAATCTTCATCGTCAATTTCAACCGCGTTTTCGACCTTTTCTTTTTCGTCCAATTCCGCCGAAATTTCTTCTTTCTTAGCTTTGTCTTCAACCAATACGCGAAAATCATCCGCGTTTTTCCAAATCGCGCGGGCGACAAATTTAATGTCGGCGAGCAGAACTTCCAAGCCTTTAATTTTATCCGACAACATATAATGCAGTTTGCCTTCGCCGGCTTTGAACGATTCGAAAATCTTTTTCAAATCATCAATAACCGATTGTTTTTCATAATTTGTGCGATAGAAAACTCTTCGTCCGCCGTTGCGGCTGAACATTACAAACTCGCTGCTCGAACATTCTGAACAATCGTTGTTCACCGTCGAAAGACTGTCAATTTTATTGACAATCAGAAAACGGTAAAAAGCCTCATATTCCTTTGCCGTCAGCGTTCTTTCCCAATACCGCGCCGCGTCTTCGTAGAAAGTAAAAACTATTTTGTCTTTATAAACGCGCACAATTTCCTGCCCGGCGGCATCCTCCGGCAAGATGGCGAAAATTGATTTCAAATCAGGATTTTCTATAGCTTCCACGCGGAGTTTCTCCTCCATCTTTTTAATATCGGAAAATTTTTCTTCGCCGAAATAAAAAGCGTTGACGCTCTCAAATAGTTCGCTTAATAACAACGCGTTGAAAGATTTTTTATCAACGGGAACAAAAGCGTCTCTCGCGCCTAAAATTTTCGCTTCGTTTGCATGCTGCGCCAAAACCAAAGTTCTGGCTTCTACGCCGTCTTCGCTTTCCAAATAACGCTCGGCAGCAAGCGCGAGTATTTTATCCGAACTCTTGAGCAACGCGCCGACTTCACTTACCGGCAGACTCGCCCGAATCAATCGTGCGCCGGCAAGCAACGCCGTCTGCGCCGTCGTATCGGCTTGTTCTAAGATGCTTAACATATCCGCTTTATCTTCCAAAATTACTGCGCTGATGCCGCGCGGCAGACCGCTTTTCCCGCGCATCATCGATAATTCAAGCGGCAATTTTTCGCGCAGCAATTTTCGTTTTGCCAAAGCGTTGACAATCGTTTCCGCGTCCGCCGCGCCGCTGCCGATTTGCCGCACCATTTCCAAGAAAATAACGCGCCCTTGCCATTTCCGCATAATGTCGGACAAGACAGATGCCGTCGCCGGCTTTGTTTTTCGCAAAACCTTCAGCCGTTCCAGCGCGCGCGCGACTAATCCGTCGCTCGGTTCAGTCTGTTCGCTGAGAAATCTGCCGACGCTCATCTGCACGGGTAAAGGCGTTTCAATCTCTTCGTAATCGTTGACCGTGATTTTCTGCACGCCTTCGGGCGTGGAAATCGCCGCCGCGTAAGCCTCGAGCGCCGCCATCTGTTCATCATCGGAAATGCCGCCGCAGGCAATTAATGCCGCAATGATATTTGTTCGATAACCTTCCGCTTTTTCCTTTGATAAAGCAAAATTCAGTGCCGGAATCGCCTGCGGATTTTTATACTTCGCCAACGCCTGCGCCGCCATCGAACGAAAATTTTCGTCTTCGGTCATCACGACTTGAATCAAACCCGGAACGCTTTCGGGAACATCAACCTCGGCGACGGCTTGTATCAAACGTCTTCGTTCGCTGCTGACTTCTTCCGCCCATTTCGGATTCGTCAGCCAAGGAAGCAAAGCCTCGACGACGTATTTGCGATTCTCGCCCAGCAATTCAGCCAAATTTCGCACGGCGGCATTGTGAACATGGCGATTTTTATTGCCGACGAGCTTTATCATTTGCGGAATCCATTTGTCTGGCGAACTGCGCCGAATCAGCGTCGTCAAACCCGTATAAACAGAATTGTTAATTTTTAGCTCGAACAAAGTTTCATCGTCGAGCAGCGTCAGATACCAATCGTCGCGCCCTTCCCATTCGTCGGTTTGCATCAACGCGTCCATCGCCAAATCTCGTTTTCCCGCTGAAGCCGCGCGGTCTTCGACAATTGCTTTCAGTTCGTCGCGATATTTTTCCGCTTCGCTTTCGTCTTTGGTTTCAAGCGCACGTTGATATAAAACCCATTTCGCCAGCGTTGAGGAAACAGGCTGAGTTTTATCATTATTTAGTCGTTCAACAATCGGCTTGGCAGCTTCCCAATCAACTTTTCCCAACGCCAGTAATTCGTCTTGGTTGGTAACGTATTCCTTGTCGTCTTTAACTTGCTGCGCTTTTTTCAGCAGTGCCGATGAAAATACATCGCTGTTAAATTTCAGCCATTCTTTTAATTGATTGCGCCAATATGCTTCATTTTTTTTCGCTAGAGATTCGTCTTCATAAATTTTTTTAACCAAATCTATTAACTGTGCATTGGGAGGCAGAACTTTTAAATAGCTGTTTATTATTTCAGGATTAGCTTCGCACGCTTCCAAAATTCTTCGCGCGACCGTCTCTGTTGGTTTGATGTTGTAGCTGAGATTAGTATTTAGAGAATTTTGCGTCGCCCAATACGCCAGCAAATCTTCAATCGGCGCGTCGTCGGGCGGCGGATTTTTCTTATCGTAAAAGGCGGACGGATATTCCTTAATTTCCTGTTCTGCCAACGTTGCCGGCGGCGCGGGCAAATCAAGCAAATCTTGAAGCATCGTCCGTTTAACCGTCTGAGCTTGATGTGTCAGGGTCAGAAAAAAGAAAATTAAACAGAATAAAAACTGCTGCATTTGGTGAAGCTCCTTATAAATTTCCAATAAGATTATAGCGTTTTGCTGCTCTAATACAAACGAAAAGTTGTTGAGAGATGAGGTGAAAAGTTTGTTACAAGATTAAGAGAACAAATAAAAGCCGCCTCGAAAATAAGAAATCAAGACGGCTTTTAAATTTTTTAAATTAAATTAAGTTGAAGCAGTTTGTTTCTTTTCGCGTTTGATTCCGCCGATTTGTACAAGTTTTTCACCTTTAATGCCGTTTTTTTCAAGCAGCATTTCTTGGTAAAGTTTTTTCATCATTTGCATTTCTTCGGCAGCCGTTTTTGGTCCTTCCATCTCTGGTTTATTAGGACGCGCCAAGTCAACTTCGTTCAGAATAAGGTTGTGATTAGCATCACCTAATTTGACTTCCTTGCCGCGAGCGAAAACTTCGTGGCGACCTTGTTCTTTATACCATTGCGCGACCGTCGCGTTTTGGTGCATATGTTCGATGATATTTCTCCAACCAATTCCCGTGTTGTAAGCGCAGAATGAAATCTCGCCTTCCTGCGTTCCATAGGGAATAATGCACATTTCGGTGCGCCGGAAATCATAATTGAACAAATCTTGAAACCACATTCCCGCAATAAAAAGAAAATTCCAAGGGTCTTGACGACGTTTTTCGATGTCTTCAATCGTCCGCGTTCCATCAACCTTGCCATAATCTTTGCCTGACAGACCGAATGACTTATCGAACTTTTTCAAAATTCCGCCGAGCGTCAAGCTATCCGGCGCGCCATACGGATTATAATTTTTCAAAAGTGCCAAGCCCATCATCATATTTGAAAACCACTTACCGCGAGCCGTATCGGTAATGTGCTTCATATCAGTTACAAGATTTTGAATGTTTAAGAATTGCGGAACCGGTGCCATTTCTTTCGTATCTTTATTTATCATCACGGCTGTTCCGACACCACAATTCGGATGGCAGCCGCACGAAACTTGTCCCCATTCGGAATCTTCGCCGTGAACGACATCTGCAAAATCGGCAAATGCGCCCATCAAGGAAAGCGGAAACCAGTCGCGTGTCGGCTCGGTAATGCCGACTTGTTTTTGAACATCTTGCGCCAAATGTGACAGCGTATAACGTTGCTGCAAACGGCGTTGTTCAGTGATATGTTCGTCGCGTCCTGTGAACGAAACGGGTTGAAATGACACAAATGAAACTTTCTTCGGATTTTCCAAAGCAAAGCGGATAATCGAACCAACCTGGTCGTTATTCACGCCGTTGACCAACGTTGTAACCAACACAATATCCACGCCCGCTTCGTGTAAGTTATTGATTGCTCTCAATTTTACATCGAACAGATTACCGACTTGGCGATGCGAGTTGGCATCGTTGCCAATTCCGTCAAATTGCAGATAGACGAAACGAAGACCAGCTTCGGCAGCTTCGCGGCAAAACTCTTTCGATTTTGCAAACTCGATTCCGTTCGTCGCGGCTTGCACCGAGTTATAACCGACTTTGCGAGCATAACGAATCGCTTCCAAAAAATACGGCGAAAGCGTCGGTTCACCGCCCGAATACTGAACCGACATTTGACGACGAGGTTTGATGGAAATTGCATTGTCGAGGATTTCCTTGACATCTTCCATTGAAAGCTCATGAACGAATCCGACTTGGTTCGCGTCCATAAAACACGGGTCGCACATCATATTGCAGCGGTTTGTTAAATCTACCGTTAATACCGCACCACGTCCGTATTTAATTGTCGAAGAGCCGTGATTATGCAGTTTTTCATCGTTATGCGCTTGAATATCGCGTCCAGGAAATAAGTTTTCGATATGTTTCAAAAACTCCGAATCAATTGCCATCAAATCTTCAAAATGTCCGTGCGTCGGACAATCTTTTATCATCCAGATTTGTCCGTCGCGTTCAATAATTTGCGCTTTAATTTCACCGACTTTCTCGTTAACAAGAAGCGAAACATCTTGTTTGCCGCTCAAAATATCTTCTCGTGCTTCAATAACACAGTTCGGA
Organism: Acidobacteria bacterium 28-1; assembly: GCA_002050365.1. Classification (GTDB taxonomy): domain Bacteria; phylum Acidobacteriota; class Blastocatellia; order Pyrinomonadales; family Pyrinomonadaceae. The sequence goes on from MWYZ01000083.1 coordinate 6,062, forward strand.
CATAGCGAATCGGTTGTTCGCGGAAAGCCGAGTGTCGGTTTAGTTTTTTGCCAAGACTTAAGCAATGGTTTATCCGACCATTTCGGTGTGAATGACGGATTTGGTTTATATTGATTTACTGATTTAATGGCTTTGAATACGCCGTTTGCAAGGTATGTCAAGCCTTTTTCAAAATGTTTAACAGGTCTCATAATTTCTCAATCTCCAAAAACGGTTATTTATATTTAGTCGTTCTTTCGGGTAGTGATTTTTAAGTGATTTTGGGTGTAATAAAGAATAAAATTATTGATCTTTAAAGAAAGAACTCCTTAAATTTTATAATCATATAGCAATAATTATGCCAACCAGATTTTGTAATTAACTAATTATAAATAAACAGCTTAGATTATATTAAAAGGATGATTTGCTAAACAAGATTGTGTAACAAAATAACACATATAGTAACATTCTAATCGATTTTGGAAATAATGATACAACCTTGGAAACACGGTTTCGGATTATTTATTTCGAAAATTGATATTAAAATTAACAGATTTAAACTATTGCTTAATAAGTTTTCGACTGTGGAAATTTACATATTGATAGACAGCTTGGTTTTGCAGGCTGAAACAAAGAGCAATTAAATTTGCGGATTTTCGTTCACCAATCGTTCACATTTAAGCATTGGGCTTAACATGTACTTGAGGAAATTCTTATAAACCATTGGCTTAATTGAGTTTATTAAATAAAAAATTCTTCTTTACACAAACTTTTTAGTGTGCTAAAGTCATCTCCACCTTAAGAGAAAACTGATAAAAGCGGTCATTCAGTTTTTCAAAAATCTTCTAGTACTTAAGTATTATAAGCCGGATTTACAGAATTAGAAAGAATTTGGATTTCAAAATATTCTTTCTTAAGCGTTATATGACTATACGTTTCGGAACATCCGGCTGGCGGGCAATAATTGCCGACGAATTCACATATGAAAACGTTCGTCTAGTGACTGAAGCCATTTGTGGTTATTTGAAAAAAGAATACAACGTAAATCAACATACATTGATAATCGGACACGATTCACGATTTATGGGCGAATGTTTTTGTCAAGTCGCTTCTGAAATAGCCAAGCGAAAGGGTTTTAAAGTTTTGCTTTGCGAAAATCCGACACCGACACCGACAATTTCACACGCTATCAGAAGCGAAAAAGCGATTGGCGGAATAAATTTTACGGCTTCGCATAATCCGCCGGAATATCAAGGTATTAAATTTTCAACTTCTGACGGCGCGCCGGCACTTCCGGAAATTACCAAACAGATTGAAAATATTATTGAAAACTCGCCAAAGATTGAAGACGAAGACGGCGGAACGATTGAAAAATACGATGCGCGTCCAAAATACTTGGACGATTTGAAGACTAAAATTCGATTTGACCAAATTGCCGGTGCTAAAGGCATCTACGCTTACGACGCTCTTTGGGGAACAGGACGCGGGTATTTAGATGAAATATTGCGCGAACACAATTTGAAAGTCGAAACGCTTCACGATTGGCGCGACGTAACATTTGGCGGCAAATCGCCCGAACCGAGCGAGAAACAAATCGGCGAACTTCGTGAAACGGTTAAAACAAAAAATTTGACACTCGGACTTGCGACGGACGGCGACGGTGATAGGTTCGGAATTATTGACTGCAACGGTGAATTTATCACGCCGAATGAATTGGTCGCTTTATTAGCGGATTATTTAGCAGAAAGTCGCGGTTGGACGGAAGGCGTCGCCCGAAGCGTGGCGACATCACATTTAATAGACAGAGTCGCGACCAGTCGCGGTTTGAAATTATACGAAACGCCCGTCGGATTCAAATATATCGGCGAATTGATAAACAAGGACGAAATTATTTTAGGCGGAGAAGAATCTGCAGGTCTCTCCATTAAAGGACATTATCCCGAAAAAGACGGCATTCTAGCTTGTTTGCTTGCGGCAGAAGCAGTCGCAGTTCGCGGCAGAAGTTTAACGGAACAGTTAAACGAACTTTACAGTCGCGTCGGGAAATTAGAATCGGGCAGAATCGGAGTTAAATTAACCGAAGAAATCGCCAAAAATTTGCAAGCGAAACTTGCGCAAGAACCGTCGGAAATCGGCGGCAAAAAAATTGAAAAAATAAATCGGATGGACGGCGTGAAGTTTATCTTTGCCGACAAAAGTTGGATGCTGATGCGTCCTTCAGGAACTGAACCGATGGTTAGAATTTACGCTGAAACTGAGAATAGAGATGATTTGGAGGTGCTACTTGAGCAAGGTCGCCGCTACTTATTGGGATAACACACACACGATTTCAATACCTGTTGAAACTCACGCTAAAACTGCGCAAGCGCAGACGAACGCAAGTCCACAATGGTATGTTTTTGCCGTGATTGCTTCGATGACTTTCATGCTTTGTATGGCAATTAACCTTCGCGCCTTTTCGGAAATGAGCGCAGAAATTGAACAAAACGAGCGTTTGAGTTTAGCCGTCGAGCAATTGACGAATGAAAGTATCGGGCTTCAAGGCGAAGTCCACAGTTTGAAAACCGACTCGCACACGGTTGAACGTGAAGCCCGCAAAATGGGAATGAGTCGTCGAAATGAAAAAGTTCTTGTGCCGATGAATTAATTAATGCGGAGAGTTGTTCATCAGCACATTTTGCCTGCCCTGTAAATAATCCGCCTTTTGCCTATCCGCTCCGCTTTTGCCTACAGCTAATCCTGCCGCCAAATTTGCGGCTGACATTTTCCCGAGTGTCAGCCGCATAACCTTTTTATAAGGATAAATTATGAAGGATAAAGGCTAAATAATTTAGACAATCATTTTAGAATTTACTGCATATCAATTACCATTGTGTAAATGAATTCATTTCGTATTTTTTACTCACCTTTTTATTACGCCGACATAGGGGAAAACCACGTTTTTCCGATAAAGAAATTTGAATTTGTGCGCGACCGACTTCTCAAAGACGGAACTTTGCAGACTTGCGAAATTGCCGAACCGCAGCCTGCCAAAATTGAAGATGTTCTGCTCGTTCATACTGAGGATTATATAACGCGATTGAGAAACGGAACTTTGACGACGCGAGAAGTCAGACGTTTAGGTTTGCCTTGGTCAAAGTCACTTGTGAGACGTTCCTTTTTGGCATGTTCAGGAACAGTTAACGCGGCGCGACACGCTTTGGAAAACGGCGTTGCGTCAAATTTAGCAGGCGGAACGCATCACGCTTTTCCAGACCGCGGCGAAGGTTTTTGTGTTTTAAATGATATTGCCGTGGCGATAAGAGTTTTGCAAAAGGAGAATTTAGCGCAGAGGTTTTTAATCGTTGATTGCGACGTTCATCAAGGCAACGGCACAGCATTTATTTTTAAGGATGAAGCGGACGTTTTTACATTTTCGATGCACGGCGCGAAAAATTATCCGCTGTTCAAAGAAAAATCTTCGCTCGACATTGAACTTCCCGACAAAACCGGCGATGCGGAATTTCTCGAAATTTTAGACGAAGCCTTGCCGCGCATTTTTCTTCATAATCCCGACCTGGTTTTTTATCTCGGCGGCGCCGACCCGTTTGAAAAAGACAAACTCGGACGGCTCGGATTAACAATGGAAGGTCTACAGCAGAGAGATGAAGCGGTTTTGAGTTTTGCGAAAAATAAAAAAATTCCGATCGTTACGACGATGAGCGGCGGTTACGCGCAAGACATTAACGATACGGTGGAAATTCACTGCAACACGATTCGGGCGGTAAAAAAAATCTTTGCCGAAGCGCAAACTCAAAACGCGCCAGCTTAAGATATTTTATCTGAAAATTCGGGCAGCAATTTGACAGCCTTCTCGACGACTTCTTTTTCACTTTTGAAAGCCAACATCTGAACGGCTTCAGCGGTTTTAACCCAACGCGCTTCTGCTACTTCAGTGTCGTGATTTTCAACTGCACCCGACCGATAAGCCAAAAGGAAAAAGTAAACTGATTTATGAAATCTGACGCGCTCGCCGCGATTTTCTCCGACATACCAATATTCAATCTTTTCAACGGGAGCGAGCAACTCAGTTTCGATGCCCGCTTCTTCGCGCACTTCGCGCAGAGCAGCAACTTCCGGCGTCTCGCCCTGGTCAATTAAGCCTTTCGGAAGCTGCCAACGCCGACTCGGAACGACGGAAATTATCGCTATCTCGTAACCATCGGCAGTTCGACGAAAAGCTGCGCCGCCTGCTGAAACTTGCTCGACCGTCTGAAATTTTGCCGGTTGATTTGATTGATTATCTTTCATTGATAGCCGATTCGATTGTCTCGTCCAAATTCATCTTTATAATATTGTCAAAACCGACAAATTTCTTTAACAATTTTCCGTTGCGGTCGAAGACAAAAGTTTGCGGTATGGCACTGTTATCTCCAAACAAAATTCGTATTAATTCATCTTCGGGATAAGCCAAAACGTAATTTATCTTTAGTTTTTCGACAAATTTCGGAACTCTCAAATTATCTTCTTCGCCCCCGACGTGCAGCCCGACGACTTGCAAATCGGCGTATTTATTTTGCAGTTCGTTTAAATGCGGAATTTCTTCGAGACACGGCGGACAATACGTCGCCCAAAAATCCAGAACAACCACCTTTCCTTTATAATAGCTGAGTTTTTCAGCCTTATTATCGAATAACGTCCAACCTAAATTTTCGATATTTCTCATTGGCGGAAGCGGAAGATTCGTTTGCGGAACATTATTTATAGAAACAGGTTTGTTTGAAACCGAAACGGGCGCGGCGGCAGGACGACACGCTAAAGCAAGTAAAAAGTAGAAATTAAAAAGTAAAAAGTAAAAAAACTTCATCGAATTTATTTTACACAAAATTATCGTTGATATTGTAGAGAAGAAAGCAAAAAGTCAAGACTTTTTGCTTTGAACGAAAAGACGAATTTACGGTTGGTCTTTACTTTTTACTTTTTAATTTCTACTTTTTACTTGCGAAGCCTTTACTTTATGAAATTTTATCGAACGAATATCAGCGAAAAATTTCACGCGCCGAAAAACGTCGGCAAAGCGGCGAGCGCAAACGCAGTCGGGACGAGCGCGACTTTTGTTTGCGGCGCAATTTTACGGCTGACATTGCGGATTGAAACGAATACGAAAGAAATTCTCGACGCGCGATTTCAAACCAACGGTTGTGGTTTTCTGATTGCTTCGGCAGATGTTCTGACGGAAAAAATAATTGGCAAACGATTAGTCGAACTTCACGGCTTGGATAAACAAACATTGCAAACGGAAATCGAAAACGAACTTGGAATTTTTGAAAACCACCGCCGCCATTGTTTGGATTTAACTTTCGACGCTTTGCAAAACAGTTTTGCCGATTTTCGCGCTGGTCAGATTGAAGAGTTTGCCGGCGAAAAGGCTTTGATTTGCACTTGTTTTGGCATATCGGAGGAAACAATTGAACAATTGATTAAAAAAAAATCGCTCAAAACCATTGAAGAAATAACGAATGTCTGCAACGCAGGCGGCGGTTGCGGATCGTGCCAGCCTTTGATTCAAGAAATTATTGACACGGTTTGGCGCGAGGAAATTTGAAAAAGTTTTTACCCAAGCAGACAAAGTGTTATAATCGAAAATTGAATTTTTGTTAAATAATGGTTTTTCAGTAAAAGTAATAATTTAAAAATTATAAATGGACGATTATTTCAGTAATATCTTATTTTTTTTCGCCACCGAACTTGAAACTACCATCGCGCCTGAATCCTGGCTCTCAATCGCACTCAAAGTTTTTTCCGTCATTGTGCTTGTTTTCATCAACGGCTTTTTCGTCGCGGCTGAATTTGCATTTGTCGCCGTCAGAAAAACGCGCATCGAAGCACTCGCCGCCGAAGGCAAAGCGGCGGCAAAACGACTGCTCCAAATTTTGGACAATATGAGCGCGTATCTTTCCGCCTCGCAACTCGGAATTACGCTCGCCTCGCTTGGGTTAGGCGCACTCGGTGAGCCGGTCGTTGAGGCGATGCTGGGAAATGTTCTGAACGGCTTATCCGAATGGTGGCGGCATCTGATTTCCTACGGCATCGCGTTTATTATCATCACGAGTCTACATATTGTTTTGGGTGAACAAGCACCGAAACTTTTCGGTTTAGCAGTCGCCGAACGGGTGGCGATGGGAACGGCTCTGCCGATGATAATTTTTTATAAAATTTTTAAACCGTTTATCCACGCGCTCGATTGGGCAAGCGCGAAAACTGTTAACCTTTTCGGCTTGGAAGCGACGAGCGAACACGCTTCGATTTACACGGAAGAAGAAATACGCCAACTGATAAAAGTTTCTGAGGCAAGCGGACACGTTAACAAAGAAGAGCGGCGACTTATCAATCGCGTATTTGAATTTTCTGAGACAACCGTCCGCGAAGCGATGATTCCGCGCACGGAAATCTCGGCGATTTCCGCCGCTTCGACGCTCGAAGAAATCGCCCACGCATTTCGTCAATACGGCTATTCGCGTCTGCCAGTTTATCGAGAATCGCTTGATGACATCGCAGGCGTGATTCACAGCAAAGATGTGATGAGTTATTTGCTTCGCCCGCAAATTTTTCGGCTCGATAAAGTTCTGCAAAAGCCGGTTTATATTGTAGATACGGCGCGGCTCGAAGACGTTTTGCGCCAGATGCAACGGGCGAAAGCGCATTTTGGTTTTGTCGTAGACGAACACGGCGGCGTGGAAGGAATTATCACTTTGGAAGACCTTTTGGAAGAAATCGTCGGCGATATTTCCGACGAACACGACGAAGAAGTCAATGAGCAAATTAGAAAAATTCAAGACGACGTTTATCTGCTCGACGGCAGTCTAGCCGTCCGCGACCTTAATCGGCGGTTAGATTTAAATTTGCCTGTCTCCGAAGGCTACACGACGGTTGCCGGATTTTTAATGTCGGAATCGGGACAGATTTTGAAGGAAGGCGAAGCCGTGCCGTTTAACGGACACGTTTTTAAAATTGAAAAAGTTGATAAACGCCGCATTTTGAGAGTGCGAATGGAAAAATCTTAAAAGTAACGAGGTAAAAAGTAAAAAGTGAAAAGGCAAAAGCGAGCGGTTACTTGCTTTTGCCTTTTTATATTTGCATTTTGTCTTTAATTTCAATTCAAGTTAAATTTATCCCTAGAAGTTTTATACAAATCTATAAACGGAGTTCTCCATAGAAAATGAGTTTAATCGAATCAGTTCGGGCGCGTGAAATTCTCGATTCACGCGGCAATCCGACCGTCGAAGCGGAAGTAATTTTAGAGTCCGGCGAACAAGGACGCGCGGCTGTGCCAAGCGGCGCGTCAACGGGCGAAAACGAAGCGGTCGAGCTGCGCGACGGCGATGACACAAGATACTCAGGCAAAGGTGTCAGCCGAGCGGTTGAAAACATCAACGAAAAAATATCTTATGAATTAGAAGGTTTAGACGCGCTTGACCAAACTTTTATTGATAAAACTTTGGTTGAACTTGACGGAACGGACAATAAATCCAATTTAGGCGCAAACGCGCTATTAGCCGTTTCGATGGCTACGGCGCGAGCCGCATCCGCATTTTTAGAACTGCCGCTTTATCGCTACATCGGCGGCGTGAACGCGAAAACGCTGCCCGTTCCGATGATGAACATTATCAACGGCGGCGCACACGCCGACAACAACGTGGATTTTCAGGAATTTATGATTATGCCGGTGGGCGCAGAGTCGTTTTCGGAAGGACTTCGCGCGGGCGCGGAAATTTTTCATAACTTAAAATCCGTTTTGAAAAAGCGCGGTTATGCCACGAGCGTGGGCGACGAAGGCGGTTTTGCGCCGAACTTAAAGTCAAACGAAGAAGCGATTGAAACGATTCTCGAAGCGATTGAAAAAGCCGGTTACGCGGCGGGTGAAAACATTATGCTCGCGCTCGACCCGGCGGCAAGCGAATTTTACGACGGCTCGAATTACGTTTTCAAAAAGTCCGATAATCGAAAACTTTCTTCCGATGAGATGGTCAGCTTTTGGGCGGATTGGGCGGAAAAATATCCGATAATTTCCATCGAAGACGGCTTGGCTGAAAGCGATTGGGACGGCTGGAAAAATCTCACTGAAAAAATCGGAAAAAAAGTCCAACTCGTCGGTGATGATTTGTTCGTAACGAACGTCAAATTTTTGCAAAAAGGAATTGACACGGGCGCGGCAAATTCGATTTTGATAAAAGTCAACCAGATTGGCACATTGACGGAAACTTTGGACGCGATAGAATTGGCGAAAACGAATAATATGACGGCGGTTATCTCGCATCGTTCAGGCGAAACGGAAGATTCTTTTATCGCAGATTTAGCTGTTGCAACTAATGCGGGACAAATAAAAACAGGATCGCTTTCACGCTCCGACCGCATCGCAAAATACAATCAACTCTTACGAATCGAAGAAGATTTGGGCGATTCGGCGCGTTACCTCGGACGCAAAGTTTTCTATCAAATTAAACAATAAATAAAACGCTCTATTTAGGAAAAAAGGAAAAAATATGTTTTTAGTAATCGGCACAAAATTTATCACTTGGGGTTCGCAAAAGACAAACGATATGGTTAGTTGCAGTCAGTGCGGAACGGTCGCGCAATTTACGGAAAAAACGGGAATGAATTTTATCACGCTGTTTTTCCTCGTTCCCACGATTCCAATTAGCGGGAAGAAGAAAATGATTGAGTGTCCGAATTGCAGGGCGCGGTTTCAGACTGAATAATTATGGAATGGCAACGCGGCGAATTCGCCATCAGCACCGACCGAAGCCGTCTGCAAATCGGCGCGATTCACAAATTTTTATCTGAAGAATCTTACTGGGCGAAAGAGCGCACTCTTGAGCGAACGGAAACGGCAATAAAAAACTCCTTGCCTTTTGGCGTGTATAGAGGCGAAAATCAAATTGGGTTCGCGCGTGTCGTTACCGATTACGCGACGTTTGCTTATCTCGGCGATGTTTTTATTTTAGACGAATTTCGCGGAAAAGGTTTGAGCAAATGGTTGATGCAAACCGTTTTATCGCATCCCGATTTGCAAGGCTTTCGGCGTTGGATACTCGCAACGGCAGACGCACACGGACTTTACGAGCAATTCGGATTTTCCGCCTTGAAAGTTCCTGAAAGATGGATGGAGAAATCTGCACCGAACGCTTATTAAAATTCGAGATTCAAGATTTAAAGTCTAAAATTTGAAATCTTAATCCTGAATTTTGAATCCTAAATCTTGAGTCTTAAATTTTTGAACTTCAATCCGCAAAACATTTTAATCATAGATTTCGGGCAAATCGGCGATATAATTTTGAGTCTTCCGGCGTTGAAAGCCGTCCGCGAAAAATTTCCAGCCGCGAAAATTACGGCAATGATTGGCAAATCGGGCGCGGAGGTTGTTGAGATTTCCGATTTTGTTGACGGGCTAATTACGGTTGACCGAGTGAAAATGCGCGACGGCAAAAAACTCGAATCAATCAAAGAAGTATTGAAAATCATTAAAGACGTGCGTCGCCGAAAATTTGATTTTGTGATTGATTTACACAGTCTTTACGAAACGAATCTGCTCGGCTATTTGTCGGGCGCAAAACATCGTCTTTATATTAACCGTGAAAACCGTTCGCTCGATTTTTTGGCGAACTTTCAGCCGAAACCGCCGCTTGAAAATAAAAACTTACATCTGACTGACCAATATTTAAATGTTTTGAAACCGCTCGGAATTGAAAACGCGCCGCGCTCGGTTGAGATTCAGCCGCGCGAAAAAGATTTACAGAAAATTGAGAATCTTTTTCAGGCAATTAAAGCGAAAAAATTAGTCGGATTATTTCCGGGCGCAGGAAACCCTAGTCGTCGTTGGAGTTTGAAGAAATTTGCCGAAGCAGCGCAAAGTTTATCAAAAGATAAAAACTTGCAGACGATTGTTTTTCTCGGTCCAGAAGAAGAAAATCTGCGCGTTGAGGTCAAAGAGAAATTTCCGATCGAAACAATAATTCTCGGTAAACTTTCTTTGCTCGAATTTACCGCCGCGCTTTCTGATTTGTCGGTTTTAATCAGCAACGACACGGGCGCGATACATTTGGGAGCAGTTGTCGGAACACCGATTGTTCTGGTGATGGACAGACGCGCTCCGACGACTTATCTGCCGTTGACTGAAAAAATTTGTGTAGTTAATAACGATACGATTGACGAAATCGGTGTGGCGGAAGTTCTGCAAGCGACGTTAGAATTTTTGGCAAAATGAATAAAAACGCAAAAAAACAAAATCTTGTTCTCATCTTTCTCTATCTTATATTCGTTTCCGCTTGCTTTTCGCCCGACAAACCCAGCCAATCTGAAACAGCTTCGCCAGTCAACGAAGAAAATTTTGAAGTCCCAGATACGAACATCAATCTCGCTCAGCCGCTGGCGATTTCTAATGAGCCGAAAGATGTTGCGCTGTGCGAAAAAATAAATCGAACAATCGAAGAGAGCGAATTCGCCAACGCTCGCTGGGGCGTGATTGCAATCGGTTTGAAAGACGGACGCGTGGTTTGCGAAAAGGATGGGCGGAAACTTTTCAATCCGGCTTCGATTCAAAAAATTCTCACTTCAATTGTCGCCTTGGACAGACTCGGGGCTGCATTTCGCTGGCAAACTAAAATTTTGTCTGGCAAAGAAATTGAAAACGGAATTTTAGACGGCGACGTAATTCTCTACGGTCAGGGCGCGCCGGATTTCGACGAGATTGGTTTGGAGAATCTCGCAAATCAGCTTCAGGCAAAGGGTTTGAAACAAGTAAAGGGCGGCGTCGTAGGTGACGAAAGTTATTTTAAAGGCGATGACATAGGCGACGGTTGGACGTGGAATGATTTGCAGTGGCATTACGGCGCCGAAGCCGGTGCGCTGACTTTTAGGGAAAATCAAGCGGACGTTTTTATGAAGGACGGCAAGCCGGTTTCTTCAACCGATTATCTGCAAGTTCAAAGCGAACTCGAGCCAAAACAGGCGGGCAAAACGGAAGCCTACGGCATCAAGCGCGGACTCGCGGACAATCAGGTTTATATCTGGGGGAACGGCGAAAAGGCTTCGGGACAACTCGCCGTCCACAACTCCGCGCTTTGGGCGGCAAAAAACTTAAAAACATTGCTTGAGCAGAAGGGAATTGAAGTCGAAGGTGAAGCAAAATCGGTGAATTGGAAATCGAAAGACCGGTTGAACGTCGAAAACGCCGTCGAACTCGCCGTCGTCGAAAGTAAAACCTTAGCCGAAATTGTGCAAAAAATGAATAAGCGTTCGATAAATGTTTATGCCGAACTGCTTTTACGCACCGTTGGGAAACGATTTGGCGACACTGCGCCTAATGAAAGCAGGCAAATAACTGAAGTACGCGGCGACGATTCGGCGGGAGCTTCGCTTATTAAGAAATTTCTCAGAGAAAATAAAGTGGCGACCGACGAAATTCAGATTCGCGACGGTTCAGGGCTGTCAAGACTCGATTTTGTTACACCGGAAGCGTTCGGGCGGGCTTTAATTTACGCCGCGCAGTCAAAATTCGCCGATGTATTTATCGGTTCTCTGCCGATTGCGGCAACCGACGGAACTTTGGGCGGACGTTTGGGAAAGGCAAAGGGCAAAATTCTGGCAAAAACCGGCTCGATAACTTTTGTTAATTCGCTGACCGGTTATGCGCAAGCCGCCGACGGCGAAATTTTAACCTTTGCTATTATCAGTAATAACGTCACGCGTAAATTCGACAGTTCAAGAGTGATTGATTCGATTGCAACAAGTTTAACGGAATAATCGCGCTAAAGGGAAAGGGAATAAAAAAAATTATAACCGAGCGAACGGTGTTTACAGGATAAAAAATTACTCGTGAAACTTTGTTCTTTGGCATCTGCGGTAAAACCTCTTTATCGAAAAAGAAACCCGAAAAAGAAGACAAACCAAAGGAAAAGGAGGGCAAAAAGCGGCAGAATCATCGCCAGCAAACAACCGACGTTCGCCCAAGATTCCTGATTCCAAGTGTAGGGCGGCGGGCAATGCTGACAAAACTCGTGGCTTGCCATAAACGGACGCTTACATTTTTTGCAAATCTTGAGCGACATAAGTCTAGAATAGTGAAAAAGTGAAAAAGTGAAAAGGTGAAAAAGTTGTCTGCCGATTGGCGAACCGCTTTTCCACCTTTTCACTTTTTCACTTTTCCACTTATAATTAAAAACTTTTGAAAAAGAAATTTATGGTTGAAGAATTTGCGTTCGACAATACGGAAGAACGCCGCCGCGACCGACAAAACGATGCGGGTTGGATAGAAGTAATCGTCGGCTCGATGTTTTCGGGCAAGAGCGAAGAATTAATTCGCCGTCTGCGCCGCGCCCAAATCGCCCGCCAAAAAGTGCAGGTTTTCAAGCCGAAAATTGACGACCGCTATTCGATTGAGCAAATCGCCTCGCATTCGGGAATGACGCACGTTTCAAATCCCGTGATGACGGCGAAGGAATTAATGGCGCAAATCAAACCGGAGACCGAAGTTGTCGGCATTGACGAGGGACAGTTTTTTGATGCTGGTATAGTCGAAGCGGTCAACGAATTAGCCAACAGCGGCAAGCGCGTGATAATCGCCGGACTCGACCAAGATTACACGGGCAAACCGTTCGAACCGATGCCGCAGCTGCTTTCAATCGCCGAATTTATTACAAAAACTCACGCCATCTGCGTCAAATGCGGCGCGACGGCAAATTATTCGCAACGCACTTTCGATTCGGAAGAACTCGTCGAAGTCGGCGCGAGCGGCAAATACGAAGCCCGCTGCCGCCGCTGTTTCGTGCCGCATTCGGACGAACCGACGGTTCACGATTAAGCAAAACTGATAAATTGAAAAAGCGTCAGGCGGAAAATGTTCGAGATGAAATCAACAGCTAAAAACGGAGTTCGCGCGATTGCGATTTACGAAGCGGTCAAAGGCATTATCGGTTTGCTGGCGGGCTTTGGATTGCTGACTTTGTTGAACCGCGATTTAGCTGATTTTGCCGAAGATTTGGTCGCCATATTGCATCTCAATTCCGAAGGTCGGCTCGCGCACCGCATCGTCGAAACCATCGCCAAATTAAATTCCTCCAATATCAAGATTTTCTTCGGCTTCGCGCTCGTCTATGCGGCTAAACAATTCATCGAAGCCTACGGTTTATGGCGTTTGCGGGCGTGGGCGGAATGGCTGGCGATTTTCTCCGGCGTGATTTACATACCCGTCGAAATTTACGAACTTATCCACAAACCGACGTTCACCCGCGCGGGAATCTTGATTGTCAACATCGCGGTCGTCGCGTATCTCTATTCCTTCCGCAAAGAGCAGAAACACGAACACGAAATTCACGAAAGCCAAACTCAACCGACGTTACCAGCCATAACATTTGAATAATCTCTAACTTTTCAATCGCCATTTGGTGCGCGTGTAAGCGATACGAAATCCATTTTTCTCAGCGTTGCGCTGCGACTGACTGCCGGGCAACGCGCCCATCGTTGCAATCGTGCAGCCGCGCTCGACGGCATACCGAAGGCGCGCATCGAGCAGTGCAAGTTGCGCGCCTTGCCGGCGACCTTCGGGAACGGTGCTTGCTCCCGCGAGCAGAGCGACATCATCGTGAACAAAAAGCATTCCCGTCGCTACGGGCGCGTTTTCAATTTCGGCGAGAAAGGGAAATCCGCCTGCGCATCGTGCGCTGATTTGACCGAACTCGAACATAAATTCGGCAAGTCCTTCCATTTCCGTCGCCCAACCGTTCGCCGAAGTCTGCGCCCAGAGTTTCTCTTCGCCCGTTTCGACGATTCGCGTTTTAATTTTCGGATTCAACGGTGCGGCGAGATTGATTTCATCCGCCAACGGACGAAACATCACGCTCGTAAATTCAAACGGCTGATAACCGCGCTCGTTCAGCAGCGAAACGAGCGAAGCATCCGCGAGCGGGCTGACTTCGTGCAGAACGGGCGCGTTACGCTCTTTGAAAAACACTTCGATTTTATCCAAATCGTCGTTAGTTACTTCATCAAAAACGCCGAGTCCGAAAGTCTGCGTCAAAGGCGATTCGATGCCGTCAAACATCGCATACGCGCCCGCCGCTTCCATCCACTCCGCGCCGCTCGACGGGAACATCTCCGCCCGCGCTTTCACAAAATCAACATTACTGCGGGCTTCGGTGCGTTCTAGTTTTTGTGATAAATTTCTATCTGAAAAAACCACCAATTTATTATCCACTCCTAAAATAAAGTTTGTTCTAAAATACACTTTACCAAGCGACGCGCAAAGCCGCGTGAAAAACTTTAATTCAAATTTCCCCTTTCAATAAAAGAAGCTGTCAAAGTCGTTTTCATAAATATCTTTATGTGATATATTCGGCTTGAGAAAAGTTATGGAAAACGATTTATTAAAAAGAATCACGCTTAACCCGAACGTTTGTTTCGGCAAACCGACTATCCGCAATATGCGCTATCCGGTCGAGATGATTTTAGATTTGCTCGCGGCGGGAATGACGTTTGAAGAACTTCTTGAAGATTATCCTGATTTAGAGCGCGAAGATTTTCAAGCCTGCTTATTGTTCGCGGGAAAATTAATGAAAGTTAATTCGATTAACCAAGTCATCGCCGCGTAATGAAATTTCTGATTGACGCACAACTCCCGTATCGCTTAAAACTCTGGCTCATCGAAAATAGTTTTGATTCTGGAACTGCGCGAACGCGCTCATTGAGCGTGAAGACTGTGAAGGAACACGACGAGGAATTCAAAAATTATTTGAGCGAACAAAAATTATTGTGTGCGATGAGCCGTAAATTTACTACTTTGCCAGACTTCTCTGCTTCTCGAAATGCTCGAAAATTTCCCGCGCTGTTTTTGCGCCGACCAACAGAATTAATTCTTTATTTAACGCCGGAACAATTTTTTCAAATAAATTCTTTTTGATTTATAATCATATTTGGAGGCGAAATGACAGTAGAAATTTCCGACCAAATTATCAATCAATCAGGCGTTTCGGGCAAAGAAATTCTGCTCAGAGCCGCGATTGCCTTATTTCAAGAAGAACGCCTGACGCTCGGACAAGCCAGCCAACTCGCGGGCTTACATCAATTTGAATTTCAAAAAGAATTAGCCGCCAGAAATATCCCGATTCATTATACGGAAGAACAATTTCACAACGATTTGCGAACCATCGCCTCAATCAAATGATTGTAGTTTCCGACACTTCGCCCGTTTCCAATCTGATTTTAATCCGACGCTTGATTATTCTGCGCGAGTTATTTGCCGAAGTTATCGTTCCGCCGGCGGTTGACGCGGAAGTTCGCGCATTAAAGAATTTCGGCAAAGATTTGAGCGAGTATGAAAATGCGGATGGATAACAATTGCTCAACCAACCGATTTTGCGAAAATAGAAGCACTCGAATTAAAACTCGATGAAGGCGAAGCGCAAGCCATCGCGCTCGCTTTGGAGATTAACTGCGAGTTGCTTTTGATTGATGAAAGACTTGGAACAATCATTGCTCATCAGGAAGGATTGAAAACAATCGGTTTGGTCGGTGTCTTGATAAAAGCTAAAGAAAAGGGCTTGATAACGCAAGTTAAAGAGGTTTTGTTTGAACTGAAAATCGATGCCGGATTCTGGCTTGGCGAAAAATTGCAAAAACAAATTCTCGAACAAATCGGCGAATTATAAAACGCTATTTTATCGCTAAATTTCTTTGTTTCTCGAAATGCTCAAAAATTTCCCGCGCCGTTTTTGCGCCGACAAATGGCGAGAGTTCTTCAACCGTCGCTTTCGCAATTCTTTCAATCGAGCCGAAGTTTCTCAATAATTTCAATTTTCTTTTCTCGCCGACTTTTGGAATCGCCGTCAGTTCCGATGTGAAATCACGCATTTCGCGGCGTTTGCGGTGATATTGAATCGCGGTTTTGTGGGTTTCATCGCGGATTTGCTGAACGAGGCGAAAGGCGGGAACGCCCATTTCAAAAGCAACGGGTTCGTCTTCGCGTCCAAAGCGCAGAAGATGCGAAATTTCCGAGTGTTTGCGCGGCGGTTTGACCAAGCCGACAATCGGAATCATTTCCAAATCAAGCGTTTGCATTGCCGCTGCCGCCGCCGAAATTTGACCTTTGCCGCCGTCTATGAAAATTAATTGTGGAAGCGGTTTTTCTTCGTTCAAAAGACGCTTGTAACGGCGAAAGACGGCTTCGTTCATCGAAGCGAAATCGTTCGCGCCTTCGACGGTTTTGATTATTAAGCGACGATATTCCGCCCGCGCCGGTTTGCCGTTTTCAAAGACGACGATGCCCGCGACGTTATCCGCGCCTTGAATGTTCGAGATGTCGAACGATTCGATGCGCGTGGGCAAATGCGGCAGTTCGAGAATTTCCTGTAAATCGCCCAAGACTTTTTCCGTGTCGGCTTTGAGAACTCGAAAGCGTTGCTCGAAGGCGATTTTCGCGTTGTTTTCGACCAGTTGAATCATCTCGCGCTTTTGTCCACGTTTCGGGTCGAGAATTTTAACTTTGCGTCCGCGCCGTTCGGTCAAAACCGTTTCTAAAATCTCGCGGTCGGCAAAATCTGCGGGAACGTGAATTTCAAGCGGAACGTAATCGGTCGAATAATACTGCGCGAGAACTTCGCCTAAGAATTCAGACGCATCGAAATTTTCCGCGTCTAAATCTTCCCAGAAAAATTCGCGCCGTCCGACGATTTTGCCTTCACGCATTGTAAATAATTGCAGAGCCAGCCGTTGTTTTTCTCGATAAAAGCCGAGAATGTCAACGTCGCGGTCGGCGGTCGTCGCCATTTTTTGATGTTCGGCTAACGCTAAAACGGTTTTGTGCAAATCGCGGTATTTAGCAGCGAGTTCGTAGTTTTCAGTTTGGGAAAAATGCCACATTCGCTGTTCGAGTTCGGCGGCAAGTTCTTTATTTTTGCCTTCGAGCAGAAGTTTCACATCGCTCGTCGCCTGCTGGTATTCGTCAGGTTTGCAAAGCTCCTTGACGCACGGCGCGAGACAGCGTTTTAGATGATATTCGAGACACGGACGCGGCAATTTGCCGTCAATCTCGATGTCGCAAGTGCGAAGCTGAAAAGCGCGGTTAATTAAATCGAGCGTTCGACGCGCCAACGCCGCGGGCAGAAACGGACCGTAATAACTTGAGCCGTCGCGCAAAATTTTTCTGGTGATAACGACTTTTGGAAACGGCTCGTTGGTCATCTTCAGGTGCGGATATTGTTTGTCGTCTTTAAGCAAAACATTGAAGCGCGGCTTGTGTTTTTTAATAAGATTCGATTCTAAAACTAATGCTTCGACTTCCGAGTCCACGACGATAAATTCAAAATCGGTGATTCTTCTAACCAATTCGCGCGTCTTCGCGTCGTGTCCGCGATTCGATTGAAAATAAGAGCGCACGCGGTTTTTCAAGTTCTTCGCCTTGCCGACGTAGATGATTTTGCCGTCCGAGTTTTTGTGAATATAAACGCCCGGCGAGATTGGCAGATTTTTGAGTTTTTCGTCTAAAGTCATTTCTTAAATTTTAACGCAAAGACGCGGTTAAATGGAAAACGGATAATGCATAATGGATAATGGATAATTTGGAAATCTATAATTATCCATTATCCACTTTCCATTATCCATTTTTCCTCACTTTGCGGGAAACTTTTCTTTTAAGAATGAAAACGATTTTAACAACTTCGTCCGCCGAAGCCGCCGTCCTTATAAGGCGCGGCGGGATCGTTGCTTTTCCGACCGAGACGGTTTACGGTTTGGGCGCGAATGTTTTTGACGAACGAGCGATTGCGAAAGTTTTTACAGCTAAACAGCGTCCGAATGATAATCCATTAATCGCACACGTCGGCAATCTCGAACAAATTAAACTTCTAGTTTCAGAAATCACGCCGAACGCGCAGAGATTCATCGAGGCGTTTTTCCCCGCGCCTCTAACTTTAATTTTGCCGAAAGCGGAAGAAGTCCCGCTCGTTGCGACAGCGAATTTGCAAACAATCGGTGTGAGAATGCCGAAAAATGATTTAGCGTTGGATTTTTTGCGAGCGTGTGAAACGCCGATTGTTGCGCCGTCGGCAAATCTTTCAGGCAAACCAAGCCCGACGATTTGGCAAGCGGTATATGAAGATTTGAACGGCAGAATTGACTGTATTCTGCAAGGCGCGACAACGGAAATCGGACTAGAATCAACCGTTGTTGATTGCACATCTATCGTTCCGCTTGTCTTGAGAGCAGGCGCAATCACTCTCGAACAATTACAAACAATTGAGCCGAAAACGCGGATTTATAAAGTTCCAAAAAGTGAACACCCAAAAAGTCCGGGCTTGCGGCATCGGCATTATTCACCAAAGGCGGAAGTAATGCTAATAAATCCAAAATCCAAAATCCAAAATCCAAAATCCAAAGCGTTTATCGGTTTGAATAAGCCGAATGAAAAATTTGAGTCGGTAAAAATTTGTGCTTCGGTTGAAGAATACGCTCACGAACTTTTTAATTTTTTCCGCGAATGTGACCGTAAAAATATCAAAACGATTTTTTGTGAAACGGTTGAAGAAACGGGAATTGGTTTAGCGTTGATGGACAGACTGAAACGCGCTTCCGACGATTGAAAATCTACCGGTTTTTGACTGCAACAATCGCTAATTCGCCGTTATTGCCTAAAATTTTCGACTCGACCAAATCGCTTTCCGGTAATTCGTGAAGATATTCGAGCGGAACTAAAACCAATACGTCTCTATTGCCTCCACGCCGAATTTCTTCGGCGACTTCCGCCACGCCGAAATACTTTTTCAATTTTCCGTCCGTGTTTCTCGTCAATCTGCCGGCGGCGTAAAATTCGGCGTTATGCGAGATTGTATGAAGATTTAAAACCCTTGCGTCAGCGTAACCGCCGACATCAGCGATGGCGATTAAATTTTTAACCGTTTCCTGCGGAGCATAAGAAATAACATAAAATTGCAAAATCAAAACGGTCGCGGCAAAGGTTGCAAACGCGACGATTTGCAAAACGTAAGCGCGGGTTTTTGATTTACGCACGAATCGCCAAACATATTGCGCCGTCAAAATCAGTGCGGCAGGCAATGCGGGCAAAATATAGCCGGGAAGTTTCGAGCCGGAAAACGTAAAGAAAACAAGCGGCACGAGCAGCCACGCAACTGCAAAAGTCGAGAGTTGTGAGTCGAGAGTCGAAAGTTTGTCAAATTTTTGAACTTTGAACTTTGAACTTTGAACTTTGATGTAGTCCCAAATTGAAGCGAGAAAAAACGGCAGCCAAGGAATCGTCATCAACGGCAAAACCCAAAAGAAAAAATAGAAAGGTTGCGGGTGCTGATATTTATTGGACGTGTAACGCTGAAAATGGTGTTGGATAAAAAACTCGTCAACAAATGACCAACCGTGCGTCAGAAACATCGGCAGATACCAAACGGCACCAACCAGCAAACTTACAATTGTTCCCCAAAGCAAACTAATGAGAAAAATTCTACCCGGCAGAAGTTCAAATTTAAGAATGTGATAGAAGAATACGATGGCAAACGGGAAAACGATTCCAATCAAACCTTTAGCAACCAGCGCAAGACCGATAAAAAAGTAAAATCCAAAAAGAAACAGATACGCCCAGACGATTGGAGGAGTTACTGCGATAATTTTTGCCAATGTGGATTTTGAAAGTAAAATTGTATTTGGGGCTGCGGAAAAACAATGTTTCTGAAGAAAAATTTCAAAAAGAAAGTAACAAACCAATGAAGCGGTTAACGGAAAAGTCAGAATTATGTCGAAACTTGCGCCGCGTGAAAAGGTGATCAAACCGATTGATGACGCGGCGATAAGAGCGAGCCAATTGGCGAAATCAGTCTTTGATTTTTGGTCATTAATCTTTGGATTTTCAACCGACCACTGACTACTGACCACTGACCACTGACGACCCAAAATCCACAAACTGAAAATCGTTCCTAAACCGAACAACGCCGAACCGAACCGCGCCGCAAATTCCGACACGCCGAAAATGTTGTAAGACGCAATCTGCAGCCAATAAAGAAGCGCGGGTTTTTCAAACCAATTTGCCCCGCCGAGCGTCGGCGTAATCCAATCATTGTGCTCGAACATTTCGCGCGCAACTTGCGCGTAACGCGGTTCGTCCGGTCCGAGCAAGGCAATCGAAAGACCGGAAAAATAGACGGCGACCATAACGAATGCGAACAAAAGCCAAACAATTTGGTCTTTGGACTTTGGTCTTTGGTTTTTAGCTTTTGTTATTTCTTGCATCTTGGCGGAAAATAACAAGTATTGCCGAAAAGCCTTTAGCTTTCAAATTATGGAAACAATCCAAAATCCAAAATCCAAAATCCAAAATCTGAAAACCGCCGTTGTCGGTGTTGGTTCGCTCGGACAGCACCACGCGAGAAATTATGCGAAAATTGCTTTGGAGAATAAAATTGAGTTAATAGGCGTGTGTGATTCAAGCCAAGAAAATGCCGAACAAATTGCCGTGAAAAATAATTGCGAATTTTTTACCGATTGGCGTGAATTGCTCGATAAAGTTGATGCAGTTTCAATCGTTACGCCGACGGAAACTCATTGCGAAATCGCCTGCGCTTTTCTTGAAAAAGGCGTGAATGTTTTGGTTGAAAAACCAATTGCCAAAACTTTAGCTGAAGCCGACAAAATGATTGAAACCGCCGAAGAGTCAGGCGCGAAACTAATGGTTGGACATCTCGAAAGATTTAATCCGGCAATGGTCGCGCTTCGTCCGTTTGTCACAAAACCGCTCTATTTCGAGATTCACCGCGTTTCGCCGTTTCCAAATCGCTCGCTCGACGTTGATGTCGTGTTGGACGTGATGATTCACGATTTGGACGCGATTCAATGGCTGGTCGGCAATTCAGTAAAAGTTTCCGAAATTCACGCCGTCGGCATTCCCGTCATCAGCGATAAAGTTGACGCAGCAAATGCACGAATCGAATTTGAGAACGGCGCGGTCGCCAACATTACGGCATCGAGAATCGGCACGGAAAAAATTCGCAAAACGCGCTTTTATCAAACGAATTCCTATGTCGTTTTGGATTACGCGACAAAGTTTGCCTCAGTAACCAGCCTCGCGCCAAACGCTATTCATCCGCTTCTGGGAATTAGCGTTAATCGCCTTGAAATTAACGATGTCGAACCGCTTCGCGCCGAAATTGAAGCGTTTATTGATTGCATTGTTCAAGATAAAACGCCGCCGATAACCGCCGCCGACGGACGACGCGCACTCAATTTGGCTCTCGGCGTTTTGGACAAAATTAAAGCGCATCGAAGTCGCTTAGACGTTTGAGGGAACGCCGTCATCGTCGCTTAGACGTTTGAGGGAACGCCGTCATCCTGACGGCATTGAGCGCATGAGCGCGAACAAAACCGCTACGTCGCTCACGCGACGTTTGCCGTCAAGATGACGGCGTTCCGACGGATGAAAACTCAAATTTCCGAATTTTTACAATCCCGAATTGACGCGCAAGATTTTCCCTCCGCCGTTTATTTAGTCGCGGAAAAAGGTGAAATCGTTTTGCAGGACGCTCTTGGATTTGCCGTCGTCGAGCCTGAAAAAATCAAAGCAAAAGTTGATACGATTTACGATTTGGCGAGTTTGACGAAACCGCTTGTTACAGGTTTGCTGTGCGCGAAATTGATTGAACGGGGCAAACTCGGACTCGAAGATAAAATTATTCGATTTTTTATTTTGTTCAATCGTGAGAATAAGAGTGAGATAACCATTCAAGATTTATTAACGCACACTTCCAATTTTTCAGCGTGGAAACCGTTTTATTTAATTACCGACACACGTTTGCGAAGCGTGAATTTAGCCTTTATTGCCGATGAACCGCTTGAAAATGAAGTGCTAAAACGAGTTACCTATAGCGATTTAAACTTTATTCTACTTAGGTTTTTACTCGAAGATTTATACGGCGGCAGACAGTTTGAAGAAATTGCAAAAACAGAAATTTTTGAGCCGCTAAATCTCAAAAACACATTTTTCAATCCGCCAGCAGAATTGCAAAAACGAATTGCCGCCAACGAAAAGGGGAACGAATATGAAAAGCTTATGTGCCTTAATTTGGGCTGCGACATTTCTGAATATGATTGGCGCGATTATCAAATCTGGGGCGAAGTTCATGACGGAAATTGTTATTTTATGAACGGCGTTTCTGGTCACGCCGGGCTTTTTTCAACGGCTTTAGAGACTTTCAAAATCGCACTGCAATTTTTAGCCAATCAAACATCGCTTCTCAAACCCGAAACCTGCGAATTATTCCGCACAAATTTTACCAAAGGCTTAAATGAAGCGCGTTCCGTTGCGTTTCAGCTTGCCGAAACAAAAAATTCGACCGCGAGCCAGGTGTTAGCAAAAGATAGTTTCGGGCATCTCGGTTTTACGGGAACTTCGCTTTGGATTGAGCCGAAAACCGAACGAGTTTTTATCTTGCTGACCAATCGCACGCACGCCAGAGAATTACCGTTTGTCAACATCAACGAAACGCGCCGCAAATTTCACGAACTCGCCGTAATTGCCCTCAACCAAAAATAATCGGAAACAACCGCGCGATGCATAATTTTCAGACATCTAAAACCGCGAATCGTTAATCAAAAAAATATCTTCCCAAAACAAAATTTTTGCTCGGAGAATCGAAAAATATGAAAAGATTTGTTGTTGCGTTAATGAGTTTGTGTCTATTGAGTTTTTCCATTCTGGCGCAAACGGAACGCACCACGCGCCCGCGCGTTATAACCGCGCCGACTCCGCGAGAAGATTCTTCCAGCGAGCCGAAACTAAAACGTCCGCCCGTAATGATTGGCGATACGAAAACGAGCAGTCCGACCGCAACGCCGACCACTCCGTCTGGAGAAGTTGTCGAAGAAGACAACGAAGTTATCAAAGTTGAAACGAATCTTGTAACGTTTCCAGTTTCGGTGCTTGACCGCGACGGTAGATTTATTACGGGTTTGAAAAAAGAGGATTTTCAGATTTTCGAAAACGGCGTTGAGCAGCAGATTGACAGTTTTGCGACCGTCGAACAGCCTTTTACGGTGATTTTGATGATTGATGTTAGTCCTTCGACCGCTTTTCGGATTGATGAAATTCACGAAGCGGCGGTTACTTTTGTTGACCAACTGCGGCGCGACGATAAAGTGATTGTTATTTCATTTGATGAAAAATTTCGGGTTTTAAGTCCGGCGACGAACAATCGCTCAGTGCTGCAAAACGCGATTCGGAGAGCCGAATTCGGCGACGGAACATCGCTCTACGACGCGGTTGATAACGTTATTAATCGTGAACTTTCACGCATCGAAGGGCGCAAAGCGGTTGTCTTGTTCACTGACGGCGTTGACACGACTTCGCGGCGAGCAGATTATCAAAGTACCGTTCGCGCCACTGAAGAAATTGACGCGCTTTTTTATCCGATTCGTTACGACACTTCCGTCGAAATGGCGAACAGAAACGGCGGCACGAATTATCCGCAACGGCGGCGCGGCGGAAGCGGCGATATAGTAGCGGACATTCTCGCCGGTATTTTGGGCGGCGGCAATGTGCAGATTGGCGGCGGAAGTGCAGGCGGCAGCCGTGAAGATTACGAAAAGGGAAAACGATATTTGGAAGAATTAGCCAGAAACAGCGGCGGCAGAAAATTTGAAGCGAACAACGATTTGAGCGCGGCTTTTAGTGGTATTGCCGAAGAACTCCGCCGTCAATACTCGCTCGGTTATTATCCTGAAACAGTTGGACAAAAAGGTGAGCGCAAAAAAATTCGCGTTCGCGTTAAGCGTCCGAATTTAGTCGTTAGAGCAAAAGATAGTTACATCGTTGGCACGACTGAGAAAAAATTGGCGGGCAAGTAGGATTCAAGATTCAGGGTGTAAAATTCAAGGGTTAAAGTTGAAATTTTGAATCTTTTACTTCTTAATTTTAAATCCTGAATCTTAAACTCTTTATTGCGGAGCGAGAAATGAAAAAATATGCCGTCGTCGTTTTTCTGGCAATCGTTTGTTTGAATTTGACCGTTTGCTTTGCTCAATCGCGGCGCGTTCCGCCTTATTCGGAAAGTTCCGATAAACCTAATAAACGCGATTCAAAACCCGCCGAATCTCCAACGCCCGCGCCTATTATCGAAGAGCCGACAATTCTAAACAATGAGCCGCCGCCGATTGAAGACAGAGATGTAATCCGCGTTGACACCGACCTCGTAACGATTCCCATTAAGGTTTCCGACCGTAATGGCAGATTCGTCGGCGGTTTAACAAAAGAAAATTTTCGGGTAATTGAAGACGAAACCGAACAGGAAATCGCTTATTTCTCCAACGAAGAACAACCTTTCACCGTCGCTTTGGTTTTGGATATGAGCTATTCCAGCACGTTCAAAATCACGGAAATCCAAAACGCGGCGATGGCTTTTATCGCACAACTTCGCCCGCTCGACAAGGTGATGGTCGTATCTTTTGATGAACAAATTCACCTGCTTTGCAATCCGACGACCGACCGCAAGGCTCTGCAAATGGCTATCAAAGGGACGAAGATTGCTTCCGGCACAAGTCTCTACGACGCGGTTGATTTGGTTATCAATAATGCGTTTAAGAAAGTTTCGGGGCGCAAGGCAATCGTCCTTTTCACTGACGGCGTTGACACGACCAGTTACCACGCTTTTGCCGTCAATAATCTGAGCGACGCGCTCGAACTCGACGCGCTCGTTTATCCGATTCAATACGATACTTACTCAGACGTGCAAGCCATCAAAAGCAAACCCGTAGTCGTCGCGCCGCCAACGAATAATCCGTATCCCGTTCCGACCACTTCAACGCGCAATCCGCTTCCGTTTCCGCTGCCCTTGCCAACCGGTAGAGCAACGCCGAACAGTCAAGGAACTTCCACCGAAGATTACCGCAAAGCCGTCGAATACTTATCTGATTTAGCAGACCGCACCGGCGGACGAGTCTACAAAGCCAGCACGACCGCCAATCTCGCGCTCGCCTTTTCCCGAATTGCCGCCGAACTACGGCAATTTTACAGTCTCGGCTATTACCCGAAAGAAGAATCGAAAGCCGGCAGCAAGCGCAAAATAAAAGTGCGCGTCAACGGGCAAGGGATGGTCGTCCGCGCCCGCGATTTCTACATTGTCGGCAAGAAGGATAAAAGAATGAGAAATGAAAACTTTTAAATCCTTTTGCCGCAACGGTGAAATAATGTTATAAAAAATCCTAAATGCGCGGATTGCTTTCGCATAATATAAAGCTAGACCTCTTTATTAAAAATTACGATGCCTTTAATTAAACAGCTTTTCACCATTTTTGTTTTGGGATTTCTTGCGATTAGCGTGAAGAGCCAAACGTCTGAAACTAACCAACGCAACCTTGATGATTATGACAAAATCCGCTTAGATGTTCCTGTTATTGAAAACCCGCGCTCGGCAAATATAAAAGTTAGAGATTTTGTTTGGAAACATTGGAAACAAAAAGATTTAGGTTATGCAATAATTACACTTCGCAGCAAAGAAGGTGACCCTACCACATCTCATATTTTCATTGAACCAGATGGAGCAGGCGTGTGGCGCGTGGCAATACGAAGCGAAAGTGAATTTCACAACCGAGGAATATTGAGTGACCCGAAAAAAGCAACCGAAACGATTTATCAAACGCGAAGTTACGAAGCGTATGGAGTAGAACGAGTTAAGATAAAAGGCAATTATTTGTTGAGGCTAAAAGACAAAAATGGAAACGTCATTGCGGAGCGATAAAGTTTCATCCAGACATTCTGTTGAACCATTCCTATTACCACTATTCAAATTACAGTTCCGTCTGGAATCATTGCAGTTTTCGGCACAATAATAATTCCTTCACGAATAAACCAACAACCGTTTTCGGCTTCAGCGGTTTCAACATTGTGTTGATTAATGAGGCGGACATTGCTACCGATGCGTGCGTTTTTATCAATAATGGCGCGGCGAACGACGGAATTTTGACCAATGCCGATATGCGGTTTGCCGCGGCTGACGTTTTGTTTTATTTCCTCGAACGATTCAAAAATATCTGCGCCCATCACGATTGAATTTTCAATCGTCGTATTCTCGTCAATGCGGCTTCGCAAACCGATAATCGAATTTCTCGCATACATACCGTTTAAGATACAGCCTTCGCTGATCATCGAATTGTCAATGTCGCAGGCGTGGACTTTTGACGGCGGGAGATAACGACTGCGCGTGTAAATCGGTGCTTCGGTGTTGAAAAAATCGAACTTCGGAAGCGGCGATGCCAAATCGAGATTAGCTTGGTAAAACGAGCGAATCGTCCCGATGTCTTCCCAGTAATCTTTGAAAAGATGCGCTTGAACGTTAAGTTTTTTTATTGCCGAGGGAATTACCTCGCCGCCGAAATCAAACCGTTCTTTATCTTCGTCAAGCAGTTGAATTAAACGTTCGTAATTAAAAACATAGATGCCCATCGAAGCTAAAAAAGGGCGGCTTTGGCTTTCAGTTTCGGTTAAACCGAATTGCGTTGTATCAACCCGCATCGCTTCGAGCGCGTCGCCTTTGGGTTTTTCATTGAATTCAATAATGCGACCGCGGTCGTCGGTTTTTAGAAGTCCGAAACCGGTGGCGTCTTGCGGATTGGCAGGAACGACGGAAATCGTTACGTCGGCGTTCGTGTCGAAATGGCGTTTGAGAAATTGGCGGTAATCCATCCGGTAAAGATGGTCACCCGACAAAATCAAAACCGTATTGACGCGCCAATCGCGAATGTGCGGAATCATCTGCCGCACCGCGTCCGCTGTGCCTTGAAACCATTCGGGACTGTCGAGGCGTTGTTCCGCCGCGAGAACTTCAACGAAACCAGTCGAAAAACTGGAAAACCGATAGGTGCGGGAAATGTGGCGATTCAAGGACGCAGAATTATATTGCGTGAGAACAAAAATCTGCGTGATGTTTGAATTGATGCAGTTTGAGACGGGAACGTCAATCAGACGATATTTGCCGCCGAGCGGAACTGCCGGTTTTGCACGCTCTTTCGTCAGGGGGAAAAGCCTCGAACCCGCGCCGCCGCCAAGAATTACCGCTACTACATTTTCATATTGAGCCATAGGATTTAAGAAATGATAAGAAATAATCGGTTAATTTTGTATTTCATACAATAGCCGCAATCGAATAAATTTATCAAGCAAATTTTTCAAACCGCCGCAGTTTTGACTTTTCGCCACGCGCGTGATAATTTGCTTTTCACCAAGTCTGCGAAATTTGTTTGAACAAACGATGCAAATTTGGCAACAGTTGTTCTTTTTCAGCCTAAATTACTTCAGGCATCGCTTTTTCAAGAAGCGATATGAAGGGGAAGCGAGTGAAAATCTCGCACGGTCGCGCCACAGTGAAATGATTTTGGATTTTAGATTTTGGATTTTGGATTTGTTTTTAAGAATAATCCAAAATCCAAAATCTAAAATCCAAAATTCCAAAGTCTGGAAACCTGCCCGAAGTTTTTTAGCCTAAATCGTCTCGCGTCAAGACGTTTGGCTTCTAGCAGGTAATTTGTTTTATCTCCTTTTATTGAGTGGAAAACCCTGTCTTTATTGCCTTTCGTTTTATCGTGTAAGGCAGGAAAGACGGGGTTTTTCATTTGTCAAAATTCAATTCGTCAAAATATAAATGCAATCTCTTCGCGCAAGATTTTCTCGGCGAGCTTTGCGTCTTTGCGGGAAAATCCTTTTCTCAAACCTTTGCAGTTATTGGTTTATTATTTTGCGTTTTCAATTTTACCAATTGCAAAAGTGAAAATCAGGCTGTGCAAATTGATTTACCAACACGCGAGATTACCGACGATTTAAGTAAAAAAATTAAACTTCCAGCGCAAGTTGACCGCGCCGTTTCGCTTGCGCCGAATCTGACGGAAATCGCTTTTGCCGTTGGCGCGGGCGATAAATTGGTTGGCGTAACCAGCTATTGCGATTATCCGCTCGAAGCGCAGAAAATTCGGCGCGTCGGCGATACGATGAACCCGAACATCGAAAACATTATTGCGCTAAAACCGCAGATTGTCCTTGTTTCAACCGCCTCGCAAATCGAAACTTTTACCAAAACTCTGGACGAGCAAAACATTGCCGTATTCGTTACTAATCCCAATAGTTTAGATGATATTTATAAAAGTATTTTCCAAATCGGCGAGATTTTCAGCCGCGAGGAAAAAGCTGGTCAAGTTGTTGACGAATTAAAAAGGCGCGTGGCTGAGGTGGAAGACCGAACCTCGACGGCGAAAGTTGAGAAAGTGTTTTTACAAATCTCGAAAGAGCAGCTTTTTACCGTCGGTAGAGATTCTTTTATAACTGATTTAATCAATCGTGCGGGCGGAATTTCGATAACAAGTAATGTTTCAACGGCTTACCTGCCGATTAGCAAAGAAACGGCTTTGGCTTTAAATCCAGACGCGATAATTTTGTCCGATAGTGAAGATAATCGAAAGCCGAACGACGTTTTTAAGAATTCTTCGGCGGTGAAAAACGGCAAGGTTTTTCGGATAAACGCGGATTTAATTTCGCGTCCAGGTCCGCGCATTGTTGACGGGTTGGAGCAGATGGCGCGGGCGTTGCATCCCGAAAGTTTCAAGTAATTTTTTAACGCAGAGCCGCAGAGAAGAAGAAAATTGTCCACAGATAAACTCAGATGAACGCCGACCAGATAAAGAAAAATAAAAAATTCTCTGCGTTCCTGAGCCTCGGCGTTATATTGTTTCTTTCGCTTTTGCTGACAATTTTTATTGCCTCTTTATTGGGCAGTGAAAAACTTTCGTTCTTTGAATTAAACGAATCACAGCAAGCAATTCTGTTCGACATTCGCTTACCGCGCATTCTGGTCGGCGCAACGATTGGCGCGTCGCTGGCGGTGGCAGGCGCGAGTTTGCAGTCGCTTCTGCGAAATCCGCTTGCCGAGCCGTATCTTTTGGGCGTTTCCAACGGCGCGGCGCTAGGCACGATGTTGGCTTTTGTCTTTTTCGCGCAAATTGAATTCGCACGTCCGATTATGGCGTTTGCCGGCGCGAGTTTGGCGACTTTTGCGGTTTATCAAATGGCAAAAAGCCGCGCGGGAATGAATACGGAAAGGCTTGTTTTGTCGGGCGTAATCGTAACGACGTTTCTTTCTTCAATCATCGTTTTACTAACAAGTTTGCTCGATGCGGCGAAACTGAGAAGTTTCACGTTTTGGCTTTTAGGCGATTTATCGCAAGCGACGAAAAACGGATTTTATCTGACTTTAATCGTCGCCATGCTCGGCACGATTATTTTAAATTCGCAGGCGAAAGCGTTGAATTTAATGATGATTGGCGAGCGAGACGCTTTTGATTTCGGAGTTGAAGTTAAAAAAACTCGTCTGATTGTTTTCGGAACGGCGAGCGCACTCGTCGGAATTTCTGTTGCCGCGAGCGGTTCGGTCGGCTACGTCGGCTTGATTGTGCCGCATCTGGTTCGGCTGGCAATCGGCAGCGATAATCGCTTGGTCGTTCCGTTTTCGGCGATGGTCGGAGCAATTTTTGTCGTTTCGGCGGACACGATTGCGCGTGTGGCGATTGCGCCGCGCGAATTACCGGTCGGCGCGATTACCGCACTGGTCGGTGCGCCGCTTTTTATTTATTTATTACGGAGAAATTAAATTTATAGGGATGACTGGATTGACAGGGATAAAACAAAAAACAAATTAAATCCCTGTGTATCCCTGACATCCCTGTAAATTTTCCGAAATGCTTGAAGTTCAAAACATCTCAATCAATTACGGCGTTTGCGCGGTTGTGCAAAACGTTTCGTTCGCGCTTCGCACAGGAAAAATAATCGCGCTGCTCGGTGCAAACGGCGCGGGCAAAACGACTTTGCTTAAATCTTTAAATGGCGGCTTGGCTACGGCGCATGGCAAGATTTTATTAAACGGAAAGGATTTGAATAGTTATTCGCGCCGGGAAATCGCGCAGAAAATCGCCGTCATCGCTCAGGAAAACGAAACAAAATTCCCGATAACCGTTTTGGAATTCGTTCTTGCAGGCAGATTTGCGCACGGCTCGGCTTTCGGATGGGAAACGACGGGCGATTTACAAATCGCGCTCGATTGTTTGCAGATTTGCAATTTGGCTGGATTTGAAAACCGCCTGATGAATCATCTGTCGGGCGGCGAACGCCAACGAGCTGTTCTATCTCGTGCTTTAGCAACAGAAGCCAAAATTTTACTGCTTGACGAGCCAACGGCAAATCTTGATTTGGCGCATCAAGCAATGATGTTTCGGCTAATAAATGAGCGATGCAAAAACTGTCATTCATCTGCAATTGTCATCACGCACGATTTAAATCTGGCTTCGGAATTTGCCGACGAGATTTTACTTTTAAAAGACGGAAAAATTTTAGCAAAAGGCGAACCGCGAGAAGTTTTAACGGGCGAAAATCTACAGACGATTTTTGATGTGAAAGTTTTATTGGACGAAAATCCGGTAAGTAAAAAAAGGAGAGTTACAACGATCTACTAAGCGAATTACGAATTTCAAATTACGAATTACGAATGTTGCTGTCTTTGCTTTAATTCGTAATTCGTAATTTGAAATTCGTAATTTAAAAAGACAAATGGCGCAAGGGAACGCGGCGCAAATCCGCGACTGCCCACGCAACCGTGATTAGATTTTGGAGTGCGGATTTTGGATTATTTGAATCTTCCAATCCAAAATCTAAAATCTAAAATCCAAAATCGAAATAAGTCGGGAACTTTGACCGTTTGTTTAGGCAAATAACCACATTCCGCGCTGGGCGGAAAAGGAAAAATTATGAAAGTTATAGAGATTTTAAGTTTAATTTGTTTTTTGACGTTTGGAATTTCGGCACAACAAACCGCTACCGTTTCGGGACAATTAACCGATGAAGGCAGAACGATTGCAAATCAACCAATCAGACTCGTTTCGACGACCGAAACGTTTGAAACAACTACCGACGCGAGCGGCAATTATCAATTTGCAAACGTTGCGGACGGCAATTATTTACTCGTTTACAATAACAAACAGGCGAGCGTCAAAGTCACGGGCGGTCAGGTTTCGATTGCCGAATTAGCCGATGTCGTCGTTATTTCGGCAAGCACGACGCAGACGCTCAACGAAGTTTCCAAAACCGTTAACATAATTGACGCTCAGGAGTTACGCGACCGCGCAGATTTTTCCCTTGTTGAATCGCTGCGCTCGATTCCGGGCTTTCGCATTCAACAGCTCGGCGGTTTCGGCAGAACGGCAAATATCAAAACGCGCGGTTTGCGAAATCAGGACACGGCGATTTTGATTGACGGCGTTCGTTTCCGCGACGCGGCAGCGATTACCGGCGACGCGACACCGTTTTTGTCGGACTTTACATTGACGAGCGTCAGTAAAATTGAAGTCTTGCGTGGTTCGGGTTCATCGCTTTACGGCACGAACGCCGTCGGCGGCACGATTGATTTTCAAACGCCGAAACCGCAAACGGGTTTTCACGGAAATCTATCGGGCGCAGGCGGCGGTTACGGTCTCGGACGCTTTCGCGGCAATGTTTCAAACGGTAAGGCAGACGGAAAATTCGGTTTTAATTTCGGCGCGTCGCGCACCGTTTATACAGAAGGAATTGACGGCGAGGACGACGCGAACAATACGAATTTACAATCGCGCATCGAATTTAATCCGTTTGAGAAAACAAACATTTCGGCGAGATTTTTCGTCTCTGATGCTTACGTTCGTTTAAACTCAAACCCGAATTCAATCGCCGCCGCTTTGAACTCTCCGGCGACGACAATTATTGATGCCGTTCCGCTTTCTGGCGAAGAACTGCGTCGCTTTGAAAACGGAACTTTGGTTGCCAATCTAAATCGCGGCAACGCCAATTTTATTCCCGATGCAAACGACCCCGATAATTCTCAAAAATCGAAATTCTTTAACGGGCAGATTGTTTTGACACACGCTTTTAACGACCGATTCGTTTTTCAAGGTTATTATTCTGGCTTACGCACCCAGCGTAAAAACGACAACGGCGTCCTCGGCATCGGATTTCAATCGGCTTCGACAAGTTTTTTCGACGGCACGATTCAAACGGCGAACGGGCATTTTAATTGGACACCGAATCGCTTTAACGAAATCACCGCCGGATACGAGTATGAACACGAAAAATACGGCAATGACGGCTTTACGCCGAGCGGCACGGGCGACTTTTTCTCCCGCGCAAAGCAGTCGAGCAACACGATTTACGCGCAGGATTTAATTAAACTTCTCGACAATCATTTGCAAATTGCGGGCGGTTTTCGAGTTCAATTTTTCGATTTGAAAACGCCAAAATTCAGCATCACAAACGCGCCTTATACTAATCTGACGCTCGAGAATCCGCCGAACGCTTACACTTTCGATGCGGCGGTTTCTTACTTTTTTGAACAAACCGGAACGAAGATTCGCGCTCACGTCGGCAACGGCTACCGCGTTCCTTCGCTTTTTGAACGCTTCGGCACATTTTTCAGCAGTTTCGGAATACCCCGGTTTGTTGCGCTCGGCGCACCGGATTTGCAGCCGGAAAAAACAATCGCCTTCGACGGCGGCATCGAACAAAATCTGTTCGGCAGCCGCGCAAAACTGACGGCGGTTTATTTTTACACCAGATTGATTGACACCATCGGCTTCGGAACATTGCCGCAGCCCGACCCGTTCGGACGCAGCAACTCAGCATCGGGCGGAGGTTATTTGAACACAAAGGGCGGCATCGCCCGTGGTGGTGAATTCAGCGGGCAACTTCGTGCCACCGACTCGACCGACGTTTTCGCTTCCTACACTTTCACCAACAGCGACCAGCGTGTTCCGCAAGTGCCAGCCGCGCGGATTATCGAAACTTTGGGCATACCGAAACATCAATTTACGCTCGTTGCCACGCAAAGATTCCGTCGCGTTTGGGTTAATTTCGATTTTCTCGCCGCGAGCAGTTACCTCGCGCCGATTGGATTTCCGACCCGCGTTTTTCGCTTCGACGGCAACCGTCGCGCCGACTTGACCGGCGGCTACAACATTCCGCTCAAAGGCGAAAGGTTTAATATGCGCGTGTTCGGCACAATTGAAAATTTGTTCGGCGACGATTATTACGAAAACGGTTTTCGCACTTTTGGCAGAAATGGAAGAATCGGTTTGAGTTTCGTTTTCTAATAAAACGAGTTTTGAGTTCAAACTTCAGTTTGCCAACGCTTTGCGAAGGCACGCTAAAGCGTGTATCGAAACAATCTTCCCGTTATAGTTAGTGAGCCGCAACTAATTCTTGCACCGCGAATTGTTCAACCTGCGCCGCGAGTTCCGAACAGAGGCGGACGACGAAATTAAAAGGCTGATAATTTTGAATTTAATAAGAACGCGGATTATGATTATACAATCGGTTCGCGTTTTATTTTTATTGAAAAAAACATTTAGAAAAGCGGTTGGAAAGCGACTATCGAAATGGAAATTCTCGCGCAGTTGGCGACGGAGATATTGGTGAAATAGAAATTGGGCGGCTCTATCTTTGATGAATAAAAAACATCGTCAAACCTTAAAGGCGTTATTTGAAAATCCTGTGCGGTCGAATATATTGTGGCAGGATATTGAAAAGTTATTAGAAGCGTTGGGAGCAGAATTGAGCGAAGGGCACGGTTCGAGAATCAGAATTGCGCTTAACGGCGTGCGGGCGGTTTTTCATCGTCCGCATCCGCGAAAAGAAACTGATAAGGGAGCGATTGTCTCGATGCGAAAATTTTTGACGGAGGCGGAAATAGAAGAAAATGAAGTATAAAAATTATGAAGCGGCGGTCAGATACGACGAAGAAGCCGAAGTTTTTTACGGCGAGGTTATCAACACCCGCGATGTGATAACTTTTCAGGGCAAATCTGTCGAAGAATTGAAAAAAGAGTTTGAAGACTCAGTCGAAGATTATTTGGAATTTTGCCGCGAGCGAGGCGAAGAACCAGACAAGCCTTTTTCGGGCGATGTCATTTTGCATATTTCGCCTGAATTGCATCATCGGCTTTACACTAAAGCGAAACGCACCGGTAAAACTCTGAACTCACTTATCGAAGAAAATTTGGCTTCGATTTAAATTAAAAAAATATGAAAGAAGGTTGGGAAGCGATTATCGGAATGGAAATCCACGCGCAATTGGCGACGGAGACGAAGATTTTCTGCGCGTGTGCGGCAAACTTTGGCGATGAGCCGAATGCAAATACTTGTCCGGTTTGTTTAGGATTGCCGGGCGCGTTACCGGTGTTGAACGAGAAAGTTGTCGAACTCGGTGCTAAAGCGGCGTTGTCGCTCGGTTTGAACGTCAACGAAACGTCAATCTTTGCTAGAAAAAATTATTTTTATCCGGATTTGCCGAAAGGTTATCAAATTTCGCAATACGACAAGCCTTTTTCCAGCAACGGCGAATTGACGATTATGACCGCCGAACGTGATGAACAAGGACGCGCCGGCGATTGGAAACCGTTGACGATTCGCATTGAACGGATGCACCTTGAAGAGGACGCGGGCAAAAATATTCACGAAGGTTTGCCGGAAGTTGAAAGGTTTTCTTACATTGATTTGAACCGCGCCGGAACTCCTTTAGGCGAGATTGTTACCGCGCCGGATTTTAGAAGTTCCTGGCAGGCTTATGATTATGTCAATCACGTGCGGAGAGTTTTGCAATGGGTCGGCGCGTCGGATGCGGATATGGAAAAGGGAAATCTGCGCTGCGAAGCGAATGTTTCCGTCCGGCGAATCGGCGAGGAAAAGTTTAGGAATAAAGTCGAACTCAAGAATTTGAACTCGGTGCGCTTTATGCAAAAAGCGATTGAGTTTGAGATTGAAAGACAAATTGCGGCGCACGAAGCGGGTGAGCCGGTCAATCAAGAAACCAGACTTTGGGACGAGAAAAATAATCAAACGCGCATAATGCGCTCGAAGGAAGACGCACACGATTATCGTTATTTTCCCGAACCGGATTTGCAGCCGTTGACTGTCTCAAAGCAATTCATAGAACAAGTGAAAGCGGATATGCCGGAATTGCCCGATGCGATGCACGATAGATTCGTTGAAGAGTACGAACTTTCCTATAACGACGCTTCGCAACTTGTTTCAGATAAAGATTTAGCGGCGTTTTATGAAGCGACGGCGCAAGCCTCGAACAACCCGCGCGTGTCGGCAAATTTTATTTTGTCGGAACTTCTGCGCGAACTCAATAATGCCGACAAAACCGCCAAAGACTCGCCCGTTTCGGCGGAAAATTTAGCCGAGCTTATCAAAACTTTGGACGCGGGAAAAATCAATAACAATCAAGCGAAGGAAGTTTTGACGGAAATGTTCGGAAACGGAAAATCTGCCGATGAAGTTATTCGGGAAAAGGGTTTCGAACAAATTTCCGACCGTTCGACAATCGAAAAAATCATTGACGAAATCGTCGAGAAAAATCAAAATCAAGTCGTGGCTTATCGCGGTGGCAACGAAAAACTTTTCGGTTTTTTCGTCGGGCAAACGATGAAGGCTTCGGGCGGCAAGGCAAATCCGAAAGTGGTTAATGAAATCTTAAAGGAAAAATTAAGTTAATGAATTTAGAAAATAAAATTGCGGTTGTAACGGGCGGAACAAAAGGAATCGGGCGGGCAATCGCCGAAAGTTTGTTAAAAGCGGGCGCAGCAGTTTTCATTTGTGCGCGAGACAAATACGAACTGAAACGCGCGTTGGAACAACTTTCCGCGCTCGGCAAAGTTGACGGCGAAATTTGCGATGTGCGAAGCGAAGCGCAAGTCAAAATGATGTTTGCCGAATGTGTGCGAGTTTTCGGCGGCGTTGATATTCTGGTCAATAATGCGGGCATCGGCATCATCGGCAAAACTGTTGAAGAGATGTTGGCGGAAGAATTTGAGCAAACTTTGCAGACGAATCTATTCGGCGTTTTCTACGCTTGCCATCACGCGATTCCGTTGATGAAACAGCGCGGCGGCGGTTATATCATTAACATTTCAAGTCTTGCGGGACAAAACGCGCATCCGAAAATGGCGGCGTATAATGCTTCAAAATTTGGTCTGAATGGATTTACCGAAGCGTTGATGCAGGAAGTTCGCGCCGACAACATTAAAGTTACAGCGATTTGTCCGGGAAGCGTCAATACTTATTTCGGCGGCGACGAACCGTCAGACGAAAAATCGTGGCAATTACAACCCGCCGACATTGCCCAAACCGTTTTGGATTTGCTCGGTATGAACGAGCGGGCTTTGCCGAGCAAAATCGAGATTCGTCCGAGTAATCCGCCGAAAAAATAAATAGGAAAAATTGTTCGGAAGCGACGGCGTAAAGTTCTTTGCCCAGAAAAAAGAAAAAATATTTTTCGCCGATTGACTGCAACGTTGCCGCATCAGACAAAAACGAATTCGTGAGATTGGGAAAATCGAACGAGGAAAAATCAATTTCAAGCGGAAGTTGAAAAATGAATTTTGACGTTATCATTATCGGCGGCGGCGCGGCAGGACTTTCAGCCGGATTGTGGTGCGCCGAACTCGGTTTAAACGCCTTGCTTTTAGAAGCAAACATAGAACTCGGCGGGCAGCTTCTCTGGGTTTATAATTCAATCGAAAATCATTTGGGAAGTAAGGCGGAAAACGGGCGCGAGTTACGCGACGTTTTTGTCAGACAAATTGAGAATCGCCGATTAGCCATCCGGCTGCAATCCGAAATTAACGATATTAATTTGGAAAAAAGAGAAGTTTTCCTAAGCAGCGGCGAAAAAATTTCTGCTCGATTCCTGATAATTGCGACCGGCACCCGGCGCAGAAAATTAAATGTTGAGGGCGAAGAGAAATTTAAAAATAAAGGCATTATTGAATCGGGCAAGCGCGACGCAAAAACGGTCAAAGATAAAGAAGTGTGCGTAATCGGCGGCGGCGATGCGGCTTTTGAAAACGCGCTGGTTCTAGCGGAGACAGCTTCAAAAGTAACGCTCGCGCATCGACGCAAAGATTTTCGCGCCCGCGCGGAATTCATCGAACAAATCCAAAACAATCAAAAAATAAAAATTTTAACCGAAACCATTCTGCGAAAAATCATCGGCAACGAACAAGTCGAGGCGGTTGAATTGGAAGATTTGAACACGAAAGAAAGATTTACTGTCAATGTTCAAGCAATTATATTTCGGGTCGGAGTCGAGCCGAACACGGAATTTTTACGCGGAAGAGTCGCGCTTGACGAAAACGGTTATATTAAAATCAATCAAAACTGTGAAACCAATATTGAAGGCATTTTCGCGGTCGGTGATGTCGCTAATCCGCTTGCGCCGACCGTGAGCAGTGCAGTCGGAATGGGTGCCACTGCCGTTAAGATAATATTTGCCAATTAGTTGAAAACTTTTGTTGGAATTAATTTGCAAACTAAGATTATCCTTCAAAAATTGTTCGCAGGAGCATTTTCTTGATTGTTCATTGCAGAATCAATTACAGAAATTGCTCCTCATTTTTCAACCCAGCATTACTTTTAGTTTACTACCCGAAATACAAATGAACCACGCCCGAATTATTTTGGAAACGGATAAAATCAATCCGTTTCCGTTTGAATTCAAGCGGTCTGGGTTTTAGAACGAGAACTTCGCCGCAAATTGAATGATGCGCGGCGGAGCCGTTGATGTAATTTGTCCGAAATTACTGCTCGTAATACTCGTTACGGGATCGTTAAATTCCGCTGTATTGAATATATTGAAGAACTCCGCGCGGAGCTCCATCGTAACCCGCTCCCCAATAAGCGGTGTTATTTTGGCAACAGCGAAATCAACGTTAGTGCGGCTCGGACCTCTGAAAGCATTTCTCGGCAGCGTCCCGTAAGTTCGCAGCGCAGGATTGGTCACGGCTGCCAACGAAGTTGAAGAAAGTCCCGCCGTCGAGAAGTTATTCGGGTCAAAATAAAAGTTTCCCGTCGTGCCTCTGAAAGTTTGCGGGTTTCTCGGATCGCTGAAAATAGTTACTCCATTGCCGACCAAATTTGCGCGCACCAAATTAGCGTCGCCCGCGCCGGAAGGTCCGGGGCGTGTTCTTGCACGGCTTAAACCGGCAAAAACATCGAGCGGAAATCCGGTGCGGTAAGTGACAATCGGACGTAAACTGAAACCTTGCGTCAGTCGTCTCGGAAGTGAACTGAAGGCTCGCTCAAACGGCAAATCAAAGACACCGCTGAAAGTAATACGATGACGGATGTCATAATCGGAATCAGCGCGAAACTGCTTCGTGTTGTAAAAAGGCACGCGACTGTTGCGTTGGCGGAAACCAGAAGCCGTGTCTATTGAGTGACCGTATGTGTAAGCGAATGTAAAGTCGCTGGTGGCGAAAACGTTGCTATAAAGTTTCCTAAAGAAATTACCGTTTTCTGATCCTCTGCTAGAGTATTGCTTATGCAACGCTAGTTGCATACCGTTATAACTCGCCGAGCCGACATTGCGGAATTCGTCGAGATAGCTGAAGCTGGAACTGCTGTTACCTGGCTGCGTATTAAACACACGATTGGTAGTTCCGAGTATAAACGGATTAGCATCAACGAGCGAAGTAAGTTTATGAGATGAACTACCAACGTAATTCGCTTCAACCGTTAAATCCTTGATGAGTTGGTGCTGGAGACTGAGATTATACTGGAAGATATAAGGCGTTCGGAGATGCGGGTCAACAAAATACACGCCGCCGCCGCCGAACGGCAAGAAACCGGAAGCGTTGAAATCAATATTTCTGGCTGGCGGTCGCGAAGGAAACGAGTTCGGCACGCCCGCATTAGTAAATGGCTGACTGAAGATATTGGTGTCCGGGCTAAAAAACAGATCCGCGAATCCGAAAAACGGAGCTTGCCCATTGAATTGGAGATTGTCTTCGCCTTTCAAAATGTCGTAGAACATTCCAAAGCCGCCGCGAATGCTTGTTTTGCCTTTCCCAAAAGGATCATAAGCAAATCCGAGACGCGGCGCGAAATCGTTTTTGTCGGCGAAATTAGCCCCTTTCGGCGCGCTCGGGTCGCCCGGAAACAGCAATCCAAGTGGCGCGTTCGGAAACATTTGCGATCGCTGTCCTAAATTAAGTGAGAAG
Source organism: Acidobacteria bacterium 28-1 (assembly GCA_002050365.1). Classification (GTDB taxonomy): domain Bacteria; phylum Acidobacteriota; class Blastocatellia; order Pyrinomonadales; family Pyrinomonadaceae. Next base: position 45,122 of record MWYZ01000083.1, read on the forward strand.
GAGCGTCCCTCCGTATCAATCTTCGGCTGGCTGAATTCGTAACGCACACCGAGTGTCAGAACCAAGTTTCTGCGGATGCGATACTCGTCTTGGGCGAATGCGTAATAAGAGTTGGTGCGGATGTTGGAGGGCGCTTCGCCGAACTGTAAAAATTCATCCGGCAGCCCCAATAGAAAATCCGCCAAATCGTTGCCCGAACCGATTCCACCTGACGCCTCAGAACCGCTGAAAAAGAATTCTCCGTTGACGTAAAAATCGTAAACCGTGTCATTCTTGTAAGGAGAAAAACTACCGCCGAATTTAAAGCTGTGTTTGCCTCTCACCAGCGAGAAAGTGTCGGTAAAGTTATAGGTAGTGTCAACCAGTTGAGTCGGTCCCTGCGGACTAAAACCGATGGTCAATCCGCTGGCGAATGAAACTCGCGGCGGACCGCTCGGGTTATCGGGCGTAATACCGACCCCGAGTTGCGAAGCCGTCGGCAAGTCTCTTCCCGGCGCTGCTTGCAAGCCATCGCTGCGCTGCGCCGTAAAACGAAAATCATTCAATATATTAGACGAAAAGACTCTCGTGTAGGAAACGTTTGAAAAATATCTTTTTCCGCTATTAAGAATCGGAAATCCTTTTACATTAGCTCCGCCGCTAAAAGGAGCAGTCGTGGGATTGCGAATGCCGCCCAGGGTTAGCGTAAACCTATCTTTTTGCGTCGCCGTAAAATCTATCTTGACCGTTAACTCATTTCTGTTATCCGTTGCCGTATCTTGTGAGACAAGCTGTCCGGTCGCCGAACTTGGAACTAAATTGTTGCTAATATACCTTTGAGAAATGGGGTCAATACGACCGATGATGCCGCGGGCGGCGAGCGTCGTGTCGGGTTGGTATAGGGGATTTGCTTGAAGAAACGCAATCACGTTAGGGTCGGGACCGGTGCGGGTGCTGTTTGAAAGCGAAAAATCACCTCTTAATTCGGCGGGCGTGAAAACCTTTACGGAACTGGTTGTCTGCGTTTGAACCTGCCGCTGTCCTTGGTAACTGACGAAAAAGAAGAGTTTATCTTTGCCGTTGAAAATCGTTTTTCCGCCTTCGCCGAACCGCGGAAAATAGACGGGACCGCCAATCGTAAATCCGAACTGATTGCGTTTTAATATGTCTTTCGGAGTACCATTCTTATTGTTGAAAAAGGAATTGGCATTAAAGGCATTGTTGCGCACAAAATCGTAGACGCTGCCGTGAACCTGATTTGTTCCCGATTTTGTTACGACACTGATAATACCGCCGCCGTTGCGACCGTATTCCGCCGTGTAATTGTTTTCAAGAATGCGAAACTCGGCAACCGCGTCAGGATTAGGATTAAAGACCACGGCATTGCTCAGCAAGTTGTTGTTGAGACCGCCGTCGAGCAAATACTCAACCGAATCGGAACGTCCGCCGGCTATGTTAAAACCTCCCGCGCCGCTGTTGCCTGGATTTGTTTCCGTAACGCCGGGTTGCAATAACGCTAAATCCAAAACATTTCGTCCGTTCAAAGGTAAACTGACGACTGAACGCTCCGATACAGTCTGCCCGAGGGTCGGATTAGCCGTTTCCACTAGCGACGGCGCTGATGTTACTTCGACGACTTCAGCCTGTGAGCCTACTTCTAGGCTAATGTCGAACTTTAAGGTCTGATTAATATTCAACTTTTGTGGCTCGCTGAGTGCTTTTTTAAATCCTGAGCGCTCAACCGATACTTGATATGTTCCGACCGGAACTGAGATAACCTGAAAGTTTCCCCCTTCGTCCGTAACCGTATCGCGGCTAACTTGAGTTCCCGCATTGGTAACGGTAACTTTAGCACCTGGCACGACCGCTCCGGCTTGGTCAACAATTGTTCCGACAATTTTGCCGGATGATTCCTGTGCTTTAGAGACACTTATCAGGGTGAATAACATAAGCAAGATCAGCGTGAAATACTGCCGCTGACCGTGACCTCGGCGATTTCCTTTATTCATATTGTTGCTCCTAAAATATTGACCAGTGATAAAACCTAATTTTTGACGCATTTATTATGCCGTTTTGTTAGAAGAAATTTTTGGTCTTGATATTCCGAAAATTAATGAATCATATAATTTTTTCTTCAACCTTAATTTAGTTTTTCTCCAAAATTACGTTGATAAATTCAAAATTTCGTAGAAAAATGTTTTTCCGGCAATATACTTGCACAAATCACTTTCACGGCAGTTGCGCCCTTCGAAGAATTCACTTCTATTCAAGGAGATCCGTGCCGGATGCAGTTCGGTTTGCGCTATTCATTTTAAATTGAGAAGTTTCGGATGATTTTTAAGCTGGGACAAAAAAGTTTCAGCCTTTTTTATTTTTAACGTGCGCCGAATGAATCGTTGCCCGTGATTTGCTGTAGATGACGCGTGTCATTAAAGGCGTGGACGCGGATGTTATTTCGTCCGCGAATCTCGAAACGATTGATGCCGCAGTTTGAAGTAACCAGCCAGGGCGTTGTTTTCGTGTAACGGTTAATCGCGCCGATAAGGTAGAGAGTTAAATAACAAATTGCGCCGGTGTGCGAGAAAATTACAACGTTTTCGTCTTGGTGAGCGCGTAGAACTTCGTGCAATTCGCCAGTCGCGCGTTTGAGAAGTTGGCGATAGCTTTCGCCGCCCGTGATGACGTGATGAATGTTGCGATTGACCAGAGCGTAATAATCCTTCGGGTGTTCGGCTTTTGATTCGTCGAAAGTTTTACCCTCGAGAACGCCGACTTTTCTTTCGCGGAAAGCGGCGGTTGCGATTATCGGCAAATCCAACATTTTGGCGAGCGGCTGCGCCGTCTGCACCGCGCGAAGCAAATCGCTCGAATATATTGCGTTAATTTTTTCTTTGGCGAGGACTTGCGCGGTTAATTCGGCTTGCTGCTTGCCGAGCGCAGAAAGCGGCGTAGGCGAATGTCCGCCGAAACGCCCTTCGGCATTTCCGTCGGATTGTCCGTGCCTGACCAGATAAAGTTTTGTAACAGCCATCTTTAAAAGTAAAAAGTAAAAAGGCAAAAGTAAAAAGTAGAATGTTTCCATCTTACTCGAATTTAAACCAAGGCAATACATTGCTTGATTTTTGCCTTTTTACTTTTGCCTTTTTACTTTATGCCGCAACCATTTCCGCTTTCAATTTTTCAGTTTGATAATACGTTACGAGTGCTTCGATAAATTCGTCCAACGCGCCTTCCATAACCAAATTGAGTTGATGAACGGTCAAACCGACGCGGTGGTCGGTAACGCGGTTTTCCTTGAAATTATAGGTGCGAATTTTCTCTGAACGGTCGCCGCTGCCAACCATTGATTTTCTTTCGGAGGCTTGTGCGTCGTGCTGTTTCTGTTCTTCCATTTCCTGCAGCCGCGCCCGCAGGATCCGCATCGCTTTATCCTTATTCTTGATTTGCGATTTTTCGTCCTGCATTGAAACGACAACATTCGTCGGCAGATGCGTAAGGCGCACGGCGGAATAAGTCGTATTAACTGATTGTCCGCCCGGACCGGACGAGCAGAAATAATCAATACGCAAATCCTTCGGGTCAATTTTAACATCAACTTCTTCGGCTTCCGGCAGAACGGCAACCGTAACTGCTGATGTGTGTATGCGTCCGGCGGTTTCGGTTTGCGGAACGCGCTGGACGCGATGAACGCCCGATTCATAACGCATTTTCGAGAAAACCTTGTCGCCTTCAATCATCGCAAACGCTTCTTTCAAACCGCCCACGCCCGTATCCGCCGCGTCCATAATCTCCATCTTCCAACCTTGCCGTTCGGCATAACGCGCATACATTCGCAAAATTTCCGCCGCGAATAACGTTGCTTCGTCACCGCCGGTGCCGGCGCGAATTTCCAAAATCACATTCTTTTCGTCGTTCGGGTCTTTCGGCAGAAGTAAAACTTTCAATTCTTCTTCGGCGGGCGGCAGTTTCTCTTCTATTTCGGCGATTTCCATTTGCGCCATCTCGCGCATATCTTCCGCGTCTGCGGTGTCGAAAAGTTCCCGCGCGTCGGCGAGTTCTTCCTGCATTCGTTTGACTTCGCGGTATTTGACGACAATTTCCTCCAGAGAGCGATGCTGTTTCATCGTCTTGGCGTAAGCTGACATATCCAACATAATTTCGGGAGAGGAAATTTGCGCGGTCAATTCTTCGTAATTTCTTTCGATTTGAGCAAGTTTTTCTAACATAAATCAGTAATTGAATATCTCATTTAGTTTCACTCGAAAATTCGGCAAAACGTCCTCACCGTCAAGCGTGTCGTTTTCTCGCAGAACATTGATAACATTGCTTTGACGATGAACTTGAATCATTTTTTGTTTTGGATAAACTATCCAAACTAATTTTGTTCCCGCCGTCAAATATTCTTCAATTTTATCTTGAATTTCGTCCAAGCTATTGCCGGGCGAGATTGTTTCGACGGCTAAATCCGGCGCAGCTTGAAAGAATTTTTCGGATATACCAAATTCGGCAATTTTTTCTTGACCGACAAATGCAACGTCCGCTCCGCGAACCGTTCCTTCGGCTAAAACAAAGCCTGTTTCGGCGGCGAAAACTCTGCCAAGTTTATTTTCTCTGACGAAATAAGAGAGACGACTAGCTAATTCTTCCGTAACGACTCCATGTAAAGCACCGGTAGGCATATCTAATTCAAAATTTCCTCCTCTCGGAACTATTTTTCCGCGAACGAGCTCAAAGCCCCGCGAATATGGGGAATCGAAAAATTCATCCGCCGTCATCGTCGTTTTTTCAAGTGTTTGTTCCAGAACTGCACTCATAATTTTCCTCTCAAATTAAACCACAACTTCCAATTCTCTATGATTTGCCGAAACTTCTTCTGCGTCAATCGGTTCGAGTTTCAGCGATTCCTTCAAGGCTTTGATAGCCACTTCGAGTTGTTCGCCGTCCGGTTCCTGCGTCGTAATATTTTGAAGCCAAAGACCGGGAAGCGTCATAAATTTGAAAATTGCGCTCGACTCTTTCTTCGCCGCGTAGCGAATGATTTCATAGGAAAGCCCGGCAACGAGTGGCATCAAAGCAATTCGCACGACCAGGTTAAGCCACAGCGCGTCAAACTTAATTACCGAAAACAGAACAATAGCGACGAGCATGACGACCATCAAAAACGATGTGCCGCAGCGCGGATGCTGACGCTTTTGCAATTTGGCGTTCGCCGCCGTCAAGTCCAAATCTTTTTCCCAAGTGAACACGGTCTTATGTTCCGCGCCGTGATACTCAAAAATACGCCGAATGTCTTTCAAATACGACATCGAAAAAATCATTACAACGAAAAATAGCATTCGGACGAGTCCGTCAATTAAGTTAAAAGCAACCCACGATGTCGGTTTGATTTCCCAAACATACGCTTTCATGGTTTCAAACCAACTCGCACCGAGCGCAACTTCGGGCGGAGCCGCCCAACCGAGCGCAATAAACAAAACATTTGTCAGCACGAGCGGCGCGACGATAAACAGCAAAACGTTGAAGAACAAAGCGAAAATTATCGAACCGACCGCGCCCGCCGCCTGCGCTGGTTTTTTCGCTTTCGATTCTTCAGGCATTGTTATTTTGACCGGTGCTTTTGTGAAATTTTCATCCGTCGTGCCTTCGGCAAAAACCGTCTGCATTTCCAGAGTCTTCAATTTTTCCTTAGCTTCCTGCGCTTCCATATCATCGTGTGCGACGGCTGCCGAAAAATTCAGAGCCTTAATTCCCAATGCCATTGATTGAATCAAAGTTGCTCCGCCGCGAAGCACCGGCAGATTCATCCATTTATATTTATCGCTCCATTTCGGCAGAACTTCCGATGTGTGAACGATTGAACCGTCGGATTTACGACACGCAATCGCATACGCGCTCGGAGTTCGCATCATCACGCCTTCCATAACGGCTTGACCGCCGACGATTAAATCTTTCTGGAGACCGAGAAAAAGATTTAAGAAAGTGATTTTTCGATGTTTGTTTTTCATAGGCTTTAATTTGAAATTTAAGACTGCAAATAAAAATAACGCCGACTTTTTCTACCGTTGGCGCGTGGTGAAATTTTACACCTTTAGCGAACGGCGCGTGGAAAGCGTCGGCGTTAGATTTTTTTCGGCTAATGTTGATGATTAATTAATCTCAAACAATTTATTTAGCGGCTTCGGCAACTTCGGCTGTCGCGCCGCTGCGAGCATAACGTTTATTAAAGCGGTCAACGCGACCTGCCGTATCAACCAATTTTTGCTTGCCCGTAAAAAACGGATGACATTCCGAACAAATTTCGATGTTCAAGTCTTCCCCCATTGTCGAACGTGTTTTAAAGTTGTTTCCGCACGCACAAACAACATTTATCTCTGCGTAATTAGGATGTATTTCTTGTTTCATTGCTTTGTAATTTCCCGTGTGTTAAGTGGCGTATTTAACGCAAACCAATATAATAAGTGTCTTTCAGATGAAAAATCAAGTCGAAAGGTTTTCCGACGGTTTTGGCTCCCACATTAAGGCGGTTTTCAATTGATAAAATGTCAGCTAAAGCAGAAACTCAAAACTTTTCCAGTAAACTTTCCAATCTCTGTTCTTTGATGCCGTAAAAGTTCTTGATTGCTTCAATTTGCTCGGCTATCTTTTCCGTATCAACATTTTTCGTCGTCCGCGTTCCGACAATCATATTGTTTTTCGGCGTGTGTTCGGTTGAGATAAACTCAAAAAGTTTTGTCGAATAACCGCTCTTTTCTAAAAGAAGCGCGCGAAGTCCGTCAGTCAAAGTTTCGGCTTCGCGTTCGAGCATTACGCCGTGCCGAAAAATTCCTTTCATGAAATCGGGTGCTTTCATTTGCGGGCGAATTTCCTGATGACAGCACGGCGCGACGACGATTAAATCTGCTTCGGCTTTGATGCCTTTAAAAATCGCGTCGTCGGTCGCCGTGTTGCAGGCGTGAAGCGCGATTAAAACGTCAACATTTTGTAAATTATAATTGCCAATCCAGCCGTGAACGAATTTTAAGTCTTCAAACTCGCTCGCCCGCGCAATGTCATTATCAATCGAAACAAGTTCGCTTTTCGTATCAACGCCAATAATTTTAACACCTATTCCGCGCGTATTTTTAAAATAATCGTAAGCGGCAAACGTCAGATAACCTTTGCCTGAACCCATATCAACGACGTTCAATTCACGTCGGTCGGCAAGCAGCGATTTGTCAATTAAACTGCCGAGAGTTTCGACGAATTTATTAATTTGCCGCCATTTGTCTTGCTGTTTATCGCGGATTTCGCCGCGGTCGGTCGTGATGCCGAGTGCTTTCAAATAAAAGCTGTTCGAATTAACAAGGAATTGTTTTTCGCGGTCATGTGAAACTTCAGGCTTTGTTTTAAAAGTCGCCTTGGCGATGTTCAGACGCGATTTTCCTCGTTTGCCGACATCGAGTTGCAAATCGTTTTCGAGCGTGAAAAGATGACCGCTAAAAAAATCTGCGACGAGAAATTCTTTCACTTTGGCAACGCCTTCCGTAAAATCAAAATTCTTCGCCGTATCGCGCGTGTCTTGGCGAAAAAGAAAAAAAAGGCGCGTTCCTTTTTTTGTTTCGACAAGGCGAATTAATAATTTTTGCAAATGCGCGTCATTTCCGCGATAATTGCCCAAAGTCATTTTGACAAACGTATTTTCGTGCAGACTGTGAGCAAATTCGGCGATGAATTTTTCGATATTTTCGGTCATAAAACAAGAATTCACAGATTAACATAAATGAAGGCGGATAAAAATTTGATTAAAAAAGAAGATTTTCTCGACAACATTTCCTACCTTTTGCGCGAGACTTTTGAAGGCTCGCCCGAAGGACAGGGCAGCGCATATCTCGACCGCGGCGTTGGTGTTTTTGCCACGATTGAGAAAATTTCGGCGGAAACCGCTTCGCGTTCGATTGGCGAAAACAAAGCGAGCATCGCCGCACATCTCGAACACGCCAGATTTTATTTAATCGCCTTGGTCGAATTTATGAATGGCAGAACCGAAAAAGTTAATTGGGATGAGAGTTGGTCGGTAAAAACCGTCAATGTATCGGAATGGAATCTTTTGAAAGAAAATGTCCAACGCGATTATGAAAAAACTGCGGAAGCGTTTCAGGCAATCGAGAATTGGAACGACGACAACATCGGCGAAGGGATGGCAATCGTGGCGCACACGGCTTATCATTTGGGCGCGATTCGACAGATTTTAAAGGCAGTTAAATAATTATTATGAACAATTTATTTCACTTAGCTTTTCCCGTGAAAGATTTGGAAGAATCGAGGGAATTTTACGGTGGCGTTCTGGGTTGTGAAGAAGGCAGAAGTTCCGACGCTTGGATTGATTTCAATTTGTTCGGACATCAAATCGTCGCGCATCTTGCGCCTGAAAACGCAGGTGTAAAACATAAAAACGAAGTTGATGCCGACCACGTTCCCGTGCCGCATTTCGGAATTGTTTTACCGATGGACGAGTTCAAAACCTTTGCCGAAAAATTAAAAGACAAAGGCATCGAATTTATCATCGAGCCGAAAATTCGTTTCGCGGGCGAAGTCGGAGAACAAGCAACGATGTTTTTTCTCGACCCAAGCGGAAATGCTTTAGAATTTAAGGCATTTGCTGACTTTTCGCAGGTTTTCGCTAAATGATTTAGCCACGAACAAACACGCATAGAACACGAAAGGTTTTGAATTTCTATTTCGTGTCTTTTCCTGTTTGTTCGTGGCTAAAATTGATATGAAAAAAGCTGAAATCATTATCATCGGCGGCGGCGTAGTCGGCGCGAGCGTCGCGTATCATTTAACTGAACGTGGCGCGAAAAGTGTTTTGACTTTAGAACGCGAAAATCTTTTGGGTAAAGGCTCAACGGGAAAAGCAACGGGCGGCGTTCGCGCTCAATTTGAAACGGAAATCAATATCAAACTCTCGCTCTATTCGATAGAATTTTTCAAGAATTGGGACTTCGATTGCGGCTATGAACCATGCGGTTATCTGTTCCTTGCAACTGGTGAAAAGCAGTTCAATTTTTTAAAACAAAGCGTCGCCAAACAAAAATCTCTCGGTTGTGAAGCCGTTGAAATGGTTGACACGAAAACAATCTCCAAAATGGTCAAAGGCTTAAACTGCCAAGATATTGTCGGCGGAAGTTTCGGCGGGCGCGATGGTTTTATCAATCCGCTCGGCGTGTTGGAAGGTTTTAGCAAAAAGGCAGCAGAAAACGGCGCGGCAATTCAAGCTGAAACAGAGGTTTTATTAATCGAAACACGAAACGGAAAAGTGGTCGGCGTTGAAACCGACAAAGGAAAACTCGAATGTGAAAAAGTTATTTTATGCGCGGGCGCGTGGGCGCGAAATTTAGCAAAAACGGCGGGAATTGATTTGCCGGTCGAGCCTCTGAAACGTCAAATTGTTTGGGCGGAAAGCGCAACAAGTTTGCAGGAAAACTTGCCGATGGTGATTGATTTATCAAACGGTTTTCATTTTCGACCCGCCAAAGATTCTAAAAGGGAAGTTTTGTTCGCCTATCCCGACAAAAATGAAACGCCGAGTTTTAGTACTGATTTTGAAGAATCATTCGTTGAGAAAGTTTATGAAAAGGCAAAACACCGCGCTCCGTTTTTGGCGAAAACAAAAGTCCTGCGGGAAAAATGCCGCGCCGGACTTTACGAGAACACGCCCGACCACCACGCGATTTTAGGCGGTTGTGAAATCGCGGGATTGTATTTTGCCAATGGCTTTAGCGGTCACGGCGTTATGCACTCGCCCGCGACCGGACGCGCTCTGGCGGAAATAGTTTTGGACGGCAAAGCGAATTTTTTGGACGTTTCGTGTTTGCGTCTTGAAAGATTTGCGACGGGCGAACTGCTCCACGAAACGGCTTTTATCTGAAACTCATTCGTAGAATTCGGCGTAGTAATCGAAAATTATTCGAGGTTGAATTATGCTGAAAGCCTTCGCCGTCGTCATTGGAGTTTTGATTTTTCTTCTCGCGTTGGGAGTCGCTTCTTTTCTCGCTTACCGTTACTACGGCAACCGGAACGTCAAAGATACGAAAAATTTAGAGGAAATCGTCGGCAGAATCGGCGACGGCTACGTTAACAAAAACGGCAACGTCGGATTGGTCGTCGGAGTCGTCAGAGGCGACCGCGTTTTCATCAGAGGTTTCGGAAAAAAGAGTAAGGAACGCGGCGACGCGCCCGACGCGCCGACAATTTTTGAGTTGGCTTCAATCGGAAAAATTTTCACCGCGTCGGCGGCGCAAATTCTCTCCGACCGCGGCGAAATATCTTTTGACGATTCGGTTGATAAATATCTAAATCCGACGGTTAAAATTTGCGAAAAAGCGAAAAACATTACGCTCAGACAATTGGCGACCCATACGTCGGGGTTGCCGTCGTTTCCCGAAAGTTTCGTTCCGAAAATCAAAGATGTACTCAATCCTTACAAAGATTTGACCGTCCAAGACCTTTATGATTATCTGGCGATCTGCGAAAATTTGGGAGAAGTCGGAAGTTTCGATTATTCAAATTTGGGAATGGGCGTTCTCGGTCATATTCTGGAATTAAAGACGGGCAAGTCTTACGAAACAATCGTTAAGGACGAAATCATCAAGCGATTGGAGATGAAAAATACAACGATAACTTTAAGCGCGGAGCATCGGGAATTGTTGGCGCAAGGTTATAACGAACAGGGAAATCCTAATCCGGTTTGGGAAGATGCGGTGTTGACCGGCGCGGGTTCCTTTCTCTCGAACGCCGAAGATATGACAAAATTTATCCGTGCGAATTTCGATGCGAGCCGCAGCGAGATTTCCGACTCCCTAATCAAAACTCACGAAAAGCAATCTGGCGCTAAGACGGGTTTAGGCTGGCATTATTATTCGAGATTTTTCGCCGTAGTGACTGACGAAGAAGACGTAATCTGGCATAACGGCGGCGCGGGCGGCTACGCGAGTTTTATGGCGGTTAACAAAAAAACGAAAAGCGGCGTGATTGTTCTCTCGAACACGGCCGACGACGTGACGTGGCTCGGAACGCGGCTCAACTTTTCAGCAAAAAACATTTCTTTTTCCGACGAATGATTTTTATGAGAATAGCTTCTACCAAATGAAAAATATTTTGGCAATTTCGGGAAGTCTGCGAGCTAAATCAACAAATCTAACGATTCTGGAAATTATTGCGGAAATGTTCGGCGATAAAATCAATCTGACGATTTATGGTGATTTGGGAGATTTGCCGCATTTTAATCCTGACTTAGATACGAATAAGCCGCTCGTTGCGGTAGCGGATTTGCGGCAACAAATAAATCAGTATGACGGAGTTTTAATTTGTTCGCCGGAGTATGTTTTCAGTGTTCCCGCCGCGCTCAAAAATGCGCTCGAATGGACAGTTTCATCAGCAGATTTTCACAATAAACCGACGGCTTTAATTACGGCTTCGAGTTTGGGCGAAAAGGCACACGAATCTTTACTGTTGATTTTGAGAACGATTGACGCAAAAATTGGTGAAAATTCTGCGCTTTTAATTTCACACGCGCAGACAAAAATAAAAAACGGAGAAGTTTCCGATGCGAAAACCCTCGAACAGCTAAATTTACTTATCGAATCTTTTTTACTTACAATTGACGAATGAAAACAGCATTAATCCATCATCCGATTTATCAAAAACACGACACCGGAATCGGGCATCCTGAAACGCCGCGTCGTTACGAAGTCATAATGAATGCGCTCAAAAGCGATGAAAATTTTTGGAAAGGTTTGACGGAAATCACGCCTGAAAAAGTTTCCAAAGGAATAATTCAAGCGGCGCACACGCCGGAGCATTTCAAACGAGTCGAAGGCGCGTTCGCAAACGGCGTGGAACATCTCGATGCCGATACGATTATTTCGATGAATTCGTTTGATGCGGCGCTTTATGCGGCTGGTGGCGCGTGCCGCGCGGTTGATGCGGTGATGTCGGGCGAAGCAGCAAACGCTTTTGTCGTTGTCCGTCCGCCCGGGCATCACGCAACTGCCGAAAACGCGATGGGATTTTGTCTTTTTAATAACGTGGCAATCGCGGCGCGTTACGCGCAAAGCAAATATAAGGAAATCGAGCGCGTGGCGATTGTTGACTGGGACGTGCATCACGGCAATGGGACGCAGGGAATTTTTTTTGACGATCCAAGCGTGTTTTTCTTTTCGACGCACCAATATCCGTGGTATCCGGGCAGCGGTTCACGCGGCGAAACCGGTTTTGGGCGCGGCAAAGGCTACACGCTTAATGTGCCGGTCAAAGCGCAAACGGCGGCGGTCGAGCAGAGAAGAATGTTCGACGGCGCAATCGGCGAGATTGCCGAAAATTTCAAACCCGATTTGATTTTGATTTCCGCCGGCTTTGACGCGCACGCGCACGACCCGCTTGGGCAGTTAAAGTTGGAGAATAAAGATTTTGTTCAGATGACGAAAACCGTCAAGCAATGGGCAGACGAAACTTGCGCGGGCAGAATCGTGTCGTGTTTGGAAGGCGGGTATAATCTTGAAACTTTAGGCGAAACAGTTAAAAAGCACGTTGCCGAATTGAACAATCAATAACGTGCTTTTCCCGATTCTACAATAGACATTATTTGAAATAAACAAAATAAGATAAACTGTGTAAATGTTACAATATCTTGAATTAAAGGAAAAGCCGCGAGAATTTCTTGCTGCCACCGGAATTACTGATGAAGAGTTTCAGGCAATTCTGCCAACTTTTGAAAAATGTTATCAACTGTCCATACCGCCAAAGCCGAAGCCGACCAGACAGAAAAAACAACGTGCCGGAGGTGGCGGGAGAAAGTCAAAACTGGCAACTTTGAGTGATAAATTATTGTTCATTCTGATATATCAGAAAACTTTTCAGTTACAAACAATGCACGGCTTACAATTTGGATTGAGTCAAGGACGAGTCAATTATTGGGTGCATCGCTTGTTGCCTGTTTTGCAGATGAGTTTGGACGAGTTGGGAATGAAACTAGAAATTCTTGAGTAGTTAAACTCGTAACTGAAAGAGATTCTCTCGGCTTTTCTTTATACTCAAGATATTTATACATT
>MWYZ01000081.1 GCA_002050365.1 Acidobacteria bacterium 28-1
AGAGCGGAAAAAAGCATTTTCCGGCTTGGATTTGATACATTGCGAAACTGTTTCTGCCGGATTCAAATAAACTCGGGACAAAAGCAACGTTTTCAACAGCTTACGTTTCTTTTGTCCTGTACTTAGATATCAGCTATAAAACATAAAAGTAATTAGAATGTAAATTTTATTTTCCAGAGCGACAATTGATTTTCGGCGAGCAATTACTAAATCGGCAGGTAATTATGAGAACACAAATTGATGATTTAAAGATAAATGCTGATTCGGAATTTCACCTTCTTTACTTCTTATCTCTCATCTCTCATTTCTCACTTTTCTGAATTTCCCGACTTCTTCCGCGTCGAGTTCACGAAACGCGCCGACGGGAATGCGGTCATCTTTGATGTGTCCGATTGAGATGCGGCGCAGCTTGACGACCGAATGACCGACCGAATCGAACATCTTGCGAATCTGCTGATTGTGTCCTTCCGTCAAAGTAACTTCATACCAGCCGTTATTTTCCGTATGTTTTAATTCCTTGATCTCAGCGGGCGCAGTCTTAAAGCCGTCATCTAACGTTACGCCGCGCCGCAATTTATTAATCGCGTTTGCGTTTGGCAAGCCTTTGACTTTTACTTCATAAACTTTCGGAACTTTCTTTGACGAAGCCACCAGATTGGTAAAATTGCCGTCATTGGTCAAAATAATCAAGCCTTCAGTGTTGTAATCGAGCCGTCCGACCGGGTGAAGTTTGCCGAATTTCGGCGACACCAAATCAGTAACTAAATTTCTGCCTTCGGGGTCAGCCGCGCTGGAGAGATAGCCTTTCGGTTTGTTCAATAGAATATAAACATTTTCGCGTTTGGCAATTTTCGGATTGATGAGTTTGCCGCCGACTTTAATGTGGTCGGTTTCGGGATTTGCCTTAGTTCCAAGCTGAGTCACAATTTCGCCATTGACCGAAACTTCGCCGTTTGCAATAAGTTCTTCAGCTTTTCGGCGTGAAGCGATGCCGGCTTGCGCGATAAGTTTTTGCAGACGTTCTTCCATATATTTATTTTACATCACAAAGAAAAATTAGCCACAAATTACACAAATCACACGAATCATTTTATTGATTTTTATTCGTGTGATTCATATTACTCGCAGCTAATTTTTTCGTGTTCTCTTTATTAAATTCTACTTTGTTCGCGGAATATACGGCACGAACCGGTCCATCGAAGCGTTGATTTGTAAATAGATTTTGGTTTCACGCGGAATCAAACTTTTCCAATTTTCTCCGCCGCGTCTGATGTAGCCGGCGAGTTTTGACGGATTAGAATTATAGCCCGCCGACATTAATTCCGCCGGTGTCGCGATGCCCTCGGCGAGCGCATTGTTAACCGTTTCGCTGGAAGTTATATCGCTCCAAGTCATTTGCATATAAAGCAGCATCGCTTGCGCCGCGTTCGTGTGGTTTCGCATTCCTTCAACAAAATCGGGCATTAAACCGACCGAATAATAACGCGAACGAATCATATTATAAGTCCACGGAATCATCTGAACCATTCCGCCCGCACCTGCCGAACTGACCGAATAACGATATGTTTGCCCTTCGTTGAGGGCGTAAAGCGCGAAAATGTCGTTGTAGATATTGGGGTGATATTCATTGTTGAAACGCTGGTGGTCAACGTGTTCGACGATGCTTAAACGCTCAGCCATATCGGTAATTTGCGTCGAAATGTAAATGCCTTTCTTTTGCAGATTCGTCCGCGCCGTATCAATTATGTTTCGCACGTAAATTCGACCGGCGTTGACGACTTCCGGCGTAGCGATGCCCGGATGCGTCGAGATGTAAAAAGCCATTTCGTAAAGCGAGCCGTTGCGCTCAACCGGATACTGCACAAGCAGCGGCAGATGCGCTTTATTGTCTGCGTCAATAATCATTACGGGCGTGTTCACGCCGTTGGCGCGGACGTTTTTGACCGTTACTAATTTACCGTTAGAAGTCGTCACGGCGATTTCCGCGCCTTTTGCTAAAAATGAATCTTTCGTCATCACAATGTAATCAATTTGTCCGGTTTTGTAATCGTGAAACGCAATTCTGACGACATTGGTTATTAAAAAACTATCGGTCAAAGCCGTCGGAATCGGACGCGCCTGCATTTGCCGTTTGGCTTCGGCGATTTTGCTTTTGATTTGCGCGAAACTTATTGGTTTATAAAAAGTCGGCGCAGGTCTTGGTGTCGGAGTCGGTGTCGGATAAATCGGGGTGAAAATCGGAGACGGACTCTGTGTCGGCGCGGGCGTAGGACGCGGCGTTGCGATTGGCACAGGCGACGGCAAAGTGTGGGTAATGATTACGCCGCGCGGCGCGGCGGTCGGTGAAGGCGAAGCGGTCGGCTTAGTAATTACTTCACGCGGGCGCGTTGGTATTACCGAAGGTGAAACGGTTTGGGAAAACGCGTTCATTGACAAACAGGCAAAAACAAATAATGCGGTAAAGACAGCTTTTTTCATAGATTTTATGGAGAGTCGAAAATAAGGCAAGATTTTGTCGGTAGAATCTCTGGTTTATAAGCAGATTATTTAATCTACGCTTTTAAAGATTCGCCCATAAGTTAAAAGGTTGTCAAATGCGGTGATAAAATTTTATAGTTTTTATAAACTTTCGTTATTGATAAGGTAGATTTGTTATCGCAATGAATTTTACGGTATAACTAAAATTTCTTATGAAAAAACTTTTTGGCACGGACGGCATACGCGGCGAAGTCGGCGCGTTTCCGCTCGATGAGAAAACAATTGAGATTATCGGCAATTCGTTGGCGCGGCAATTTACCGAACAACTCGGACGAAGCCCGCGTTTTATTACGGGACGCGATACGCGCGAATCGGGAGCGTGGATTGAACGAGCCTTTTGTGCGGGCGCAAACGCGGCGGAAGCCGATTGTGAATCGGCAGAAATTATTACTACGCCGGGCGTGGCTTTTTTAACCGAAAAATTTCATTTCGACGCGGGCGTTGTCATCAGCGCGTCGCACAATCCGTATCAAGATAACGGCATTAAAATTTTTCTGCCGACGGGAAAGAAAATTGACGAAGCGACCGAAAGAGAAATCGAAAAGGATATATTCGAGTTAGAAATCGAGAATCGAAGTTTGAGTGAATTGGGCGAAATAAACGCTCGCGCCGATGATTATCAGGAAAGTTATATAAGCTATTTAGCCGAAGAATTTAAAACGCTGGATTTGAAAAATTTCAAAATGGTGATTGATTGCGCTAACGGCGCGGCTTGCAATCTTGCGCCGAAACTTTTTGAAAAATTCGGCGCGGATGTCGAATCAATCAACATCGCGCCCGACGGCAAAAACATCAACGAGAACTGCGGCTCGCTTCATCTCGAAAATCTGCAAAAAAAGGTTTTAGAGGAAAAAGCAAATTTCGGCGTAGCGTTTGACGGCGACGCTGACCGCTCATTGTTCGTTGACGGAAAGGGAAATTTGGTTGACGGCGACGCGGTTTTGTGGATTATGGCAAATCATCTGCAAGCGCACGGCAAATTGAATAATCAAACTGTCGTGGCAACCGTGATGAGCAACGTCGGTTTGGAAATCGCGCTGAACTCGAAAAATATTAAACTTCTGCGCACCGCCGTCGGCGATAAATATGTTTTGCAAGAACTTCTGAAAACCGGCTTAGCCGTCGGCGGCGAACAATCGGGACATATTATTTTTCCGTTTCACAGTCTGGTCGGCGACGGAATGTTCACGACACTTTTCCTTCTCGAAGCAATGCGCGAAAGCGGAAAGTCTTTGTTGGAACTAATGAGAGGATTCGTTAAATTTCCGCAGATTTTGGTGAATGTCAAAGTGCGCGAAAAACGTCCGTTTGAAGCGGTCGCGGAAATCGCCGAAGCCGCAAGAAAAGTCGGAGATGAGTTGGGCGACAAAGGTCGTCTTCTGCTGCGCTATTCAGGAACTGAAAATTTGGCGCGAGTGATGATTGAAGGCAAAAACCAAGCGGAAATAGAAGTCCAGGCAAATCATTTAGCAGATGTTATTAGAAACAGTTTGGGTTAGAAAGTGAAAAAGTGAAAAAGTGAAAAGGTGCAAAAGGGAAGAAATTTGCAGAATACTCAATCTTTTTTTAACTTTTCTACTTTTCCACTTTTCCACTTTTTCACTTTTGAATTATGTTTGTCGTCCTTTATCGGTGGCGTATCAGACCGAATCTCGAACAGCAATTTGTCGAAAATTGGTCGGCGAGAACGGCTTATTTGCGGGAGAAATACGATTCGCTAGGTTCGCGCCTGCATCGCGGAAGCGACGGAATTTGGTACGGTTACGCGCAATGGAAATCCGCCGAACAGCGCGAGCAAGTCTTCAATGCGGAATCGAATACAGTTTCCGAAACAAGTCAAAAAATGCGGGAAGCGATTGAGGAAAGTTTGCCTGAAATCCAACTTGAAATAACTTCAGATTATTTAATTTCGCCCGAAAAGTTTTAAAGCGGTTTCGATTCGCTTGCCAAGCCGCAGGTAAAGAATGTATATTATTTTAACTGAAACGGTAGGTGGAGCCTCCGTTTCAAGTGATTGCTGGGGTGAGGACAGTAATCACGGATTGGCAGGTGCGGCACACTTCCACGTTGCTTCACCTGCTCTTATTTTTAAAGTCGGAAGGCGGAAGAATGAAGGATGAAGGATGAATAAAGACAAAATTGTTTTTATTCATCCTTCATCCTTTTGCTTTTATATGCTTTGCTGCTTCTCTAAATAAATTGCCTTCAAAAAATCAAGCGATGAAGATAAAGAAAATTGCGGTTGAGCTTCAAAATAATCCGCACGAATACGCGGTTGAAATCGGACACGGTTTGTTAGAAAAAAGCGGCGAGTGGGCGCGGAAATGTCTTTCGCGCCCACCGAAAAAAATCGCGGTTATTTCCAACCAAAAAGTTTTTGGTTTATACGGCGATGCGGCACGAGACAGCCTCGCCGGAGAGAATTTTGAAGTTCACGTTTTCTTGATGAAAGACGGCGAGAGATATAAAAACTTTCGCTCTCTCAAACAGGTTCTTAAATTTCTCGGCGAAACGAAATTAACGCGCACCGATGCAGTGGTCGCGCTTGGCGGCGGCGTGGTCGGGGATTTGGCAGGTTTCGCTTCGGCGATTTTCCTGCGCGGAATTTCTTTTCTTCAAATTCCGACGACGCTTCTGGCGATGATTGATTCTTCGGTCGGTGGAAAAACCGGAGTCAACGCGGAGTTCGGTAAAAATTTAATCGGTGCGTTTCATCAGCCGCGCGGTGTTTTAATTGATGTCGAAACTTTGAAAACTCTTCCGCGAAGGGAATTGACCGCCGGATTTTGCGAAGCCGTCAAACAAGCCGCCATTGCCGATCGAAAACTTTTCAACCAAACCGCCGATTTTCTGGAAAATTATTCGCCGAACAATTTTAAAAGTTATTTTACGGGCGAAAAATTTATCTCTGAACTTGAGGATTTTATCCACGCGCAAGTTTCCTTCAAAACCGAAATTGTTCTTCAGGACGAACGCGAAAGCACCGACCGGCACGACGGAAAATCGCGTAAAATCTTGAATTTCGGACACACGCTCGCTCACGCGCTCGAAAAAGCGACCGATTATAAACATTTCAAACATGGCGAGGCGGTCGGTTACGGAATTTTATTTGCCGCCGAATTGTCGAAATCAATTAAAATTTTTGATGATAATGAATTAAAATTGTTGGACGATGTTTTGCAGCGAGTTGGGAAGTTGCCTGACACGCGAAAAGTCAGCCTCGAAAAAGTCTTTGAAGCTTTTGCTTTTGACAAAAAAAACATCGGAGAGTCGCTCCAATGGATTCTTTTGGAAGGAATCGGCAAGCCGAAAATTGTTGAAGGCACGAACATTTCACCGACAATCATTCACCAAACGCTTAAAAAATTCTTAGAAAAATAAACTGACTCTAAAATTTTTTTGAATGTGAGGAATTAATCAAAAATGAAATATACAACGATTATAACTTCGTACACACTGCCACGCCGACCGAATTTTTATCGAAGGAATAATTAGACATTGACCGCTAATCCGCGCGGAGTTCGCAAAGACTGCAACTGCACCAAACCGACGGGCGCGTCCGCCAGCCAAGTCGTCGGACAAACGCCGCAGGTCGTGCATTTTTCAACCGCCGGACACGGCTTACTCGATAGAGCTTCTTGCGATTTTTCGTGTTCGGTTTTCAAAAACTCAAACGACAAACCCGAATCTACGATTGACCACGGAAGAAATTCCTCATAATTGCGATTTCTCGAAGTGTGAAACGCAGCGTCAATGCCGGTTTCGCGCAGAGCCTCGTTGAGATTTCCCCGAAG
Source organism: Acidobacteria bacterium 28-1 (assembly GCA_002050365.1). Classification (GTDB taxonomy): domain Bacteria; phylum Acidobacteriota; class Blastocatellia; order Pyrinomonadales; family Pyrinomonadaceae. The sequence goes on from MWYZ01000081.1 coordinate 6,333, forward strand.
ACGCGCCGCCGCTTCGATAACTTTTGACACGGTTCTATCGCCGGAAGAAAACAACGCTTGTTCGTGCGCGATTCGCGCCGACATTGCGCGAACTTCAACATTCGGAATTTTCGACAAGTTTTTTGAAACCCATTTTAAACGATTTTTCAATTCTTTCTCGTCACAAACCGCGTCCCATTGAAAAGGCGTGTTCGGCTTCGGAACTAAACCGTTTAGGGACGGAATAATTTTTCCGGCGCGTCCGAACCTTTTTCCGGCTTCGAGCATTCGGTCTTTAATTCTTTCGACCAAAACAATCATTTCTTCCAAATCTTCATAAGTTTCCGTCGGCAGTCCGACCATCAGATAAAGTTTGACGGTCAGCATTCCGCGGTCGAAAACCGCGCCGCAGATGTCAACGATTTCATCGTTCGTTAAATTTTTGTTGATAACGCGCCGAAGGCGGTCTGAGCCGGTTTCGGGAGCGACGGCGATTTGTTGGTCTTTTGATTCAACGAGCGCGTCAAGCAATTCTTCTGAAATTTGGTCGAGCCGCAGGGAAGAAACCGAAATGCGATATTCCATTCGTCGCAGTTCACTTAAAATCGTGGAAATTTCCGGGTGGTCGCAGACGGCGGTTGAAACAAGTCCGATTTTATTCGTTTTTCCGCGCCACTGGCTCGCCTTTGCCAAAATATCTCTCGCCGGAACGACGCGCGGCGGGTAATAATTATAGCCTGCCCAGCAGAAGCGGCAGCCTTGCGAACAACCGCGTGAAATCTCGATTAAAAGACGGTCGCCCATCTCCGCTTTCGGCGACCAAACGGCGGTCGAAGGCGCGAACACATCCTGGTTCATCAAAAATTCAACAACTTCTGTTTCTTTGCGTTTGATGGCGCGCCTTAAAGTTCCTTCTTTCGGATTGGCGGAAGCCAAAGCGCGACCGACACGCTTCGGAACGCCCTCTTCTTTTGGAACATAATCGAAAACCGTGCCGTCTTCGTTGTAAATTACATCGTAAAGCGATGGCACATAAAATCCGCGCCCGATTCTGGCTAAACTCAGAAGAATTTCGTCTTTCGTTTCGTTTTCAACAATCTGGTCAACCAATTGAAATGCTAAAATCTCGCCTTCGCCGACGGCGATAACGTCTGTAAAATCGGCAATCGGTTCGGGATTAAGAAACGAAGCCGCGCCGCCCATTACAACCAACGGATGAAAATGATTTCTGTCTTTCGACCAGACTGGAATCTGCGAAAGCTGAAGCATCCGCGCCATATTCAGATAATCGGTTTCAAACGAAATCGAAAAAGCGACGACATCAAAATCTTTAACGGGCGTTTGCGTTTCCAACGAAAGAAGCGGCGTGCGCGATTTTTCGTATTCGCGCATCTCAAAATCATCAGGCAAGAAAACTCTTTCGCACGAAACTTCGGGAATTTTATTGAAAAGCTCATACATCGTATGAAGTCCGAGATTTGCCATACCGATGGCGTGAGTGTTCGGATAGCACAACGCGATGCGAAGCGATGCGCCGCGTTTGACCAGATAACCTTCTTCGGTTTCCAACTTCTTTTTGTAGCTTTCGACAATACGTTTATTCATTAGTTAAACAAAATAACAATCTTACTTTAATTAAAAAAGCTGAATTAACAACGATTACTTTAAAATTTGAAGGATTTTATATATTAATAGATGCTTAAGGTTCTAATTTCTTTTCGACTTCTTTGGCGAGCAAGTCTTCGTGTTTAATGTCGACGCGAAGCCGACGATAAATGCTCATCATTTGATTTGCTATCCAAGGAATTGCAAAAAACGCTAAAACGTAGCCGCGCCAATCGTCAATCAATAATTGAAAACCGGTAAAAATTAAAATTAAAAGCGTCGTCCAATGGCTAAAGCAGTATTCGCAAGTGAAAACATAATAAAATTTGCGCTCTAGAATCGAGCCGCAATCCTCGTGTTTATCTTGACAATACTCGCGCCATTCGCCGAAAATTTCTTCCTGCGTTACCGTCCAAGCGATGCAGGCGACGACCATTGACAAAATCACAAGCCAGAAAATTTGTGTTCCGATTGCCATTTTTATTCAAATAATTCGTCAACCGACATTTTCCAATCAGGCAAAGCAGGCTCGGCATCAGCCGTTTCACCGCGCCGAAAAATTCGCGGCTCGGATGGGTTGTCGCGGGTGTAAGATTTAATAACTTCTTCACTTTGCAAATCCACATCCCAAACAATTTCAGTTCCAGCAGCGAAATAATCAGCCCGTTTCTCGGCAATTTCTCTTTCGGCTCGTGCGCCGTAGTCGTTTTCACTTCTGACTTCAACAGCAAAAATCGGTGCGCCCTGCAGAAATTTCATTCCGGTTCGCTCGCCAACATAAAAAGAAGCGTCAGGCGAGAATGATTTTCGATGCGGTAAATTAACCAAGAAACCTGTATTGTCCGGATAGGCTCTGCCGAGTTTGTTTTCACGTTGATAAAGTTTTAAGTTAAATAATATGTTTGATGCAGCGGTTGCGGGTTCGTCTCCTGTTGCCATAAATTCCACAATCTCTCCGTTGATGATTTCGGCTTTCACTTCGGTTCGATAAAGTGCGGCGATTAAATCATCAACTGATTTTTCACGCTGGCGCGGCAGAGTTTTCTCGATAATTGTACTCATATTTAGTTCTCCCAACACTATTTTGCGATTTGCAACCACTAAAAGCAATCACAAACCGCAAATCAAACGGCTAAAATTGAAAAACCCTTAGCTCTGCTTTCCTTCTAAAAACGCCTTCAAACGACGCGAGCGCGACGGATGACGCAGTTTTCTCAAAGCCTTGGCTTCGATTTGTCGGATGCGTTCGCGCGTTACGGCGAAATGCTGCCCGACTTCTTCGAGCGTGTGTTCCGAACCCGTATTGCCAAGCCCGAAACGCATCTTTATCACTTTCTCCTCGCGCGGTGTCAGCGTCGCTAAAACTTCGTCGGTGATTTCACGAAGATTTGAAAACGTAACCGATTCCGCCGGATTCAAGATTGATTTGTCCTCGATAAAATCTCCGAGATGCGAATCTTCTTCTTCGCCAATCGGCGTTTCAAGAGAAATCGGTTCTTGGGCGATTTTCAAAACCTTTCGCACTTTGGAAACGGAAATGTCCATTTTCTTGGCGATTTCTTCGCTCGTTGGTTCGCGTCCCAGCTCTTGAACAAGCGCCCGCGAAGTGCGAATCAGCTTGTTAATCGTCTCAATCATGTGGACGGGAATCCGTATTGTTCTGGCTTGGTCGGCAATCGCGCGGGTGATTGCCTGACGAATCCACCACGTCGCGTAAGTCGAAAATTTGTAACCGCGCCGCCACTCGAATTTATCAACCGCCTTCATCAAGCCGATGTTGCCTTCCTGAATCAAATCGAGAAACTGCAAACCGCGGTTCGTATATTTTTTAGCGATGGAAACGACCAGCCGCAAATTTGCTTCGACGAGTTCGCGCTTCGCCTGATTCGTCTGCTGCTCGCCGACCAAAATCGTTTGCAAAGAACGCTTGATTTCAACCGTCGGCAGATTATACTTCTCCTCGATTCCGGCGATTTTCTTTCGCTCGTCGGCAATTTTGCGGTTTAATTCTTTTTTATCCTCGGCGGAAATTTTTTTGCTTTCAAGTTTGTCTTCCGCTTTGTTAATGTCGCGTTCGGCTTTTCTAATGTCGTCCGATACTTTGCGAATCGCGCCGATGAGTTTCTGCATCGCTCGTTCGGTTAGGTTCAGGTTTTTTATTTCCTGCGCAACTTCCAGACGATAACGCGCCGTCTGCCGTTTCAATGCCATCAGCTTTTTCGACGGTTTGCCTTTCGCTTTTTTCTGTTCTTCGCGCAAAATCGTCAAAGATTTCAACGCTCTAGTGAAATTCAAACGAATGTTGGCGATGCCTTCGAGCGTCCATCGCAAGTATTCTTCCGCTTTGTCTTCCTCGCCCGTCAGTTCCGCTTGCTCTGAAAACATAACCGTTTCGCGGATGTAACCTTTGCCGTTCTCCAGTTCATCGCCAATTTGCAAAAGCCTCTCGACGGCAATCGGAGAGCGCGAAATTGCTTTGCGCGTTTTGATTTGTCCGCGTTCGATTCTTTGAGCAATCGTTACTTCGCCCTGCCGAGTAAGGAGCGGAACAACACCCATTTCGCGCAAATAAAGGCGTACCGGATCGTTTGATTTATCGAGCGTTCCAGCCGACAAATCCAAATCCAAATCGTCTTCGTCAATCGGCTCGTCTTCGTCGAGCGCGAGGCTCGCAGCTTGTTCGAGTAGTTGCGCGTCCGTATCGGCGACCGAAATGTTTGCGCCTTCAAGGCGTGTTAAAACGTCTTCGATGTCGTCGGGCGACATCATTTTGTTGGGAATCTCGCGGTTAAGTTCGTCAAAACTTAAAAACTTTTTTCGCCTGCCGAGTGCCACCAGGCGATCCATTAAATCTTCTTTTTCGTCGTAGTCTGCCATAAATTTGTAATAGGTTTTGATTAAAAAACAGCGTAAATCGTTGTTCGTAAAATAAATGTAAACGCCTTTAAGAAAGAAAAGGTTTCAAGCACGGGCGAAGCTAAAACAAACGATTTCAAATTTCAAATTTCATATAATTCTCAAATATGAAATCTGTCATTATAGATTAAAAAACATAAATTATCTATCGAGATGTGAGAAAAGTTTAGGGCGAACGCATCACTTTTGAATAAAAAGCTACTCGGTTAATCTGAGTAGCTGAACAAATTAAAAGCAGAAACATTATTTGCGAGTTTAGCGAAAGTGGATGATCCGCGACGTGAGCATCAAAAGTTTCATTCGTTATTTGATATTTTGGTAATTTCCATTTGTGCGGTGATTTGCCGAGCAGAGCATTGGACGGAAATGGAAGAATTTGGTGAAGCAAAACGATGATTGTCGAGTCAGAGAAACCAAAGCCGCCGAAAACTTAGCCACCGTCAGGCACATCGGCTTGAATCTGCTGAAACAAGAAAAGAGTTGTAAATTAGGAATTAAGAGCAAACGCAAAAAAGCAGGTTGGGATGAGAATTATTTACTCAAGGTCTTAAAAAAGTGATGCGTTTGCCCTATTATCAATCTAGTTGATTCTATTTCAGAATAATAAAATTGTAAAATTTTAAGTTTTTGTTTGAGATAGTATTTGCAGTATTTTTGAATTAAACGGCTTCAAATAATAGTCAACTTAAGCCTTTTTTGTCTCAAAAAGGGTCATTTTTGAGACAAAAATAAGTTTACAGCAACACAAGATTAGGACATTACCAGAAGAATTTACACACGACACACCTTCGGCAGGCGCGTGAAAACGAACTTTTTTCTCATAGCGAGTTTGGAAAAATCGTAATCGGAACTGTTCTATAAAATTCACATAAAATTGTTACCCAGAAAAACACCGGTCAATTTTCAAAATTTTATCGATTGCGGCTTTTGAAAATCTCCGCTTTTATCTTGGACAAATTACTTAACATTCCGCCGAATCCTACCTCGCCGTTTTTGCGAGGAAATCTTACTTTATCCATAACTTAACGGGTTCATCTTCCATTCGGCGAATGCTTTCAATACGTCCCACAACCATTTGATTATGATTTTTCTCAATTTTGATTTTTTTGGGTTTTGAATTTTTAGGTTCAAAATCTCCTACGACCGGAAGTAGATTATTTTCTGTTTCCAATTCATCTGATTCAACCACGACCTCATTCATTAAATTTGACGTATTTGTTTCAACAAGTTGAAATGCGAAAAGACCGCCGATTATGCCGAAACACATTGAAAATAAAGCGGACACTGTGCGTGACATACGGCGTTTAACTCTTTTCCAACCGACCGGACACTCTTGTGTTAAAACAGTTCCGTCTATTCGGCGATAAAATTTTACACATACGCGACCTTCCGCGCTTATCAAAAAGTTTTCGGCTTCAAGTTGCGTCATATCTGAAAGGTTATAAACATTTAATTTGCATTCGGAGCAAAATCGCTTGCGCTCGTTACCATACATTTCTTTCCAATTTGCCGAACACGCGCTGGCGATACGAACACTGTCTAACGGATTTGTAAATTTACTCATAAAAGCCTCCGTTAGCTTAGACACTCAAAAATGAATTTTGTTCCGGTGATGAAATTTTTTACAAAGTTTGTTTTCAAATCAATCAATCACTGCTCTAAAGTTGCGACTCAAATATTTTCCAACTTCCATTCCAATCGAAAGTCTCTAACGCCGAAAAGTGTTTTTTGTAATCGTAAAAAGAATTTCCCTCGTAAGCATAGCCCGGATAATAAAATGCCTTGTTGTTTTTCAGTGAAAAGTCAATAACGAGCAGCATCGTATAAATTCCCAAGCTGCGCCGGTTTTCTTCCGTGGCGAACATCGTATAAACGCCGGAAGTTGCTGCTCTGCCAACATCGAAAAACGAAGCCGCCAACAGTTTTTCCTGATTATAAAGGCAAACCTCTAATGCTTCGCACGGCGTATCGGCGGGCGCGTTTGAAAGAAAATCGTAAATCGAACGGGGAACGCTGTGTTTGAAACGCTGTTTGTGTTTTTCAAATAAAATTCCTTTTTCCGGCGTAATTTCAATCGGACGAATGACGGTTTGTAATTCTTGATTTCTCTTTATGATTCGGCGTTGACTTCTTGAAAGCACAAAATTTTTCAGCCGAATGCGAAGTGGCAAAACGCCGCGCAGTTCATATTCGTGTAGACCGATGTTGTAACGAAAAAAATGTTCGCCGAAGTGCCGCCATCCATCGGCGAGAAGCAAATCTAATTGTTGTGGGGAAACCGCTCGCGTGTAAAACTCTTCATTGATAAAGAAACGCAAATCTTTGAGCATAACCGAAAAAAATATACAAAACCCACTTTGCCGACAAAAATCTGCGCGGCGTGTCATCGTCCATTTGCGTGGCGCAAGCGTTGGGAACGAGTTTGGGAAGAGGTAAAGTTCTGCTCGGAACGCTGTCGCAAGAAACACGATTGATTTATACGATTGTTTTCCGGCAAATTCTAATTCGTCGCTGCTTCCGCCGTTTCATCGTCGTTTAGTTCAAAATAACCGTTCGGCTCGTTTTCTTGAAACGGCGCAAGTTCGTTGGTAATTTTGGGCGCGTTGGCTTCGGCAATACGTCTTTCCATCGTTTCTCTGGCTTTTATCATACTGCAGCTGCCTTCGAGAATTGCGCCGTCTTCCATCAGGAGGCGCGGCGTTTGAATGTTGCCAACAACGTGCGCCGTTCGTCCGAGTTCCAATCGTTCGGTGGCGACGATATCGCCGTTGACCGTGCCGTTAATCGTCGCCGCCGCAACTTGTATATTCGCATCAACTCTGCCCGTCGAGCCGACAATTAAAGTTCCGTCCTCGGACGAAACGTGCCCCGTCAGATGCCCGTCAACGCGAAGCATCGCCTGAAAAGTGGTTTCGCCGGTCAAAACCGTTCCGCTGCCGATAAAGCCGCTTAAACGTCCTTCTTTAATATCGCGCGCCATTGATTCGCTCTCGGAAACAGCGCGATTTGACGCCGCATTGCCAGCCGGATATAAGGAATTTGAATCAGTCGTCTGCTTCGGCTGATATGCCGAGTCATTCGTTTGTTCCGTTTTGGAACTTCTGCCCATTCTAATCATAATTTTTATAAGCTCCTTTTTCGTTTTATCTTTTGACGTTTTCGATTTTCGTTGTCAACACATCATTGAGCGCACATATTATCACTTTTTTGGGTGCTTGCCGCAGATTTATACAGTGAAATGGTTGAAAGCAGTATTTTTCTACTCATAATTTTTATTTACCGAAAATTTATTTCTCAATTCTTAATGGGATTTCGTTTCTTTTGATGAGGATTTTGTTTTTGAGACTGATTTGATTATTTTTGTTTTGGCTTGTAAAGTCAAGGCTTTAATTTTTCAAAAGGCATAAACGGCGGGTTTGTTTTTGGTTCACGTTGCATATCTATCTTTTTTTGTGCGATTGTAAATAAAGAAGGTGATTTAAAAATTGTTTGTAGAAACGAAAACGAAAACGAAACTGCTCAAAAAAATGGGCGAAGCCATCCGCGATTTTTCAATGATTGAAGCGGGCGATAAGGTAATGGTGTGCGTTTCGGGCGGTAAAGACAGTTATACAATGCTCGATTTACTGCTCGACGTGCAGAAACGTGCGCCCGTGAAATTCGAAATTCTCGCCGTTAATCTCGACCAGAAACAACCGGATTTTCCCGAACACGTTCTGCCCGAATATCTGAAAAGCGTCGGCGTTAATTATAAAATTATCGAAGAAGACACTTACTCGATAGTTACCCGCCTTGTTCCTGAAGGGAAAACTTTCTGCTCGGTTTGCTCGCGGCTCCGGCGTGGGATTTTATACAACACGGCGGTTGAAGAAGGCTGCACGAAAATCGCGCTCGGACACCACGCCGACGACGTGATTGCGACGTTTCTTTTAAATCTTTTCTACGTCGGACAATTGAAAGCGATGCCGCCTATCTTGCGTTCCGACGACGGACGCAACACGGTTATTCGCCCGCTCGCTTACTGTCAGGAAAATGACATCACCAGATTTGCCCACGAAAAAGAGTTTCCGATTATTCCGTGTAATTTGTGTGGTTCGCAGCCAAACCTGAAACGGGCGCGGGTGAAGAATTTGATAAAAGATTTAGAAAAGGAAATTCCGCACGTGCGCTCATCGATTATGACGGCGTTGACCAATGTTACCGGTTCGCATCTGCTCGACGCGGAACTTTACGATTTTAAAAACTTTGCGCCGCTCGTCAAGCAAATTCCCGCCGGACACGGAAGCGTCGAACGAGAACTCGATTCGGTTTTCGACCACTCGGAACCGCAATTTGCGTCCTCAATTGTCGGCATCGCACGCAATTAAATATATTGTTGAATAAAAACAATGAGTTTTGAGTTCTGCCTTCGGGCGGCAGTTTGAATTAGCAAAACCAAGCCGCCTGAAGGCGGAACTTAAAACTTCTTACCCGATTTATAAATGATTGTCTTTTTGCTCCAAACAAAAAGACAGCACTTTTCGTGAAAGTAACTGCCTTTACAATACAAAACGGTTTGCTTAATCTTCACAAACTAAAATTAAAATTAACAAAACCGGTTGCTTTAGTCGCTTGACCGCCGCGTATGAACGGTTTGAATTTCCATTTTCTCACCGCATCCGTCGCTGCTCTTTGAAGCATTGGCGGTCCGCTCGTATTTTGCACTTCGGCAACTTTACCGTTTTCGTCAATCACCAATTCAACTTTGACAATGCCGGTCATACGCATATTTCTCGCCGTGGGCGGATAGACAGGATTGGCTTTTTCGGTTGCATAACCGATTAAAGAGCCGACCGCGAGCGGCGAATCGTTTTTCGGCACATCATTGTTGGGCGCGACGGTTTGCGCCGCTACCGTCGGCGTCTCGGTTTTATTTTCTTTTTGATTGACAGCAGTTTCTTTTTCCGAATTCTCGACGCGTAGAGTCTTGGCTGGCGCGGTCGGTTTATCCAAATTTTCTGATGCCGCCGTCGCTGCTTCGTTTGTCTTTTTGATTTCTTCTCTCGGCGTATCGGTTATGATTGGTTTTCCTGTCGTGTCGGTTTTGGCAACATTTGTTTTTTCGGTAGAAACGGGAATAGGTTGAAGAATCGGCGTTTGGGTTGTATTCGGGTTAGGTTGCGGCAAGTTTGCTAAGACGTTATTAGACGGCGGCGTATTTGCCGCGACGTTATTAGTTGGCGGTGGCTGCGTCGGTGCGTCGGAAACCGCGTTGACGACGACGCTTCTCGAATTGGCTAAATCTTCACGCGCATCGGCGACTTCGTTTTTCCAACGATTCGCGTCAAAATCGTCTCGCGCCAAACTGCTCCGCGCATTGGTTGCTTCTTCCATCAACGCCATCGCATTGGAAGTCTGAGTTTTATCTTTGCTTAAAACTTTGGTTTGCTCGACAACAATCTCCAGCGTTTGACGCATTTTATCAACGTCGCTGACCGCATCTTTCGGCAGATTGCGGTCGGCAACCGATAGCCCGAGTGCACGATAACGCTCTACTTGATTACGCGTTCCCTTGACGACTTGTCCGGCAGCCGCAAAATAATTTGCCGCCGCGCCTTGTTTTTTCGATTTGGAAAGTTCGGTCAGAAAATCCTGTGCGCGTTTGTAATCGCCTTGTTCGAGAAAGCTGCTTATCAGCAAAACATTAATAACACCGTTGACGGTCGGGTCGCTGGTTTCGCGCCGAATATTTTCGAGTTCATAAATCGCCGCGTTGTAATTTCTAATGGCAATAAACGCTTTAGCTTTTGCCACGCGCTCGCGCATAATATCGCCGGATGTCTGCGCGAAAGTTAAAATTGAAACGGTAAAAATTAGTAAAACCGAAGTGTAAAATCTTCTGACATTAAGCGGCATTTTCGAGTCTCCTTGTTTCTGATGTCGGACTAAAATTTTCCACAATGGTCACGAGCGAGTGTTTTCACCTTAAACGACCTGAACAAATAATCCGTAGTATCCTGAAAAAACGCTTTCGAGCAAGTTCACCTTTTGGGAAAACTCGCTTTACTTAATCGATAAACTATTGATGATTTTTTGACGATATGCGTTTGCGTCTTTCTTTATAACATTTTCATTAAGGGTGAGCAACCTTTTGTTGAGCATCAAAACTTTGCCGTTGACGATGACGGTGTGCACATCGCTCGCTTTCGTTGCATAAACCAGTTGTGAATAGAGGTTGTAAAACGGCGTTTGATTTAAGTTATCGAAATCTACAACAACAATGTCGGCGCGTTTTCCCGCTTCAATCGAACCGATAATTTTTTCCAAGTGTAATGCTCTCGCGCCCCGAATCGTCGCCATTTCAAATGCTTGTTGTGCGGTCAAAACCTTCGGATCGCCCGTAATTAGCTTGTGCAGTTTTGCCGCAGTGTCCATTTCTTCCCACATATCGAGGTCGTTGTTCGATGCCGCGCCGTCGGTTCCCAAACCAACCGCCAAATCACGAGCAAGCATCTGCGGCACGGGCGCAACGCCCGCGGCGATTTTCATATTCGATTGCGGATTGTGCGCGATGCCGACGTTAAACTTCTTCAAAATTTCAAGTTCTTCCGTGTTTGCCTGAATAACGTGCGCGGCAATAAGTTTGTCGCTTAAAAAACCGATTTTATTGACGTATTCAATCGAACGCATTCGTTTCTCTTTCATTACAAAATCCGTTTCGCTCTGCGCTTCGGCTAAATGCATTATGAGCGGCGCGTTGAGTTTATCGGATAAAGTCTTTGCTTCCATCAAATGTTCTTCCGACACGGTGTAAGGCGCGTGGGGCGCAATCGCCGGCACAATCAAAGTATTTCCCTGCCATTTTTTGACGAAGTTTTCGGCGTAAATTTTCGCGTCCGCGAAGGTTTTATTATCGGGTACAGAAAAATCAATCAGCGTTTCACCGAGAACGCCGCGCATCCCGGCTTTTGATGTTTCGTCTGCAATCGCGTCCTCAAAATAATACATATCGCAATAGGTCGTTGTGCCGCCGCGAATCATCTCCGCCAAACCGAGCCGAGTTCCGACGCGCACAAAATCCTCTGTCACATTTTTCGCTTCGGCGGGAAAAATATATTTCTGGAGCCATTCCTGCAAATCCAAATCGTCGGCGATGCCGCGAAACAAAGTCATCGGAATGTGCGTGTGCGCGTTGATTAAACCGGGAATGACGACTTTTCCGCGAGCGTCAATCGTTTGACTGGAAGAAAATTTTTGAGTGATTTCGGCAACCGTTCCGACAGCGACGATTTCGCTTTTTCGCACGGCAATCGCGCCGTTTTCGATGACCGTTTTTGGAGCGTTCATTGTAACGACGGTTCCGTTGCGGACGATTAAATCAACCGCTTGTTTTTGGGCAAAAATTAATTGTGGAAGAAAGAGAAGAAATGAAACGAAGAATAAAATGTTTAGCTTTTCCATAGCTGAATTTACAACATTCCAGAGAGGAAAATCAAAGCTGACTGCAACTTAATCGGAAATGTTTGTTCCCTTTAGCTTCGTCATCAGTCTTCGATAAAGTTGGAAAGGTTTTTTATTGATAAATTGCCGATAATAATCGTTGTATTGCATTTGAAATATAAATCCGACGTGATTATTGAGCAGACGTTCCATTATCGGCGGACTTTTGTGCAGCGGAAAATCGCCGATTTCAATGACGAAAACCGCGTCGGGCAAACTGTTGGCGCGGAATTTAATTTCGTTGTCTTTGAGATATTGAATACAGTTGGCAATAGCATTGTAATTTATCGCCGAATCGTGAAAGAGAATCGCGCCGTTTTCATCCAGCACTTCGAGGCAAAATTTAAAATCCGATAAAACGGCTTCGTCCGTGTGTTCGCCGTCAATAAAACACATCTGAATCTTTTCCTCGATTTGTGACGGCTTAACTTCGCGGCGTGTGTCGCCGTCAATCGTTTTGATTTTGTCGGTCGGCGCAATCTCACTTAAAAGCTCGAGCATCCGCGCCGTCGAATTATTTAAATAAATGTAATCAACTCCGCGCTCGTCGGGCTGGCGCAGCGGGCGTTTGTCAATCGAATAGACACGCGCACATTTTTCGTCCAATAAATGCGGCTGAATGCTTCCACCTAAGTATGAGCCGATTTCCAAGTAATTATATTTCGGCAGCAGATTTCGCACGGCAAACTGACAGCCGAGCAGCGTTTGTTTATCGTCGTCGGTTAATTGAGTTTTAATTTTCTCGTAAATTTTCAAATCGAGACGGCTGATAAGTTGTTCAAAATTGCTCATTAAGTTTAGAAAACAATTAATGTTCTTTGAAAAATAAATCCGAGAATCCTTTAATATCGCGCAGCGATTGTCTGAATTTAGCCGTGTGTTTTAACGCACGGTAAATATAAGAAAGCCGTTCGCGTCGCGTCAGCGACGGCTGAATTGCAACAGCAATCTTCAAGTGTCGCTGACGCGACACGCGGTTTATTGATTTGCGCCGCCGTGCCTTGAAAGACACGGCTAAATTCAAGCTGTCGCTACGCGACAATCAGAAAATCTTTTTTGGATTTATTTTTCAAAGAACATAAATGTTTTCGGTTTTCTAAATAATTTCACTTCAAAAATTTTGTGTCAAACGCTCTTGGAAGAAGTTCCTTCATCTGCACGGTTTCGGTTTTGTCTTTTAAATTGGCAAATGTAACGGGAACATCGCCGCAAAATTCCCAAATAATTTGCCGACACGCTCCGCACGGCGGCGTGAGTTCTTCCGTGTCGGCGACGACCGCAATTTGTTCAAATTCCGTTTCGCCTTCCGATACTGCTTTCCAAATCGCCACTCGTTCCGCGCACACGGTCAAACCGTAACTCGCCGACTCGACGTTGCAGCCCGTGAAAATTTTTCCGCTCTTCGTCTGCACCGCCGCGCCGACTTTGAAATTCGAGTAAGGCACGCTCGCTCGCTCACGGGCTTGTTTGGCTGATTCGATTAATTCTAAATCTTTATCCATAATTTTTTAACGCAGAGACGCAGAGCCTTTAAATAAACTAAAAACAAAATTACAAATGAACTTTTGATTTTCGCCGATTTTATCTTTTATTTCTTTTCTCCGCGTCTCTGCGTTTCAAATTTTATTCGGCTTTGCTCAGTTCGGCACGAAGTTTTTCGCGGATTAGTCCGCACAGAAATTCGACTCCGATTTCAGGATTGCCGCCTTCGGGAATTATCAAATCGGCGTGGCGTTTCGACGGCTCGACAAACTCGAAGTGCATTGGGCGGACAGTCGAATAATACTGCGCGATGACCGATTCCGTCGTGCGTCCGCGCTCGCTGATGTCTCGCTGCAGACGGCGTATAAAACGAATGTCATCGGGCGTGTCAACGAAAACTTTGACATCGAGTAAATTTGAAACGCGCGAATCGGAAAAAATCAAAATGCCTTCGACAATGACGATCGTCTTCGGTTCGATGTGTTCGGTTTGGCGTCGTCTGGTGTGAGTTTTGAAATCGTAAACCGGCATCTCGACGGCGAGTCCGTCTTTCAAACACTTCAAATGATTGACCATCATTTCGCTGTCAATCGAATCGGGATGGTCGAAATTCGTCTGCCGCCGCGCGTCGAGCGGCATATCTTCAAGGTTGCGGTAATAGGAATCCTGCTCAAGAAGAACTATATTTTGATGATTGACCGATTCGATTACCTTCCGAGCAATCGTCGTTTTTCCCGAACCTGTTCCGCCGCATATTCCTATAATCATAGCTTTTGGTTTTTAGTTTTTAGTTTTTAGCCCTTCGGTTTTGCCGATTGAGCGTAAGTAAGCATTTAAGGACGGCAAAAGGTTTTCTATTAAGGGTTTGAGTTTTTCAATTTGTTCTTTGGTCAACAGATTTCTTTTATAAGCGCGACGTAGCCAATGTTGTGTTTCTTGAAGCGAGCCGCGTGCAATTCGCACGAAACGCTTATTGTCCAAATGTGTGCCTCGCCCTTCGCCCTCGGCGATGTTTGCCCTAACAGAATCGGCAGAACGAATTATTTGTTTGCCCAAAGTGTCTTTAGCTAAATTGTTCCAGCCAACAACAATTTCCCAAATTTCATCCGCGAGAGTTTCAGACATTTGATAAACTCTTAAATTTTCAAATTTCGTTTTCATAATTTTCTAAAAACCAAAAACCAAAAACCAAAAACTAAAAACTAAAAACCAATTCTCAAAACAACTCTCCTCAACAATTCTTTGAAAGTAGCCGCAACTTTCGCGCCTATTTCCATTACTTCCTCGTGATGAATTACGTCGCCGCTGATGCCCGCCGCCATATTTGTAATGCAGGAAATTCCGATAACGTTCATTCCCGTGTGCCGCGCCGTAATCGCTTCCGGGACGGTTGACATCCCGACTGCATCAGTCCCAAGCAATCTGAGCAGACGAATTTCGGCGGGTGTTTCATAGCTCGGACCGGAAAGACCGCAATATACTCCGCGCCGCAGAAAATAATTAATCGTTTGTTTTTTACCTGTTTCGATTTCTCGCCGAACGGCTTTTTCCTGCGCCATCTTTTTCGCTTCGGCGATGACGATTTCTTGATATTCGAGCGAATAAACTTCCGTCATATCGGGAAATCTCACGCCGAATCTTTCATCATTTTCGCCGCGCAGAGGATTGATTCCCATCAAATTTATGTGGTCGCGGATAAGCATCAGCGAACCTTGTTTGAAATCAGTATTAACGCTTCCCGCCGCGTTGGTCAGAATCAAAGACTTTACGCCGAGTAAGCCGAGCATACGAACGGGAAAAACGACTTGTTCAATGCCGTAGCCTTCGTAATAATGAAAACGCCCTTGTTGGACTGCGACGGAAACACCTTCGACTTCACCGAGAATTAACCTGCCTGCGTGTCCTTCGACGGTTGACTGCGCAAAATTCGGAATCTCTTCATATGGAATTTTTACGGCATTTTCGACTTCATCAGCAAACGCGCCCAAGCCGCTTCCTAGAACGACAGCAATTTTTATTTCCTTATTGTATTTCGATTTGATAAATTCGGCGGCTTCAACCGCTTTTTCGTAACTCATAATAAAAGGAAACACAGATTACCACAGACGGCTGAAAATTTTAATCCGTCTGTTCTATCCGGATATACTTGTAGCTGAATTACTTCTCCTTTCGATACGGAATTCCAAGTGCTTTCGGCGCACGCGATAAACCGATGAAGCCCGCAAGAACGATAATCGTCAAAACATATGGAATAATTTGAATAAATTGGACGGGAACATTTTCGCCCGAAGCCGTTTTGATATTGGCAAGCGGAATCGTCAGAGCTTCCGTAAAACCAAAAAACAGACACGCGAGAAGCACTTGAACAGGTCGCCATTTCGCTAAGATAAGCGCAGCCAGCGCGATGAATCCGCGCCCCGCCGTCATTCCGCGCGTGAACAGAGAAGATTGTCCGATAGACAGATACGCGCCGCCTGCTGCCGCCAAAACGCCGCTTAAAACAACGGCGGTATATCTTAATTTGTTCACGCTCACGCCCGCCGCGTCCGCCGCCGCCGGATTTTCACCCGTGGCGCGAAGCCGCAGACCAAACGGCGTTTTATAAAGCACATACCAGCAAACGGGAACAAGCAAAAAAGCTAAAAAGGATGCGATGTTGATGCCGAAAAATTCGGGCAGTAAATCGGCTTTGGCGATTTGCTCGGTCGAGCCGGCAGAATCATACATCGCGCCCGACAAAAGCGCGGGCAAGCCGAGCATCAGAATATTGATGCCGAAACCCGCAACAACCTGGTCGGCTTCAAATTTGATACAGGCAACCGCATAAACGAGAGCTAAAACCGCGCCTGCAATCATTCCGCACAACAAACCGAGAAACGGATTGCCTGTCTCAAAGGTGATAACCGCCGCCGTGAACGCGCCCGCCAACATCAAGCCTTCAAGCGCGATGTTGATAACGCCCGAACGCTCGGAAAACATACCGCCGAGCGCGGCGAAAATCAACGGCGTGGCAAAACGGATGGTAGAAAATAAAAGTGCTATGGTAAATATTTCGCTCATTTTATCGTTTAGAAAATCTTTGTAGAGAAGCCACAAACAAAATCACGACCGCTTGCAGAACTTCGACCAAATCTTTGGAAACATATTCGGTAAATGCGTCAACGAAAATTCCTCCGCGTTGGAGAATCGCAAAAAATATCGCCGCGAGAAAAACGCCGAGCGGATGGTTTCTGCCGAGAAGCGCGACGGCAATTCCAAGAAATCCCCATTCGGGCGAGAATCCGTCGTAATACAAGTGGCGATAACCCAAAACTTCGCCGATGGCGACCATTCCAGCGAGTCCGCCGGAAATCGTCATCGCAATAATGATTTGTTTTTTCGGCGAGATTCCGCCGTATTCCGCCGCGCTCGGATTTGCGCCGACAGCGCGAAGCTCAAAGCCCCATTTTGTTTTCCAAAGAAAAATATAGACGAGAATGCACATCAGAATCGCCAGCAGAAACGCCACGCTCAAAGGCACGAATTCGGGC
Source organism: Acidobacteria bacterium 28-1 (assembly GCA_002050365.1). GTDB lineage: Bacteria > Acidobacteriota > Blastocatellia > Pyrinomonadales > Pyrinomonadaceae. The sequence goes on from MWYZ01000081.1 coordinate 23,324, forward strand.
ATTCCGGGAATGAATTGGCTAATTCGCGGAATGTGCGCGGCTTCGCCAATCGGCGCGGTCTGCAAGATCGCGTCGCCCGGAACTTTGAAATGATATTGAGTGAAATAACTGACCAGAGCAATGGCGATAAAATTGAGCATTATCGTATTGATAACTTCGTGTGAGCCGAATTTCGCTTTTAAAATTCCGGGAATTGCGCCCCAAATTCCGCCTGCGACAACCGCCGTCAACATACACAGCGGCACGAGCAATACGGCGGGCAAACTCGTCCAAGAGTAATCAACGTCTTTGCCGAAAACATTAACCACCGTTCCGCCGAATTTAATGCCGACCCACGCCGTTGCAAACGCCGCGACGTAAAGTTGACCCTCCGCGCCGATGTTTAGCAAACCGCAACGAAACGCAACCGCAACCGCCAAGCCGGTGAAAATCAACGGCGTAGCGTAAAAAAGCATATAGCCGATGTCTCTGAGCGAACCGAAAGAATTGCCGAGCAGCAAACCGAAAGTTTCAAACGGATTGTCGCCAATCAACGCGACGATGATACCGCCGACAGCGAAAGCCGCAACGACCGCTATTAACGGAGATAAAATTTCACGAAAGATTTTCATTTTGGTTATTTAAAAGATTGGACGAGAGTAAATATACCTAACAAAAATACAAAGCGCATCTAAAATTAAGAAAAAATTTACAAATATTAAATAAAATTTTTCTCGCATAAGACTTGACAAGAACGCACTCATATTTTATTATTGTTTCAGACTAAGCGACATAATAAACTTAGTTATATTAAACTAGACATTATCGGAAATAAGAAATATTTGCCCGCGAAAAGCGCGAAATAGGCGAAAAAAGGAAAATCGAAGATAAAGCTCAATCTTTTTGCTTTAATGATAGTGTAATTGGCGTTTTTCGCGGGCAGCGTTTCTTCTGGTTTTTATTTCCAATAATGTCTACTAAACAAATTTTTGGAGGTTAGAAAAATGAACGTAGTAAAATATGACCCGTTTCGTGATTTGAAGAGTTTGCAGGATGAAATGAACCGTCTTTTCAGCGGAACATTTTCACGCGGCAGCCAAGATGAAATTATGCGCGGCGCGTGGTCGCCGAGCGTGGATATTTTTGAGAACAAAGACCAAATCGTTCTTGAAGCGGAATTGCCGGGAATGACTGCTGAGGATGTGAACATTTCGATTGAGAACAATGTTCTGACTTTGCACGGCGAGCGTCGCTTTGAGAAAAAAGACGAAAGCGATAATTTCCACCGTGTTGAGCGTTCGTATGGCTCGTTCACCCGTTCATTTACATTACCGCCGACGGTTTCGAGCGAAAATGCCAATGCCGAATTTGAAAACGGCGTGCTGCGTTTAACTTTAGCGAAACGCGAGGAAGCTAAACCGCACCGCATTGAAATCAAAGCAAGCAGCGGTAAAAACGCACAAACCAAAACGATTGACGCAAAAGCGCAACAGAGTGAAAAAACCAATACGGCAAACGGCTAATTTTAATTTTTAATAATGAAGGTGAATGGCGAATTTAAATTCGCCATTCACCTTCATTATTCATCGCTAAAAACAATGAGATTCGATAGATTTACAATTCGCGGACAGGAAGCCGTACAAGAGGCAATTGGGATTGCCGAAAAAAATCAAAATCAACAAGTGGAACCGGAACATCTTCTCGTTTCGATGCTTGAGCAGAAAGAAGGAACTTTGCGCCCGATTCTTGGGAAACTCGGCGCGAACGCCAACACTATTTTAACGGACGTGCAGGCGGCGATTGCTAGATTTCCGAAGGTTTCCGGCGGGCAACAGTATTTCAGTTCGCGCTTCAACACGGTTTTTCAAAACGCGCTGAAACAAGCCGAAACGATGCAGGATGAATATGTTTCGACCGAGCATCTTTTACTTGTTATTAGTGAGGAAAAAGACGGCGACGCGGGACGCATTCTGCGCTCGAACGGCGTAACGAAGGAAGATGTCGAAAAAGTTGTCGCTGAGATGCGCGGCGGTTCGCGGATAACCGACCAGAACGCCGAAGAAAATTTTCAAGCACTAGAGAAATATGCACTTGATTTGACCGAGCGAGCGAGAAAAGGAAAACTCGACCCGGTGATTGGGCGCGACGACGAAATAAGAAGAACAATCCAAGTTTTATCGCGTCGAACGAAAAACAATCCGGTTTTAATCGGTGAGCCGGGCGTTGGGAAAACGGCGATTGTCGAAGGACTTGCACAGAGAATTGTTTCGGGCGATGTGCCGGAAACTTTGAAAAACAAAAAACTTGTCGGCTTAGATTTGGGTTCGATGCTAGCGGGTGCGAAATATCGCGGCGAGTTTGAAGACCGTCTGAAAGCGGTTCTAAAAGAGATTGAAAAGAGCGACGGACAAATAATTTTATTTATTGACGAACTACACACGCTCGTCGGCGCGGGCGCGTCAGAAGGCGCGATTGACGCATCGAATATGCTCAAACCGGCGTTGGCGCGTGGATTATTGCGCTGTGTCGGTGCGACGACGCTCAACGAATTTCAAAAATACATCGAAAAGGACAAGGCTTTGGAGCGGCGTTTTCAGCAGGTTTATGTCGGTGAACCGAATGTTGAAGATACGATTGCTATCTTGCGCGGGCTGAAAGAAAAATATGAAGTTCATCACGGCGTTCGGATTAAAGATTCGGCGATTGTGGCGGCGGCAACTTTATCGAATCGTTATATTACAGACCGATTTTTGCCCGACAAAGCGATTGATTTGATTGACGAAGCCGCGTCAAAATTGCGGATTGAAATTGATTCTTTGCCGCAGGAAATTGATGTTTTGGAGCGTGAGATTCTGCAGCTTGAAATCGAAAAGCAAGCTCTTTCGCGTGAAACCGACGAAAAATCAAAATCGCGTTTGGGCGATATTGAAAAGCGCATCGCCGATTTGCAGGAAAAAGCTGGAGCGATGAAGGCGAAATGGCAATCGGAGAAAGACGAAATCGAAAAGATGCGCGGGGCAAAGGAAAAACTCGAAGAAGCTAAATTACAACTTGACCAAGCGAGAAATGCGAGCGATTTAAACCGTGCTGCCGAGTTGCAATACGGAGAAATTCCGACGCTCGAAAAGCAACTTGCCGACGAGCAAGCGCGGCTTTCGGAATTGCAAACCGACGGCGTAATGCTCAAGGAAGAAGTTGACGAAGAAGATGTCGCGGAAGTCGTGGCGAAATGGACGGGCGTTCCCGTATCGAAAATGCTCGAAGGCGAAATGCAGAAACTTGTAACGATGGAAGAAGGTTTGCGCCGCCGAGTTGTTGGGCAGGACGAAGGTCTGATTGCAGTTGCCAATGCGGTGCGCCGCGCTCGCGCAGGTTTGCAAGACCCGAATCGTCCGGTCGGTTCGTTTATATTTTTAGGTCCGACTGGCGTTGGTAAAACCGAAACGGCGAAAGCGTTAGCCGAATTTCTGTTTGATGATGAACGCGCGATGGTGCGGCTCGATATGTCCGAATATATGGAAAAACACGCGGTTGCCAGAATGATTGGCGCGCCGCCCGGATATGTCGGTTACGACGAAGGCGGACAATTGACCGAAGCCGTGCGCCGTCGTCCGTATTCGGTTGTATTGTTTGATGAAATCGAAAAAGCGCATCCTGATGTATTTAATGTTTTACTGCAAATTCTCGATGATGGACGCTTAACCGATTCCAAAGGCAGAACGGTTGATTTTAAAAACACAGTGCTAATTATGACCTCGAATTTGGGTTCGCGTGAAATTCAGGCTTCTGCATTGGTTGACACGCCGGTGAAAGAAATGGTTTTGGACATTTTACGAAATCACTTTAAGCCCGAATTTTTGAATCGGGTTGACGACATTGTTGTTTTCAAACAACTTGGAAAAGAACACATTGCGCAGATAATTGACGTTCAACTCGAACGATTGCGTAAAAATCTTGCCGACCGCGGAATTTCAATTGTTCTGGAAGATTCGGCAAAAGAACTGCTCGTCAAAGAAGGTTACGACCCGACTTTCGGCGCGAGACCGCTTAAACGCGCGATTCAATCGCTGATTCAAAATCCGCTTGCCGTTAAATTATTAAACGGCGAAATCGGAACCGGACAAACCGTTCGAGTTTCGGCGGAAAACGAGGCGATGAAATTTAAGCCCGAAACGGCGACGGCGGCGGCGTAATATTTTAGCCACGAGCAAACACGAAAATTCAGGAAATTAAAACAAGAATATTTTTCGTGCCTGTTTGTTCGTGGCTAAATTTTCCTTGTGATAAATGGTTTGTTAAACTAGATGCTTTAGAAGACGAGCATTTATCAAATTTATGAGTTGGTTTAATAAAAAAAAGATGGATAACGAACAAGATTTTAACGACGAAGAAATGATTGACGGTGTAGTGGAAGAAGTTTTTGCGAACGACAAACGCCGTTTTAATAAAGAAGGTGAACGAGTAAAAGTTAATGTTAAAGACAATGAAACGGTCGAGAAGGTAAAATCGCCCGAGGTTGTCAAATTGGAAAAAGAATTAACAGACGAGCGCACTAGACGCGAATCAGCCGAAGCAAAACTCGTCGGCGTGCAGGCAAAATTCGACGAGATAAAAACGCAGATGGAACGCGAAACTGCCGAGATGCGCCAGCGTTTGATGAAAACTCTGGAAGACCGCGCCAAGCAAGGACAGTTTAATTTTTTGACGACGCTGCTGCCGGTTCTGGACAACCTGAATTTGGCGATTAGCGCGAGCGAAAAGGATTCTTCTTTTGAGCATTTGCTTGAAGGCGTGAAAGGCACGGCGCGTTCGTTTGAGCAAGCATTGATGAATGTCGGCGTGGAAGCTGTTCCTTCAATTGGCGCGGAGTTTAACCCCGAACTGCACGAAGCGATTGATATGGTTGAAACTAAGGCGGATGATGATGGACGCATTACGGCTGAATACTCTCGCGGTTACAAGTTCGGCGATAAATTGCTTCGTCCAGCGCGTGTCCAGGTCGGCAAAGCATTGGCACAGACGGCGGGCGAATAATTTATGGGACTTGCCAAACTAAAAGTCGAAAGGCTTTCTACGCCTGAAGATTATTTAACTTTCGAGCGCGAAGCCGACACGCGCCACGAATTTCTCGACGGCGAGATTTACGCGATGGCTGGCGAGAGTCTCCTGCACAGCCGAATTTGTATGAATTTGGCGCGTGAAGTTGGGAACTCTCTGAAAGGCAAACGATGCGAACCGCTTTCGCCGAATATGAAAGTCCGCACATCGAGCGCGAGTCTTTTCGCTTACCCGGATTTGACGATTGTCTGCGGCGAACCGCTTTTTCACGACCGAAAAAAAGACGTTCTCACGAATCCGCAGGTTATCTTTGAAGTTCTCTCGCCTTCGACCGCCGAATACGACCGTACGACGAAGTTTCAAAAATGTCGAATCGGCAACGAAACTTTGACCGATTACATTCTCGTTTCGCAGGACAAACCTTTTATCGAACATTTTTTCAAACAGACAGACGACAAATGGCTGTATCAAAGTTACGGCGCGATAGACGATTTTTTGAAAATCGAAACGATAGATTGTGAATTGAATTTAAGCGAGATTTACGACCGCGTTGAATTAACATTTGAAACGGAAGAATTTGAAGAAGGCTGAAATAAATCCATAATTGTTAAATGCGGAAGATTTGCCGATTTAGAATAAATCCAACCTATAATTTATAACTAACAACCAATAAAGATAATGTATCCAGAACTTTTCCGCATCGGCAGTTTCCCCATCAATACTTACGGCGTTCTTCTCGCCCTCGGGTTACTGCTCGCTTTATTTGTCGCCTCAAGATTAGCCGTCCGCGATGGTTTGCCGCGCGAACGGATTTACGATTTGGGCTTGTGGACGATTATCGGCGGACTTATCGGCTCGAAGATTTTAATGCTATTCACCGAAGAGGGAGTTAATTTTTTCTCGCTTGATTTCTTGCGCTCCGGCGGAGTTTTTTACGGCGGATTTCTCGGCGGATTTTTCGCGCTCGTTTTTCTAATTCGCTATTACAAACTTCCGTTTTGGAAAGTCGCCGATGCTTTCGCGCCCGGCGTTGCTTTGGGGCAATTTTTCGGCCGGCAAGGTTGCTTTTCGGCAGGCTGTTGCTGGGGCAAGCCGACGGATTTATTTTGGGGCGTGCATTTTACCGAACTCGGACACGAAAACACGGGCGTTCCGATTGTTGACGCGGCGGGCGGCGCGCTGCATCTTCACCCGACGCAGCTGTATGAATCTTTTGCAATGCTCATCGTTTTCGCCGTATTATTTTATCTTCACCGGCACAAACGCTTCGACGGACAAATTCTCATCGGCTATATGATTCTTTACTCGATTATACGTTTTACGATTGAGTTTTTCCGAGACGATCCGCGCGGCGATTTGTTTGGACTGACGACTTTAAGCGGTCTTTCGACTTCGCAAATCATTAGTTTAATTGTCGCCGTCGGCGCAGTTTGTTTTATGATTTACCGTCTGACAAAAGTCCAAATTCTAAAGTCAATATGAATAATATTGAATTTCAAGATGTTGGAGAAAATTCATCCTTCATCCTTCATCCTTCATCGGTTGATTTAGGCAAACGCTTGGACGCTTTTTTGGTCGAGAAAATTGAAAGCTGGAGTCGTTCGCGTCTGCAGCGGCTGATTGACGACGGCGATGTTTCTGTTAATCAAACGCAAGCAAAATCTTCTTATAAACTCCGCGCCGATGATGTCATCGAAATCGAGTTAACCGAACTTCCCGCCGAAATTTTTGAACCCGAAGACATTCCGCTCGAGATAATTTACGAAGACAAATCGCTTGCTGTCATCAACAAACCATCAGGAATGGTTGTGCATCCGGGCGCGGGCATTTCAAGCGGAACGCTCGCCAACGCGATTGCACACAGGTTTAAGATTCAAGATTTAGGATTCAAGATTGAAGACAATTTAGATGAAAAATCCAAAATTCAAAATCTAAAATCCAAAATCGGAATCGTTCATCGGCTCGACAAAGATACGTCGGGTTTGATTGTTGTGGCGAAGACGGAAGAAATCCACGAGCATTTGAGCGAACAGTTTCGCAACCGTGAAGTTTTTAAAAGCTACGTCGCGCTGGTTCACGGTGCGGTTGCGGAAAAGGCTGGAACGATTGATGCGCCGATTGCCCGCGAAAAACATAATCGAACGAAAATGGCAATCAGAAGGCACGGACGGAACGCGCTGTCTTTGTGGAAAGTGCGGAAAATATTCGAGAAATTTACGCTGCTCAACGTCGAGATTAAAACCGGCAGAACGCACCAGATTCGCGTTCATCTAATGTCAATCAATCATCCGGTTGTCGGCGACGAAACTTACAACAGCGGGCGCGATAAAACTGTCAAAGACATAAAAATCCGCCAAGCTATCGTAGAGTTAAACCGCTTTTTTCTTCACGCCGAACGCTTGAGTTTTACGCATCCGCAAACTTTGGAGCGAATGGAATTTTACGCGCCACTGCCGGAGGAGTTGAAAAATTTGCTTGAGATAATTTAACTGTGGAACGCCAGCATCTTGCTGGCAAAATTTTGCCGTCAAGATGACGGCGTTCCATTTAAAAACTTTCGCCAATCGTCGCTTTCGGCAATCGTTTTTATAATCTGATTTCTTTCAGCCAACATCTTCCGCATATATTTTTCCAAAAATAAAGCATCGGCAAATTTCCCCAATATTCCAATCGGCGGGTCGTAATCAAAAACGTCTTTCATTAAAGTTTGTTCGCCGCTTTGTTCAAAGAAATGGTCGTGGTCGAATCGTGCGAATGCGCCTTTGACCATCGAATCGCGGAAATGTTTCGGACGTTCAAACGCAGTTATTTTTGAAGTTAATTTTTGCTTGATGCCGAAATGCGTCGCTTCCCAAGTTACGCTTTCGCCCATTCCAATCAAGCCTTTCGTTACGCCGCCAATCGCTTTTTCCTTGTGCTTTGACATCGTCGCTTCATGTAAATCAATGCACCGCGCCAAATCGAACACTCTATCAACGGGCGCGTTAACCGTTAATTCAATTTTAATAATTGACATAAAATTCAAAACTTTTTGATTGTAAATCGTAATTCGTTACTTCATAATTCGATAGGTTTTTGTTTTCAAACTTAATTCAGCCCTTTTCCATGCAAATGTCAGAAAAAAAATCCGTCGGCAAATTTCACATCTTTTTGCTTGTCAGCTTGTTTTTGATTCTCGTCTGGTCGGCGATAAAACCGCACGATTATTTTACGTGGTTTCTGGAAGTTTTGCCCGCGCTGCTTGCCGTCGGTATTTTCGCGTTTTTTTACAAACGATTTCGTTTCACCAACCTCGTTTATTTTATCGTCTGGTTTCACTGCATAATTTTAATTGTCGGTGGAAAATATACTTATGCGGAAATGCCTTTGTTCGATTATTTCAAGGAAGTATTCGGTTGGACACGGAATAACTATGATAAAGTCGGACACTTTATGCAGGGATTTTCGCCCGCGCTCATTGCACGTGAAGTTTTCATTCGTCAAAATATCATCAACGGCAAATGGTGGACTTTATTCTTAGCGGTCGCTGTTCCGCTTGCGTTTTCGGCTTTTTACGAATTCGTCGAATGGTGGGTCGCAGTAGCGACGGGTGATTCGGCGGAAGCGTTTTTGGGGACGCAAGGTTATGTTTGGGATACGCAGACCGATATGTTTATGTGTCTTACGGGTTCGATTCTTTCCTTAATTATTTTCAGCCGCTTGCAAGATAGACAGATTATAGAGATGGAGAAAAATTAAAATGCCGCAAACGCCGCATGTGGAAAAACATTTTACATCGGGCGAAATCGTGCGCGATGTGGTTATCGGAATGGCGGACGGTTTGACCGTTCCGTTTGCGCTCGCTGCGGGACTTTCGGGCGCGGTTTCTTCGACTTCGATAATTGTCACGGCGGGCTTTGCTGAAATCGTCGCCGGTTCGATTGCGATGGGCTTGGGCGGTTATCTGGCGGGAAAATCCGATGTTGAGCATTACGACAGCGAATACGAGCGCGAATTGTATGAAATTGATCAGATGCTCGAACACGAAAAGGACGAAGTAGTGGAAATTCTCGAAAATTACGGTTTGACGCACGCGGAAAGCACGCCGATTGTCGAATCGCTCGCTGCGCGTCCGAAAGATTTTGCCGATTTTATGATGCGGTTTGAATTGGGTTTGGAAAAGCCGAACCCGAAACGCGCTCTGCAAAGCGGCGGAACTATCGGCGGCGCGTATATTTTCGGCGGCTTGATTCCGCTTTTGCCCTATATTTTATTTGACGAGATACACACGGCGTTGCTCTGGTCGGTTGTCATAACGGTTATTGCGCTGTTTGTATTCGGTTATATCAAAGGAACTTTCACGGGAACGAAGCCGCTGAAAAGTGCGATTCAGACGTGCTTGATTGGCAGTGTGGCTGCCGCCACAGCATTTTTGGTGGCGCGTTGGATTAGCGAATAATTAGAGTTTGTGCGGTCGGTCAAGATTCGCCTGTGAACAATAAATGTGAACAATAAAAATTTGTTGTTGACGGAAAATCTGCGTCCTTAAAGTAGAAAGCGGTTTTGGAGTTAAATAATCGTTTTGTTTTTCGCTTCTGTTTTCTAATCAAACATTTTCTTGTATTCTATTGACAGTTATTTTATACATTTTTTCAATCGTTATTTAAGACACGGAGATTTTATGAGCGTAGAAGTCGTGATGCCGCAAATGGGCGAATCCATTACCGAGGGAACTATTTCAAAATGGCTGAAAGCGGTCGGCGATAAAATCGAGCGCGACGAACCGCTCCTTGAAATTTCAACCGACAAAGTTGATGCTGAAGTTCCGAGTCCGTCGGCGGGAACCCTTTTGGAAATTCGCCATCAGGAAGGCGAAACCGTCGAAGTTGGAACGGCAGTTGGAATTTTGGGTGAAGAAGGTGAGAGTTCAGTGAGCAGTCGGCAGTCGGCAGTCGGCAATCAGTCAGAACCGCCGCAAGTTGAAGAAGTGCAAGCGGTCGCCGAAGAAATCAAGGACGAATCGGTTGCGGAAAAATCACAAGCGACAACGGCTTCGGTTGATGTGGGAAATTCGGCTTCAAAAGACGAACAAATAAATCCGCCCGTTGCAACCTCAAATTCGTCGGCGAGCGAAACAACCGAAATTGTAATGCCGCAGATGGGCGAATCTATTACGGAAGGCACAATTTCAAAATGGCTAAAAGCGGTCGGCGATAAGATCGAACGCGATGAGCCTTTACTGGAAATTTCTACTGATAAAGTTGACGCGGAAGTTCCTGCTTCGGCAGGCGGCGTTCTACTTGAAATTCGCGCCTCGGAAGGCGAAACGGTGGAAGTCGGCGCGGTCGTCGCCGTAATCGGAAGCGAAAATGGCGCGGGAACGGCTCAGAGTTCAGAGTCGAGAGTCGAGAGTCGAGAGTCGAGAGTCGAAAGTCAGCAGAAAGCCATTGATTCAACCGCCGAAGCGATGTCAACCGACGTTCCTTCAACGCAAGCAGCGATGTCAGAATCGTCTGCATCGGCGGGCGGATTGCAGTCCGCTGAAACGCAAGCCGTCGCGCAGAAAGAAGAGATTAGGGAAGTCGAAGGCAGAAGCTATGATTACGGGCGACCCGACGCTATCGAAGACGCACAGAAATCTTCCAACGGACAGAAAACTAACGGGCAAGTAAGCGTGGAAGATTTACGAAGAACAAAATCCAGCCCGCTTGTCCGCAATATCGCCAAGGAACACGGCGTTGATATTTCGCGGATTGAAGGTTCCGGAATGAGCGGGCGCGTGACGAAAAAAGATATTTTAAATTTTATCGAATCGGGCGCTGCTTTGCGTCCGCAAGATTTGCTCGTCAAAACGGCGACGGCGCGAACCGTTTCCGCGCCGAGCGTTCCGCAAATTGCCCCGCAAGTACAAACTCAATCTGCCCCGCAAGTCGTTTCGTCAGTCGGCGACCGAACCGAGCCGATGTCGGTGATGCGAAAGAAAATCGCCGAACATATGACGTTCTCGAAACAAACTTCGGCGCACGTGACGAGCGTGTATGAAATTGATATGACGAATGTGGCGAAGTTCCGCGAGAAAAATAAAGCGGAATTTCAAACGCGCTACGGCACAAAATTATCGTTTATGCCGTTTATTTTTCAAGCCGTGACTAACGCTTTGCGAAAATTCCCGATTGTTAATTCGCAAGTTTCCGGCGAGCAAATCGTTTACAAAGGCGATGTAAATCTGGGAATGGCTGTCGCTTTGGATTGGGGCTTGATTGTTCCGGTTATTAAACGAGCCGACACGCTTTCGCTTTCCGGTCTGGCTTTAACGGCAAATGATTTGGCTGACCGCGCGCGAACGAAAAAGCTAAACCCGGACGAAGTTCAAGGCGGAACATTTACAATTACCAATCCTGGCGTTTTCGGCGGTCTTTTCGGAACGCCAATTATCAATCAGCCGCAGGTTGCGATTCTTTGCGTTGGCGTAATCGAAAAACGTCCGAAAGTTTTAACCAGTCCTGATGGCGACGATTACATCGCAATCCGCTCGATGGCATATTTCGCTTTAACTTATGATCACCGGATCGTTGACGGTGCGGACGCCGAGAAATTTTTGTCGTATATGAAGGAATATCTGGAAACGATGCAGTTTGCTTTGTAAAATGCGTCCGTCTCATTTTCTATCAATACCGAATTGATAGCAGACAGTTATTCACATCCGCCGTGTACGCTAATAAAACAATCATTCCTCGTTCAACAAAAAGAACAATTGCTTAAATCTCTATATTTGCTTTTGGTTAAATAATTTGCGTAGGCAAATATCTCCTCTGGCACAATAATTGTTATGAGTTTTCACTTGTTGTTTCTACCGAAAAATCTCTCAAACGGTTTTTAGAAAGATTTTTTAATTCAAAACAAAAACTTTAAAGGGTTCGACAACCTGACCCGTTCAATGAACGTCATAATCAGATGTTCTCAAAAAAATAATTTTTAAAGGAGTTCAAATATGTTGAAAAAAATTCCAGCGTTGCTTTTAGCTTTAATGATAGGCGTAGTCGGCGTTTTTGCTCAAAATGCGCAAACTCGCAACTTAACCAGTGGACAAAAATACAAAATTAAAGGTGTGGTGGTCGCGCAAGACGATACCGGTTTTACAGTACGTGATGCTGTCGGAGTAGATACAAAAGTTATGTTAGGCTCCGGCGCTAGCATCAAAACCAAAGGTGGATTTTTCGGTGGTGGAAACACAATTCCTGCAAACAATATTGTTCGCGGTTTAAACTTAGAAGTTGAAGGTCGCGGCGATAATTCAGGTGGCTTGACGGCTGAGAAGGTTCGTTTTGGTAAAGACGATTTGGCAGTTGCCCGCTCGATTGAAAGTCGCGTTGCTCCGGCTGAAGACCGGCTGACGCAAGCCGAACAAAACGCTCAGCGCGTTTCTGGTCAGATTGATGAATTAATGGCGATTTCCAATGCCGCACGCGGCGGTGCAAAAGCTGCTCAAGATACGGCTGATGCTGCAATCGCGGGCGTCAATGCGACTAATCAAAGAATCTCGGCAGTGGACGAATACGTTGTTCAAACAAATCAGACCGTCAACTTTAAAGTCGGCAGCGCCGTTCTTTCGCCAGAAGGCAAACAAAATCTTGATAATCTCGCGCAAACCGCCTTGACTATGAAAGGTTATCTTATCGAAGTGACAGGATTTGCTTCTTCGGACGGAGACGCGAAAAAGAACAAGGAATTGAGCCGCCGCCGCGCTCAAGCCGTGCTCGATTATTTGATTGAAACACACAATATTCCGCTTCGCCGTATCGGAGTTTCTTACGGTTTCGGAGAGGCGCAAGCAATTGCCGACAACGCGACCCGTGAAGGACGCGAACAAAATCGCCGCGTCGAAGTTAAATTAACGGTCAGCAAAGGGTTGAACCAAAACGTCGAAGTTAGAAAAGACGAAAACCCACAATAAATTTATTAAAAAACGAACCGTAAAAAGATACGCCGGAGAATTTTTCCGCGTATCTTTTACGGTATTTTTCTCTTTATACGGTATTCTTCACTTTTATACGGTATTTTTCACTGAGGTAAAAACGTGAAACTTTCAAATTTTGTCATTATTTTCGCATTGCTTTTCGCTTCTGCTTTTTCTGTCAACGCGCAGGAAGTTAAACCGACACCGCCGCCCGTCGAAGATGACGGCGAAGTAATCAAAGTTGATTCGCGCCTTGTTGTCGTTCCGGTTTCGGTTTTGGACGTAGACGGTCAGCCGGTTACGGGTCTTAAAGCGCAGGATTTTCGCATTTTAGAAGAGAATAAACCGCAGGAAGTAGCGCAGGTTTCCGACGCCGAAAAAGTTCCGCTGGAAATAGCTTTGTTGTTTGACATATCTGCAAGCACAGACACGATGTTTCAGTTTGAACAGGAAACGGCGGCAAAGTTTTTGCAGGAAGTAATGCGTCCGGAAGACCGCGCGACAATTTTTAGCATCGGCGCAAATCCGGTGTTAATTCAAGGGCGTGACACGGCTGAAAAATCCGCCGCCTCGATAAAATTGATTCAGCCAACCAAATCGTTCACGGCATTTTATGATTCGGTTTTTGCCGCTGCCGATTTTCTTCAAAAGAATGCGCCGCAAGGCAGGCGAAAAGTGGTGGTTGTAATCTCCGACGGCGAAGATACGAACAGCGAGAGAATTCGAAATTCAATTCAAAACGGTTACAAAAGTTTAGGCAAAAAAATAGATACGATTGACTCGAAAAGTCTCTACCAATTGACGGTTAAAGCCCGTAATGATGCCAGCCTCCGCGAACAAAACAGAGTCTTGCAAACTTTGCAAAATGCCGACTCGGTATTTTACTCGATAAATCCTGGCGGGAACTCGTATCAATTAAACAAAGGCAGTGTTTTCGGACAATCGAATTTACAGAAGTTTGCCGGCGAAACAGGCGGAACGGCTTTTTTACCGAAACTTCTTCCGACAAATCTTAAAGACCAATCGCAAAATTCCCAAAACTTCAGAAAAAACGGAGAAATGTTGGTGACAATTTTCCGGCAGCTTGCCAATGAGCTTCGCGCTCAATATCTAGTGCAGTATTATTCGGAAAGCGATTTCCCGAACAACAAATACGTTAAACTGGATGTCGGCTTGAACAATCCGCAGAACCTTCGTGTTCGTGCGCGGCAAGGCTATTTTGTAAAAAACTAATCACGAAAAATGCGAAGGTTGACTATTATTTCTTGATTAACCTTCACATCTTTTAATTATTTGTCGGATAAATTATCTTCGATTTAATTTCTTTTGTTGGGAGATTGGTTCAACTCGCATCCCGACAAACTCGCCTTTTTGTTTGACCGTAATGTTTCCCATCGTTGCGATTGGTTTTCCTTGAACGGCAAAATTTGAATTCATCTCATCAATTGCCATATCGCCCGTTGTGTAATTTTCAATTTTCGGTGTTATCGCTCCTATTGTCGGCTGTGCGCTTGCTTTGGCAAAGTAGTTTGCCAAGCCGATTCCGCTTAAAGCCGCAAAAAGAAGCGAAGCAAAAGCCGTCGCCGTTTTCGACACGCGCTGTTTGATTGCTTGCCAACCGACCGGACAATCTGTCGTCAAAACAGTTCCGTCAGCGCGTCTGAAAAATCTCACACACAAACGACCTTCCGAATTTAGTAATAGATTCTCGGCTTCGCTGCGCGACATTCCCGACAAATTATAAACATTCAATTTGCATTCGCCGCAAAAGCGTTTTCTTTCCGTGCCAATCATTTCATTCCAATCTTCCGAACAAGGGCTGGCGATTTTGACATTATTTAAAGGATTCGTAAATTTCGACATAAAAAACCTCCGTTCTTTTAGACACCTTTTTAAGCGTTTTGTTCCAAGAGAACGAAGCGTTTGAAAATTACTTGCAGAATATTTGAAGAATTTCAACTTTTCATGTTTCTTCGATATTTGTGCGTTACAGGTCTTCTTCTGCCGATACCGATAGCGTTTTTTGAAATAATCAGCGTCGGCGGAAGCTGTCGGCGTTTGAACTCGTTGGCAGGCGATTCGACTTTGTTGAGTAAATCATAAACGAGTTTTGCATCATTTCCTTCGGCGATAATCTCTTCGGGCGAGAGTTTATCTTCAAAATATCTTTTCAAAACTTTGTCCATCAAATCGTAAGGCGGTAAAGAATCTTGGTCAAATTGATTCGGCGCGAGTTCGGCGGACGGCTTTTTATCAATAATAGCGGTAGGTATAATTTCGCGTTTCGCCGATTCGTTAATGTGCCGAGCGATTTTGTAGACTTCCGTTTTCAAAACGTCGCCCAAAACCGCCAAGCCGCCATTCGTGTCCCCATAGAGCGTGCAGTAACCGACGGCGAGTTCGGATTTATTACCCGTCGCCAAAACAAGCCGACCTTCGGCGTTGGAAATCGTCATCAAAATCACGCCGCGCAAACGGCTTTGCATATTTTCCGCCGCAAGATTTTCGCCGCCGTGCGTCGGCTTGTGCAAATTCATTTGTTTCAAGAGAACTTCAAACGTGGCGGAAATCGGCTCCAAGCGTGTCCGACATCCGAGATTCGTCGCCAAGTTTTCGGAATGTTTTATGCTGCCTTCCGAGGAAAACGGCGACGGCATCATCACCGATAAAACATTTTTTGCGCCTAATGCTTCGCAAGCTAAAGTTGCGACAAGTGCCGAATCAATACCGCCTGAAAGTCCGAGAACAGCTGTTGAAAAACGATTTTTCCGAGCGTAATCTTTGATTCCTAACACCAATGCTTGTCGAATCGTTTCACATTCATTTCCTGTAATTCCGCGAGCGTCGGGTTTATGAATGTCGAGTTCAACCGTTTCGATAAATTCTTCAAACGCTTTTGCTTGTAAGATAATATCGCCTTCCTCGTCGGCAATCAGACTCGCGCCATCGAAAATTATGCCGTCGTTTCCGCCGACGAGATTAATGAAAATAATCGGTTTTTTCTGCAAACGTGCGCGATGCGCGACCATCTCGCAGCGCAATTTGATTTTGCCTTTGTTAAACGGCGAAGCGTTTAGGGCAACGATTAAATCCGCGCCCTGCATAATTAATTCGTCCGCCGGGTCAGCGTCATATAATCTTTCCTTCCAAAAAGTTTTATCGTTCCAGAAATCTTCGCAGACGACGACACCGATTTTTCGTCCGTCAATTTCAAACATTTTTCGTACGTCCGACGGCTCGAAATAGCGCGGGTCGTCAAAAACGTCATATTCCGGCAAAAGAGTCTTGTCGGCAAATCCCAAAAGTTTTCCATTGTGAATAACGGCGGCGGAATTAAATAATCTGCGTCCGTTCGCGTTGTCGGTTTTCCTGACTGTTCCGACAATCGCCGTGATATTTTCGGTGGCAGGAATAATTTTTTGCAAAGGCGCGGCGACGTTTTCAATAATGTCTTTGTCGAGAAACCAATCAAAAGAAGTGTAACCGTGCGTGGCGACTTCGGGAAAAACAATCATTTCCGAGCCGTCTTGTTTGGCTTTTTCGATTGCCTGCAAAATTTTGGCGACATTGCCTTCAATATCGCCGTTGGTTGTATTGATTTGTCCGATGGTGATTTTCATTTAACATTTATCATCAACATTTATCAATTTTATTTTTGCGCGATAAATATTGTGTTCGGGATTTATATTTCAATGATAAATGATAAATGACAAATGATAAACGTTAAATGTTCTCGCTTTTCTTAATCATCTCAAGGCGATTGCCGCGTTCGTTATAGCGCACTTCGTCCATTATGTTGTGAATAATCAAAACGCCGCGCCCGGATGTTTTAAAAAGATTTTCGACATTTGTCGGGTCGGGAATTTCCGCAACGTTAAAACCCTCGCCTTCATCTTCGATGGTAAAACGCGCTTCTTTGGGCGAAACTTCCGCCGTGATGCGCACGAGTTTGGTTGCGTCGAATTTATTGCCGTGTTTGACGGCGTTGACAAACGCTTCGTCCAAAGCGATAAAAAGATTGGAATTTTCCGAATTAACTACGCCGATTTTCTCGACGCGCTTCATTAGATAATCCAGAATGCCGTGCATCAGCGAAATTAGGCTCGGAATTTCAAACTCGATTTTCTCGCGCAGATTTTGAACAATCTCTTTTTGGTCAACAAATTTCGCTTTGTGGTTAAGCGTCGTTTCAATAAAGTTTTTCAGCTCGTCTTCGGTAAATTCGTTGTTTTTATAACTGGAGACGCAAATTTTGAAGGCTTTGATATTGCTTAGTGAATCGGGAACGGCTTCGGGCAGACAGGTTATTTCGTCGTCTTCGTTATCTTTATTTGTGAGATGTTCCCCGTCTAAATCAGTGATAATCAAATCAAATTTTTCATCTTTGATAAAAGCGACGGCTTCGTCGCGGCTTTCGGCGACTTTGATAAGATGTCCGAGTTCGCTGAACTCGCCCGTCAAAACCGTGCTCAAATCATCGTGGTCGTCAACAATTAAAATTTTTTTCTGCATTCTTTAAGTTCCAATTTTCAAATAATTTCAGACTTTTCTAAAAGCCTTCCGTCCAAATTTACGATAAAATAAATTCCTTTGTTGCATACTATAAACCAAACGCTCCCGTATTATCTATCCGATGTGGGAAAAAATCGAAAAATCATACCAGCCAGCCGATTTATCCGCTTATTCTTTCACGCAGAGAATCGGTATTCACTTGGCAGATTGGGCGTTTTATTTGTTGATAAAATTTATCGGAAGAACGATACGCTATGAAACGAAAGGATGGGAAAATTTCCAAAAAATAGAACGCGCCGGAAAAATTCCGATTTACGCTTTCTGGCACAATCGAATTTTTGCGGGAACGTATTTTTTCCGCAATCGCGGCATTGTCGTTATAACTTCGCAGAGTTTCGACGGCGAATATATTGCCCGATTTATCCAACGCTTTGGTTACGGCGCGGTTCGCGGTTCTTCGACGCGTGGTGGTGTCGGCGCATTGGTCGAAATGATTCGTTTAATGAAGAAAGGTTTGCCGATGGCTTTTTCAGTTGACGGACCGCGGGGTCCGAAATACGTCGCCAAAACAGGCGCGATTTTGTTGGCGAAAAAGACGGGCAATCCGTTGATGCCGTTTGTCGTCGAAACCGAACGGTTTTGGACGATTAATAACTGGGATAATTTGCAAATTCCAAAACCGTTCACGCGGGCGAAGATTTTTATCAGTGAGCCAATTCACGTTGGAGCGGTCACTAATGAATCGGAAATCGAAAATAAACGGCTCGAATTGCAAAGGAAACTTGACGAAGCGGTTGAACTTGGGAAACAATGGCGGGAAAGCGGGAAGTAGGTTTACAAATCAAAAGGAGAAAAAATACCTATGTTTGATTCAATCATTAACGAAGCTGGTGAAAAATTTAATTTAGGCGGCAAATCGGGAACGTTATTATCGGCGTTGCTGGCTTTGATGACGGACGAAACACGCGGCGGTTTGACGGGATTTTTGGAGCTATTCAATCAAGTTGGTTTGGGCGACACGGCTTCGTCGTGGGTCAATTCCGGCACGAATACGCCGCTGTCGAATGAACAACTCGAATCGGCTCTGGGAAGCGACACGCTCGACGAAATTGCCAATCGAGCGGGAACGGATTACCAAACCGCAGCTTCGGCATCGGCTTATTTGATTCCGCGTATTGTTGATAATCTAACGCCGAAAGGCGTTATTCCTGAGAATGGCGACGTGCTTTCAAGAATCAGCGGGTATTCGACGAGCGCGAGCGAAACAATCGGCGTCACCGGCGCGACTACAGCGGAAACTTTCGACCGCGTTGGAACTTCCGCATACGATACGTTGGACGCAGATGTCAGAAATGTTAGCAACTTGAACGCAACTTTCAGCGATATGAGAAACGTCGGCGATAGACCAAGCATTTCGCTAAATCGAATTGACGACAATTTTGATGACGACGAAGATAATTCACCGCTCAAATGGATGTTGCCGCTTTTGCTGCTCGGTTTATTATTGACTTTGGGTTACACGTTTTGTAGTAAACCGCCAGTGCCGACCGCAACTATTGTTAACGTCAACGCCAATATAGTTGATATGAACGCAAATACGGTTAATCAATAGACGTCAAATTTTCCAAATAAAAAGCGGATATTGATTATTCAACATTCGCTTTTTTATCAAATATTTCTGTCAAACTTCGCTAAGCGAAGTTTGCGCCTTTGCGGGAAATTCTGCTTCTGCAAAAGAACTCTCTTCCGTCAAAACATTCGCTGACATCAACACAAAAGTTATCCAAACCATGTCCGCTAAAAGCAGATGAATGAGTTGCAAAACGATTGGCGCAAGCGTTAAAAGCGTCAATGCGCCCGACAGAAATTGAACGCCGACAAGAATTGTCAAAACCTTTGCCCAACGATTTGTCCAAAAACTTTCCTTCGCCTTCGATTTAATCCAGCCGGTCAAAAATATCAGAAAAACGCCGACTGAAACGGATAAAATCGGATGGCTGACGCGCAGACGAAGTAAAATATGCGATGTTTCGGAAAAATCTTTTGCCAAGCCTTCGGTAAGCGTCGTCGAAGGAAAAAGTGTGCTGCTCAAAGCTGCCAATGAACCACTCGCGCTGACGAGCAGTATTCCAAAAACGGCGACGGCTAAAAGCCATGAAACTTTGCCGCGTCCGCGAAATGAGAGCGGTTTGCCGCCGCTGGCAAACCACGCTGTTAAAGTCAAAACTGCTAACAAGATAAAAGTATTGATAAGATGTGCGGTCATCGAAAAAGCGCGAATTATTGAAGGATTGAGCGCGACTAGCTTAAATAAAACCAAAACCGCGCCGACGAGTGCCTCAACCGTGATGAAAACAAACGAAGCAAACGCCATTTTTCGCATCAAATCGCCTTTGGCAAATTTGCGAAACGCCCAGATTAACAAAACTAAAACTGCGATGAATGCTAAACCGCTCGTTACGCGATGCGAAAATTCGATGACGGTTTTCAACTGCGGTGCGCTCGGCACGACTTCGCCGCCGCAGGTCAGCCAATACTGACCGCAGCCGTCGCCCGACAGTGATGCTCGCACGACCACACCCCACAGGATGACGACGATGTTATACGCTAAAACGAACCATGCGTAACGGGCGAATCCAGACAATTTTAATTCCGTGTTCATTTTTGTTACAGTCAAATTTCGATCCGGTTCAAAATCAGAATAGCACTTAAAAGTTGAAACCGAAAAGCCGCTCAAATATTAGAAATACTAAATGGAAACCGAACATTTTTTCACTTGCCCGTATTGCTGGCAAACCGTTTCGATGATTCTGGATTTGTCAGTCAAAAAACAAAATTACGTCGAAGATTGCGAGGTTTGCTGCAACCCGATTCAAATTAATTACACGGCGGAAGCGTTTGAATTGACGGATTTTTCGGCAGACAGTATTGAACAGTAAAATAATTTGCTGGCGGTGGAACTATTTTATGAAAAGTGAGCGAATTGATAATCTTCTAGTTGAATTTGGTTTTGCCGATTCGCTTGTGAAAGCGCAAGCACTCGTGATGGCTGGTGTTGTTCTGGTCAATGAAAAGCGTGTCGAAAAACCTTCCGAAAGTTTTCCGCGCGGGTCAAAAATTAGAATTAAAAACGATTCAGCGGAAAACAAATTTGTCGGGCGCGGCGGTTTGAAACTCGAAAGAGCATTACGGGATTTTCAAATTTCTGCGAGTGAATACGTTTGTCTCGATGTCGGCTCGTCAACTGGCGGATTTACCGATTGTCTTCTTCAAAACGGCGCAAAACGAGTTGTCGCGGTTGATGCCGGAACAAATCAGATTGATTGGAAATTGCGGAACGACGCGCGAGTCGAAGTCCGCGAAAATACTAATGCGCGTTATCTCGTGCGGCAAGATTTTACGGAGAAATTTGACTTAATTGTGATGGACGTTTCGTTTATTTCGGTAACGAAAATCTTTCCCATAATCGTTCCGCTGCTGAAGGAAACGGGACGAATAATTACTTTGATAAAACCGCAATTTGAAGTTGAGCGCGGCGAAGTCGGCGCGGGCGGAATCGTGCGCGAGACGGAAAAACACGAACGAGTGGTTGCGGAAACAAATCGTTTTGCCGAAGCGTGCGGCTTGAAAAGTTTGGACGTAATTGATTCGCCAATTTTGGGCGCGGACGGAAATCGTGAATTTTTGGTGTTATATTGTCAAAACCATCTGCACCGAGCGAACGAATGATTTTGATTTCTCCTACTCTAATGAAAACTAAAACCGAAGAATCAAAAACAGAAAAATTCGTCGAAGGGATTGATTATTATTTTGAAGACGGCTTGATGGTTTTGACCGAATATTTTCTCAAAAAGCGCGGTTACTGCTGTGGCAACGATTGTCGGCATTGTCCTTATCAAAAAGACGAATAATCCTTTCAATAAAATTTACAAAGTGAGAAGCCGCTATGCTTTTGATTTAACTTTAGGCAACAGACGCTTGCCGAGCGGCATCGAATTTGGCGTTAGTGTTCATAAAACATCAATAAAATCAGATATGAAAAATTTGTTTCGGCTTTTTAGTTTAACAGTTTTATTTTCCATTTTAGGTTTAATTGGTTCAGCGCAAACACCGCGTCCGACTCCGCCCGTGAGCGAAGACACCGGTCCGGTCAAAACCTTTGAGGTGCGCTTGCCGGTGACGGTCAGCGACAAGAAGAAAAAGAAGAATTTAATCGCTGGTTTGACGCGCGGCGATTTTGCAGTTTTCGAGGATGGCGTTCAGCAGGAAGTGACGTTTTTTACCGACGAGAAAACAAATCCGGCGGTTTATGTCGGTGTTCTGATGGACACATCACCTTCAGCGGCGGGAAAAATGAGATTCTCGAAGGAAGCGGCGAAGAATTTCATATACACCGTAACGCGCCTTCGCAAAGACAAAGCCGCGTTTATGACGTTTGATAATGAGGTAAATTTGCGGCAGGATTTTACCGATAAACTCGACCTGCTTGATAAATCGGTTGACAAGGTAACTAAAGTCGGCTCGCAAACCGCGCTTTACGACGCGATTTGGCAATTCTCGGATGAAAAATTGAGAAACGCGCCCGGCAGACGAGTTATCGTCGTTATCACCGACGGCGACGACACTTTCAGCCGCGCCGAATTGAAAGACGCGATTGACATTGCACAACGAACGGAAACGACTATTTTCGGCATTTCGACCAAATCCGGCTTTTTGGGAACTGTCCCGGGCGTTGACTCGGGAACGGTCAAGGATAAAGGCGATAAATTGCTGACGCAGCTTTGCGAAGACACCGGCGGCGAAGCATTTTTCACCGGTGATATGATTGACCTCGAACGCGCGTTTAAAAAAATCAGCGAAGAACTTCGTTCGCAATATATCATTACTTACCGTCCGACAAATCAAAATTACGACGGCAGAGAGCGCAAAGTCGAAGTCCGTTTTATCGATAAAAGTAAAGACGGTGATTTTAAAATCCGCACCAAGAAAAGTTATCGGGCGGTTCGGGACGCTTTAAAGTAAAACGTAAAAAGGTAAAAGTAAAAAGTTAGGATTTAGTTTCTTAAATTAATTAAGAATTTTTCGCTTTCTAGTTAGGAGAATTAAAATGTTGGGTTTTAGATATTTGGCGGTTTTAATTATCGGTTTGATATTTGTTGGCGGCGCATTGTTTGGTTTGAATTTTTCAAATGCTCAACAAATGCCGCCCGCGACCAACAATCAAAAAAGCGTTTCGCCGAGTCCGACTGTTTCGCCGACTCCGGAAATAATCGAAGAAGACGACGAAGTTATCAAAATTGATACGGAAGCGGTAAATGTGCTTTTTACTGCGCAAGACCGCAACCGCCGACTTCTGACTGATTTGAAACAAACGGACGTAAGAATTGTCGAAAACGGTCAGCCGCAGGAAATTACGGCTTTTGCCCGACAAGTTGATTTGCCGCTCTCGTTGGCGATTTTAATTGACACGAGTGCGTCGCAGGAACGCACTCTGCCGGAGGAAAAATCAGCCGCTAAAGCGTTTCTCCAATCGGTCATCAGACCGGCAAAAGATGAAGTTTCAATCGTTTCATTTACGGGTGAAACCACGCTCGAACAAGGAATGACGAACAACCTTACGCGGCTCGCGCGCGCGGTTGACAAGGTTGAGTTTGTTCCGCCTTCGGGCTATGTCGGCGGCGGAGTCGTCGTTCCCGGAACTCCGCCAATTTCTGGCGACAATCAAATGGCGCAGGGTTCGACCGCAATTTGGGATGCGATTTGGGTAACGTCGGAGGAAGTTCTCAAATCTTCGCCTGACAAAACGCGCCGCGCGATAATTTTGCTGAGCGACGGCGTAAATACTTTCGGAAGCAAAAAATTTGACGATGCCGTGCAAGCCGCTTTGAGAAGCGAAGCAGTGATTTACTCTATCGGTGTCGGCGATGAGTTTTACGGCGGCGTTGATGAAGGTGCGATGAAAAAAATATCGGAGCGCACCGGCGGACGCGCGTTTTTTCCGCGTGATGAATCGGAACTTCGTAAAGCATTTACGCAGATTCAGATTGAACTGCGTTCACAATATTTGATTGCTTATGAACCGTCAAATCAAAAGCGTGACGGCTCATTCCGCAAAATCGAAATCCAACTTACTAATCCTGAATTATCAAAGCAAAAAGTTAAACTCACACATCGGCAAGGTTACTTTGCGAAAACCGATTCCGGTCAAAAACCGATGAAATAAATACTGGGAGCGCAGGCATCTTGCCTGCTATTCGCTGCAAAGCGCGAAAAAATAATTCGGGTGAAATTTAATATTGAGCGCAACCGATATTTTCAGATTGCTCACGCAATCTTTGCAGGCAAGATGCCTGCGCTCCCAGTATTAAAATCTACTACAGCTTTGACAACCTCGATTCCCGCTGAAGTCAAAAAAATCTCGTCGGCTTTTTCTAATTCGATTAGTTTCGCTTTTCTTTCTTCGATCATAAAATTTTCTAAAACAAACTCACGCGTCGTACCTTTCAAACAACCCGTTTCAAGACTCGGCGTAAAGATCTTGTCGCCTTTCTTCCAAAATAAATTTGCCAGACACGCCGAAACTATCTCATTTTTTTCATTAAGCCGAATTGCTTCATCAAAACCTTTTACCTTCGCGTCTTCCAAAGACAGAATATTTTCCAAATAATTGCAGGATTTGATTTCGATGAGCGGTGAAGTTGAATTAACGCGAAAAGGCGAAATTGTCACTCGCAGATTATTATTGATTTTGCGAAAATCTCCTGTTTGAATCAAAAGATTTGTCTTGCGGTTTAAGTTTGTCTGCCAGAGAGAGGTTTGCGATTCGTCGAAAAAAGTAAGTCGTCCGCGTCCGCGTGCGAAATTGTTTTTTTTTATGATTTCACTCAGCTGATTTTCAACGATTTCTTCTGAAAACTCGGATAAACATATTCCGATTTTTTGGGAGTTTGCGGTTAATCTCTGCCAATGTTTTTCCCACAGAAAAGGCTTTGAATTATAAATCGCAATGGTTGTGAAAATGCCTTTGCCGTAAAGTGCGGCGGAAGAAATCGCTGATAAAAAAGCGGTTTCGGCGGCAAGGATTTGATGATTAAAACCGACGAAATTGTGCATTGCTAAAGAAGAAAAATCATTTTAGCTGACGGCGCGTTGAAGTTGCGGTTTTTGAGCCATCGGAAAAACGAGTCGAAACGTCGTACCAAAACCTACTTCGCTCGTCGCTGTAATCGTTCCAGCGTGTTCCTGGACAATGCCGTAAGAAACTGCCAAACCTAAGCCTGTGCCGCTTCCAACGCCTTTCGTCGTGAAAAACGGGTCATAGATTTTAATCAGATTTTCAGGCTCGATGCCGCTTCCCGTGTCCGTTACTTCGATGACGACTTCATCTTCGTTTTCAAAATCGGTCGTCAAGGTAATTTCGCCGCCGCCGAACATCGCGTCTCGCGCGTTGATGATTAAATTCGTGAAAACCTGCTGCAATTTTCCCGCATTGCCAAAAATCTTCGGCGGAAGTTCGGCGTAATTTTTGACAATTTCGACTTGCGATTTTCTGAGTTGCGGTTCAAGCAGCTGAAGCGTGTCGTCGAGCAGTTTGTTAAGGTCAATTTCGGTGAATTCAGCGGCGTTGCCCGTGCGCGAAAAATTAAGGAGATTGCCGACGATGTTTGATGCACGGTCGGTTTGTTTTTGGACTTTTTGCAGAAGCGCGTGTTTCGGGTCGGTTTCAGGAATCATTCCGAGAAGCATCTGCGTATAACTCGAAACGCCCGTCAGAGGCGTGTTGACTTCGTGCGCGACACCGGCGGCAAGCAATCCGATAGATGAGAGTTTTTCGCTTTGCTGAAGAGTTTCTTCGAGCTTGATGCGCGACGTTACATTTTCCAAAACGATGATTGCGCCGGTTTGATTGTTTGAAATTGAGCGAAGCGGCGCGACGGCGACGTTTAAAACCAAAGTTTTGCCCTGCCGATTAGTCGTCAGCATTTTGTATGCGTTGCGGATTTCCGTCAGATGCCAGCGCGATTTGCCAAGGATATTTTCCAGATTGAGTGCGAAACCTTCATCGAAAATCTCTTCGACAAGTTTGCCGATGGTTTGTTCGCGGCTGATGTCGAGCATCGCTTCAAAAGTGGAATTACAACGCGTAATGCGTCCGCCTTCGTCAACGGCAATCAATCCGACATTGACCGATTCGACAATTGATTCGTTAAATTCTTTGAGGAGTTCGAGTTCTTCTGCGCGTTTTTCCTGCTCTTGATAAAGAAGGCTGTTTTCGACCGCAACCGCGACGAAACCCGAAACGGTTTGTAGAATTTCCAAATCCTCCGACGATAAAAGCGAGCCGTCCGAAGCGCGTCCTAAACCGAGAACGGCGACCATTTTGCCGCGTGCGACACACGGCACGAAATAATGTAATTCTTGGCGATAGATGTTTTTTCCATTTCTGCTGAATTTCTCGATTTTCCCTCTAATGCCTTTCGCCTCGCTTTTTTCGTGCGGAATTTCGTCAATAAATTCTTCTTCGAGCAATTCGAGTTCGTCGGCGCGAACAATACCTTTTTCGGCGGATTTCTGACGAATCATCTGCCGAAAATCATTCGGCATTTTGTAGTTTTCGCTGATACCGATTGACTTGGCGATTTTGTAATGTTCAGACAAATTTTCATCTTCGATAAAAACGGCCACTTTTTCGACATCGAGGACTTGACGCAAACGTTCGGTCAAAGCATTAAGCAATGGTTCGAGCGCGGTCGTCGCCGACAACGTTCTGCCGAAATCCAATAAGCCTTGCCGCAAATCATAGCGTTCGCCGTAGAAAAATCTTTCGGCGCGTTCCTGTAAAAATCTCTTGAGCGGTTCGGACAGAAGAACGATAGCCGCCATTGCCACAATCGCAATCAAAGCGCGAAGCGTTTTGTCCGTAACTGAAAGATTATCGCCGACGGCGAGCAAAACCAATCCCAAAGCTACCACGCCAATCATCATCGCAATCGCCACGGTCGTCATTGCATAAACGAGCGCGCGACGCACGACGACATCAACGTCCATCAGGCGGTAACGCACGACCGAATGACCGAAACTAAGCGGAATCAACGCGAGTGGCAAAGTGGTTAAAGCGACGGTTAAATAATCTTCGGTTAGCGAAGGAATAAAACGCTTGGCAATCTGAAAGATAACAATTGGCGCAACGGCGACAATCGTTCCCCACATCGCCCATTTTATTCGCTGACGCACAAGGGGCTGTTGGCGATTTTTGAGAAATCTCCACAATAAGAAACTCGCGCCGAATGATATGCCGAGGACAAAATGGATATTCAGAATCGAGTAAAGATTCGGGAAAAACTGATATTTATCAACAAAATTTGCTAGAGCAGATGAAATATTTTTTCCTAAAGGCAAAAGTGGAACTAATGAAACGAAAAAATTGGCAATTGTTATTAATGATGCAGGAACGTAAAGCAGATAAGTTTTCCAGCGCGGTTCGTCGAAAACTTCGCTTCGGACCGGATAACGCAAACAGAAATGCAGAAAAAGCGGTACGAAAAAGGCAAAAGCCATATCGTCCAACAATCTGATGGCATCATCGAAATCTTCGCCTAAGCCAATCGGTTTATAAACGTGGAAAACAAACGCCGTCAAACAAACTGCTGCGAAATGCAGAACAAACGGCGAATGGCTTCCTTGTTTGAAGAGAACGAAAATGCCGACACCCAGCCAGATTATGCCGACTATTGAAAGGAAAATCAGCGAAGCCGTCCAACGCGGCAAAGTATCGATGTTTCTTAAATCGGCGTAATAAAAATTGTTGGTAAACGAATAAGAAGGTCGTTGATAAAAATAAGTCAGATTGCCGCTCACGCCCGCCGTTTCAAGATACATCTGCACATCTGAAGGCGCGACTACTTCATCAAATTGTTTTTCATCCAAAGAGATTCCGATAAGACGGTCGCCAACGGCGATTCCCGCCCGCGAAGCTGCTAAATTCGGCGCGACTTTTTCCGCGTAAATTCCATCTGCCTTTTGAGTCCAGTCAGCGCCGTCGGTCGGCGGCAGTTGATGATTCCCCCGTTGG
This sequence comes from Acidobacteria bacterium 28-1, assembly GCA_002050365.1. GTDB lineage: Bacteria > Acidobacteriota > Blastocatellia > Pyrinomonadales > Pyrinomonadaceae. Next base: position 50,881 of record MWYZ01000081.1, read on the forward strand.
GAAAGGTTAAGTGCACCGCCGGCGACAAATAAAACCGTCGCCAGAAGCCAAATCAAACTCCAAGTTGTCAGTATTTTCCCTTTCATTAAATTGGGGCAATCTTCACCAGAAGTTTTTCAAAAGCAAAATGCGTTCCAACCGTTTTCCGTTTTCATTTCGTTAAAATTTACGTAAAACAAAGGCTCGCGGTTTAAACAAAGTTTTAATACCATAAAATTTATTCAGTTTTTTGCTTCATATCCGAGATTTCGGAAATAAAAAATCCAAAGCCAAACAAGCGATTGACTTTGGATTTTAAGTTTTGGACTTTAAATCGGACTAAAATCTGACTAAAATTCCGCCGCGCAAAATGCGTCTTTGCGAATTAAATCTTAAACTTCCTTCTTCGCCAGCTGCGCCCGTTTGATAATCGAAAAGATTTCGCGCATCAATCATCGCTTGGGCGCGAATCGGCAATCCCAGGTTCGGCAACGACTGTGTAACTATCACGCTTAGGCTCGGATCATAAATCGCCATTCTGCCTGCAAACGGGTCAATCGCAAAAATCGTTGCTTGCGGCGACAAGCGAAAGATTGTTTTAACCTGCGTTCCTGTTTTTAGGTCAGCATCAAATTGTCCGTAGAAAGTTTGGAAAAAGTCGTTTTCAAAGATATTTGCCGGGTTCGAGACGGCTTCGGCTGAAAGTTTCTGTCCATTTCCGAACGCATAACCCGCCGACGTGCTGAAGCGGCTGCTTAAACGGCGCGAATAAACTATTCTTACCCCTTGTGCGCTGCCTTGTTGATTAGCAACAAAATCAGCAAAATTCTCGCCGTTGATTGAGTTGAACGGTAAACTTCTCAAACCGACTCCGCGCCCGCTCACCGCGTCGAAAAAGATATTAGCTTCAATACTCGATTTATTATCCAAAACACGCTCGATGCCGAATTCGAGCCGACTATTTTTCTGCATCTGTAGCTTATCGTTTTCGACAACAAATTCCTGCACCGAAACCGGTCCGCGGAAAAGAACCGATGTGCCTTCAAGTTCAGCAACCGTCGCCCAAGTGCGTTCTTCCGTCGCGGTTGTGTAAGCCGTGCGAAAACGAGTTTTAGAATCCACGTCAAATTGCAAACCGAGACGCGGACTAATCGAAAAATCGTTGCCTGCACCGACAAACTTGGAATAATCAAAACCAAAAACTAAAATCACGCCGCTCTGCATTTTCCATTCGTCGAGTGCTTGAAAAGAAACTTGTCCGAGCGATTGTTCGGCGTCGCTGGTTTCGACTTTGCCGAGTTTGGCAGCCGCACCTTTGAGATGAATTTGATGGTTTTCATTCGGGCGAAACTTGAAAGTCGTTTCAAATCTCTGCGGGGCAGATTGGCTTGTGCCGGATTGTCCGGCAAAAATAATTTCCGCATTTTCGCTTATTGGCTGCAAGGTTGCGAAATTTAAGCCGGCGAAATTTCCGTCGTCCGAACTTGCGAAATAAGTTTCGACTACCGATTGACTGCGCCTTTTTGAGACTTCTTCATCGGCAGATTCAACGGTTTCTTCAATTGAATCTGTTTGGGCAACCGTATTTTCGTTCGATTCATTTTCGTCAATCGGCGCGTCGCCTTCCGCATTTTGATAAATCGAACGGCGCGATTGGGCGGCGCGAATCGTCCATTTTGGATTGTTGCGGTCAACTCGTTTTTCGGGCAGAGTGTTTCCGCCGCCCGAACGCTCCAGCTTAAAGCCGTAAACCAATTCTGCCGAGCGACCCACTTCAACCGTCGAAAGCGTAACTGGATTAAAGCCTTGGGCGACCGCCAGCAAAGTGTAAGTTCCCGGCAAAATTTTCGCCAAAAAACTTCCGTCCGAAGCCGAGCGCACTTGCTTTAATAAATTAGAAGTTCCGAGACGAAAGATTGAAACATATGCGTCAGCAATCGAATTTCCCGCGTCGTCGCGTACTACACCTTTTATCACGCCGAGATTGGCGTTTTTTTCAACGACAATAACTTTACCTGGCACTTCAGACGCGCCGACAAAAACCGCAAAAAAAGCAGTCAACACAATCAAAGTCAATTTTGTGAAATTCTTTATCTGCAAAACAGAAGAAACCATTCTTAAAGCGATCTCCAATCAAACAAGTTTGCGGGAGAACCTAATTGCGGAGTGCTAAAATTAAAGATTATGACAGAAGACAATTCATCCACTTTTCGTATTTTCTGTCTAAAAATCAAATGTGTCAAGCCTGACACATTACAGTTTGATTTTGAGATGCGTCCAAACTTGACAAAGTTTGCCTGTTAGCTAGAATAAAAAATGATTTTTACAAAAAAGCGTGGAGACGTGGCTGAGTGGCTGAAAGCGGCAGTTTGCTAAATTGTTGAGGATCAAAAGTCTTCCACAGGTTCGAATCCTGTCGTCTCCGCCATTTTAATTTTGGATTTTGGATTTTAGATTTTGGATTTTACGAGCGGCTATCAACATTTTAGTTTGATAGCTTTTCTTGTTTTTACAGCTTTAATTTTCAAAACCAAATTTGACTTTTAAAACTTTGCGCTCTTTGCGCCTTTGCGGGAAAATATCTTTATGACAACAAGAGTTAGATTTGCACCAAGCCCGACGGGTTATCTGCACATCGGTTCGGCCCGAACCGCGCTTTTTAACTACCTTTTCGCCCGACACTCCGGCGGGAAATTTTTGCTCAGAATCGAGGACACCGATTTACAGCGTTCCACTGAAGAATCAACGCGCTCGATTCTCGACGGTTTGAAGTGGCTCGAACTCGAACATGATGAAAACATCGTTTATCAATCCGATAACGCCGACAAGCATCGTGAAGTCGCTTTGAAATTATTGAACGAAGGAAAAGCGTATCGTGATTTCACACCGAAAGAAGAACGTTCGGACAAAGACGTGAAAGAAGCGATTGTTGAACGGGCGCGTGAGCAAAAAGATATGCGCGACAATTCGTTTCGTGATTTGTCGAAAGAAGAATCGGACGCAAAAGCCGACGTGGGCGAGCCGTTTGCGATTCGTTTGAAAGTTGCCGCAAGTGGCAAGACGAATTTTGAAGACGCGGTTTACGGTTTACAGGAACGCGATTACAGCGAAATTGAAGATTTGGTTTTGCTGCGTTCCGATAGTCATCCGCTTTATAATCTGGCGGTCGTTTGCGACGACATCGAAATGCGTATTACACACGTTATTCGCGGGCAAGACCATCTAACGAACACGCACAAACAAGTTTTGATTTACGAAGCGTTGGGCGCGGAAAAGCCGATTTTTGGGCATCTGCCGCTGATTCTCGCGCCGAACAGAGGCAAACTCTCGAAACGCAAACACGGCGAAGTCGTTTCGATGACGACTTACCGCGACCACGGTTTTGTCGCCGCCGCGTTCCGCAATTTTCTCGTTCTTTTAGGCTGGTCGGCGGGTGAAGAACAAGAGATTTATTCGATAGATGAACTCATCGAAAAATTCTCGCTCGACCACATCCATAAAAACAACGCCGTTTTCAATTTCCAAGAAAACGACCCGCGTCATTGGACGGACGACAAAGCTTTGTGGATGAACGCCGAATACATTCGCACAATGTTTTTGGAAGATTTAATTCCGCTGGTCAAAGCCGAATTAAAATCCGCCAAACTCTGGCGCGACGAATACGAAGACGAAGATAAAATTCACTTTGAAAAAACGGTTGATTTAATCCGTGAAAGATTTTTCACGCTCAAAGATTTCTCAAGTCAAGGACGCGCATTTTTCTCGGAAGATTTCGATTTTGACCCTACCGCAATCGCTAAAAATTTAAAAAAGTTTCCCGATTTGCAAACGTGGCTGCCCGAATTAGCCGACCGATTGGAAACTGTCGAAGATTTCACTCACGACAATCTCGAAGCGGTTATCAAAAAATTTACCGAAGAACGGCAAACAAAATTCGGCGTAATTATGAACGGCGCGAGAATGCTTTTAACGGGGCAAGCCGTCGGCGCGTCAATGCTTACGGTTTTTGAAACGCTCGGCAGAGAAAAATCCATTCTGCGCCTGCGAAGCCAAATCGCTTGGAATCAATAAAATGATTTTTCAAATTGAAAACGCGAAGGAAAAAGACATACCGCAAATAATCGCTTTGATTCGGGAGTTTGCCGAATTCGAAAATCTTTCGGACTACTGCGAAGTTACGGAAGAAAGTTTATTTGATGCAATATTCGGCACGAATCCGTGCCTCGAAGGTTTGACAGCTTTAAACGATGACGAGTCAATCGGCTATGCTTTATTTTATGAAAACTTCGCCAGCTTCCGCGGACAGCGCGGATTGTATTTGGAAGATTTATACATTAAACCCGAATATCGCGGACATAAAATCGGCGAAGCATTTCTCAAAGAACTAGCGCAGATTGCACGCGAAAGAAATTTCAAGCGAATTGATTTTCTGGTACTTGATTGGAACGAACCGGCAATCGGATTTTACAAAAAGCTCGGCGCGGAAATGGACGCGGACGAACGGCATTTTCGATTTGTCGGCAAAGCATTTGAAGAATTAAGCAAATGAATTAGCCACGAACAAACACGAAAAGACACGAAACAAAATCAAAAATAATTTTTCTATTCTTTCGTGTTTGTTCGTGGCTAAAAATCTTATGAAAATCTCCAAAATTGAACTTGTCGTAATCAAAATGCCGCTTGTCCATTTTTTTGAAACGAGTTTCGGGCGAACTTACGAACGCCGAATAATATTGGCGCGAGTCGAGGCGGCGGACGGCGCGGAAGGTTGGGGCGAATGCACGGCAGGCGAAACGCCTTCGTATTGCGAGGAATGGACGGAAAGCTGTTGGGCGGTTTTGAAGGAAATTTTATCGCCGATGATTTTGAATAAAGAAATAGAATCAGCCGCGCAGGTTTGGGATTTAATGAAAAAGATTCGCGGCAATCGGATGGCGAAATCGACGTTGGAGACGGCAATTTGGGATTTGGAAACTAAACAGTTGAACGTGCCGTTGTGGAGACATCTCGGCGGCGTGAACGCGCAAATTGATTGCGGCGTTTCGATTGGAATTCAGGATTCGGTCGAGCAGCTTTTCGAGGAAATTCAAACCGAATTAGACGCGGGTTATAAACGGATAAAAATTAAAATCGCGCCGCATTGGGATTATGAAGTTCTTCAAAGAGTGCGCGAACGGTTCGGCGATATTCTGCTGATGGGCGATGCGAATTCGGCTTATTCTTTGAACGACGTTGATTTGTTCAAACGGATGGACGAATTCGGTTTGATGATGTTTGAACAGCCGCTCGCGCACGACGACGTTTTTGACCACGCGAAATTGCAGCGGGAAATCCGAACGCCCGTTTGTCTGGACGAATCAATCCATTCGGCGGAAGACGCGCGGAAAGCGATTGAAACGGGAGCGTGTAAAATTATCAACGTCAAACTCGGACGAGTCGGCGGACACGCCGAAGCAAAACGAGTCGAACAAACCGCTCGCGAAAATTCGATTCCCGTTTGGTGCGGCGGAATGTTGGAATCGGGCATCGGACGGGCGCACAACATCGCAATGTCAACTTTGAAAGGTTTCACTCTGCCCGGCGACGTTTCGGCGAGCAAACGCTATTGGCACGAAGACATCATCGAGCCGCCGGTCGAAGTAACAGAACGCGGCACAATCATCGCGCCCGAAAAAGCGGGCATCGGCTTTGACGTGCGGCGTGAGCGAATTGATAAACTGACGGTTAGAAAAATAGAAATTTGAATTTAAAATGAGTGATTTCATCAATGTAAATTTTATGCCTTGGCTAACTCTTTATCAGAATATAGCTTTAGGAAAGATTACATTCTGGAATTATTCTAGGGAATCAGAAGAAAGAATTAACAATTCAAAAATACGAAAAAGGCTAGAAGAACACTTTAAATCTTACAAAGATATAACGGGTTCAACTAACTCAATAGCTATCTACTCTTTTGAAGGTAAAACTTTTTATGACAGCCTTAATGAAGAGGAATTTAATCAGCTACAAGAAGCAGTAACAACATTAGCATTTGCCTCAACAATTGGGAAGATTGAGAAAAGGATTCAAGAAAATCAAAAGCATTATATGCCACCGTCTATGAATGCTTTTGATTTGATGTATAGGCGATTAGATTTCAACTCAAACCGCTATGCTCATCTTTCATTAACCGTAAGAGATTTTGGATTAGAAGAAGGACATATTGTATTTCAAAAACCTTTTGGTACGAGAGATGAGGCTTGGATTAGCTCTAAGTGGTTGAAATATATGAATGCATATTTAGCCTTAAAAAATTCAAGCACACTAAGAAATCGTATTTCAAGAAGTTTAGAATTTTATAGACTAGCTCAAGCACAAGACGACTTGAAAGATAATTTATTAGACATTATCGGAAATAAGAAATATTTGCCCGCGAAAAGCGCGAAATAGGCGAAAAAAGGAAAATCGAAGATAAAGCTCAATCTTTTTGCTTTAATGATAGTGTAATTGGCGTTTTTCGCGGGCAGCGTTTCTTCTGGTTTTTATTTCCAATAATGTCTATTAGATTCAACATTTTTTACAAGAACTGTTTTGTTAGTAACAGCTTTTGAAAGTTTGCTAAATTTTCCAATACTTGGAAAAGCTGATTTCTTTGCAAACTATACAGGCGATTAAATATTTTATGGCATAATATAGAAATGAATATGCCGAACAAATTTGTCAGTAATTTGACCGAAGAAGATGTTACAAAACTTGAGCAGTTGTGGCAAACAAATGCCAACTTTCGCGTTCGCAATCGCGCCCAGTCTATTTTGTTTAGTTATCGCCGAGTCGGGATTGATGAACTAGCCCGCATTTGTGGAGTTGGCAGAGACGCTGTGAGCAGTTGGA
>MWYZ01000077.1 GCA_002050365.1 Acidobacteria bacterium 28-1
TTTAGCTTGTTTATCGGCGGTTTCCTGCGGGCAGAGTGAGGTGGTCAAGTTTTTCAGGACACAAAACTCTCTCTGCTCCTTATATTTTTAATTTCTAACTGTTTCTCAAACTCCATTGGACTTTTGTTATCTGGCTTGCCTTCAGGACAAATACACGCGCCGGATTGTCGGTTGGAAAGTCTCCGAGCGAATGACGGCGCAGCTTGTCATCGACGTTTTTCTTTCCGCTCGACGGCACGGCTTGATTGGCAAGGGAGCGATTATTCACACCGACCAAGGCAGCCAATATGCTTCGGTTGATTATCGGCGGCTTCTTTACATTGGTGGTTTCCGACAGTCGATGTCCAGACGCGGCAATTGTTACGACAACGCGCAGGCGGAAAGTTTTTTCTCGCGCTTCAAGGCAGAACTGGTAGAAAATGGCATCTTTGAGTCGGTCGAGCAAGCACGCTCGGAAGTTTTTAGCTATATCGAAGGCTATTACAATCGAATCAGACTGCACTCGGGTTTAGGCTACAAAAGTCCAATGGAGTTTGAGAAACAGTTAGAAATTAAAAATATAAGGAGCAGAGAGAGTTTTGTGTCCTGAAAAACTTGACCACCTCAGAAAGTTTGTGGAGCTATTTTCAATTTTACAATTACCAAAGACCGCATCAATCACTGAAATATCAGACACCATTTGAAGCGTATCAAAAAGGACAAAAAATAGAACAAAATAAAGGAGCGAAAGCGGCGATTTTTGATAAACAAATTACACCTTAAAAAAGTGAGTTTTCTGTCTCGACAATGGGGTTCACTTTAATTTAAAAATCCTTCTATCCCCAAAGCCGCAAATGTTGTTGTGAATTGCATTTGTAAAATGTATCACACAATCAACTACTTTTGAGACATCATTAAGCATTAACGAGACAAAACCTACTTATGACGCAAAGCCCATAAATCAAGCCATTTGCAGACTTTTGAGACATTCATAAAACACCTTTTTTAATCATCAAGAAACAATAATTTTTCGGCAACTCAAATTAGGACACTATCTAAAGAGGCACATAATAATAAAATGGCACACATTTGGCACACAAAACGAAAAAGGACATCAGCAAGATGTCCTTAAACTATTGAAAAATATGGTGGCTTGGGACAGAATTGAACTGCCGACACGCGGATTTTCAGTCCGCTGCTCTACCAACTGAGCTACCAAGCCGTTTGCTCCTTCTTTAACTTTGAGAGCAAGAAAATTAGTGTAAATAAGCCATTTGCCGATGTCAAATCTGCAATTGCAAAAGCCAAAACTGCGACGCGAGGTTAAAGTTTTGTGTTGACAATATCGGTAAGAGGTTTATAATCACATTTTAGTAGTTGTCAGCCCATGTTAACTACTAACCTGCCTAGTTTCGTTTGATACCTGCCCGTGCCGGTTTGAACGCCGTCGCTGACCCCCAGAGACGCAACCTTCAAACCGGCACAGCTATTTTAAAATTATATTTTTGGGGTTTTATTTTTATGTTGAAAAGAATTTTATTTGTTCTGACTTTTTGTCTATTTGCGGTTAGTTTCGCTTGTTCAAGCCCGGAAACTACAAATGTCAACACCGGTAATGGAAGCGTGGCTAATAAAGTTGATTCGGCAAATATACCGCCCGAATTTTCGACTAATTCAGTTCCTTTAAGCGCGAATTCCGCACCCGGCATTGACCCGGCTAATGCCAACAAAGTGTCAATGGAAAATATACCTGGCATTTCCAATACAACTAAGACCGGCAAAACTACTCAGCCAAAAAAAACGCCGCCAATTCCGGGCATTCCCGACGAAGCAACGCTCAAAAAACAAATAAATACGCCGATTAAAGATATGAATGTGGTGAACAATCCGCCGAAAAGCCAATCGGACGTAAATAACCGTCCGTTGGAAAAACCGCGCGGTAATCGCCAGCCATAATAAGTTGATAGATAGAAAAGCGGCAGACGGTTGAAATTTTAAATTTAAAATTTCAACCGTCTGCCGCTTTCGTAAATTGACAAATGTTTATACTTCCACCTCTACCGCTACTTCGACAGGCGCATCGCCTTGTATCATACCGAGCGCGACTTTAACTTCTTTTTCAATCCGCCCAAAAATTTCTCTATTTTCCTTGAGCAGATTTTTAGAGTTTTCGCGTCCCTGTCCGAGCCGTTCGCCCGAATAAGAAAACCACGCGCCGCTTTTTTCGACGACGTTGTTGTTCACCGCTAAATCGAGCAAATCGCCTTCGCGCGAGATGCCTTCGCCATACATTATATCAAATTCAGTTTCGCGGAATGGCGGCGCGACTTTGTTTTTGACAACTTTGACGCGCGTGCGATTGCCGACAACTCTATCTCCTTCCTTGATTGCACCGATGCGGCGAATGTCGAGGCGGACGCTGGCGTAAAACTTCAACGCTTTACCGCCGGTCGTCGTTTCGGGCGAGCCGAACATCACGCCGATTTTATCGCGCAACTGGTTGATAAAAATAAAACAAGTGTTTGAATTAGAGATAATCGAAGTCATTTTCCGTAACGCCTGCGACATCAGACGCGCTTGCAAGCCCATATGCGAATCGCCCATATCGCCGTCAATTTCCGCGCGTGGAACTAGTGCCGCAACCGAATCAATCACAATAACGTCAACGCTCGCCGAACGCACGAGTGTTTCGGCGATGTCCAGGGCCTGCTCGCCCGAATCAGGCTGCGAAATCAATAATTCATCAATATTCACGCCGAGTTTTTCCGCGTAATCAGGATCCATCGCGTGCTCCGCGTCAATGTAGGCGGCAATTCCACCTGCGTTTTGCGCCGACGCGACGACTTGTAATGCCAGCGTCGTTTTACCCGAACTCTCCGGTCCATAAACTTCGATAATCCTGCCGCGCGGAAAACCACCCACGCCGATTGCTGCGTCGAGACTCAAACAATTTGTTGAAATCGAGCCGACTTCTTCATGCGGACGCTCGCCCAGACGCATAATCGAACCCTTGCCGAATTTCTTTTCAATGTTTGCCAAAGCTGCGTCAATCGCTTTGCCCTTTGTTTCAATACTCATTTTTACTGCTTCTCCAGCCATATGTTTTCTCCATTTGTGGTATCCATCATTAAAGACAATCAGAAGTTTAGCACAAAGAGAGGCGTTTGTGAAATAGTGTTTCACGTATGAAACACAAATCTTTTCAGAAATGTGAAAAGTGTTTTATTAAGTTAGTAGAAAAATGAAGGTTGTGCAAGTTTTATTTCGGTCAATTCTCAACTGCCGAAAATCTGATTGAGCATTTCGCCCATTCGATAACCCGCCAGCGCGATTTGTTCTTCGGCGATTTCAAAAGCCATCTTCTTATAACTCTCTGACGGCGCAACACCGAACTTCAAAGATGTCGGGTAAAGTTTGGTCGAAGCAATCTGAAAACCCTCCTGTTGCCATTCGTCGAACTTTCCGAGCTTCAAACGACTCTGCATTTTCGCTAAAGGATATTTTTTCATAATCGCCTGCGCGATTGGCGGCAGATAATCCGAATCGCAGGCATCGTTCGTGCGCGAAATGTTGCGCTTGACAATTGAATCCCAAAACCAGTGCAAGCTCACACGGTCGTCGCCTGTCGCGCCCTTCGGCGACAGCATAAACAGATTTCCGCCCTGGTCGCCTTTCGAGTCGTATTGCGTAACGCGGGCAGAAGTATGCAGCGGCTGGTGAATATCGCCGCCGAGATGGAGAACCCAAGCGAGCGCAATCGCTTTGTCAGCATCTGAAACATTATTGTCGCGCAGCATTTTATCGAACGCGAAAAGCTGTTCGACGGCTTTGCCTTTCGGTTCTTGAAAATCGTTTAAAATTTCTGTTTTGCCATTTGCCTCGCGCCAGAAAGTGTCGGCGTAATGCCAATCTCCCTGATGATATTTGCTGTTGCGATTTTTGAATTTTTTATCGCGGACAATATCCGCCCAAGTCGAAGCTATCATAAAAAGCTCCAGTTTATTTGCTTCGTCCGAGCGCGAATTTTGCAAATAAAAAACGCTTAAATCAGAATCTTCGGGCGCACTTAAAAGTATTTTCACCGCCCGCTCACGCGCCGCCGGCGACATTCGCTCCCAAGCGATTACCATTGTTAGCTTGTGTCCCGTGTCATCCCAAGCCGAAACATAAGAAACAAAAATAAAGTTGATGGTCAGCAGAGACAAAAATTTTATCAGCGAATTTTTCATTTATTTTATCCAGAATCTCCTTACAGAAGATTTTAGCGAAGATAATAAATTAAAAAAGGAAAAGATGCGAGTTTAGAAATATGTAATACGAGAATTAGAGCAGAGCGACGGACAAAAATTCCGTTATTTTTAATTTGATTAGTTATCTATCAGACAAATGAGTAGCAAACTTTTTTCATAAAATATCATCAGATAAAACGCAAATCTTTCCCACGATGCGTCTGAAAAAACAGATGCATTGCATTGAAATTTAATGTGAGGAGAAAAAGGAAAATGCAAGCACTTTTAGAACAAAATCGAATAGCAGAATCGCTTATCAATCAAACTGCCGAAACGTTTGGCAACAAAATTGGTTTATTCGGTAAGCTCTTCGGTTGTTGGCATAAAAACTTGACTCGTCCATTTACCATCGGAAACGCTTCGTATCGTTCCTGTCTGCATTGCGGCGCACGCAAGCAATTCGATACGCAGACTTTGGAAACCTTTGGTTCATTTCATTATCCGCCGGCAATACTTTTCAAAAATAATTAAACCGAAAATGCTTCTCTAATCTCTCAAGTGAAATTTTTAAGCGCGGCAAAAGCAGCCGCGCTTTCTTCTTTTAAAATAAAAAAGGTGAAGCATTGAAAATCTGCTTCACCTTTTTATAAAATACTCGCTCGATTAAATTTTAGCGACTGCCACGATTCTATCCGGTTTGGTAACCACAACTCCGCCCGCTTTTTCCTTTGAAACGGCAAATTGCTTCGGTTTGTTAATTCTCAACTGCGCGTTAATCGGAATTATGATTTCGCCTGTTCTGCTGACATTAAAAATCCCGCCGCTCACCGGAGTTTTTTCATCTCTTTCATCAATAATCCAAAGCTGATAAGTTTCCTTACTCGCGTCAAGAACCGGCATGCCGCGCAGACGCACATAACCTTTTTGTTGCGCGTTGCTCCAAACAACATCGCCCAAAACTCTTTTATCATCTTTTGCAGAAGTCCAATTTGTCTGAATAACATCGGGCGCGGAAGAAATTAGCTGCTCGCGCTTTTGCGACGCCGTTAATTCGGGCGCGGGAGTTTTTACGGGTTCGGGAGTCCTTGCAACTTCAGGAGTTTTTACAATTTTAGGAGTTCTTGCCGGTTCTGGTGTTTTTACAGATTCGGGACTTCTCACAGATTCAGGAGTTTTTACGGATTCGGGAGTCTGTGCTGCTTCAGGAGTTTTCACGGATTCAGGAGTTTTTACAGTTTGAGGAGTTGCCGCGACTTCGGGAGTTTTTACAGTTTCGGTATTTAGAGCAATTTCAGGCTCTTTTGGAGTTCTCATTAGCCAAAGACTAATCACTAAAGCAATACACGCCGTCGCCGCTAATCCCCAACCGAACCATTGCCAAAAAGGTTGTTTCGTTTTGATTTCAATGATATTGCCGCCGCTTTCTGTCGCCGGCAAGCCGACGGCTGTATTCGCTTTCGGAGTAAAATTCAAAGCCTCTTGCGATTCTTTATTTGGACTGAAAAAAACGTCGGCATTAGCAAAGATTTTCGCGCGTAGATTAGCGGGCAACATATCATTGGTATCCAAATCAGACAAACCAATCATTGCCGCCGTCAGCTCGAGCGAAACGTCGTCTTCCCAATCCGGAAATTGCTTTTTTATTTGCCCCAGTTCCATTACTTCTTCTTCGCTTAAACCGAAGATAGTTTGGTCGGCAAGGAGTTCGAGCAGTCTTTCTTTTTGTAAATCTTTCATACTGCTGCCTCCTTTTCCAAATCTGAATCTCCCAATGCTAAAAATTCTCGAACCTGCAATAAACCGCGTCTGGCGTGTGTTTTGACCGTTCCTAAAGGCATCGTCAGCGCGTCAGCGATTTCCTGATGAGAAAATCCCTGCACTATCGAAAGATGAAGAATCTGCCTTTGTTCGGGACGTAGATTTTTCATCGCTTGAGCGGCTTCTTTGGCTTCGACATACATTTGCATATCGGTATCTTTGTCGCCCGCCGGCTCAGCCAAAACGTCTTCCAAAGAATCTATATTTGGCTGACGATTCGTTTTCCGCAAACGATCAATCAACCGTCGCCGGGCAATCATCGCTACGAAGGTAGTTTCCGAAGCCTGCGCTTCATCAAATCGCGCCGCATTTTTCCAAACGTCTATAAAAATTTCCTGCACCGCATCTTCGGCATCATCGCTGTTCGGCGACATTCGCCGTGCCAACGACCAGACTAATCCGCCATAGGTGTCCAGACATTCCTGAACGGCGGTTTTGTCTCCGGATGCAATGCGTTTTAGAATAATTTGGGCCACAATTTATATTCTCTTAAAGGTATCTAAATGTTAGCTTAAAGCTACTCTATTTAACTGCGCTTTGCCAAGCCTGCACGACTTCCGTTCCAGTTTTTGTCTCAAATTATCGAAACATCAGTCGTCTAAAAAATTACTTTTCATATGCTAATTTTAAACGCCCAAGTGGAAATTTGTTATCGTCCAATTTCCTTTCAAATACCATAGACCAAAGACAAAATTGTTTTTGGCTTTCAAACTGTTATTCGTTTTAAGTTGGGTATTAGATGCAGCCGAAGAAATTAGCGGTAACGTGAAAATTTAGAAATGAGATAAATCATAAATAACGTCAAGGTTGTGCCCGCTGAGAGAAGGCAAAATTGACAAAAAGCCTCAATGACAAAGGCTTGCAGATAAATGAGCCAGGCGGTAAAAATCGTCATCAAAACGACTTGAACGCTAAATAGCATCCACGCCCGCCGATTGCCGAAAGCCGCGAGAATTGCCAAAGCGAAAGCGACAAAATAAGCCGCCGCGCCGAAAATTGCTAAGGGAATGCCCGCAATCTCGGCGTAAGAACTCGTCAAAACCTGCTCGCAGCCTTCGACGATGCTACAGGGAACTGCTTCACCCGTGTAATGTTTAATCGTTAAATAAATTGCGTCTGCTAAACCAATCAAAGCAACGACAGCCGCTAAGAGAGGAAGTTTAGCGACTGTGTTGCTCGTTTGATTGATTGCTTCTTCAGGATAATTGGTCATTTTTTATCTTTGGAATTGCCGACGGAATTTTGAGAATTACTTGCAGCACTGACCGATTGATTAGCCGGATTGACCGTTTGACTCGTCGGCTGAATCGGTTGAGATTGATTATTCGATTTTTGCAGTTCGGCATCAATCACCTGCCGCATCATTTCAACACCAGTCTGCTCGAAGGGAACCTCTCTGCCGTTAATATAAACCGTTGGAGTTCCGCTAACATTAAGCGCGCGTGCGCGTTGAAGGTCGGCATCAACTCGCGTTTTGGCAGGCAATCCGAGCATATCATTTTGGAATCTCGCCACGTCCAAACCGATTTTCTGCGCGTATTCTTCAAACATTTTGCGAGCTTCTTGCGAGTCAGACCACGCTTTTTGATTGCTGAAAAGTTGGTCTTGCATCACCCAAAACTTACCTTGCATTCCTGCTGCCTCCGCCGCAACTGCCGCGTCATATGCGTTTTTGTGCACTTGCGTCAATGGAAAATTACGGTAAATAAATTTTATGCGTCCGCTGTAGAGTGCATTAATTTCCTTCATTTTAGAGTGAACGCTTGCACAAGTCGGACATTGAAAGTCGGCGAATTCTTCAATTGTTACAGTTGCGTTTGGCGAGCCGAGCATGTTCGCCGGTTGCGCTCCGGGCGATTTGGTGGCTACTTCATTATAGGCTTGCCGCCGTGCCTCTTCATCTATCGGCTGTTTTTTAATTGGGCTGTTTGTATTAGATTTTACCGGGCTGGCTTTTGAATTTGAATAAAACCACCAACCGCCGACCAGCGCGGCGACTAAAACTAATCCGATGATTGCCACAGGAAGATTACTGTTATTATTTTTTGTATTGCTCATAATTAGTAAATAGTAGATAGTAAATAGTAAATAGTAGATAGTAAATAGTAAATAATGAGTAATTTTTAGTTTTTCACTTTTTACAATTTACTAAAATTATCTTAATGCTTTCAAGGTTTTTCGTCCCGTTCGACGTTCTTCCAAAACCTCGACGGTTTCCTTAACTTTTTGATAAATCCCATCCGCATCCAAACCGTATTTGGCAAGCAAAAGTTTCGGGTCGCCGTGTGTAATAATGCGGTCGGGAACACCCATTCGCACAACTTTTACTCGATCAAGCAAATTATTTTCCTCTAATAATTCAAGCACCGCTGAACCGAAACCACCGGCTAAATAAGCTTCTTCAACCGTCAAAATAAAGCGTTTGGTTTGTGCCAAAGCTAAAATCAATTGCGCGTCAAGCGGTTTAACAAAACGCGCATTAATGATTGTTGTTTCAATACCGTCTTTCTCTAAATTGTCTGCCGCTTCCATCGCCGGATAAACCATCGAACCGAGCGCAACAATTGCAACATCGCCCGCCGCGTCGCGCAGAAGTTCGGCTTTACCAATTTCAAGAAGTTTCGGTTCTTCGCTGATGTCAACACCGAAGCCGTTGCCCCGCGGATAGCGAATCGCGGCAGGTGCCGGATGCTCAATCGCCGTTAAAAGCATATCACGCATTTCGGCTTCGTCCTTCGGCGACATTAAAATTATATTCGGATAACCGCGCAAATAAGCGATGTCAAGAAGCCCGTGATGTGTCGGACCGTCCGCCCCGACGATTCCGGCTCGGTCCATCGCAAAAGTTACGTTCAAATTTTGCAGACAGACATCGTGAATAATTTGGTCAAAGGCGCGTTGCAGAAATGTCGAATAAATCGCGGCGACCGGTTTTAGACCTTCGCACGCCATTCCGGCGCAAAAAGTAATCGCGTGCTGCTCGGCGATGCCGACATCAAACGCTCTTTCCGGAAATCGTTCGAGAATTTTGTCAACGCCGGTGCCGTCTGGCATCGCGGCGGTCAGTGCGACGATTTTTTCGTCAGCCGCCATCAATTCGCACATTGTCTGCCCGAAGATTTCCGTGTAAGTCGGCAGAGAAACTTTGCTTGATTTATGCGGCAAACCGGTTTTAATATCATAAGGTCCGGTCGCGTGGTAGGCGTAATAATTTTTCTCCGGATTCGGAAATCCTTTTCCTTTCGTCGTCAAAGCATGGACGATAACCGGTCCGTCATCAACTTTCTTCGCTTCTTCAAGCGCGCGGACGATCATCGGAACATTATGTCCGTCAACATAACCGATGTATCTAAAGCCGAGTTCATTGACCAATGCGCCCGGCAAAACCGCCGCCGCAATTGCATCCTTGACGGTTTTTGCGGCTTTGCGAAGTTGCCCGCCGAAACCGGGAACGCTCTCCAAAGTGTCGCCGACTTCTTCCTTAAGGCGATGATAACTTTGCGCTTCTTTGATACGGTTGAGATAGCGCGTCAGTGCGCCGACAGCGGGCGCGATTGACATATTGTTGTCGTTCAATAAGACAATCAAACGCGATTTCAGATGTCCGGCTTGATTTAACGCTTCCATCGCCATTCCGCCTGCCAAACTCGAATCGCCGATGAGCGCGCAGACGTGAAAATTTCCCTGCATTTTATCGCGGGCGATTGCCATCCCTAAAGCGGCTGATAAAGATGTTGAAGCGTGTCCCGCACCGAACGTGTCATATTCCGATTCTTCTCGCCGCAGAAATCCCGAGAGTCCGCCGTATTTCTTGATAGTATGAAGCTGGTCGCGTCTCCCGGTCAAAATTTTGTGCGCGTAAGCCTGATGTCCAACGTCCCACACCAATCTATCTTTCGGCGTGTCGAAAACATAGTGCATTGCCACCGCCAGTTCAACCGCACCCAAAGATGCGCCTGTGTGTCCGCCGACGCGCGAAGTCGTCTCTAATATAAATGCCCGAACTTCGTCGGCAACTTCCTGCAAATCCTCGACGCGCAACTGGCGCAAATCCTTCGGCGAATTTATTTCCGATAAAAATTTCATTTAAGTTTTCCCGTTATTCAATACTCAATTTGGCATTTTAACTTGCTGAATAGCAAATGTTAAATGATAAAACGTAAATCCCATCGCTTTTTCAGATCGAGTCGTATATAACAGCGACAAAATAATGCTAAACCTAAAGATAATTTCCAAAAATGTCAGGTAAAATAAAGAGCATCGTGACGGGGGATTTACCTTAGTAATTGCCCTATTAACAGTAATTACAAATTGCTTTACAAAAATAATATGCGGGTGCTATACTACGCATCTATTTCGGTGATGCTAGGCTTTAACGCAACGGTCGAATATATGCTCGTGAATGGATTCGACTGGAAACGTGCGGCATAATCAAGAGAAAAAATAATCTTAAAACGGTAGTGTTTTGAATTTATGCTGGAATATTAACTTATACTATCGATGCGCAGTTCAACTCTCGCCCGGGCTTTTCGCCTTTGAAACTAGCTAATCTTTTTGCTTATTAATGTTGCACATGGAGTTATTAGCTATTAGTTTTCATTTATCAACCGTTCCGAAACGAAAAACAATGTAGTTTTCAAGCAGCATAACTTGTGAAACACTACCAAAAAACTTTTGGAAACTACTATGAAAAAACGTCAAGTTCCTACGAGTCCTGAATTACAATCAACCGAAGCCGACAATCCGCCCTCAACGCAAACCGCGCGAAAAGAAATTGCGCCGGCTGAACTCGGTAACAGCTGGACGACAGATCGAATTACGACGATTGTCCGTCAGCAATGGCAACAACTCAATTGGTCGCTGGTTTGGATGATTTTAGCGGTCAAAGGTTTAATCTTGGTGTTCGGTGTGCAGAGTTATTTGATATTGGCGGACAAGCCTATTGGCGGGTATGGCTGGATATGGAATCGCTGGGATTCTCTGCGGCACATTCGCATTGCAAAGATAGGTTATGTCGGTGTTGGTGCTGATAAAGCCGATCTCATCGGGTTTCCTTTGTATCCGTGGCTGGTGTGGTTATTTTCTTTCATCTTTCAGAATTATTTGCTAAGTGCGTTTATCGTTTCGAGTTTAGCGTTGATTGCCGCCGGATTATTGTTGCACAAATTGGTTTTAATTGATTTGCCGGAATCGGTGGCGTGGAATTCTGTCTGGTTTATGTTGATTTTCCCGACTGCCTACTTTCTGCACATTAACTATAATGAAAGTTTGTTTATCGCTTTAGCCATCGGTTGTTTTCTCGCGGCGCGTTATGAACAATGGTTGCTCGCCGGGATTCTCGGCATATTTTTATGCTTAACCCGTCTCAACGGTTTGGTTATTGTTCCGGCTTTGTTAATTGAGGTATTTTTGCAGTATCGGGCAAACCGCCGGTGGCAGTGGCAATGGTTGTGGATTTTAGTTGCTCCTTTAGGCTTCGGTATTTACTTACTGCTTAATCAATATGCCGCCGGCGATGCCTTTGCTTTTACGGCTATCGGCAAAGAATATTACCAAAAATCTTTAAGTGCGCCGTGGGTTGGTATCGTCGGACTGTATGATTTAATGTGGAGACCGGAAATTTCGCGTACGCAAATGCACGGTGTGCAGGAAATCGTGTTTACAGTATTGGGTGCGGTTGGCACTATCGCCTGTGGATTTCTGCTGCGTCCATCCTACACGGTTTGGATGGCGGGAAATTGGTTGCTCTTTGTAAGCAGCGGTCTTATTCTCAGCGTTCCGCGTTATACGCTGGTTATGTTCCCGATTTTTATTCTTTTTGCCCGATTTGCCGAGCGACGTTTTTGGAACAGTGTAATTACTGGTTGGTCGCTTTTATTTTTGGCATTATTCGTAGCTTTATTCGTCCAAGGTCCCTGGGCATTTTAATCCAAGAAGCGTAAATCAGGAAATGTATGAGATGATGTAAAATCACTCAACATTGCATTAAAGAGAATTTTTTTTGAGCCGGTAAGCAAAAGTTTTGTAGCATTTTGAAAAGTTCAGAGTCCACGCCTTCAGTTTGCCCAACCGCCGCGCTTCGTTTCGTCGGTTGCACACTCTAAAGCGTGAACTCTGAACGGGAAACAAAATATCTCATTACTTTTGCTTAGGTGCTTAAGTTCTACGCGTGTTAGATTAAATTAATTGAAGCCTGTGCGCAATTAAATGTCTGTTTCTTCAATAACTTATATCTTTTCGACGAGTTATTGAACAGACCTTTTAGAATTTACAAAAATAGCTCATAGCTGACAGCCAATAGTTATCGGCTATCCGACTGAAAATGACTTTTTGAATTGCGCACAGGCTTCAATTAATTGGGAGCGGAAACTTGACTTGCTTCCACTAAATTCGCGGTAGAACCAAAAAAATTACGGCAGTTGAAATCAATCCGATTATCGCTCGTAATGTGATGTCGAGTGAATCTTTCAAGACTTATAACGGCGGTATCTACGAACATCCCAAGGTTCAACTCGAAGTTGATGAAGGGCGTTCGTTTATTCGCCGCTCATCAGACTGCTACGACTTGCTGCAAGCAACGATGGTGGATACCTGGGCGGCGACCGCGCCAGGCGCGTTTTCTCTTACCGAAAACAATCTCTACACGGTCGAGGCATTCAAAGAATACGCGACACATTTGACGGACGACGGCATATTCCCGATGACGCGCTGGTATTTCGAGCCGCCCGACCAGTTGTTGCGCTTAATTTCGCTGACGCGGGTGATGATGAATGAATTAAACATCAGCAATCCAGAACGCCACACAATACTCGTGCGCGATGTCAGCACGAACCAAGAGCGCCCGCCCGCAACATTTATTTTTAAGAAGAGCGAATTTACCGATGAAGAAGTCCGACAGGTTGAAATAATCGCCTTGCAGAACAATTTTCAGTTGCTTTACACGCCGCTGACCCAGCCCGACAACGTCTTCACGCAAATGATCAGGGCGCAAGACCCGGCGACGGTTTGGACTGCGTTCGAGACAAATATCAACCCGACCTACGACAACAATCCGTTCTTTTTCAATTCGCTTCGTCTGTCGAATTTACTGGAAACCTTAAAAGGCAGCGAGGAATGGCGGAAGAATAATCTCGGCACTAGAATTTTATTTGCCTTATTCGGTATCACAACCGTCCTCGTAATACTTTTCATTATTTTGCCGTTGATTTTTGTGCGAAATCGAGAAGTAACAGGAAACTTGGAAGGTAGAATGTCATATCTATTTTACTTTGCCTGTCTCGGCGCGGGTTTCATTATCGTGGAAATGGCAATGATTCAGAAATTCATTTTGTTCTTAGGTCATCCGGTCTATTCGCTCGCGGTGATTCTCTTCTCATTGCTCACGTTTTGTGCTTTAGGCAGTTACTTAACCGGACGCATCAATCAAGAAAACTTGCGTAAAACGCTGGTGAAATTACTTTTCGTTTTAGTCGGCGTAACCTTCCTTTATATCCTGCTGTTGCCGACGATTTTCTATGGACTCGTGTGGCTGCCGCTCGTGGCACGCATCATAATATCCGTTTTGCTAATGGCTCCTCTGGCATTATTGATGGGAATGCCGATGCCGATAGGCATTAAGTTGCTGAGAAAGCAGACGCCGCAAATTATTCCGTGGGCGTGGGGAGTTAACGGCGCAGCGTCCGTCATGGGTTCGGTCGCCGCGCTGGTAATTGCAATTCTTACAGGCTTCAATCAAGCGTTGATAATCGGCGCGGCAATCTATTTGTTGTCAGCTTTCTTCATTACCAGACCAAAGGAAGTAGAGGAAACCGCGATTATCGGCGAAGAATCTTTGCGAGAGATGGTTTGAGAAAAAATTTAATGATTTGCTTAGTTTTTAGTCTGCCAAAGTGCGAATGCTAATTCGCAACAATATATTTTCGTAAAAATTTCGACCAAAGCGCACCTTAATGCGTCAAAAGAAGCGTAAAAAGCGAAAGCTAATCTTAAAATTTTAGAGGTAAAAATTAATGTCATTCAAACGTAAATTTATTTCGGTTGTCACTTTAGCCTTAACAACAGTTGCTTTCACGACTTTTGTTGTAGCCCAAGATACGAACAAACAAGATGATTCGATGCAACAACAGAAAAAATTTGAGCGTCGAGGCGGCAAACGCGGTTTCGGCAGAAAAGGAATGCGCGGCGGAAAACACGACGGCGACGACCGAATGTTGATGCGCTCGCTTGGACAATTAAATTTGTTGGACGCGCAAAAAGAACAAACACGCGGTATTTTTGAGAACTTTAAAACTTCGACCGAAACCAGGCGCGAAGAGATGCGCGGTTTAGCGATGAAAAAACGCGACGGCATCATTACGACGGAAGAATCAGCGCGTTTTAAGGAAATTAGAACTCAATTAAAAACATCCGGCGAGCAAATGCGTAATTCGGTTTTGGCAATTTTAACTGCCGAACAACGGACACAACTCGACCAAATTAAAGAAGAGATGAACAAGAAGAGAATGGAACGCCGTCAAAATCGGCAAAATCAACAATCACCGACAGTGCAAGATAATTAATTCTTTTTTGAATAAAATTTGAAAAAATAGAAAAAGGCGCACGACAAAATTCCGCGCCTTTTTCTATTTTTTATTTAATCGAAAAATTAGCCGATAAACAATTCGTCCTCAGTATAAACCCGGTCAATCTGTTTAGGTGTCGGCGCGAACAAAACTTCCAAACCTTTTCGCACGCCCGCCATAACCGCCGCGATTTCCCGTGCCGGTTCGACGACTTTTGCTTGAATAAATTCGGTCGTCGTCGTAACTTGCGTCTGCGTCCGGTCAATCGTTTGACTGACGAGTTCGACTTTATCTCTGGCAACAATCGCGGTTTGCCCAACGAGTTGTTTTAATTCGGCGACTTCTTCTCTAATCAGTCCGGCGGATTCAGAAAAATACTTGGTTGCCGACGAAAGGTTAGTAGAAATTTCTGTGAACTGCACCGATATTTCTTTACCTTGGACGCTGATAGCATTGACTTGTGCGAGTAACGGTTCAACTTTTTCCTCAACTCGGCTGACCGTATCAATTACCTTTTTTACGATTAAAGCAATCGCCACCAGAGCAATCGCCATCACTATAAAGCAAACGGCGATGACGATTGACGCAATCATTATCCAAAAAACAGGTTCGCTGGCATTCATAAATTTTCCTCAGATTTATTCGCGTCTTTCGGAGGCTCCAAAACCTTATCGTCTTTAACCGAATAATTCGGACGACCTTCGGAAATTGCTTTCGATTCATTGCGTCGCTTTTCGTCGGTGTAGGCTTCTTTGCCGGCTTCGAGTGCGGCGGAAAAAGGATTTGAAGCGGACGAAACCGCGCCTTTGGCTTTTTCAGACAATGCGCCGGCTTTTTCTTGCGCGGACGAATAAAGCTCGCCGGCTTTCTCGCGGGTTACTTCATAATAATCGCCGGCTTTTTCGCCGACCAAAGTCGCCGTTTCCTTACCTTTTTCAATTCCTTTGCGGGTTACGTCGGCGATGTCACCGCGCAATTCCTCACCGGATTTAGGCGCAAATAATAATGCTAAAATTGCGCCGATTCCGCCGCCGATTAATAAATAAGTTAATTTCGTGGTCGCATTCGTTTCTTCTCGTTCGTATTCGTAATTCATAAAACATCTCCTTTTGTTTGAAAAGTGTATCAAAATAAAACAACTTTTCGATAGACTGAAATATAGCAAAAAATAAGCCACAACAGAAGTGAAAAGTGGATAGTGAATAGTGAGAGACAAAAACAAACTTAAATTAATACTTTTCACTATTCACTATCCACTTTTCACTAATTTGGCTTTGACCATTCGCAAAATACTTTGTAAATCCGGCAAAATTTCAATTTCACGCCAGATTGTTTTATCAAACATTTCTTGGACTTTAACTGCTTGATTAAAACCGATTTCCATTAACAAAACGCCGTCTGCTTTTAAAAAATTAGGCGCGTTGCCGATAATCTTTTCGACTATTGAAAGACCGTCTTTGCCGTCGGTTAAGGCAATGTATGGCTCAAAATCGCGCACTTCTCGTTGCAGAGTTTTCATTTCCTCCATAGAAATATACGGCGGATTGGAAACGATTAAATCGAATTTCTCATTTTGCAGATTGTCAAAAACATTAGAGAGTTTTAGTTCGAGGCGTTCCAAAACTTTATGAGTTTTCGCGTTCCTTTCGGCGACTGCTAAAGCTCTTTCGGACGCATCCAAGCCAATCGCGCTTGCCGTCTTTACCTCGTGCAAAATTGAAACGCAAACGCAGCCCGAACCGATTCCAACCTCACAGACTCTTGCATTTTCCTTCAAAATCTCAATCGCCGCTTCGACAATCATTTCCGTTTCCGGACGCGGAATCAAAACGTCTTTTGTTACCGTAAAATCCAATCCGCAGAATTCCTGTCTGCCGATGATATATTGAAAAGGTTCGCGGTTTGCTCGACGTTTCAAAACCGTTTGAAACCGAGTTTTTTCTTCGGCGGATAATTTATATTCGGAATGAGCGACGAGAAAAGTTTGATTTTTATCTAAAACAAACGCGAGCAGAGATTTCGCTTCACGCCTCGCTTCGACAATTCCGCTTGCCTGCAAAGTTTCGGTCGCTCGTTCAAGTGTTTCGGAGATATTTGACAAATTAAAATCCTTTACGGTTTGTCGGATTTAGTTGCGACAAACGCGGGCATATATTTATTGAACATATTCGTTTCGTCGCGCCAATAATTTTTATAACTTCTTAACTTTTTACTTTTACCTTTTTACCTTTTACTTTTCACCTTGCTCCGTCGCCGCGCAAAATTGCCGGAAGCGTCAGCAAAATTATTTTCAAATCAAGCCACAGAGACCAATTTTCAATGTAATATAAATCAATCTGCACCATCTCTTCAAACGTCAAACGGTTTCTGCCCGAAACTTGCCAAAGCCCTGTGATTCCCGGCTTCATATCGAGCCGTTTGCGATGTTTGAGGTCATAATCTTTAACTTCATAGGGAATCGGCGGACGCGCTCCGACGATGCTCATATCGCCAATCAAAACATTCAAAAACTGCGGCAATTCGTCGAGACTCGTGCGCCGCAGAAAACGTCCGAAGTGCGTAACTCGCGGGTCGTTTTTTACTTTTCCAAACACGGGTTTTTCTTCGTCGCCGGCGTTGGCTTCCCGTGAGCCTTCGATGTTTTTGCGATACGCTTCACGATGCAATTCTTCATCGGCATCAGTTTTCATCGTGCGAAATTTGTAGCAAAGAAATTTGCGTCCGTCCATCCCGACGCGCTCTTGTTTGAATAAAACAGAACCGCGCGAATCGAGTTTGATGAGGATTGAAATTACAATCCAAACGGGCGAAAGCAAAACGAGCAGAATGGCGGAAATTAAAATATCAAAAGCACGTTTGGTAAATCTTTCCGCATCCGACAGTGGCTCGCGGAAAAGTCTGACCATCGGCAAAACGCCGATTTGCTCGACGCTAGTTTTTTGCGGCAGAAAATTAAACATTGACGGCGCGAGCCGAAACTCTACTTTCTGCTCGCGCCCAATCTGAATCATCGCTTCAAAAAGTTTCTCGCTCGGCACGCGGCTGTCGGTGATGATAACTTCTTGAATCGCAAGTTCACGAATAACATCCGGCAAATCGTCGAGCGTTCCAACAATCGGAACGGTTGGATTTTGGATTTTGGATTTTGGATTTTGGATTTCTAGAATTTCTGCTGTCTTTTCTTGTAATTCGTAATTCGTAATTCGTAATTCGCTTTCAATTACGCCGACCACGCGATAACCCAAATCCGTCCGTTCCTGCAATTCCCGAATCGTCTGCTCGGCTTCCGCATTTGTGCCGACGATTAAAGTTGGAATTAGATTAATATCTTTCGCCCGCACGAGCGTTTGCAAACGGCGCAAGCCCAAATGAAAAGCCGAAAAAATAACAAGGGAAATTATAAAATCCAACGCGAAAACGCCGCGTGAATATGAAAAATCTCGAAACGCAAAACCGCCGCGAAAAAGAAATGTAAAAGCGATAATCAAAAGCGAACCGACAGAGACCGCTTTAAAGATTTTGATGAATTCATTGATGTAAGAAAAAGCACCGTGAAGACGATAAACTCGTTGGAAAACGAGCATTGCAAGGCGAATTGGCACGACAAAAAGCAGAACGCCCGCATACGGCTCAAATTCTTTTGACCAAGCCCACGCCGTTTGCGAAAAAATCGCATCGCCTTCGCGCCAGATGAAAGCTAAAGTGAAAGACGCAATCGCCAAGCCCGCATCAGCTAGAAAAATCAATGCTTTGACAAGCGGCATCACGTATCGCGGAACGCGATTCTCCGTTTTGACAAATTCGATTTTCGGTTTGACGGCGGTTTCGGCTTTCATTCGTTTGTTAATATAATCTAACTCAAATCGCTCGCTACTGAAAACTTCTCGGCTGACAATTCTTCCGCACTAAGTTATTCTTATCGTTCGCTTTTCAATTGGAAAATGAATGAGAATTTTAATAACCGCGCCGAGTCTCGACGAAAACAAAAATGTCAGCGGAATTTCCACGCTTGTTCGGGAAATTATCGAACACAGCAACGCGGAATTTTATCATTTCCAAGCCGGCAGACAAGACGACGACAAGATTGACATCCGTTGGATTCTACAGCAAATCCTTTTAACGCCGCGTTTTCTTTGGACGATTTACCGCGAAAAGATTGACCTCGTTCACATCAATACGGCTCTTGTGCCGCTTTCAATCGTGCGCGATGCCGCGCTGACTTTTACGGCGCGACTGGCAAATCGCCCTGTTTTACTGCATCCAAACGGCGGGCGTTTTTTGATGGAAGATTTTACGAGCCGACCGCTCGCTTGGACGACTGAAAAAATGTTTCGCTCCGCCGGCAAAGTTCTTGTTTTGAGCGAACACGAAAAGGCGAGCATCACAAATCGTTGGCAAAATTTGGACGTGCGGATTCTGCCGAATGCGATTGCGACCGACGAAGTGCCAAACGTCGAGCGCGATTTAACCGATGAAAAAACGATTATTTTCCTCGGGCGACTTCACGAATCAAAAGGCTTGCACGAGATAATCGAAGCCTGCCGGATTTTGAAAAACGAAAATTTCAATTTTCAATTTAACTGTTTCGGCGCGGGCGCGTTAAAAGATTTTTTCATCGCTGAGATGTCGCAAATTCTAGGCGAAAATTTTTATTATGGCGGCGTCATTTCGGGCGCGGAAAAATGGAAACGCCTTGCGGAAAGTGACATTTTTCTTCTGCCGTCACGTTACGGCGAAGGCTTGCCGTTGGCAATGCTCGAAGCAATGGCGGCGCGATGCGTCGTTGTCGTCGCCGATGTCGCTTCGGTTCGCGCGGTTATCAAAGATGGCGAAAACGGCTTGATAGTCGAGCCTTACAATACAGCGCAAGTTGTCGAGAAATTAAAATTTTTGCTTTCCGGCGAAGCTGATTTGGAGATTTTGCGGCGAAACGCGAGAGCGACAATTGAAGAAAATTTTGCGATAACCGATTACGTCAAAGAATTAGAGGAAATTTATGCGGAAATGTCTTCACAACGGTAGAATTGCTAATTTTAAAGATCGTCAATTTTTCCCCAAGTTAACTCGCTCGACTTCCGCATTCATTCTGCCGGTCAGCATATAAAAAACCATTTTGTAATCGGAAATAAGAGACCAGAACGGATATTTAAAAGTTGCAGGTTTATTGTGTTCGACGAAAAAATGCGCGAACCAAGCGAATGCGTAACCGATGACGAAACAAAGCGGAAAATAAAACCAATTCCCGCTCCGAACAAACCAGACGAGCAGAACAATTCCGAGCGTCGTGCCGATAAAATGCAGATAGCGCGTCAACGGCTGCGCGTGTTCGGCGACGTAAAAATCCCAAAATTCCGCATAAGTTTCAATTCTCCTTGTTTCTTCCGCCATATATTTTTATCTTAAAGCCTCCGTCAGCCCATATTTCCCAACGCCGTTGCTAAAAAGATTACTGCTTTCATCATCTTAACTTATGAAAACAAATATTAATAATTTTTGCCGAAAACCGAGTTTAGTAATTTTTATCTTACTTAACTTTAAATTGCAAAAATAACTTTTTAAAAAGTAAAAAGACTTGCGACTATTAGTCAACAATCGCAAATCTTTTGTCTCATTCTGAAAATAAATTACGGCTTTAAAACCACTTTGCGCCAATCGTTTTTCAAATTATTGAAACTGTCGTAAGCCGTCGGTGCTTCGCTCAAATCCAAACGGTGCGAGATAACAAACGACGGGTCAATTTTTCCTTCCTCGACGGCAGCGAGAAGTTTCGGCATATATGCCTGCATATGCGTTTGTCCCATTTTAAAGGTTAAGCCCTTGTTAAAAGCCGCGCCGATAGGAAACTTATCCATAAATCCGCCATACGCGCCGGGAATCGAAACTGTTCCGCCCTTGCGAACGCAGAAGATTGCTTGCCGGAGCGCGTGCGGGCGGTCGGTTGCCAAAAATACCGCGGCTTTGACGCGGTCGAGAATTGCATCAGGCGTAGTGCCGTGCGATTCTAGTCCGACTGCGTCAATACACGAATCAGGTCCGCGTCCGCCCGTTAAATCTTTTAGTTTGTCGTGAACTTCCGTGTCGTCGAAATTTATCGTTTCGACATTTTCGTTGTTAGCTTTGGCAAAATCGAGACGGTCTTGATAATGGTCAATCAAAATGACTTTCTCTGCGCCGAGCATAAATGCCGATTTAGTGGCAAATTGCCCGACCGGACCCGCGCCCCAAATTGCTACCGTGTCGCCTTCCTGAATATTGCAGTTTTCCGCCGCCATAAAGCCGGTCGGAAAAATATCGGAAAGAAACAAAACCTTTTCGTCTTCAATCGAATCGGGAACTTTTATCGGTCCGACATCGGCAAACGGAACGCGCGCATATTCGGCTTGTCCGCCGGCAAATCCGCCCATCAAATGCGAAAAACCGAAAAGTCCCGAACCGGCAAAACCATAAGCCGTTTCCTGTCCTTCGGGTTTCGGGTTTGAGTTGTCGCAGACCGAATACATTTCGTGCTGGCAGAAAAAACAATTTCCGCACGCAATCGTAAACGGCACGACCACTTTATCGCCCTGCTTTAAATTAGAAACTCCTTTACCGGTTTCAACAACTTCGCCCATAAATTCGTGTCCGAGAATATCGCCCTGCATCATTGACGGAATATAACCGTTGTAAAGATGCAAATCCGAGCCGCAAATTGCCGTTCTCGTTATTTTGATAATTGCGTCGCGCTCGTTTAAAATTTTCGGGTCAGGCACATTCAACACCCGCACATCCTCTTTTCCCATCCAACATACTGCTTTCATTTTATAGTTCTCCCTTGTTTATTAAAAAGATTTTAGAGGCTAGATGTCAGATGTTAGTTTTTGTGTTTTACTAACTTCTAACCTCTGACATCTGTTTATGCTGCTGCCTTTTTCGCTTGCGGCTCGCGTCCTGAAGATTGACCTTCGACACTAATAACCTCGCCGGATTCCATTAAACTTTTGAAACGATATAAATCACCATAAACTTGCTGGCTCGGTTCTTCGCCGAAAAGTTTGGCGAACATTGCGCCGAGTGCGCCGCCCGGTGCTTCATAGGTCAAAGTAACTTTTACTTCCGTGCCGCGGTTGGTAGTCGGCTTAAATTCGACTACGCCTGAATTCGGAATATCCGCGCCTTCGAGCGATTTCCAACCAATGCGCTCGTTTTCCTGTTCGCTGGTAATTTCCGCGTCCCATTCGACCGTCGTTCCCATCGGTGCTTTTGCAACCCAATGCGATTTATTTCCGTCCGTCGTTTTCACGGATTCGAGATGCGCCATAAATTTCGGCAAATTTTCAAAATTGCGCCAGAACGCATAAAGTTCCGCCTGCGATTTATTAATTGTCAGGCTTTTCTTGACATGGACTTTCCCCGAAAGCAAGCCGTTTTGATAAGTTGCCGATTTTTTATTTGCCAACCTTTTATTTGTCGGCGCTTCGCCTTTATCAATATCCATCGCGTCATAAACTTGGCAATGTCCGGTTGCACCGCGTAAAGCAAGCCCGCCGCCGACGATTGACAGCAAAATTCCAAATGTATCACCGCGCTTAATACCATAAGCGAGCAGTGCGCCGCCCGCCGTTGCCGAAACCACTCTCTCGGTTGGACTGACGTTGGTGTTCATATTCGTCAGAATGTCCGTTATTGATTTTTCTTGATTTTGTTTCATAAGATTATCTCCTTCCCTTGTTTATTTTATATTATTTAAATTAATTGCTCACCGGTTTCGAGTTCGTTATTTTGATAAGATTCTTTGTCGGCGAGAGCCGTTAAAAATGAAGGCGAAATGAAGGATGTGCTGTCTTTGCCGAGCGCGTGTTCTTCGCCGATGCCGCCCGCCGCCGGCAAAATCCGATTAACCATTTCAGAAATCTCTGCCGTCAGTTCCGGCAATAGCGCATTAGCTTTCGCGGCAAGTTTGGCTTGAACCGATATAATCAATTCCGCATCGCCGCGCCCTGTCGCTTCAACGATTTGATCTGCTGCATTTTCCGCGCTGATTGACGAAACAGGCAAAGCATTTCCGATGCTAAACCACGCAAACTCTTTTTCATTCTGACCTTTAAAAACCGCGTTGACGTGACTGCCTGTTCTCATTAAACCCGGACAAACCGTCGTTATAAAAATATTGTCTTTGGCAAGTTCGACGCGCATCGCACCTGATAAACCGACAAGCGCAAATTTGCTCGCACAATACGGCGCAAGATGCGGTACGGCAATTTTTCCGCCGATAGAAGAAACATTGACGATTCTACCTTCGCCGCGCTTTTTCATTTCCGGCAAAACCGCCTGCATGGTATAAAACGCCCCCCAAAAATGAATCGCCATCGCGTCTTCAAAATCTCTCTGCGTTTGCACTTCAAGCGGTCCAACCTGAATAACGCCGGCATTGTTAACTAAAACGTCAATCTGTCCGTAATGGTTACAAACCGCCTCGACCATCTGCTCCACTTCGGATTGATTTCGGACATCGCAGACAAATTCAAAAACTTCTGCACCTCTATTCTCTAAATCTTCTTTTGCACGCTTTAATTCTTCGCTGTTTCTGGCACAAATTGCGATTCTCGCGCCTTCATCGGCAAGCCTTCGCGCCAAAACTAAACCAAGCCCGCGCGAACCGCCGGTTATCAAAACAACCTTATTCTGAAAGTCGTATTCTAAACGCTGTTTCCTTAAAATCGTGTAAGCCGCAACTACTCCTATACTCAACGCTGTCGCCAACCACCAACCGTTTTTTGTTTTATTCTCCGGCACCCTGAACCCCTTAATTTTTCTTTGGCTGTTGCAAACATAATGCCACTTAAAATAAAGAAATTATGTTAGTAATCAAACAAAGCTATTTTTTGCAGCGAAATTTTGACGTGCTAAAATTTAATTTATGGCAGAGAATTTGTTTATTTCGCAAACGTCAGACAGAAAAAAGATTTATGACGAAATTGCACCGCAGATTGTCGCCCTCGTCGAAGGCGAACCTGATTTAGTTGCAAATCTGGCAAACATTACGGCGGCACTCAAGGAAGCACTCGGATTTTTTTGGGTCGGGTTTTATATCGTCAAAGAAAATCAACTTGTGTTAAGCGCGTTTCAAGGTTCGATTGCCTGCACGCGGATTGATTTTGATAAAGGCGTTTGCGGACATTGCTACACGACGCGCCAAATGGTAGTCGTGCCGAATGTCGAAGAATTTCCCGGACATATCGCTTGCAGTTCGCTTTCAAAGTCGGAAATTGTTTTGCCGATTTTTGATAAAAACGGCGAGGTTGCAATAGTTCTAGATGTGGACAGCGACAAACTGAACGATTTCAGCGAGACTGACGCGGAGGGCTTGCAGATGATTGTGAAAATTGTTGAAAAGCTAATTTAATTCTTGTCCTTGACGTGATAAGATTCGCTTTTCATTTCTATAAGGAAACCTTGTCGTTCGGTTCAAGTGAAACGAAAGTTAATTAATTTGAATGGACAAATTCTTAATTCGCGGCGGAAAACCGCTCAAAGGAACAGTCAAAATCAGCGGTGCGAAAAATTCGGCTCTGCCGTGTTTGGCGGCGACACTTTTAACCGCCGAAACCGTAACTCTGCACAATGTTCCGTATGTCAAAGATTTGATAACGCAACGCCGTCTTCTGGAAGATTTGGGCGCGACGGTTCTGACACCCGAACTTCACACGCACAAAGTCCGCGCCGCGAACATCGAAATTTACGAAGCACCGTATGATCTCGTTAAAACAATGCGGGCGAGCGTTCTCGCTTTGGGTCCGCTGCTTGCGCGGTTCGGACAAGCGAAAGTTTCATTGCCGGGCGGCTGCGCTATCGGAACTCGTCCGATTGACCTTCATTTAAAAGCCTTTGAGCAACTCGGCGCGACAGTTTCCCTCGAAGCCGGTAATGTCATCGCGCGTGCGCCAAACGGTCGGCTCGTCGGCGCAGACACTTTTTTTGAAAAGGTCAGCGTTACAGGAACGGAAAACGTGATGATGGCGGCGAGTTTGGCGCGGGGAAAAACGACGATTCACAACGCGGCGCGTGAACCGGAGATTGAGGATTTAGCTGAACTCTTAAATAAAATGGGAGCGAATATTAAGGGCGCGGGAACAGAAACAATCACTATCGAAGGTATAGAAGATTTAGGCGAAGCTGACCACACGATTATTCCCGACCGCATCGAAACGGGAACTTTCATTGTCGCGGCGGCAATCACGAACGGCGAACTTGAAATTAAAAATTGTCACCCAAAACATCTCGCGGCGGTTATCGAGAAACTCCGCGAAACCGGCGTTGAAATTGAAGTCGCCGACGAAACCCTCACGGTAAAATGTGGCGGAAAAAAATTGCGGTCAAAAAACGTAACAACCGAGCCGCATCCGCTATTTCCGACCGATATGCAGGCGCAATATATGGCTTTGATGACGCAGGCGGAAGGCACATCAACCATCGTCGAAACGATTTTTGAAAATCGCTTTATGCACGCCTCAGAACTCGTCCGAATGGGCGCGGATATTCAAATTTCGGGAAACACGGCGACCATCAATGGAAAAACCAAACTAATGGGCGCACCAATTTTGGCTTCAGATCTGCGTGCGTCGGCTTCGCTGGTTTTGGCGGGACTCGCGGCGGAAGGCGAAACGCTGATTGACCGCGTTTATCATATTGACAGAGGCTACGAAACCATCGTTAGGAAACTTTGCGGCATCGGCGCTGATATTGAACGAATTACCGAAAACTTGACGATGAGTGCGGAGGAAATCAAGTAAAAAGTAAAAAGGTAAAAGGCAAAAGTAAAAAACGGTAAATAGTGAGCTGCATAGAGCCGTTAAGCGGAACGATTATCTCTACTAATAATCATCTTTCTTCACTTTTGCCTTTTACCTTTTTACTTGATTATTTTTTTACAAAAAATAATCGCCACTCGCCGCTCGTGCCATATTCATCAAAAACAATTCCTGAACCGGCGACTAAATCTTTAACGGTGCGCGAAACCAAAATCTTGCCTAAATCCGACTCTTCCGCAATCTTCTGCGCTAAATCAACGGCAAATCCGCTACATTTTTCGCCTACGACATCGCATTCGCCCGTGTGAAGTCCGGTCAACAGCGAGCACATCGGACCGCCTTCCGACACGCCAACGAGCGCGGAGCGTTCCGAACCAACCGCGTCCATCACGGCGCGAACGTCGTCCATTCGTTGTTCGAGCGTCGGCAATTCATTAACCGGAACTCTGTCGGACAAACCAGTTCCGCGTTTGTCGAAAAGTATCAAGCGCGAGAAAGACGCGAGGCGGTTTAAAAATTGGGCGAAATGCGGCTCTTCCCAAAAGTATTCGAGATGCGAAACCCAGCCCATCACAAAAACGATGTCTAAATCGCCGCTCCCGACGACTTGATAAGCAATGTTCACATCGCCGTTTTGAACGTAATGCGTTTCGGGTTTGAAAACGGGCAGTGCGGGACTCGTTTCCGCCTTCGGCAAAGCGGTTTGCGCCGCAGTTAATTGGAAATTTTCCAAGTCCAAAAAATCCTCCGAATCAATTTCTTCTTCGATAGTAAATCTGCCGCGAGTTTGTTCAATCGTTATCGAATCAGGCTTTCTGTCTTCGATAACTTGGACGGGCGTGATGAAACGATAGCCGCGTTTGGACACGGTTTCAATAAATTTCGCGCCGCCCGCGCTCGCGCCGAGAGTCTTTCGCAAAATTGAAATGTTCTGCGCCAGATTGTTTTCCTCGACAAACGAATCCGCCCAGATTTTCTCCATCATTTCTTCTTTGCCGAGGGCGTGTCCACCGTTTTCGACCAGCAAAAGAAGCGTGTCGAAAACTTTCGGTGCTAGCGCAATCGTGTTCTTTCCGTCAAACAACAAACGCTCGTCAGGATCGAGCCGAAACTTGCCGAATTCATAAATTTTATTGGTCTGCATAACTCACCTTTTCCACCTCTTCAAAAAAACTCAAAAAAAACTCAGAATTTCTTAAAGATTCCGTCGCCGGTTTCCGTGTTTAATAAAAATCGCGTAATAAACGCGGTGAGCTGATAATTGCCATTATTTAAGTAAGATTGTAACCAGAAGACGCTCTCGACTCAAATACAAATTTTTATATTAGGATTCATAGTCAGAAATTTCTCTGACATTTTTAATTCATGTTCGGGTTCAATACCCCACAGCTTGCTGCGGAAGTGTTTCCGAATTTAAAACGACCTGCGCCGAACATCTCCTCAAAAACAGCGAGTGCAAGCGGCTTGAATTTCCGTGAAGGGCGCCCGGCTGAAATGCGCCAAATCTCGCTTTATGAAACCCGGCGGCTAATTTTTTAGCCGCCGGGTTTTAAATTGTTCATTCTAATCGCCTGCGCCGCTCATTACGCTCTCATATTTTATTCAAATAAATCTCAGATAAATCTCAGCGAAATTTCAAGATTTTCTAAAGATTTTGCTTTTTGCTTTCGGTTAAGGTTGAAACATATCGCGGCAACTGTCGCTTTATGTCGAAAAACTTAAACGGGTCTGTAGCAAAAGCTGGAGCGGACAAAATACGAAGGAAAGGAAAATCAAAAATGGATTTAGTAAAAGTAATCAGAGAAATACAACGGAAAAAAGCCGAACGCGAGCGATGGAAAAATCAAGCGTTTTGCTTTTTGTGCAATCAGCAAGTGTCGCTTTTGTCGTTTCAACAGGCAGTCGAACTAGGTGAAGAGAGCCGACAGAGAATTATCGAACTCGCCGAAAACAATTTAATCCACCGCATTCACAATTCGAGAGGCGAAGTTTTAATTTGTCAAAATTCTTTCCTTGAAGCCAGGACTGATTCGCAAAAAACTTTGCCGCTGTGTCCCGAATTCTTGAAAAGTTTGGAAACGGTTTAACCGAAACTTCCGAAAATCCAAAGAGATTAAGGTAAAAGAAGTTGGGCGGCTATCGGTTGAACTGGATGCGCCGATAGAGAAACCGCTTAATCAAAGCGTCCATCAGAACATAGAAGGAGTTCAGATGCCAATTATCAACGTTAAAATTATCGAGGGCGTTTTTTCGCCGTCGCAGAAGCAGGAAATCGTCAAAAAACTTACGGATGCGATGGTTTCCATCGAAGGTGAGAATATGCGCCCCGTAACCTGGTGTGTAATTGAAGAGGTGAAAAGCGGAGACTGGGGAATAGCTGGAAATACATTGACGACTAATGATGTCAAAGCACTGGCATCGGGCGAAGCCACAGGCTAATCACTTTAAGCGACCATTGGGGGCAATGATGCTTGCATTTGTTGGCGGCAAATATAGTTTGTTAGTATTTCAGCTCGATTGCCGCCAACGGCTTTCTTACCACGTTGTCCGTCAAACTTTAGCTTACGTGGTGGCGGTTTTGCCCCACGTCAACTCCGCCGTGAAACTGAAAAAAACAATCACTATCGAATTTGACCGCGTGAAAATCACGACGACGCACTGCACCAAAAACTTTTTGCGGTGCGGATTGTGCGGAGCGGAAACGGAATTTTTCAGCCGACAGGAAGCGTCCGAGCTAATGAAAATTTTGCAAATGCAAGACTTGAGCATCAATAGAGCGAATCTGCATTTTTACCAAACAAACGACGAACAAATTTTAATTTGTTTGAATTCAATCTTAAACGGGAATAATCCCAAAATAAATAAATTAATAAGTTAGGAGAAACAATGAAAAACATAAACATAATTCGCAATTTAATCTTGAGCGGCATCGCGCTGTTCTTTCTATCAACTTTAACTTTCGCCGCGCCCGTTGTCAGACAAACGAGCGGCGCAAACGCGGCGGCGATTCAAGCGACCGTTGACCAATTCCGCAGCGACTTAGGAGCGAACAACGGTGTTGGCAGTTCGTTCACGACGGGCAGACGCGAAATCAATTGGGACGGCGTGCCGGATAATTTCGCGTCGCCGAATAATATGCCGGCAAACTTTTTTAACGCAAACTCGCCACGCGGTGCGGTGTTCACGACGGCGTGCGGTAACGCAACGTTTCGCGTCAGTGCCAATTCAAATAACCCGACCGCGACACCCGTTCGTTTCGGCGAACTCGACGCGAGCTACCCTTCGACATTTACGA
Organism: Acidobacteria bacterium 28-1; assembly: GCA_002050365.1. GTDB lineage: Bacteria > Acidobacteriota > Blastocatellia > Pyrinomonadales > Pyrinomonadaceae. Next base: position 28,670 of record MWYZ01000077.1, read on the forward strand.
CTTTTTCAGCCCAAAAACTTTTCACCGTTATCAGCGGCTCGGCGGTTCCGTGCAATATCTTAACCGTTAATTTCTTTATTCCCGGCACGAGCATTCCGGCGACGGTCAGCGGTTTCGGCGCAGTCTTTTCTGATGTTGACATCACCGGCAACGCCCGAATTCTCGCTTACGACAAAGCCGGAAATTTGCTTTCGCCCGGATTTATGGCTCCAACCGCTGCGGGCGGTGGACTTTCGTTTGTCGGCGTTTCTTTTAATGCGGGCGAGCGCATTGCTTCGGTGCAAATTGTCAGCGGAACAACCAGATTAGCCGCAGGAATCGTTGACGGTTCAAACGGCGAAGATATCGTGGCGATGGACGATTTTATCTATGGCGAACCGCGAGCCATTAATCATCACGCTTCAGATTTCGACGGCGACGGAACTTCCGATTTCGCGGTTTTCCGCCCCTCAATCGGAACTTGGTTCGTCTTAAACAGCGGCTCGAACACTTTTAGCGGCGTACAGTTTGGGCAGAACGGCGACGTTCCGGTGGACGGCGATTTCGACGGTGACAGCCGCAGCGATGTAGCGGTTTTCCGACCGTCAGTCGGCAGCTGGTTTATTTTGCGTAGTTCGGACAATCAGTTTCAAGGCGTTCAGTTTGGACAGAGCGGCGACAAACCGGTCGCGGGTGATTATGACAAAGACGGCAAAACCGACATCGCCGTGTGGCGACCTTCGAGCGGAAATTATTTCCGTTTGAACAGTTCAAATGGACAATTTCAAGCGACGGCATTCGGACAAAACGGCGATATTCCGATTAACTCGTCGCTTAATCCGTAGATTGTAATAATTTCAACTCCTGAACGGTTTCTGAATTGAAGCCGTTCGGGAACAAACAAAAAGGAGACGACAATGGCAATTAATGAGGAAAAATTAAATCAATTATTAGGCAAATTTGTAAATGATTTTGGCGCAACTTTGCAAGCCGGGACAATTGTCATCGGCGAAAGTCTCGGACTTTACAAAGCCTTAGCGGAAGCCGACGAGCCTTTAACCTCGGCGCAGTTAGCCGAAAAGACAGGCACGAACGAACGATACGTGCGCGAGTGGCTTTGCTCGCAGGCGGCGGGCGGTTACGTCGAATATGATGCCGGAAGACAAAGGTATTTTATGACCGAAGAACAAGCCTTTACGCTGGCGAATGAAGACAGTCCGGCTTATATGCCGGGCGCGTTTTTGTTGAGCACGGCGGCTCTCAAAGCCGTTCCGAAACTGATTGAAAAGTTTCGCACGGGCGAAGGCTTGGGCTGGCACGAACACGACCACGAGCTTTTTCGCGGCACGGAGAAATTTTTTCGTCCGGGCTACGCGGCAAATTTAATAAGCAATTGGATTCCGTCGCTCAACGGCGTGGATGAAAAATTAAAATCGGGCGCGAAAGTCGCCGATGTCGGCTGCGGACTCGGCGCGTCAACTGTTTTAATGGCGCAGTCTTATCCGAATTCGACTTTTGTCGGCTTTGATTATCACGACAAATCAATCGAGATGGCGCGTCAGCGAGCGGAAGAAGGCGGCGTGGCTGACCGCGTAACTTTTGAAGTCTCAAAAGCCAAAGAATTTCCGGGCGGCGATTACGATTTTGTAAGATTCTTCGATTGCCTGCACGATATGGGCGACCCGGTTGGCGCGGCAAATCACGTTCGGGAATCTTTGACAGACGGTGGAACTTGGATGATTGTCGAGCCTTTTGCCAATAATCAATTGGAAGATAATTTAAATCCGGTCGGACGCGCTTTTTATTCGGCTTCGACGCTCGTTTGCACGCCTGCTTCTTTATCACAAGAAGTCGGGCTGGCTTTGGGAGCGCAAGCGGGCGAAGCGCGTCTCGAAGAAGTTGTCAAAAACGGCGGCTTCACGCAATTTCGACGGGCGACGGAAACGCCGTTCAATTTGATTTTTGAAGCGAAGCCGTAATCTGGTGGAATAGCCGCGAAAAAGCACAAAAGATTCAGAATAAATTTTTGAGTCTTTTGTGCTTTTCGCGGCTATTGTTTTTATATTTGTATGGTCAGACTTTTCTAAAACGTGATGCCGATTTGCCCTTGAATCGTGCGCGGAGTTATGAAATGCGTGCCGCTAAAAGTCGAATTGAAATTATAAAGTGCGACTTTATTCGTCAGATTTATAAATGTCAAACGCGCTGACATTTTCACCTTATCGGTGCGGAAAAGATTATCCAAGCCAAGGTTCAGATCAAACAAATTGCGCGGCGCGATGCGCGGTGGATTTGTATCGTCGTTCACCGTCCCTTCCGCCGGAATGCGGATACGCGTTGCGCCAAAATTTGACGACGCGCAGCTTCTAATCGGATTCGTCAAAGTGGCAAATTGACCGTCGCAGAATAAACCGATTTGCTGCTGTTCATCGGCACTAAAACCCAAGGCGGTTGAAAAATCGGGAACTGCACCGGAAACCAAGCCGCTGTCGTAGCGATACGTGAAAGACACGAACGGTGCAAATTTATGAAAAGTCTTGAATTGGTCAAACGAGTATTGAACTTGCGTCGTTTGCTGAAACGCCTGGTCGTGGTCAATGCGGAACACGCCTTCCGGCAAATCCGAATTAAAGAACAAACCGCCCGTTTCCGGCGGGAAAAATCTGGCGCGAGTGTGTCCGGCGTTGAAAAACGCGCTCAATCCTTTGTAATTTGTTAAATTCAAACGAAATGAAACGCCGTCAATTTTTGATTTGTCCCAAGAAATCGGAAACGTAATCGGTGTGTTTAAAAGCGCGTTGAAATCATAGGCGTTGCGCGTGTATTTATTGAAATAATCAATGTCGGCGACGATGTATTTACCGATACCTTGCTGAAGTCCAACGTTGAATTGATTACGGTTGCCCGGTTTGAGCGGTGCAGCGTTGACATCGCCGAATGAGCCGTCGGCAAAACCGTTTGCGCCCGCCGCGTTTGAGAATACCAAATTTTCGTTATACGGCGTTTCAAAATTGCGCGTGTAAGAACCTCTGATAACCGTGTTGGTCGGCTTGAAAAGATACGAAATGCCGAGTCGCGGTTGGAGCGATTTGCCACGGCTTAAACCGTTATAATTGTCGAAACGCAAACCCAAACTTACGGTCAAACTGTTTTTGAAATTAAGTGCGTCCTGAACGTAAACGGCTTCCTGTTTAATATCGGTTCGCCCGTTAAAGCGAAAAAGCCTGCCGCCGCGCGTCAAATCAAACGGCAGAAGACCGGGCAGAAAATCAGGACTTGCCGGGTCGTTAAAATTCGGGTCGGTAATGCCGAATTGAAAATTTTCATTTAAAAAAGTGTGCTGAAATTGCCCGCCGATTTTGATGTTGTGAACGCCTTTGACATAAGCGACATCGCCGCGAATTCCCGCATTTGCAAGGCGACGCTGCTGACTAATGGTTTGCGTTTGGTCGGAAAATGGATTCGCGCTTGGGTAATAATTAACTTGGTCAAGCCGATAATACGGATTGACGGTTAAAACAGTCGAAGCATTGAAAATATGAACGTAGCCGGGCGCGATGTTGATTGATTTTACTCGCTGACGCTGGTCTTGTCCGAGTGCTTGCTGGTCGAAAGTGTTGGCAATCTCGAACTTGTTGCGAGCCAGAAATAAATTAAAATGAAAACTGTCTTTTTCGGTCGGACTATAATCGAAACGGTTGAAAACGCTGACCGAGTTGCCGTTGTTATGTAAGGATACAAATTCCGGCGAATCTAAAAAGCGATTAGAACGCTCAAAATTAAACGCCGTGAAATTACCGAATTTGGCGTTGCCGAAAGCCAGTGCCGCTTCTTCCTGATAAGTTTTAAAACGTCCGATGGTGGAAGTAAAACTTCCCGACGGTTTTGTTTGATTTAAGCCTGAACGAGTGATTGCATTAATGACGAGACTGCTTTTGTCACCATATTCGGCGGGCGTTGCGCCGGTAATAATTTCTAAAGATTGAATTGCATTGACCGGAATTTGAGTGGAAAAGGCTTTGCTTTGCTGGTCTGTAATCGGTTGATTGTCAACCGAGTATTGAGTTTGCGCATGGTCGCCGAGCGGATGAAAAAAGCCGTTTGAATCGGCGACGACACCGGGCGAAGTCAAGGTGACGGCATCGCTCAAACCGTTGCCGGGCGACGAGAGCGACAATTTGCGAAGTTGGCTTTGGTCAACGTCGGTGTGCGTCGTCGAAATATTTTCGACGATTACCGCGTCGGCGTTAACTGTAACATTAGCGGTGTCGCCGCTGATTGTAAGCGAAAAAGGAACTTCCATCGGCACAGAATTTCGCACCACGACGTTTTGCGCCGCATCCTGAAAACCGCTGGCCAAAACCTTAATTTGATAGTTGTTCGGCGGCACGTTGTTGAAACGATAATTGCCTTCGCCATCGGTCGTCGCCGTACGCTCAAATCCGGTGACGGCATTTTTAATACTGACGGTTGCGCCGCTCACCACTGCGTTATTCGGGTCTGTAACCGTTCCCGAAATTGTTCCCGCCGTACCGGGAGCTTGCGCGAAAATGAGCGACGACGTAAACAAAGCGAAAGACAAAATAACAAATAGCTTATAGACGAATTGTTTTGACATAATTACTTTCATTATAGAAAAAAGTAAGAATATCTTTTACGTCATTACTTAACATTATATTTTTAACTAACAGTTAGGATATAAGAATGAATGGCTCAAAACTTTCAACAGGCAGTTATATAAAATTATAGCTTTAAGAGCCTTTCGCGCAGAATCCGCGATTGCAGACGACTTGACGAAATCTCTTGTCCGTTTTTGAGCGCAACCAAGTATGTTCCGCCCGGCATCGGCGAGATTCTCGCAATCGCTTCGAGATTAACCAACGCACTGCGCGAAAGGCGCACGAACCGTTTGGAATCAAGCCGCGCTTCCAAATCTTTGAGACGAAAATTTATCGTATATTTTTTGTTTTGTAGATTGGTAATTTGAAGGAGTTCGCCGTCGGCAACGATTGAAACGACTTCGGAGACAGGAAGCAATAAAATTTCGTCGCGCAAGCGAATCGGAATGCGTTCGAGCAAAGCTTGAGCCGGAGTTTTTTCATAAACGGCGATGGCGGCTTTCAGATTCGCCGATTCCGTTTCGCGAAAATCGGTTTGTTCAAGCCGTTCGTGCGCCCGGTTCAGGGTTTCGCGGAGACGCCCCTTTTCAACCGGCTTGAGCAGATAATCAACTGCATTAACATCAAACGCCTGCACCGCAAATTCGTCGTAAGCCGTCACAAACGCGACGAGCGGCAACTGCGATTTTTTGAGAAGTTTGACGACATCAATGCCAGTGGCTTCCGGCATCTGCAAATCAAGAAGAGCTAAATCAGGTTTGGTTTCCTTAATAATTTCGATTGCTTCCGCGCCGTTTTCCGCTTCGCCGACAATTAGCGCGTCTTCAAAATCCTGCAAAATAGATTTTAAAAAAAGTCGCGCCGGGCGTTCATCATCGGCAATTACTATTCGGAGTTTGTTCATCGTAATTTTTAATTAACCAACTTAGAATTTGAAATCGGAAATTTGATTTCCGCCGTTGTACCTTTTCCAACCTCGCTTTCGATTTTCAAAACGGCGGCGTTCCCATAATAGGAGCGCAATCTTTGTTCGACATTATTTAGCCCGACATTTTTTTGCCGTTTAAGGAAAAGTTCGTTGAAATTTACGCCCGCGCCGCTGTCAAAAACATTTATTTTTAGAAATACTTTATCTTTTTCGCTCTGTAGTTTAGCTGAAATTTCTACTCTGCCGCCGAGTTTCGCCTTTGAGATGCCGTGTTTGACGGCGTTTTCAACCAGCGGCTGCAGAATAAAAGCCGGAACACGCAATCGTTTCAAGTCTTGCGGCACATTAATTTCAACCTTCAGACGCTCTTCAAAACGGGCGCGTTCAATTTCCAGATAAGATTCGACAAGCTGGATTTCCTCGCTTAAGGTTGTAAATTCGCCGCTTGATTTCAAAACGCGTCGCAGAAGCGCGGTTAATTTCATCAAGGTTGCGAAGGCTTTTTCCGGCGCGGTTTGAATTAAATATCCGATTGTCGTCAGCGCGTTAAAAAGAAAATGCGGATTTATCTGTGCGCGAAGGGCGCTCAGCTGCGCTTCCGCGGCAAGTTTTGAAAACTCCTGCTCGCGGCTTTTTTGCTCAAAACGCTCGCCCATAACGCGCAAAGCGTCAATTCGCCGCGCCGTCAAAAGTGAAACCGCTTCGAGCATTTCAATTTCATCGGACAGAAGGCGGCGTCCGCCTGAAAAATCCTTTAAATGAATTTTGTAAGCGGGCAATTCAGCCGTCGGGACGAAAATTTCCGCGGCATTCGAGGTAAAATTTACCGTCGGCAAATTTGATACGTATTCAGAATTTTGATTCCAATTTGATTCTTTTGCCGTTAGTGCCGAAGCTAAGCTGCGACAAGTTTCGCCCAAAACGTTTTCGATTGCGTTTTCCTTTTCGATTGTTTTTGAAATTTCAACTCGAAGATTAGCGTAATCGGCGCGGCGCAAAATAATTTTATCAACCAGCCACGCGGCAAAACGATAAAGGCTCGGATAAATCAGAGCAGTTGCAATCCAAAACGTCAGCAAAATGCTCACGCCTTGGACATCGTTTTCTTCGTGTTTCGCGTGTAGTGCGAGAAGCGGCGAGGCGGCAAAAACATAAAGTCCGAAAGCCGTCAAAGCTAATAAAAGCAACGACAAAGCGCGTTTCAAAAAAAGGTCGGCAAAAGCAAAACGATAATCTTGCAGAAGAATTGCAAGAACGAGCGGCAGGGAAGATTGGTGTGCGACAAGTTCCACAAGCCAGGAGGTTCCTTCCGCCTCTGAACTCAGATGAAAAGCCGAAACCGCGAAAATCAACAAAGCCGTAATCCAGATCGTTTTATTTTCAAGCGTTTGTTTGAAATTGAAAACGAGCAGACCGGCGAGAAGCGCGAGCGAGCCGACGGTTAAAATTTGCAAAGCTAAACTCGACGGCGCTACTTTATAGAGAATGACCGATTGAAAATGAAAAAAAGTCGCCAACAGGCTTAAGCCGTAAGCCGCAAAAGTCAGCAAACGAGCATTTTTGTTTTCACTTCCGTTATTTTTCCACGCGACCCGAACAACGACCGAAGGAAGAAAGCCGAGAGCCGAATATGAAACCGCAAGCAGAACGGGCGAAACTTGCCCCCCGCCAAAATCTTTCCAAATGTGCGCGACCAGTTCGCCGACGTTCCACAATAAACCTAAAATCGCCGTCGCCAGAAGTAGCAAATCAAAAGAGAAATTATCTTTTGATTTTCGATGGCGAATGACCATTACAAGCAGAAGCGCGTAGAGCGCGACTCCAACCGTAAAGCCCAAAAGATTGACGAGTGATGCTGTGTTCAGCGAATTCATAGAACTGGCTAAAAATTAACTGTAATGTTCAGAGTTCAGACTTAGTTCGCGTATTTTAAGAATAAGCTAAAGCGTGGATTCTAAGCATTAAATTGCTTCCCGATTCTAACCTTTTCGCGGTATTGATTGATGGCGACGTAAGCAACCTCGGCTTCGGTTACGCGCACTGATTGTCCGTGCGAGCCGAATCTTTCGGCTTCAACGACGACTCTGACAGTGATGGAAGTATTGCCGACTTTGACGGTTTCGGCGTAAAAACTCACCAAGTCGCCGATAAAAACCGGCTCGTAAAAAATGACTTCCTTCATCGCCACGGTTACAAAACGGTCGTGTCGCGTATGTTTGACGGCTTCCACGCCGCCCGCTATGTCAATATAGCTTAATATAATTCCGCCGAAAACCGTGCCGTGCGAGTTTGTATCGCGCGGCATCATCGTGATACGAATTGCTACTTCGCGTTTTGTTTCCGTTTGTTTATTTTCCATATTTCATTTCACCGGATAGACAAGCGTTGCACAAAAATTAATTTTCTCACAAAAATTCAGAAATTCACAAAAATAGAATATGGTGAAATGTGTCCAAAAATTTCATAGACTTTGGCTCTCTCAAGCCCGATTTCACGGGCTTTTGTTTTTTTTTATTTTCGGCGACCACAATCTACTCTTTTCGGACAGATGTTATAAAAATAAAAAGCTCGCCGAAAACAATGAAGTTTACTGTCTCAACACTCAGGTTCAAAGCCTTGCAATTTGATTGCAAGAATTTATTATGATTTCTTTTCTTAGTCGGAAAAGAACAATTAAGCGAATTTCATTCGTGCTCTTTATTCAAAAATCTCTGCATTGAAAATGCAGAGTGGTTTGGTTAAAGCATTTTAAGAAATAAAATTTGTGGCAAACTCAAATGTATAACGAAGCATCTAAGGGGGACATTTGCTCCCAATAACATACTAAAATTTATACTTTTCCGTTCGTTGGGTGTTGTTTATACCGGACTCATATTTTGAGCGTCAAATAAAATTAAAACCTAAGGAGTAGTAGAATCAGTGAAAAAATTATCAATCAGTTTTCTAGTTGTAGCCTTTTTCGTAGGCTTAACTTTCAACACCCAGAGTACTTTTGCCCAGCAATCCAACAACCAATCGTTTCAGGCAGAATCAAAAGCTCAATCTTATCTTGCTAAAAAAGGTATCGGCGCGGATCGATTACAATCAAAAGATATAATTTCCGACGAAACCGGCAATCACGTCCGCTTCTCACAATCCATTGACGGCATTCGCGTCTATGGTGGCGATGTCATCACACACGAAAAAAACAACGGCAAATTTGACCGGACAACTGGTGAATTATTCGCCGGAGACGTTCCGGCGAAGTTTCCGAGCTTCGGAAACTCTGAAGCCGTCAATTTTGCCCGACAGGATTTCTGGGATGCGACAGACGCTATAAGTGAGCTTGTTTACTATCCGCAAGGAAGTGAACTGTTACTCGCATATATGGTTGACGTCAAAAATACTGATGAAGTGACCGACAACCCGCGTCGTGAAATGATTGTTATTAATGCCATGACCGGCGAAATCATTGACCGTTGGGACAATCTGCAAACTGCCGGGACAACCGGAACGGGTTACGGTTTTTATGCCGGACAGGTCACTGGTTTCCCGATTGATTTAACTTCAGGCACCTACTCTATGTTCGACGTGCCGAGCAACGGCAAGACGTATGATTTTGGTAACAAAACTTGTTCTCCGGTCGGATGCCGCTCGAACGGAACGATTTTTTCTTCGCCAGACAGTATTTTCGGCGCGACGGGCAGTTTATCTGACCGTGCATCAGTCGGAGTTGATGCGCATTATTTCGCACAAAAAACTCTACAGTATTTCAGCGGCACTTTTTTGCGTAACGGCATTGATAACGCAAACAACAAAAATTTGAAGTATGGCTATATGGTTTCACGCACCCATTACGGAAGCAACTATAATAACGCGTACTGGGACGGTTCTTCAATGACTTACGGCGACGGTGACGGCACAACTTACCGCCCGTTTGATGCATTAGATGTGGTTGGGCACGAAATGACGCACGGCGTTACCGAACGCACTTCAAATCTTCAGTATTCAAACGAATCGGGCGCGGCTAATGAATCATTTTCGGATATTTTCGGTGTAACAATCGAATTTAAAACCGGAACATTAACCGGCTCCGGCGGTGTTTCCTACCCATCTGATTGGTGGATTGGCGAGGACCTTTATTACTCGAATAATCCATCGAGTCCGACAAAGGGAATCCGCAATATGGCGAATACGCATTCGGAAGGCGACCCTGACCATTATTCGGAAAGATATACGGGAACTTCGGACAACGGCGGCGTTCACACCAACAGCGGAATTCAAAATTTCGCTTTCTATATGCTGGCACAAAACGCGGGCATCGTTACGACACATCACCTCGGCGGCACGGCGACCGGTATCGGTTTGGATGCGGCGGCGGCAATTGCTTACGATGCTGACACGAAATACTGTACCGCTACTGACACTTATGCGAAAGTTGCCGGTGCGTGGGTTAGTGCAGCGAAAAACCGCTACGGTGCGGGTTCTGTACAGGCAACGCAAACCTCTAATGCGTGGAAGGCTTGCGGCGTAACGCCGACGGTTACTCCATAGTTGAATCCTAACAGTGGTGAAAAGAGGTATCTCGGGTGAGGTACTTCTTTTTTATTGGCTTAGATGTGGACAAATTCTAAATTGATTAGCATTAAAACTGGGTCACAATATATTTAGGACTTTCGCTTGAGAACCAACTTACAACAACTTACGAGCAAGAATAATCTCCTGTCAAAAAACCAAAGTTTTTGGTCAGGATGGGAATTAGCAAATTTATTAGGAAAACAGATATTGTTGGATAATGCTAATTGCACAAAGACTAGCTATTTTCACTTAATTTTTGTGCAACGCTAGATAGACATAGAAAATTAACCACGAACAAACACGAACAGAACGCGAAAAATTTTTGATTTTATTTCGTGTCTTTTCGTATTATTCGTGGCTAATTTCTTTCAGAGTCCAATCGCGCACCGCGTTTTTTAATTCGCTTAAATGCTCGTCGAAAAAATGTCCGCAGTTTTCAAAGACAATCAATTCTTTATCTGATTCGAGAGTTTCAAAAAGTTTTCGCAAGTTTTCCACCGCGCCGAATTCGTCTCGGTCGCCGTGAACGAAAAGAATCGGCTTCCGGTTATTTTTCAAAAACGAGAAATCGTATTTATCAACCGGCGTTCCGATGCTGATTAAGCGCAGGATTCGTTCCTCATCAAGGGAGACTTCTGTTCCTACGCGCGACCCAAAGGAAAATCCGGCTAAGGTTATCGGCTGATTCGGGTAATTTTCCGTCAAATAATTTAAAACATCTTTCACATCTTGCCGTTCGCCGTCGCCATCGTCGTGTGCGCCGGTGCTTGCGCCGACACCGCGAAAATTAAAGCGAATCGTGATTAAACCGGCTTCGACTAGTCCCGCCGCGGCGCGATAGACGACTTTGTTGTGCATCGTTCCTTGTCCAAGCGGATGCGGATGACAAACGACCGCCGCGCCCGTCGCTTCGCCAGTCGGCTCTTTCAAAATCGCTTCGAGTTCGCCGTGCGAGGCGGGAATTTGCAGATTGCCTTTTGGATACATAGCTGAATTTTAGATTTTGAGATTTTGATTGGCAAATGTGTTTTGTTAAATAGTTTTGCACTGGGAGCGCCTTGAAAGGAGAAAGTTGAAGGAGAAAGGGGAAAGTCAAATCTGTGCGTTTATCTTTCGCCTTTCTCCTTTCGCCTTTCAAGGTGATCCCGATGAAATACTTTTGCCTTCTAGTTTTGGGTTCGATTTCGTGATATTTTCTTGAATGAATTTATCTTTTTTTTCTCGGATTTTTCATATAAATAATGGAACAAACTTTTAATGACAAACCCGCCGCCGCGAGCCGAACCGCCGCCGCTTCAGCCGAAAGACCGGAGCAAACCTGGACGCAATGGTTCGGCACCGACGAAGCCATCAATTGGGTTTATTTAATTTTCGGTTTTTTCGTCACCGTGCTGCTGATGACGATTCTGCAATTTTCGACACAGGCGATTTGCTGCGGCGATTGGGACGGTTATTATCACATCAAATGGAGTTCGCTCTTATGGGAAAACTTTAAGCAATTTAAGTGGCTGCCGGAATTTGTCTGGCTGCCGCTGACGGTTTTAAATGCACAGGATTACGCCGACCATCATTTTCTTTTTCATCTTTTGCAGATTCCGTTTCTGTGGTTTTTTGAACCCGTGATGGCGGCGAAAATTGCGGCGGTTTTTTACGGCAGCGTGGCGATTTTTTCGGTTTATTGGCTGATGTTTCGCTACCGGGTTGATTATCTGCTGCTGTGGTTAGCCGCACTTTTAACTTGCGCCAGTTCGTTTCTGTTTCGGATAAATATGGCGAAAGCGCCGCCCTTGACGATTATCTACACGATTATCGGAATTTATCTTTTGTTTGAGCGCAAATACGTCTGGCTTCTGCCGTTGATGTTCGCGTTTGTGTGGACTTACAGTTTATTTCCGCTTCTGCTTTTCGCCGCTTTTTTCTGGACGCTGATCATCGCTTGGAACGAGCGAAGATTTGAGTGGCGACCGCTTGTTTACACGGTCGGCGGAATGCTTCTGGGTAATCTTATCAATCCGTATTTCCCGCAAAACCTTTATCTTTTTTGGGAACATTTTATTACAAAAGTTAAAGTCGGCAGTGATTTTGCCGTTTCGGTCGGCGGCGAATGGTATCCGTATTCGGGGCAGGAACTGTTGATGAATTTCCCGATTGCTTTAGCCGCAATGCTTATCGGCTACATTCTTTTTGCGCCGAAAAACGGTAAACTGCCGGAAAAATCTACGTTCTTTTTGATGTTCGTTACCGTTCTGCTGGTTTCGCAATTTCGCTCGAAACGCTTTGCCGAATACTTTCCGCCGTTTGCCATTCTTTTCGCCGCCTTTAGCTGGAAGGAATTTTTTGCGCCCGTGTTTTCGCCGTTGCGTGAGGATTTTAGAGTTAACGCTGAGCCGTTTTACGATGCGAATAAGAAATCTGCAAAATGGGATGTTTACAATTTAAGCAAACAAATTTCTTTGTGGTTTTTAGGCTTAATTTTAGTTTTATGGTTAGTTTATAACTTGCGCGGAATCGAGTTTGCGGGGTTTAAAGAAACCGGACTTATCGCCACGCTGCAAGGCAACGAGGCAAACGATAAATACAAACGTGCAACCAATTGGGCGAAGGAAAACATTCCCGAAGGCGAGCGAATTTTCAACTGTAATTGGGACGATTTTCCGAAGTTGTTTTTCTATGACACAAAGCATAATTACGTCTACGGACTCGACCCGAATTATCTGTTCACGGAAAATCCAGATTTATCTAAACTGATTCCCGATTTGACGAGCGGAAAAATCGAAGACCCCGCGCCCGTTATTCATGAGAAATTCGGTGCTCGATTTATCTTTACCGACGCAAAAGAAAACGAAGATATGGTCGCCAAATGTCTCGAAAGCGGTTGGTGCGAGATGGTTTACAAAGATGACGAAGCAATGTTTCTGAAAATCCGTGATGTCAAAGGCGAGCCGCCAACAGAAGAACAAAAAAAACTCGACGAGGAAGAAAAAGCGGAGAACGCGGCGAACGCGAATCAAAATGTGGATGAAGAAGATGATGAAGAAAATTGAGCACAAACTGATAACCCAAGCAGTTCTAACCTGTCTATTCTTTTTCTCTCTAATGAATCTTGCTTGTGATAATCGGTCGTTTGAAAAGGCGAACGTTTCCGAATCGTCAGCCGCACCCGAACAGACGCAATCGAATTTTGCGAGCGATTTGCAAACGATGAAAACCGCTAATTTCGAATATATCTTTGTTTTTCGGCGCAAAGACGGCGGCGCGTTCGACGGTGAAGACAGAAAATATCTGCGTGCCAACGCGCCTGTGGAAACTAATCGTTTTGTTTCGACCGACAATGGCAAAGCCTTTATCGCCGGTTCAAAATTTAAATTTCCGCCGCAAAATTTAGAAACTCTGCGAACGCGTTTTAACATCGAAGATTATTCGGCGGTCAAGGAAGAGGGAAAATAAATGACTGGTAAGGAGAAGATTTATGCCTAAAAATAACATTTCCGACGCGGCCGAATACATAGCCGACAAACCGCCCGAAGAGATTGTGCCGACAGCGGAAGGAAACGCTAATCTCGTTTTTCTCGATTCGTCAACCCCTAAGGTGCGTTCAATCGTCCGCGTGGTTGTCATTACGCTATTGATTTTATTTGTCGCAGGGTTTATATCGGGTATCCTAACCTCGCTGACCTATCTGTTTTTTCTTATCGTTTTATCAATCTTTTTCGCCTATCTGATTGAGCCGTTAGTGCGGATGATTCGCCGTCCGTTTGAAAATATGACTTACGACAAATATATGCCCAGACCGCTGGCGATTGCGACGGCTTATCTGCTTGTTTTTTCGACTTTGGGAATTACTATCGCACTGCTCACTCCGATTGTCGTCGAGCAAGCCAATGAATTTTCGACCAGTTTGCCCGGTTATGCGAAATCTATCCAAGCGCGGTTTAAGGACATTAGCACTCGTTATCAAAGATACCAAATTCCCGAAGCTGTGCAGGAACAAATCAATGTCAAAGCGAGTGGTATCGTCGGCTCAATCGGTTCGGAGGTCGGAGATTTCCTGATTAGTTCTTTATACTTTTTGCCGTGGCTGATTCTGGTTCCGATTTTGGCATTCTTCTTTCTGAAGGATGCAAATCTCTTCCGCGTTTCGCTGTTGCGGGTTTTTCCGAGCGGTGATTGGCGAACGCGTATCGAATCAATCATTCACGATGTCAATATGACACTCGCCGCGTATGTTCGCGCTCAACTTATTTCGTGCGTTTTAATCGGGACGCTCTGCACAATTGCGTTTTACGTTCTCGGTGTTAATTACGCGCTTCTGCTCGGCGTGGTGGCGGGGATTTTTGAATTTATCCCGCTTATCGGACCGGTGACTATCGCGCTTATCGTTATTATCGTCGCTTCGCTCGAATCAACTTCGGAAGCAATCTACGTCGCTATCTTTTTAGGCATTTTACGGATTCTGCAGGATTATGTTTTTTATCCGCGCATCGTCCGCGAAGGAATTCATCTCCATCCGTTGGCGATCATCTTATCGGTGCTGGCGGGTGAACAAGTGGCGGGAATTCCGGGCGTTTTCCTCTCGATTCCGGTCGTCGCGCTGCTGACGGTTGTTTATAAACATATTTTGGAACACAGCGGCAGCAAAGGCATCGTCGCTAATATACTCGCACCGAAAGAAAACAGCGAGGAAGCGCAGCTAAGTGAAAAGTAAAAAGGTAAAAGGTAAAAGTAAGAAGTTAGAAATTTGTGCTTAGCTGACCAGCTTTTTTTCTTCGGCTCTTTATTTTATAATCGGCTTTTACTTTTGCCTTTCACCTTTTTACTTAAATTATGTCGTCTTTAGCTTGGTTAATCGTTATCTTTTTTGTGTTGTGCTTTTTGGTGTTAGCAGTTTATGTGCTGGTCGTTAAAGCATTTTACTGGGGCGATAAGACAGAGCCGCCAAAGCGTGAAAAAGGTAAAAGGCAAAAGTAAAAAGGTAAAAGTAAAAAGTAAAAGTTGTCGAATTTAATTTCTTTTGTCAACCTTTACACATTCTACACAAACGGAATCTTAACTTCTACCTTTTTACTTTTTACTTTTTACTTTTTCCTTTTTACTTTCCTAGAGCTTTATCAATCGAAATAATAATCGCGTAAGATATTGCGGCAATCAAAGCCGCCATCGGAATCGTTAAAATCCACGCCCAGACGATTCTGCCCGCTACGCCCCATTTTACTGCCGAAAGCCGTCTGGCTGAACCTACACCGACGATTGCGCCGGTAATGGTATGCGTTGTGGAAACGGGAATTCCGCCGAAAGTGCTGGCAAACAAAGTAATTGCACCGGCAGTTTCAGCGCAAAATCCGCCGACCGGCTGAAGTTTTGAAATTTTTGAACCCATCGTTTTGACGATGCGCCAACCGCCGGAAAGTGTTCCCAGACCGATTGCCGTGTGTG
This sequence comes from Acidobacteria bacterium 28-1, assembly GCA_002050365.1. GTDB lineage: Bacteria > Acidobacteriota > Blastocatellia > Pyrinomonadales > Pyrinomonadaceae. The sequence continues at coordinate 44,186 of MWYZ01000077.1, forward strand.
CCGCCAGCACTACCCAAAGCGGAACATCCGGCAGTTTTCCGTCGGCGGTACTTTGCAGAAACCCGCCGGCGACCAGCACAACCGTAATAATGCCCATCGTTTTCTGCGCGTCGTTGCCGCCGTGTCCGAGCGAGAAAGCGGCGGCTGAAAAAAGCTGTCCGACGCGAAAACCTTTGTCAATTTTGGAAATCGAAGTCCTACGAAAAATCCAAAACACCGCGACCATCAAAAAAAATCCCAAAGCCGCTCCAATAAGCGGCGAAAGCACAATAAACGTGAGTATTTTTATCCAGCCTTCGGCTATTAAAACGTCCGAAGCTCCGGCGAAGCCGAAATGCCCGACGTATGAAGCAACCGCCGCTCCGCCGTAACCACCGAACAGGGCGTGCGAACTCGAAGACGGAAGTCCGAGATACCAAGTTATCAAATTCCAAACAATCGCGCCGAGCAGACCGGCGAGCAAAACGTAAAGTCGGTCGTCCGCCGGAATCAAAGCGATCTTCACCAAATCGCCGCCGATGGTTTTGGCAACGGCAGTTCCGAATACAAGAAATGCGATGAAGTTAAAGAATGCCGCCCACGCGACGGCGACACCGGGCGAGAGGACGCGCGTCGAAACAATGGTGGCGATTGAGTTGGCGGCATCGTGAAAACCATTTACATAGTCGAAAACCAAGGCTATGAAAATGATAAAAATAACCAATCCCAGTGCTATTGTTTGACCTTCCATAATTCGATTTTGGATTTTGGATTTTGGATTTTGGATTGATGAATTTCAGCGTTCAAATAATTACCCGATGGTAACAATCAATCCAAAATCCAAAATCCAAAATCTCCTAAGTATGTTTGAGAACGATGCTTTCGATAATGTTGGCGACACTTTCGCATCGGTCAGTTGCGTTTTCCAAAATTTCGTAAAGCTCTTTCAATTTAATAACCGTCATTGAGTCGGTTTGATTGTGGAAGAGTTCGCCGATAGCACGAAAATAGATGTCATCGGCTTCGTTTTCGAGCCGATGGATTTCAATAATGTGTCGGTTCATTCCGTCGGGTTTACTAAGCATCAGAACGGAGGAATTGATTTCCATCGCCAAGACTTGAATAACTTTAGCAAGCCCTTTGGCGTGGTTGCTGACTTCGCGTATGTCATACATCAAAATAGCGCGTGCGCCCGCGTCTATATAATCGCAAACGTCGTCGAGCGCAACCGTCAGAGCGAAAATGTCTTCGCGGTCGAACGGCGTAATAAACGATTTATTGAGTTTAACCGTTATTTTATGCGTCAATTCATCGCATTCGTGTTCGATGTCTTTAATACGTTTTGTATGATTTTCAAAGTGCCCACGTTCGCTCTGCATCATTTCGACCAGCGCGTTTGAAGCATCTTGAATCTTTTCCGTCATCTGCGAAAAGAGAGTAAAATACTCGTCTTCGCGCGGCAGTAAGTTAAAAGCCATCTTTTGTTTAGAGTCTCCATAATTTTAGATTTTGGAATGAAGAAACCAAATATAGCCGAAGGAAAGAGATTTTGTCCATCGAAACAAATTCAGGTGTAACAACTATGTAACATTTTGAAAACCTACTAAATGGTGTGCTTTTTACCGATTTAGTTAGCAAACCTTCATTTACAGGCATTCATCAGATAATCGCTTTGATTCTTGAAATTCATTGCAGAGGAAATTTTGATAAACTGTAAATGTTTTGGCAGAGAAAGACGGATTTTTGGAGGAAAAAATGAGAAAAATCAACTTAAGCAAGAATTTTGCGGCACTCGCTCTTATGTGGACGATTATTGCGATGCCGCTCGCCGCATTCGGACAGACGCGCGTGACGCTGCCGAAAAATAAATACAAGGTTCAAGATGACGTAAAAATCGGACAGCAAGCGTCGGCGGAAGTCGAACGGCAAATGCCGATTTTAAACGACGCGGAAGCGACGCGCTACATTCAACAAGTCGGCGAACGCCTTGTCAGAGGAATTCCCGCGCAATTTCAGCAGCCGGCTTTTGATTACCGATTTAAAATCGTCAACGCCAGCGACATCAATGCTTTCGCCTTACCGGGCGGACCGATGTATGTCAATCGCGGAATGATTGAAGCGGCGAAAAGCGAAGGCGAAATGGCGGGCGTGATGGCGCACGAAATCGCGCATATCGCGCTGCGGCACGGAACTTCGCAGGCGACCAAACAAAGTAATCCTTTAACGCAACTCGGAACTATCGGTTTGATTATCGGCGGCGGGCTTTTGGGCGGACAACAAGGCGCGCAACTCGGCGCATACGGAGCGCAGGCGTGGATGACTTCTTACAGCCGCGATTATGAATCGAAAGCTGATATTTTGGGAGCGCAGATTATGGCGGAAGCCGGTTACGACCCGCGCGATTTGGCAAATATGTTCAGAACAATCGAACAACAATCAGGCGGCAGTCGCGCACCCGAATGGCTCAGCAGTCATCCGAATCCGGGCAATCGTTATGAAGCTATCAATCGTGAAGCGCAGCTGCTTCGCGTCAATAATCCGATACAAAACACGGCGCAATTTGAGCGAATCCAAAGCAAACTTCGACGCTTGCCGCGTGCTCAATCGATGCAGGAAATCTCGCGTAACACCCAAGGCAACGGACAAGGGCGCACGGAAAATCCGACTGCTAACGGCAGATACGAAAGCCGCGTTGAATTGCCGTCTGCGCGGACGCGTTCATACACAGCCGGAAATTTCCTGCGCTTGAACGTGCCGGACAATTGGCAGGTTTTTGAAACTGAAGAGAGCGTAACCTTTTCTCCGCAAGGCGGATACGGCAAAGACGGAATCACGCACGGCGCGATGGTCGGTTTAATCCAAACGCAGAATAACGATTTGGGGAGAGCCACCGAAGATTATGTAAACGGTCTTATGCAAAGTAATAATTATTTGCGCCAGCAATCGGATTACACGCGAACGACAATTGCCCGCCGAAATGCTTATACAACTGTTTTGTCGGGACGTTCGCCGATTACGGGCAGAACCGAAATCGTGAACATTTTTACAACGCAGCTGAACAACGGCAGCCTGCTTTATGTGGCGATGGTTGCGCCGCAAAATGAGTCGTCGAGTTACGACAATGCTTTTCGTAATATAATTCGTTCGATTCAAATTAACGGTTAGATAATCAAAAAACAAAGACAATAACTGCGAAGGGAGATTTTTGGATTTCCTTTCGCATTTTTATTTAACATTAAAGGTGGTGCTTGCTTTGAAAATTGCGCTCTTGCTCACGCGCGGGCTTCTGCCTTTGTTTTTTTAAACATTGCCCGATAAATCGGCAAGCCTTTTTCTTCAACCGCAATTTCACGTTCGGTTTTTACCTGAAACGGATTTTCCGCAACTTCGACTTCGCACAAATGAGCGTTTTCACGAAAAAGTTCAAACATCTCTTCGGCTAGAAAATCAACATCGGTTTGAATGAAAATTTTGCCCGCAATTCTTAAATGTCCGACGACGGTTTCGACTAAAATTTCTTTAACCATTCGGCGTTTGGCGTGTTTCTTTTTATACCACGGGTCGGGAAACTGAATCGTAACCGTCTGCAAAATGTCGGAGGGAAGTTGTTCGAGAAGTCTGTCGAGCGAATAAGTCGCGTTGCAGAATTCGTAATGTAGATTAGTTAAATTTTCTTCTTCTTTGATTCGATTGGCTTCCTCGACCAGCGGCTCGCGAATTTCCACGCCGAGGAAGTTTTGATTCGGCTCAACCGCCGCCGTCTTCAATAAAAATCTGCCGCGTGCCGAACCGAGGTCGAGATGAAGCGGCAAATCGGAATCGGCGAAAACCTTTTCTATTTGAAGCGGCTTCGGCGTAAAACGAAAAAAAGGCGCAAGCGGATTAACGTGCTGATGAACTCTGACTCTCGGCATAAATAAGCACTATTTCAAACTTGTGAGCTGCCACAACTTAATTGCAAAACGTATTGATTAGAAATTTAATTTAATCGTCATTGCCGCGCGTTGGATTATAAAGTAACAATTTTCAAAAGCAGCAAAACGCTCAAAATACAAGTAAAAATAAAAACCAATAGAGCGGCATAGCCGAGCATTTCAGCAGCTGTGCCAACTTCGCGCGGATTTTTTTGCAAATCGCGCGGAATTTGCAAAAATCCGTAAATCGCGCCGACAATAAACCCGCCTAAGTGCGCGAAATTATCAACAATCTGATAAGCAATAACGCCGAACGCCGCGATAAATCCAACGTTTATCAACATACTTTTCAAAAAATCAGGCGGCAATTGCTCTTTGCGCCGATAACCGTAAATCGCCAGATAACCGATTAAACCCATCACGCCGCCGCTTGCTCCGATGGAAGTTGCCGCAGGCATAAAAAACAAACTGCACAAACCGCCGCCGATTATTGCTAAAACGAAAACAATCACCAAATGTGCGCGGTTTGAGAGAAACTCAATTAAACCGCCAAAACCGTAAAGAGCTTGCCCGTTAAAATAAATATGTAGAATTCCGAAGTGCAGAGTTGCGCCCGTTAAAATGCGCCAGTATTCGCCTTTGCTCCAAAAATCAGGTTTGACAAAGCCGGCGATTTTAATTGATTCGTCCAAACCCGCCGCCATTTGGCAAAGCGTAACAGTGACGATTAAACCAACTAAAACATATGTAAAATACGGTGTAGAACGTTCGGCTTGACGCGCGAACTCAATCGCTTCGGGCGTAGGAATTAAATCTTTGAGAGCTAAATTTTTCGCGTAGTAAATTCCCCAAATGCCCCCGCCGAGAGCGAACAATCCAAGAATAAAAAAGATACTGCGAAACAAAAGTGTAAATTCGACATCGGCAACGGCGAACAAAACAAGATGCGCCGAAATAATAAAGATACCAATACCAATTGACCAAAAAGCGCGTTTGCGAATTTGGGTTTTCTGCTCCGCCAGATATTCTTCAGGCGTGATTTGCCGTTCGGGAGTTTCTTCGTCGTTTACATACTGCATAATGTTTAAAGGTAAAAGGCAAAAGGTAAAAGGTAAAATTGCGATTACCGATTTTTGCCTTTTACCTTTCTACTTTTGCCTTTCGATTACATCGCCAACCCGCCGTCGGCTTGCACGACTTGTCCCGTAATATAACGCGCCGAATCGGACAACATAAAGCAGACAATTTCCGCAACTTCCTGCACGTTTCCGAGTCGTCCGAGCGGAATCATTTCCAGCAGTTTGGATTGGTATTCGTCCGAGAGCTGTCCGCTCATATCAGTTTCGATTAAACCGAGAGCCAGCGCGTTGACCGTAATTTTTCGGCTCGCCACTTCTTTCGCCAAAGATTTCGTCAAGCCAATCATTCCCGCCTTCGATGCCGAATAATTCGATTGCCCCTGCATTCCGACCACGCCGCTAATCGAAGAAATGTTCAAGATTGTGCCGCCCGCGTCGTTTTTCATCATAAAGCGCAAAACAGCTTTCGAGAAATTCCACGCGCCCTTCAAATTCGTATCAATCACCGCATCCCAGTCGTCTTCCTTCATTCGCAAAATCAGCGTGTCGCGTGTAATTCCGGCGTTGTTGATTAAAAAATCAACCGTCCCGAATTCTTCTTTTACTTGCTTGCAAAATTCGGCTGATGCTTCCGTGTTCGCCACATCACATTGCGCGGCGTAACATTTTACGCCCAGGTTTTCGATTTCAGCCTTCAATCGTTCGGCTTCGTCGGCGCTCTTTGAATAATTAAAAGCGACATTCGCTCCGCGCTCCGCCAACTCAAGCGCGATTGCTTTACCGATGCCGCGCGTTGCGCCTGTGACGATTGTCGATTTTTCTGCAAATTGTTTTTCGCTCATAACATTTCAAATTCCAAATAATTTTCGCAAGCGGTTTTCATTTCCGTCCACTGATTTTTCGATAACTCGCCGAGTTCGCGTGTGATAATTTTACTACTTACCGTCATTAAACGGTGCAGCCTAACCGTCGAAGAAACCTTCAAACCCGTCAGCGCAAAATCCGCATCTTGCGAACTAATTACAAAATCGGTAGCGGACGGATTAGCCGAAAGTTTGCTGGTAATAAACGCTAAAACAAGATGACCGTAAGGTAGAATCTCATCGGTTAGGCAAACGGCGGGACGCGCTTTCTGACCCGAAAGGTCGTCAAACGGAAACGGAACTATGACGATTTTATATTTCATTTACGAACAGGCTTTCCGTCTTCCAAAGTATAAATATCTTCCGCCTCGTCGTTAAGAAAATCAAAAGCGTCGTTTTTTGAAGCCGCTTTGAGCCATTCGCTCTCGTTAAAACCTTCTTCCGAAAATAAAACAATCACGCGCACTTTTGCCGAAACATTTTCGGGCAAATCTTCATCAAGGGTAAGTTGGCGATTTGCGCCGACTGTTGACGTTGTTTCGATTGCTGTCAGCATAATTAAATTTCCTCGATTTTGATTTTACTATAAAATCCGATACTTCATCAAATTGAATTTTGATACCGAATACAGTATCATTTTTAGATGGATGACGATAAAGATTCACTGATTGAAAAACTAACTAAAGAATTGGAATCAAGCGAGAACAACGTCCGCTTTTCTCGTCTTTTGACGATTTGCGAAAATGTTTTCGGAGAATATCGCACAAGCGGCAGTCATCATATATTCAAAACGCCCTGGCAAGGCGACCCGCGAATCAATTTGCAAAAATTGAAAGGCAATCTTGCCAAACCGTATCAAGTGCGACAAGTGCTTCGATGCATTCGCAAGTTAAAAGAAATTAAAGAGAAAAATGAACAAGAAAACAAATAAAAAAGCTAATAAAGAAAACTTGCCGAAAGTTGAACAATATCTTTACAGCGTCGGCTGGTCGCAAGAAGACGAAGCATTCGTGGCTCGTGCGGCGGAATTTCCTTCGTTAGCAGCGCACGGCGACACGCTCGAGAATGCTTTGCGCGAAATTAAAACGGTTGTCAAATTTGTGCTTCAAGATTTAGAGGAAACGGGCGAATTTGTTCCAGAACCTTTCGGCAAACGCTCGTTTAGCGGACGGCTGGTTTTGCGAATGCCCGAATATCTGCATCGCAAACTCGCGCTCGAATCAATGCAGCAAGGCGTTTCGCTCAATCAATTGTTGAATTTAAAATTGGAAGCGAAAAGTTGATATTTCAAATGTAGGAGCAAGTAATTTCGATTTGTAGTATTATGAAATTCCCAAGGAGGTTTTCAAAATGCCCACAGTTTTAGAAATAGAAAAAGAAGAAACTTTGACCACCGGCGAAAAAAGGGAAATCAAAGCTAAAATTCGCCGACTTCGGTCTTTGCTCGATGACGATGAAAAAGAGCAGCGCGAAACATTTGCCTATCTGAAAAAATCATTAGACGATCATTACGGCTCACGATAATATAAACGCGAAATTTTTTCGGGTCGCGTTTTAAAGGCTTAGCAAGTCTGTAAAGTTCGTCGCGTTTCACAAATCAACCTGATACTTTAAATTTTCCAGAATCTCTTCGCGCTGTTCCGTGCCGATTCGATTGAGAATTTCGATTTCCTCTTCGCGCGTCAATTTTCGCTTTTGTGATTTCTGTTTCAGCTTCGGCAGATATTCGAGCAAGGCTTTTTCAAAAACTTCCGAATGATTGCGAAAATCTTTTGCCGCGACTTTAACTTGTTTGAGCAAATCGGCTTCGATGGCGATTGTTGTTTCGACTTTCATAGTTTTAAGATAACGCTTCGGCTTTTGGCAGTCAAAAAATAGTTGCTTTTCATATTAATTGGATTCTGAAAATCGTCTTGGAAAATCCGGTAAATTAAGAGAGAATATCTTTATGACCGAAGAAAAAGTAATTTTGTCGCAGATTCAACAGCTTCCCGAACAACTCAGACAGGAAGTTTTGCATTACGTCGAATTTTTACAGGCAAAATACAACGCGCAAAACCCAAAACCCAAAAATCGAAAAGCCGGAAGCGCGAAAGGCAAATTTAAACTCGCGCCCGATTTTGACGCGCCGCTCGAAGATTTCAATGAGTATATGTGATGCAATATCTCATTGATACTCGTTTTCCTGTGATTCATTTCCCACGCCAAAGAACTCAGCCAAATTGCCAAAACTTTAATTGAGAGGCAAATAGACTGTATTATTCAACCATTCTTCTAACTCGGTAGCCTTTGCAATCAATTCCAAATCGTCTATGCAACGCCCGACTGTGATGTTCAGTTGATGTGCATAAATGACCCCTGCGAACGGTTCGCCTATTTGCTGTCGCTTGTTTGCCTCGCGCAAAAGGTCGTCGTCCTGCGAGAAAAGAACGCGCCCTGACTAGGCTGCTCGGTCTAAAAGCGCAGGGTCTTCGAGTTTCGCCGCGCCGTCTTCCTGCGCGGTCAAAACATCAACGCCGCGAAGTCGCAATCCGTCGGTAACGGCGCGTTTGACGTGAACATACCATATAAATTTTAACGCTCATTTTCGAGGCGCAGCCCGCGCAGCTTTTGTCGGAGCGGCGAATCGGCTTGACGCGCGGCGAGTTCGTTCACCTCGCGCAGACGGCGCAGAATCTCGTCGTCAAGTTCTTCCCTGTGGTCGTAGTAATAGGCAAGCGCGGCGTGAATTTGCGCCATTGAAAGATGCGGATATTGGAAATGCAATTCTTCGGGACTTGAACCGTGCGCGAGTTTGTCGAGCGCGATTTCGATGACCTTAACGCGCGTGTCGGCGACCCACGCGACGCTGTTCGCATCAATCTCAATGTAACTTTCAATAACCGCCGTCATATTTTCTTATTCCTCAGCAGCTAAATCTTAACTTTTCTTGAAATGATTCACAAATTGTTTTTCTTTAACTTGTTTTAATCCAGTGTGCCAGCTTATTTTTGAGTTTTTCCAGACGTTCGGCGGAAATTTCGCCCGTTGTGCCGAGAAAAATCGAATCGGAAACAACCGCGAGTCTGGTCAGGCGAATGATGCTGTCGTTTTTCAAACCGGATTGAGAAAAATCCGTGTCGGAACTGGAAATTGCTTCGTCAATTCCCGAAACAGCTTGCCTCGTTTGCGAGGAAATCATACAAACAAGCCAATCATTATAGCCGGACGGCAAAGGCGCGATAAGAAGCGCGGGGCGAGTTTTGCCGACGACTAAATCAGTTTGCGGAAAGCGAAAAATAACAATCTGTCCGGCTCGTTTTATCGCCATTTTTCCTTCAAATCCGCTTCCGTATATTCGGGTGTATCATCATCTTCCAAGCCGCGAATTGCTTGCGTTAAAGAAAAATCAGTCCACAGTTTTTCTTCCGTTTCCGCTTCGTCCCGCATCGCTTTTTGTGAAAGAAATTCGATAAAGTGTAAAACTTCCTGCTGGTATAAAGTCGGTAGTTTCTGTAATTTGGAATTTATTTGTTCGGTAACAACCATACCGTAATAATAATCAAAAGCTATCTCAATTGCCAATAAAATCCCCGCCTCTTCAAATTTTTGCGCTGTCTTTACCGCGCTCGAACCAATGCGGCAAGATGTTTCGCTCAATCAATTATTGAATTTGAAATTGGAAGCGAAAATTAATATTGCAGATATAATCAAAAGGGTTACAAACTTTTCTTTTCAACGAAATACTGACTTCCAGTTTCTACGGAACAAAATCTAACTGATTTCACTTGAAATAAAGTACAATTTATAACTCTTGCCATATCCAAATCGAAAAGGGCTACATTCAAACCACTACACAAAGAACTTTTATAAACCAAACCATCTAGTCCGTTATGTCTAAACATTTCCGCAATTATTTGCGTCGGAACATAATCAGATACAAAGTCATTTTGGGTCACTGGTTTTGAAAACGCTTCGTTAATATTTTGCCAAACTTTGCGCTCTCGTTCCGGCACATCAGGTTCATTGGAATATATCTTTAATTGGCTTTTCTCTGCAACACAATTTATTAGCGTTAATGGTTTTGTAACCTTCAACTGTGCAACTGAAACATACGCGCCAACCCATGGTCTAACTTCGGCAATTGCAGTATCTTTTTCATAAGCTGTATAAAGATAGGAAATGCCTTTTGGATTCGCTCGACCCTCGGACGCTTTATATTTTAGTGGTTTCATTCTATCTACATCGAAAGGACATTCTTCAGCATCTTTTTCTCCGTCAATTTCATATTCGCGCAAATCATGACCAATCTGCGCTCGCCACAAAGTAATGTTTTTTGGCAGTTCTTTTCTGCGGCTTTCACTTGTTTTAAGAACCACAGATAGAAATTCTTCTTGTTCGGTATTTCTGATGTATCGCCATTGAGAAATTGAGTTATAAAAATCGTAAAAGCTTAGGTATGATTTGAATTCCGCCATATATTAATTATTTTTTTAATCAATTGTTAAATTTGAAATTGAAGTAAAAAGTTAAATCTTGGCATTTTGACTTTCTTGCTATTTTTTCTTTTTAGTCTAATAATCCGCCTATCTTCAATTTTCCTAAATTTACGACTGGATTATCACATTTGATAAAACGCTTGAAAACAACAGTTTTGGTAGCCAATCCTTCTACTGGTAGGACAGTAATTGTAATCTGTTCATTACACGGAATATTATCCATACTAATCACACCACGATTATTGACTTGTCCTGAATTTTTGCCTGCACTACTGCTCACAACAGCAGTCATAGAAGGTTCAAAAAGTCCGCTACCAACTCCATTAATCCATACTGGTTCAAAGCGCACTTTTACTTTAGTTGGTTTTGTGGTAACCGTTGGAGTCGGAGTTGAGGTATCTAAAACCATATTTGCATTTATTCCTGTGTTAGCGTTTTCAATGGCTACAGAAACATTATTTGGTTGCGTTGATAAAACTTGCGCTACTTCATTTTTGTTTGACTCAGTTTGATTTGAATCATTTTGTTTTGACTGATTTGTCAAAAAATAAACACTCAAACCAATCGCGCCAACCAAAATTAATGCCAGCGTCGCATACATCCAAACATTAGAATTTTTACGCTTTTCACTTTGTCCAAAACTCGGCGCGGAACGAACAACAGTTTCGTTTTCGTCTTGAGAACTCTGAGCAAAATTCGGCGCGACTTTCTGCGTTGGCGGAATTTCTGAAGCAGAATAATTTTGTCGTGAATCGGATTGAATAAAATCAGAAACCGCTTCGCCGCGCAAGACTCGCCGCAAATCTTCGCGCATCACGCCAGCCGAAGCGTAACGATTTTCAGGAAGTTTCGCCAATGATTTGGCAATTACGTTTTGCAGATTTTGCGGAACATCGGCGGGCAAAGGCTCGAATTCGCGCATCATTATCGCGGCAATCAGCGCGGACGGTTCTTTCTGCGGAAACGGCAGCGTTCCGGTCAAAAATTGATACAAATTTACGCCGACCGACCAGACATCGGTTTGCACGCTCCGCTTGCCGTCGAAACCTTCGGGCGGCATATACGCGAAAGTTCCCGAAACATTGCTGCTCTGGCTCGAAGCGGTCGTTCGCAAGGCGCGTGAAATGCCGAAATCCGCCAGACGCGGCGTGTCGCCTTGCAGCAGAATGTTCGCGGGTTTCAAATCGCGGTGAATGATATTTCGGGAATGGAGAAATTCTAAACCGTCGAGAATTTTAACGGTCGTTTCAACGGCTTTTTCAATTGACATTTTGCCGTGCGTCTTTAACCATTCGTCCAGAGAACCGTCGGGCGCGTATTCGCTAACGATGACGATTTGCCCATCGTATTCGTCGGCGTCAATAATCGGCAAAATGTTCGGATGCCCGTTCGCCTGTTCCCAAAGCTGGGCTTCCTGTTTGATTGTTTCGTGGTCAATCTGCTCGTCGTGCGGAAGTTTGACGGCGACTTTTGTGGTAACGAATTTGGATTTCCGTTCGGCAAGCCAAACTTCGCCGAAACCGCCGCGTCCGAGTTTTCGGATAAGCATATATAGTCCGATTTGTTGACCTTCACGAAACATTTGAGTTTACTAAATCGCTTCTTTTGGAAATTTCTGTTGAATTTTATGATAAATATCTTTCAAGACAAGTTCGCAATCAATCGAGTTTAACTTAACTGTATCGTCGGATTTGCGAAACTCGAAATACGTCCAAACATTTTTTTCCTTTCGCACAAATTGTTCGGCGCGAAAAGGTTCTTGCCTTATCAAAACATATTCCCGGAAACTTTCGATTGTTTGGTAATACTCAAATTTCGCTCCTCTATCATACGCTTCGGTTGATTTCGAGAGAACTTCGACAATCAACATCGGATTGAGAAGCGTGTCTTCGGTTTCATCTTCAAAAATTTCTTCACCGCAAACCGCAACGACATCAGGATAAGTATATTTACTCGTTGAAGTTATTTTGACGCGCATATCGCTTCCATAAATATTACAATCGCGTTCAAGAAGTTGATTGTCGAGCAGGCGAACGACATTTACCGAAATTCGGTTATGAGGCTTATGCACCTAACTAAAAGTAATCTTGTATAATGAACCGATTTTTGAAAGCACTTTATCTAGTTCTTCGGTTAGTTTTTGATTTGACTGATAGGCTTCCAAGGGCAACCATTCGTGTTTGATTTTCTTCCACAGCATCTCTATTTTGTTTAGTTCCGAACTATAGGTTGGTAAATAGTAGATTGCCAGTCTTTTTTGCTCCCATTCTTCAAGACTTTCCTCAAACTCTTCACTCCGGTGAATTGGCGCATTATCTATTACTATCACCGTCGGTTTATCCAGCATTTTCACGATTTC
>MWYZ01000109.1 GCA_002050365.1 Acidobacteria bacterium 28-1
ACAGACATTGAAACTCTTCATCAGTCAAACCGGTGGCGGCAAGAAACTCTTTCGGCTTTTCTTTTAACTCCGCATATTTTAACATTTACATAGATTAACCGATTTTACTTATTTCCAATAATGTCTATTAAAAACGATAGGCTTTAGAAGATAAATCGAAAAAAAGCGTTGCTTTTATTTTTCAAATTTTTTTATTGAAAGTTAAAATCGACAAACTGCCGACTAATCAGGAACAATCGTTCAGCCGCGCAACGGATTGCCCCAGCCCGATTGAATGTATTCACCGTTTTCGACAATACACGGCACGACTAAATCGCCGCCCGAAAAATCCAACATTTCCTTTTGCCGGAGCGAATCGTTTTGCGCGTCATATTCGGTGAAAGAGACGTTGTTTTCGTTGTAGTAATCACGCGCTTTCTGGCAATACGGACAATTTGGTTTGCTATAAATTATTAAAGACATGATGAAATTCTCCTCTTCGTGAGATAGTTTATCCGAGACAGCTTCGAGTTCCAAGTTCTCAAGTTCTAAGTTTGTCGCTAGTAACCTGAAAATTATGGCGGACAGCGATACTTTTGAATTTTTCGAAAAACTTATAGAGATTGAGATTCTGTGCGAAAAATGTAAAGTTCCCGAAGACAATACTTTGCTTCGATGCTTTCAATATCTTTCGGTGAAAACCATTTCTTATGGTGATTTTGCTGGAACAGCGATTGCGCCAATTGCCGGGTTTGGCTGGAAAACACCGAGAAGGACAAACCTGTTTTATCGTGTCGCACAAAAATTCAAGACAAAATGAAAATTGTGCGAATGAGCAGGGAAATAAATTTAAGTTAAAAGTGAATAGCGAAAAGTGTGCAGTTTTTCGCTATTCACTTTTCATTAATACTTTGGGATTTTCGGGTCAACATCATTCGACCACGCGGTGATGCCGCCTTTGAGGTTTGACATTTTCCCCTGATATCCGGCGCGTGTTAAAAATTCGATTGCCTGTGCGCTGCGCCCGCCCGCTTTGCATTGCAATATAAGTTCCTTCGAGTCGTCGAGTTCATTCATCCGCGGCATAATCTCGCCGAGCGGAATCAGTTTTGCGCCTTCGATTTTCGCAAAGGCATATTCGTCCGGCTGGCGCACGTCAATGAGTTGAATGTCTTCGCCCGTGTCCATTCTTTTTTTTAGTTCGGTTGCGGTAATTTCCTGCATAAATTTTCACCTCTTGTAATTTTGATACTTCAATTTTATAACCGCATCGGAAATTTTCCGCAAATCGCGTGATTGGTTTCAAGTTGAAGGCTTGAACTTGAAACTTGAAACTTGAAACTTTCTTGATTTACAAAAATTTACAAATCAAGGTTTTTCAATTCAACTAATTATTATAAAATCATCATCTTAAACAAAACTTTATGCGAGTTTTACATTTATCCAAGGCGGGTGACTATTCTAAATTTAAAGATACTGATTAGCGTTTTTGTTTTGTTATTTTCTCTGGCTTGCAGCAAAACCGAATCGGCGAGCGAGAAGCGGCAAAATACCAACGCAAACGAAACCAATACAGGTGCGCCGGTGACAATTTCGGTTGATAAATCCGTCGCGCGTGAGATTCCCGCGTTCATTCAGGCGACGGGAAGTTTGATTGCCGACGAAACCTCAGACATCGCGCCGAAAGCGGCGGGCAAAGTCGTCAATGTATCAGCGAATGTCGGTCAATTTGTTCAACAGGGAAGCGTGATTGCCAAGATTGACGATAAAGATGCGCGGCTGCGATTGGCGGAAGCGCAAGCCGGCGTAACGCAGGCAATCGCCAGCGTGCGCCAAGCTGAAGCGCGTCTTGGACTTTCGCCGAACGGAACTTTTAACGCGACGACGATACCGGAAGTCCTTGCCGCTAATGCAAGTTACGAACAGACGGTTGCCGAACTTCGCCAAGCTGAAGCCAACGAAAAGCGTTACCGCGAACTCGTCGAAACGGGCGATGTTTCGTTGATTGTTTATGAACAATATCGAACGCAACGCGACACGGCGCGGGCGCGTCTGAATGCGGCGAAACAGGCTCTCGAAGCTGCTTCCAACGCCGCCAGGCAAAACAATCAGGCAATCAAAAGCGCACAAGCAGCGGTCGAAGCGGCGCGAACACAGGTCGGAACGGCGGAGCAAGCCGTCACCGATACGGTTATCCGCGCACCTTTTTCCGGTTTTATCAGCAATCGTCCGGTCGCGGTCGGCGAATATGTTACCTCGGCAACGCCGGTCGCCACGATTCTTCGGGTTAATCCAATTAAAATTCAAATTCAAGTCGCCGAAGCCAACGTGCCTTTTATTACCCTTGGACGCGGCGTTTCCATCGAAGTTGACGCATACAAAGACAGAAAATTCGGCGGCAGGGTGACGGCGGTCAATCCGGCGATTGATCCGACTTCACGCTCGGCAGTGGTTGAAGCCGCGATTGAAAATGGCGATAATGCGCTGCGTTCGGGAATGTTTGCGACGGTCAGAATCAACCGTGAAGGCGGAAGCACTGGCGTGTTCGTGCCGAAGACCGCCGTCTTCAACGACCAAAGCACGCAGTCGTACCGCGTGTTCGTCATTCAGGAAAACGTGGCGAAACTGCGCGTCGTCCAACTCGGCACGGAAGAAAACGAGTTTATTCAAATTATTACGGGTGTTAATCCTGACGAAATCGTTGCGACGAGTAATTTAGCGCAGCTTTATGAAGGAGCGAAAGTGCAATTTTGATGAATCGTATTTTTAGTCGGAGCGCGGGCATCCTGCCTGCATTGAGCGCGACGGCGCGAATAATAGTTTCGATTAAATCCAAGTTTGAGTATGACGGAACTTTTTAGATTGCTCGCGCAATCTTTGCAGGCAAGATGCCCGCGCTCCCGGTGAAAAATTATGCAATGGCTGGCTGAAATTTGTGTTCATCGTCCCGTGTTTGCGACTGTTATCGTTTTATTCTTAACGGTTGTCGGCGGTTTTAGTTTTTTCACGCTCGGCGTTGACCGTTTTCCCAAAATTGATTTGCCGACCGTCAGCGTTCAAACCTCAAATACGGGCGCGGCTCCAGAAGAAATCGAATCGGAGATAACCGATATTATCGAAGGCGCGGTCAACACCGTTCCGGGTATCGAGGAGATGCGCTCGACATCTTCGCAAGGTCGCTCGAACGTCACGCTGACTTTTAATCTCGACAAAGACCCCGACCAGGCGTATCAGGAAATTCAGCAAAAACTCAGCGGCGTGGTTAATCGTCTGCCGGAAACCGCCGACCCGCCGGTCATTCGCAAAAACGACCCCGATTCACAGCCGGTTTTGATTTACGCTATCAGTGCGCCGCGCTCGGTCGTAGAATTGACCGATTTTGTCCAAAACCAAATTCAAGAGCGTATCGAAAACGCCGAAGGCGTGGGCGAAGTGCAAATCTTCGGCGGTCGCCAGCGCGAGATAAAAATTTACATCAATCCCGACCGACTTCGCGCATTTAATCTTTCGGTGACGGAAGTTTCCAACGCCATCAGAGCGCAAAATCAGGAACTGCCCGGCGGTTCGGTCAACGAAGGCACGCGCTCGATTACTCTACGCACGATTAGTAAAGTTGAAGACGTAAAAGATTTTAATGAAATCGTCATCACCACGCGTAACAATTTTCCGATAAAAATCAAAGACATCGGACGAGTGGAAGACGGCGGTGTCGAACCGACAACCGCCGCGGCGCTTGACGGCACGCAAGCGGTTTTTCTCGCTATTCGGAAGCAATCCGGCTCGAACACAATTGCGTTGATTGCCGGCGTTAAACAGAGAATGGCGGAAATCATTCCGACGCTGCCGCCCGATTTGAAAGTCGCCATCACGCGCGACCAATCGGAATTTATCGAAAACAGCTTGCACGCGATCGAAGAGCATTTAATCATCGGCGGTATTCTGGCGGCGGTCGTCGTATTTTTGTTTTTGTGGAATATCCGCTCGACGATTATCGCCGCGCTCGCCATTCCCGTTTCGATTATCGCTTCCTTCGCCGTTATCGCCGCTCTTGGTTACTCGCTTAACCAGATGACGATGCTCGCTTTAACCTTGATGGTCGGTATCGTGATTGACGACGCGATTGTCGTGCTGGAAAATATTTACCGCTTTGTCGAAGAAAAGGGAATGCACCCGTTTCAAGCGGCGATTGAAGGCACGCGCGAAATCGGTCTGGCGGTTCTGGCAACGACGCTCTCCTTGCTCGCCGTGTTTATTCCCGTCGGCTTTATGACCGGAATCGTCGGACGTTTTATGTCGTCGTTCGGTTTGACCTCGGCGGCGGCAATTGCCGTTTCATTAATCGTTTCGTTCACGCTGACACCGATGCTCGCTGCTCGCTGGATTAAACCGCGTAAGGAAAGTGATCAGTGGTCGGTGGTCGATGGTCAGAATGATGTCGAGCCGTCAACTTCGAGTGAAGAAAAACTAACGGAAGAAGAAATGTCGGCAGCCACCAGACAACAAACAACTGACCACCGACCACCGACCACCGACCACTCTAAAGAATCGTGGTTCTACGACAAAATTGACCGTTCCTATACTTGGCTCTTGAAACTTTCGATGCGCTTTCGTTGGGCGGTAGTGCTGCTCTGCGTCATTGTCGTTGCTTCGATTTATCCGCTGTTCAATTACGTCGGCATGGCGTTTTTGCCGGACGAAGACGAATCGGCTTTTAGCATCAACTTGCGCGGTCCGCAGGGAACAAGTCTCGCCGCCACACAAAGCATTCTCGAACGCATCGCCCGCGACATCCGCGAACAGCTTCCGGGCTTACAGAATACATTAGTGCAGGTCGGCGGTTTCGGCGGCGGAACGAATAATGCCGGTTCGGTCAACGTCAGTTTGGTTCCGGTTGATGCCCGCGAATCTTCACAAGCCGATTTAATTAACAAAACGCGGGGCATCGTCAAAAAATATCAATCGAAAGATTATCGAGTAAATGTTTCCGGCTCGTCTTCTATCGGCAATAGTTTGGGACTGGGACGCGGCGGTTCGGGCATCGGTTATTTCATCGCCGGACCGGATATTCAAAAACTCGACGAATACTCGAATCAGTTAGTCGAAAAACTCCGGGCGGACGATACTTTCCGCGATGCCGACCGCTCGCTCGAACTCGGCAGTCCCGAAATTCGAGTTTTAATAGATCGCGCGAAAGCGGCTGATTTGGGCGTGCAGGCGGGTGATGTGGCGCAGGCGGTGAACATTCTTTCCGCCGGACAGCGCGTTTCGACATTCAGCGAAGGCTCAGACCAGTATGACGTGCTTGTTCAAGCCGACGAACCGTTTCGACGGACGCGCGACAGCTTGCAGTATTTCACGGTCGCTTCGTCAAACGGCGGAACGGTCGGACTGGAAAAATTAGTCAGACTTGAAGAAGGTTTGAGTCCGGCTTCGATTAACCGCCTTAATCGTCAGCGGCAAGTGACGATTTCCGCGAGCCTGCCGCCGAACGCTTCGGAATCCGACGCGCTCGCCGTTTTGCAGCGTCACGCCGCATCGCTCAAAATGTCGCAGGAATATCGAACGGGCGTAACCGGACAATCGCAGGAACTCGAACGCGCCTACGATTCGTTTATGCTGGCGTTTCTGCTTTCGTTCGTGTTTATGTATCTGATTCTGGCGGCGCAGTTTGAATCGTTTATTCACCCGATTACGATTCTTCTTACCCTGCCGCTTTCGATTCCGTTCGCGCTTCTTTCGACTTTGATTGCCGGACAAACTCTCAACATCTTTTCCGCGCTCGGAATTTTGTTGCTTTTCGGCATCGTCAAGAAAAACGCGATTTTGCAGATTGACCACACGAACCATCTGCGGGCGACGGGAATGGAGCGTTACGACGCGATTATCCAGGCAAACCGCGACCGTCTGCGTCCGATTTTGATGACGACGATTGCGCTGGTTGCCGGAATGATTCCGCTCGTCGTCGGCAGCGGTGCGGGCGCGGCGACGAATCGCTCAATCGGGATTTTAGTGGTCGGCGGTCAATCAATGTGTTTGCTCTTAACTTTATTGGCTGTTCCCGTGTTTTATTCGTTGTTTGACGACGCGCAGGAATCAACTCTCTGGCAACGTATTGGCGCAAGTTACAAGAACTTTAAAGTTAATAATCTGCGTCCGGCTTATCAAAAAGTGACGGCGATGTTTAGAAAATCTAAAAAAGAAAAGGAAGTTAAGGTTGAGGATTTAAGCGCGGTGAGCGAGAGTTATGCCGAGCCGACTTCGAGCAAATAACCGGGAGCGGACTTGAAAGGCGAAAGGCTGAAGGCGAAAGGCGAAAGTTAAATCTATGCGCTTCTTTTATCCTTTCACATCGCGTTTCGACTTAGGATTTTGTTATGAGTAAAAAGTTATTTTCAGTATATTTTTTAATTCTTCTCACGGTTTTAACGGCGACGGCGCAAACGCCGCAAACGCCTCCGCCTACCCAGCAGCCGACACAACAACCGACGCAGCCGACACAAACTCAGCCGCAAACAAATCAGCCGACTACGCAACAGCCGACGACTCGGACGCAACAGCAGCAACAACAACCGAATTTGCCGACGCAACCGCAACCGCCCGGCGTAACGCCGAGCGGACAGATTGCCAATCCGAACACCGTTATTCAGCAAACGCCGACGCAAAATGTGGGAACTTCCGGCGGCGTTGCGCCCACGGTTTTGCCCGACGACCCGCCACCAGTCGCGCCGAATTTTGAAGCGCCGCTTCGTCCGCTTCCCTCAGCCGAGCGCGTTGGCGTTGACCAGATGAATCAAATACCGATGACTTTGGAAGAAGCCATAACGCTTGCCTTGCAAAACAATAACGATATTGATTCATCGAAAATTAACGTGCAGATTGCAGAGTTTAATTTAAAAGGTGCGCGGGGCGTTTACGACCCGCAATTAATCGGTGAAAGTTATTACGAGCGGCGCACTACGCCGACGGCTTCGACTATCGGCGGCGCGGGCGCGAGCGGCTCGGTCACGCAAAGCGATTTTCGCACGAACTTCGGCGCGAGCGGTTTTTCGCCATTCGCGGGCGGCTCTTACACAGCCGATTTTTCGGCGGCTCGCACGACGACCAATAACCAAAACGCTTTGCTCAATCCGCAATTTCCGGGCGCGTTAAATTTAACTTACATTCAACCTTTGTGGCGCGGCTTGCGATTCGACAATAATCGCCGCAACATCGAAATCGCTAAGAAAAATTTGAGCCTGACCGACGCGCAGTTTCGCGGGCGCGCCATCGAAGTCATCGCGCAGGTTGAGCAAGCATATTGGAATCTGGTTTTTGCTCTGCGAAATTTGCAAGTCCAAATTGATGCCGTCAAGCAAGCCCGAACGCAGCTTGAAAGCAATCAGCGACTGGTCAGCAAAGGCGTACTCGCGCCGATTGACGTTGTCGCCGCGACGACGCAAATCACCACATTTGAGCAGAGCGTCTACACGGCGCAGGAAGACGTAACACGCGCGGAAAATAATCTGAAAACTTTGATGCTGCCCGATAGAACATCAGAAATTTGGTCGCGCCCGATTACGCCGATCTCCGAAGTCAGTCTTGAACCACCGCGCGTCAATTTGGAAATTGCAACTGCCGAAGCTCTTCGCAGTCGCCCGGAAATCACGCAGCTTCAAACGAGTTCCGAAATCAATCAAATTGACGAGCGTTATTTCCGCGACCAAACAAAACCGCAAATTAACCTTGTCGCCAATTACACTTCGGCAGGTTTGGCGGGAACGGCAAACGAGATTTCGCGCACGTCGAACACCGTCAATACGGATTTGCTGGCGCGTATCAACCAACTTTCGGCGGCGCAAAATCTTCCGCCGCTCGTCATCAATCCGACGACCACCGTTAGCGCGCCGCCCGGAAATTTAGTCGGCGGTTTTTTCAATTCGCTCGGCGGAATTTTCTCGCAAAGATACCCGACTTACCGCCTCGGCGTGCAAATCGCGCTGCCATTCGGAAACCGCGTCGCCGAAGCCAATCTCGGTCGTTCTTTAGCGGAAGCGACGCAAATCAGAAACACGCGTGCGCAGCAAGAACAAATTATCGAAGCTGAAGTGAGAAATTCTTTGCAGGCTTTGCGTTCCGCCGAAGCGCGTTTGTCTTCTGCGCTCGCTTCACGTCAATCAGCCGAGCAGCTTTACGAAAGCGAGCAACGGCAATTTCGTTCCGGCGTGACGACATTTTATTTAGTGCTGCAACGCCAAACCGAATTATTGGCGGCGAGAAGCAGAGAGCTACAGGCGCAGACAGATTTGAACAAAGCGATTTCTGAATTTCAACGCGCGACGGGAACGACGCTTTCGGCAAACAACGTAACTGTTTCGGACGGCGCGAATTTAATCAAAACAAATTTGCGACGAACGACGGCTTTCAACTCGAGATTTTTTACCAAATCGGAAGACAAATAGTTTACCAAGAATGAAAGTAATAGACGGTCATTTAACCGTCGATTTCTTCTTCATTGTGAAGTTTCTCAGCACATTTCGGGCAATAGTCTTTGCGAAGGATACGAACAAGCAAACCTTTTGCTTTCGCTCTTTTTCTGGCTTGACGTGCGCTGCGCGTATCGCTATCAATCATATCTCCGCAAGCGTCGCAAAAAATTGTGTATTCAATCATCCCACTCTATTTCATCTCAAATTTGTTTCTCTTTCTAAATTATTTCGCAACCGATTGGCTTTGCTTCAATTCCTTCTCGGTCTCCAAAATCGTGTGCGTCGTTTGAATCACCGTATCAGGGTTCAGTGAAATCGAGTTGATTCCTTTTTCGACTAAAAACTTCGCAAATTCCGGATAATCGGACGGTGCTTGCCCGCAAATGCCAATTTTCTTGCCGTTGCGCTTTGCCGCTTCAATCGCCATTGCCACCATTTTTTCGACCGCGCCGTTACGTTCGTCAAACAGATGCGCGACCATTTCAGAATCGCGGTCTAAACCTAATGCAAGCTGCGTTAAATCGTTTGAGCCGATTGAATAGCCGTCGAATACTTTCAAGAATTCGTCGGCGAAAACAACATTGGCGGGAAGTTCGCACATCGCGTAAATTTCGAGTTCGTTTTCGCCTTGCCGCACGCCGTATTCCGCCATCAGCGCGATAACTTTTTCAGCTTCTTCGACCGTGCGGCAAAACGGAATCATCGCTTTGACGTTGATTAAACCCATATCTTCGCGGACTCTCTGCAGCGCCAGACATTCAAGCCGAAAACCGGCGCGGTAGCGATCGTCGTAATAGCGAGACGCGCCGCGAAAGCCGAGCATTGGATTTTCTTCAATTGGTTCAAACTCTAATCCGCCAATCAACCGCGCGTATTCGTTTGATTTAAAATCCGACATCCGCACAATTACGTCTTTGGGATAAAACGCCGCCGCGATTTTGGCGATGCCTTCCGCAAGGCTTCTGACGAAAAATTCTTTCGGGTCTTCTTCACCGATTCTGCGTCCGATTTCTTCGATGTCTTCACGCCGTTTCAAATTTGGATAGTTAACCAAAGCCATTGGGTGAACGCCGATGTGATTGTTGATAATAAATTCGAGCCTTGCCAAACCTACGCCGTCGTTCGGATACATCGAAGCGGCAAACGCGCGGTCGGGGTCGCCGACGTTCATCATCACTTGTGTCACGGGGCGTTCTTCGTTAGTAATAATTCGCTTGTCAACCGTGAAATTAACTGAGCCGTAATAGATGTTTCCGCGCTCGCCTTCGGCGCACGAAACCGTCGCGTCCGTTCCCGACTTTAAAATTTCCGTCGCGTTGCCGGTACCGACAATACACGGCAAACCTAATTCACGGCTGATAATCGCGCTGTGGCAAGTCCGTCCGCCGCGTTCGGTAACGATTGCCGAAGCGCGTTTCATAATCGGTTCCCACGCGGGGTCGGTCATCGAAGTTACGAGAATATCGCCGGCTTTGAAATCTTTTAATTTATCAGGATTAAGGAGAACGTGAACTTTTCCGTGCGCGATTTTTTCGCCGACGGCAACACCTGTCACAAGCGGCGCACCATGATTGTCGGACAATTTATAAGTCTCGACAAAATTTTGTTCCTTTTGCGTATGGACGGTTTCCGGTCTGGCTTGCAAAATAAAAAGCTCGCCCGTAACGCCGTCCTTCGCCCACTCAATATCCATCGGCTGAGATTTTCCGGCGCGTTTTGAATAATGGTCTTCAATCTGGCAAGCCCATTGCGCTAGTTGTAGCACTTCAAATCCGGCGAGACAAAACCGCTTGCGCTGCGATTCGACGACATCTCTCACCTGCGTTCCCGTGCCGTCGTCGGCGAAAACCATTTTCACTTCCTTTACGCCGAGTTTTCTTGTCACAATCGGACGAAAACCGAGTTTCAAAGTCGGCTTAAAAACCACCCACTCGTCCGGCGTTGCCATTCCCTGCACGACCGCTTCACCCAAACCCCACGCGCCGTTGATGACGACCGCTTCACGAAAACCGCTCTCGGTGTCGAGCGTGAACATCACGCCCGAACAAGCAATATCGGAACGCACCATCGGCTGCACGCCGATTGAAAGCGCAACGTCGAAATGGTCAAACCCACGCGCCGTGCGATAGGAAATCGCGCGGTCTGTCCAGAGCGAGGCATAACATTGATGACACGCTTCAATCAGACGCGCGTCGCCCAACACATTTAAAATCGTGTCTTGCTGACCGGCAAAAGAAGCGTCCGGTAAATCTTCCGCCGTCGCCGAAGAACGCACCGCGACTTCACAGGTTTTCTTGCCGACGCGCACGCACAAACTCCGATACGCTTTTAAAATAGCCGTTTCGATTTCCTTCGGAAACGGTGTTTCGAGCATCAACGCCCGCGCTTCGCTTCCAACACGGGCGAGTTCATCCAAGTTTTCAACGTCCAGGCCTTTCAGAAGTTTTTGTAGATTTTTCTTCAAACCGCCGGTTTCTAACAGCAAATGATAAGCGTCGCTGGTCGTCGAAAAACCGTCAACGGCTTTTACGCCCTGCGCTGTTAGTTCGCGGAAAAGCTCGCCCAAAGATGCACACTTGCCGCCGACGATTGCCACATCGTCCGCACTGACTTCGCTTAAATCAAGCACTAAAGGTTTTGTCATAATAATTGATTCGTTCGATTAAAAGATTTCCATTAAAAGAAAGTCGAAATACAAAGGATTATTATAAAGCTGATAGCTTTAGTTTATAACTTTCTTAACCCGTCTTGTCTAGTTTTTATTTCAATTTCATTTCCCGCCGGCGATAAGCTAAAATCTCCAAACAACAATGGAAACTTGGGACGAAAGATATGCCAGCGGAAAATATTCTTCCGCCGAGCCGCATAAACTTCTGGTCGAGATAGCCGACCGAATAAAAAAGCCCGCCAAGGCTTTGGATTTGGCTTGCGGCATCGGGCGCAACGCAATTTACCTCGCTGAAAAAGGCTGGCAGGTGACGGCGGTTGACAATTCAAGCGTCGGAATCGAGATTGCCAAACAAAGAGCCGCCGAAAAAGCGGTTGAGATAGATTTTCGCGTGGCGGATTTGGAAAAAGGAAAGTTTGCGATTGAAGAAAACGCTTACAATTTGATTTGCGATTTTTACTATCTGCAACGCGACCTTTTCGCCCCGATGAAAACAGGTGTCAAAGCGGGCGGAATTATCGTCTCAACCATTCACATTTACGGTGACGCGGAAGAAGCGGGAGAGTTTTTATTAAAAGAAGGCGAACTGCGCGGATTCTTCCGCGATTTCGAGATTTTGCATTATCATGAGACTTCCCGAACGGACAACGACGCGGGCGAACATCATCGGCGGACGGCGGAAATTATTGCCAAGAAAATTAAATAACGGTTTTTGTCAGCAACGCTTCAAAGCCGATTTTCTCGACCGCTTTCATATAAGCAAAAGATTAATATACAAAAAATATGTTTGTCATTAAAAAAGTGAAGAGTGAAAAGGGACGAGGGACGAGGGATGAGTGAATAGTTACAAATGTTAATTTTTAGTTTTACCCTTGTCCCTTGTCCCTTATCCCTCGTCCCTCCTTTGCGAACTGTATTTTTAGGGCGGAAAGTTTTACATTATTCATTCTGATTGATAATGAATTCACAACAAACTCTTAATTTGCCCGACCAGAAATCTGCGCCCGAATTATCTTTGTTTTTGCCCGTCTTAGATGAAGAAGATAACTTGCGCCCGATGCACGCGAAAATTTCCGAAGCATTAAATGCTCTCGGCAAAACGGCGGAGGTTATTTACGTTGATGACGGCTCAACCGACAAATCTCTGGAAATCTTGCGGGAAATCGCGGGCGGCGACGAGCGAGTTCGCGTTATTTCCTTGCGTAGAAATTACGGACAAACAGCGGCGATGAGCGCGGGGATTGACGCGGCAAACGGCAAAATTTTGATTCCGATGGACGCTGATTTGCAAAACGACCCGAAGGACATTGCGCGTCTGCTCGAAAAATTAGACGAAGGTTACGACGTTGTTTCGGGCTGGCGGAAAAATCGTCAGGACAAATTGGTATCCAGAAAAATCCCGTCGCAAATTGCCAATCGAATTATTTCCTGGATTGGCGGCGTTCCGCTTCACGATTACGGCTGCAGCTTGAAAGCCTACCGGCGCGATGTGATTCAAGATGTGCGGCTTTACGGCGAGATGCACCGCTTTATCCCGATTTACGCGAGTTGGGCGGGCGCGAGAGTAACGGAAATTCCCGTTGACCATCACGCCCGAACGATGGGTAAATCGAAATACGGAATTTCGCGCACCGTTAAAGTCGTGTTCGATTTAATGACCATAAAATTTATGGCTTCATATCAAACGAAACCAATTTATGTTTTCGGCACATTCGGTTTAATCGCGTTTCTGCTTTCGATGTTCGCCGGACTCTGGGCATTTGCGTTGAAATTTATCTACGGCGTTTCGTTTATTCTAACGCCACTGCCGGTGATTGCTATTGTCTTGCTGGCAATCAGTATGCAGTTTTTTTTAATGGGGTTGTTAGCGGAAATGCTCGTGCGGACTTATCACGAATCGCAGAACAAAACGATTTATGCGGTTCGTGAGAAAATAGGATTTAATGGAGAGGTGTGATTTTTATGAAAACTACAAATATTTTACTTGTTTTGGTAATTACGAGTTTTTGTTTCGCGGCGAACGCGGCGGCGCAAACTGATAATAAAAAAATTCCGGCGGAAGTGCAGGCGATTGTCGGAACATACACGGGCGCGTGGACGCTCTACGGCATCAACGATAAAGGCGAAGTCATAAAACAATTAGCTTATACGGACGTGATGAAAGCCGAAAACCCGACGGTGGCGGCAGACCGCGTTTACGTTTCGACGGTGGACGCGATAAACTTTGAAGGCGGCAAATTTCCGCCGGCGAACATTCCGGGCAAGGAAGGTTATCTGCTCAACAAAGACGGAAGTTTGGGCGATTATTATCTGGAAAATTCCGGGCGAACGATTCAGTTTCAAAAGCTCGACAAAGATTCGCACGTTTATTCGACTCCGGCGGGCGGGCGCGAATTTCCCCTCATCAGCGATAAATTTTTATCCGGCGTTCACGTTCTGGTCAGAACCATAACCTTTGACCATGGCATCGAAACGCATCACGTCACGCGCCTGACGACCGTGCGCTGGACGGGCGCGGACGGCAAAGAGATTTCAAAACAATTTGTCAGTTTGCAGGGACAACACAAAAAATCGAAGTAGCATTTAGTAAATGTGCGGAATAGCAGGCTGGGCAAATTCAGACTCTAAAAAATCTTCGCAAAATCATAGCGAAGCCGTTTTGCATCAGATGTGCGAGCGGATGAAGCATCGCGGTCCCGATTCGGAAGGTTTGTGGCTCGATGAATCGGTCGCGCTCGGAATGCGGCGGCTTTCAATTATTGATTTGCATACGGGCGAACAGCCGGTTTATAACGAAGATAAATCAATCGTCGTGGTGATGAACGGCGAGCTTTATAATTTTCGTGAAGTTAGAAATGATTTAGAAAAACGCGGACACAAGTTTGAAACGCGAACTGACACGGAAATTTTGCCACATCTTTATGAGGAATACGGCGAAGCGATGCTCGAACACATTAACGGAATGTTTGCTTTCGCTTTGTGGGACACGCGCAAAAAGAAACTTTTACTGGCGCGTGACCGGTTTGGTGAAAAGCCGCTTTATTACGGCGTGTTTGACGGCACGCTTGTTTTTGCTTCCGAGCCGAAAGTTTTATTGGAACATCCGTCGGTCAAACGGGAAATAAACACCGATGCTTTGCGCTCATTTCTTTCGTTTGATTATGTTCCCGCGCCCGCTTCGATTTACAAAAACATCTACAAACTTCCCGCCGCGCATCTTTTAATTTTAGAAAAAGGCGAAGTGAAAACGCGTCGCTATTGGAATCTAACGTGGCAGAAGCCCGCGCGTGAGCAAGGGCGGAATCGAGTCTCCGCCCTTGCTCACGCGCGGGCTTCTGATTCAAATGGCGACACGCCAAGCGTAGAAAAAGCCGCGACAGATTTGCGCGAACTGCTCGCTGATGCGGTTCGGATGCGGCTTGTATCAGATGTGCCTTTGGGAATTTTATTGAGCGGCGGCGTTGATTCTTCGACGGTCGCGGCGTTTGCAACGCAGTTTTCAACTGAACGAGTTAAAACATTTTCCATCGGTTTTGAAGAAGATTCATTTGACGAATCGAAGTTCGCGCGTGAAGTTGCGACGCATCTCGGAACAGAGCATTACGAAGATAAATTGAGCGTTGAACGAGCGGCGGATTTGATTTTGGAAATTGGAACGTGGCTTGATGAACCAATGTCGGACGGCTCACTTTTGCCGACGTTTTTATTATCGAGATTTGTTAGAAAATATGTCACGGTTGCGCTCGGCGGCGACGGCGGCGACGAGATTTTTGCCGGTTATCCGATGTATTTCGGGCATAAAATGGCGCGTGTTTATGACCAGATTCCGCGATTTCTGCGGGCAGGCGTGATTGAACCGATTGTCAACAATCTTCCCGTTTCGACAAAAAATCTTTCGTTCGATTATAAGGCGAAACGCTTTGTCGCCGCTTCAAAATATGATGTTGTAACTCGTCATCATTCGTGGTTCGGCTCGTTTTCGATTGACCAGCAAAACGATTTGTTGACGAAGGATATTCTGGCACAGACTTCAAATGATATTTACAAAGGCGCGAAAGATTTATTAAAAATCACCGACGCGCCAACGGAAATCGAGCAGATGCAGTTTCTCGATATGAATTTTTATATGGCGGAAGATATTCTCACCAAAGTTGACCGCGCTTCGATGGCGGTATCGCTCGAAGTTCGTGCGCCGTTTCTTGACCCGCGCGTGGCGCAGTTTGCCGCAAGCCTGCCGCTTGAATACAAACTCAAAGGCAATAAGGGAAAGTATATCTTGAAAAAAGCCGTCGAACCGCTTCTTCCAAAATCAATTTTGCAGCGTCCGAAAAAAGGTTTCGGAATTCCGATTGCCGAATGGCTGAAAGGCAGATTAAATCCGTTGATGCACGATTTGCTTGCGCCGGAGAGATTAAAAAATCAAGGCTTATTTGATGAGAAATTTGTGCAGAAATTAATCAAAGAACACGAAACAAGCACGGCTTCGCACCACAAACAACTTTGGACTTTGTTGGTTTTTCAGTTGTGGTTTGATAATTTTATGAAGAAGTTTTAGCCACGAATAACACGAATGACACGAATAGAAAAAGCAAAAAATAATTTGTGCCATTTTTTCTAATTGAATAAACTGAAAATCTCCCGTCTTCGTCAAACTCAAATCGTTCAAACTTCATTCCCACCTTTTCCAAAACGTGAATCGAAGATGAATGGTCATCGTCAACCGTCGCAAAAGTTTCGCGCAAACTTAAATCTTCAAAAGCAAATTCGATTATCCGTCGCGCAATCTCCGTCGCGTAACCTTTGCCCCAAGATTTTTGATTAAGAAAATAAACGAATTCCCAATCTTCTTTGCGCCTCAACCGCGGATAAACTCCCGCGTGTCCGACATAGCGCGAATCTTCTTTCGCAAAAATCGCCCAAATTTTATAGTTTTGCGGGTAAAGTTTTTCAAACAATTTCAGCCAAAACGCTTCGGCTTGCTCGCGCGTCAACACGCCGTCGCCGACGTGCTCCATCACCGCCGCATCAGTAAAGAGGGAAATAAAATCCGCTTTATCTTTTTCCGCGTAAAAATTAAAAATTAATCTTTCGGTTTCCATCAACAAAAAAGCCGACGATTTCTTTTACAAAAACGTCGGCGGAGAAAAGTAATTTTACGAACCGTTTATTGCGTAACGGTAAATTTAGCTGAAGGCTCGAGCATTTGACTGCTCACTCGGTCTTTGATTTTGATTTTTAATTCATAATCGCCCGTCGCCAAAGATGTGGTCGGAATCATTCTGGCAAGCGTCAAACGCTGTCCCGAATCGCTCAAACCTTCCCAATTTTCGGCTTGGCGCAAAATTTCCTTGCCGTCCTTCATCAAAACATAAACAACATCAACCGCCGGACGAAGCGTCGTTTGGTCAATTCCCGTGTTATAAACTTGCAGGTAAAGCCCGACATCCTGACCTTTTTTATAAACGCCTGAAAGGTTCGGAATGACTTTTGCCGAACCGATAACAAAACTTCCACCAATGTCCCGTTCGGTCGTCGAGCGAAGCGTCGAAGCCAAAATCAAGGTCGAAGTCGAAAGTTTATTTTCGTCATATTTCGGAACTGTAAAACCGATACTGCGAATGCCGCGATTGCCGGTTCCGACATCGCGGACAACGACATCAACTTTGTAAGTTCCAGGTGTTAAAGCAATCGCTTTTTGATAAACCGATTTTCTGTCTTTCGCTTCAATTAATTCTTGAGCGGTTGCGCTGGTTGTTACCGAATCTTCAAAAATACCGGAACGTTTGCCCGAAACTGCCATTACACGTCCGAAGATATTCATTTGCGCCTGCTGCAAACCGCCGGCATCTTTAAATTGAAGTTCTTTGTTGCTAGCTTGAACGGTAAAAGCAGTAATGACGCGGTCGTCGGATTGGCGGAAAAAGTCCACACGCATATCAAAATCGAGCGGATTGTTGTCAATCACGCCGGAATCGCTGAGAGACGCTTGCAAATCGCTGAATTTAACTGACGGCGGACGCTGCAAAGCAGTAATTATTTCCAACCGACGAAATGGACTGTCCTGCTCGCGGGTAAAGTTATTTCCGTTATTAATGCCGCTGATACGGTCGCCTTTGTTGCCGAGTCCGAGCGATTCGGCGGTCGTCAGTCCGGCACCCGGCACATTCAGCAGCGCGTCTTTTTCGTTCGGACTGCGGGCAATGCGGTATTCGCCGGTGCCGGTCGGGTCAACGAATTCGATTTCAATGCCGTCGCCGACATTATCGAGATGCCGGTAAAACCAGGTTTCAAACGGATACGTCGTCGTCGAACCGCCGCCTTCATAACTTGGACGGTCGTAAGCTCCGCCGGTCGGATGCGTTTCTATTTCATCAGGCTTGCCGAAAGTAATGTATATGCGCCCGCGATCGGTTTTCCAACCGGGAATTCCCGACGCATAATGTTCGTTGGCGTAAGCAATGCGTTCGTAATATTCTTCACGATATTCGTTTTCTTCCGTGTCCGGGTCCGGATCACGCCTGCGCCAGAAATTTTCGATAAAGTTTTCGCGTTCTTCATCGGTTTTCAAGGCTTTATAAGCCTTTTTTTCATCGCCCGTGATGATATATTCAACGTCTTTACTTGTCCATTCGGAATAAATTCTATCTTTTTCCTTTCCTACTTTGCGAGCCTTATTCGGAACATCTTCGCTTGGCTTATTTGGGTCTTGGGCAAAACCGAAAATAACGCTCGTCGCCAAAATCGAAACAGTCAAAGCAGCATTTCGAATCAATCTTTTTTTAGACATAACGGTAAAACTCCTGAAGTACTACAGTAATAAAATTTTTGTATATTAATTTTTGCTTTTAAGATTTTAGACAGTAATTCTTAATAGTTCAAGATGCACGAAGGCGTTTGGAAGGTTGCCCGACAGATGAGATAAATAGGCAGAGGGCAGTAGCAGTAGGCAGTCCGCGATTAAACTTGGTATCCTTCCGGTCAACTGCCAACCGCCAACTGCCGACTGTTTTATTCATTTCTCATTCCAAAAACTTCCGCAAAGTTTTTGACGATTTTATCCTCGACTTCCGCCAAATCCAATTCGCGCCCTAAGAGTCTTTCCATCGAAGTCACCGGCTCGCCTTCGCAGGCGATTATCCAATCGAAAAAACTCAAATCCGTGTTGACGTTCAAAGCGAAACCGTGCGTTGTAACCCAACGCTTGATGTGAACGCCGATTGCCGCGACTTTACCTTCTTTCGTATGAACGCCGGTCAAATCCTCGATTCTGAACGCCTCGATTCCAAAGTCAACCATTGTTTTAATCAACACCTCTTCCAAATCGCGGACATACTTGTGAACATCTTTCCGATCAGGCGAGAGGCTAATAATTGGATAACCGACGATTTGCCCAAGTCCGTGATAGGTAACCTTGCCGCCGCGATCCGTTTCAAAAACCGAGACTTCCAATTTTTTTAACATTTCAGCATTTGCCAAAACGCCGGTTTCCTTAGCGCGTCGCCCAATCGTGAACGTGTGCGGATGTTCGAGCAGAAGCAGATAATCTGGCTCGCGTAGTTCGATAACTTGCTGTTCGAGTTCTTTTTGCAGACGCAAACCGGCATCATAAGCAAAGCGTCCGAGACGGCGAATTTGTAAATTTCTTTCCAGCATCTTTATCTTATGATAAAGTTATTCGTGTAAATTTACGAACAAAAAACGATATGAAAATAAAAATGAATTTGATAAAATCGGCGACAATTTTGGCGTTTGTATTGTGTTTAGCTTTTTCGGCAAACGCGCAAAAACGCAAAACAACGAGCAAAAGAACGACCAAATCAACCGGCGCGACCAAGACAATCAACGCCGTCGAAATAAAATCGGGCGCAGATAAAGTTTCGACACAGATAAAAAATCTTTCAAAATTTATTTATGTTCTTGGCGGTGTGTCGCGAGTTATCGAAGACCTTGATAAGGATATTGCCGCGCGAAAGGCTTCGCAGAACGCACCGGAACTCAACCAGAAAAACAAACAAGCCGTCATCACCACGATTAAAAATCTTCGCGCCGGACTCGTCGCTCTGGAAATCGAGTTTCGTACCAAACCCGCACTAAAAAATTATCTTTTTCAAATTCAGGGAATTTCCGATATGTCGGGCGTAGCGGAAGACCAAGCGACGGCTGGACAGATATCCGAATCGGGAAAAACGCTTTTATTAGTGGTTGAAAAATTGTCGGATACGTTAGTCGCTATGCCGTAAATTGATTTTATAAAATTTAAACGAAAGAAAAGCGCGAGTTTTTTATACTCGCGCTTTGTCATTAAAACGATTTTTAGACAAAATTGCATTCGTCAAAAGTGCAAGCTAAAATTGCTTTTCAAAAAACCGGAGATGGTTTTATAATGGTTAAATTTCAAGAAAAACCACAAATTGTTAACACTGAGACTTTTTCGTTTTCGGAAAAAGGATTCACCTGAAAAATACGGAGAAGGAGATGCGAATAATCGGTAGTATTCTGCCGTTTACATTTCTGCTAACTTTAACGGTATCGGCGCAATACAAATTTGAAACGTGGACGACCGAGCAGGGTTTGCCTTACAAAGCCGTCAATTCGGTTTTGCAAACGCGCGACGGCTACGTTTGGGCGGCGACCGGTGACGGCTTGGCACGTTTTGACGGTGTAAAATTCACTGTTTTTAATACGGCAAATACAAACGGCTTGCTGACGAATCGTCTCAAATTTTTGGCGGAAACCACCGACGGAAGCGTCTGGACGAGCGGCGAAGAGAACGGTTTGTTTCGGTATAAAAACGGCGAGTTTTCGTCCTTTTCCATCGAGAATGATTCGCCGAACGGTAAAATTCTTTCGCTGCACGCGGATAAAACCGAAAATCGTTTGTTGATTCTAACCGAGAAAGGATTGAACGTCTGGCAGAACGAGAAATTTACCCGCGAAAACCTTCCAGTTTCAATCAAGCCGTATTTCGCGCTTTTAGATAATACGGGCGTGTTATGCGTCAAGGAAAACGGCATTGTGTCGCGTTTCGCGCCCGGCGGAATCAGCGAATATAAACTGCCCGAAGATTTACCGGAATCTTTGCTGACGATGTTTTACGAGGCATGCGACGGCGCGGTTTGGATTGGAACTTTCTACCGCAACGAGCCGCGCAAAGCGACGCTTTATACGTTCAAAAACGGCGAAATTTCGTTTTATGACGATAAGAATTTGCCTGCCGCATTTATCAATCAGGTTTTGGAAGACCGGAAGGGAAATGTCTGGCTGGCGATCGGTGGTTTGGAACTTACGACGGCGGATTGATTCGCCGTAAAAATGCTCAGTTTAAAACGATTGCGGTCAAAGACGGCTTGCACGACAACGGCGCGTTTCAGATTCTCGAAGACGATTTCGGGCGATTTTGGATTAGCTCAAATCGCGGCATTTACCGCGTTAGCCGTCAGGAATTAAATGAGTTTGCTGAAGGAAAACGACAATCTGTAATGAGTGTGGCTTACGGCGCGGAAGACGGAATGCTCGATGCCGAATGCAACGGCGGAACGCAGCCCGCCGGTTTCAAATCGAAACGGGACGGCAGGCTTTGGTTTCCGACGCAAAAAGGTGTGGTTGTCATTGACCCGAAATCCGTTTCCGCGGGCATTCAGCCGACGAATGTCGTTATCGAAGAAATCTTGATTGACCGCAAAACAGTTTCGCATCAATACGGGATCGAGATTTTGCCCGCTAATGATTCGCTCGAAATTCGCTACACAGGATTGAGTTTCGTCAAACCGGAACAAATAAAATTTAAATACAAACTCGAAGGTTTGGACGAAGATTGGATTGACGCGGGAACGCAGCGCACGGCTTATTTTTCGCATTTGCCGCCGGGCGATTACGTTTTTCGAGTTGCCGCCGCGAATGTTGACGGCGTTTGGAACGAACAGGGCGCGACGGTTAAAATTTCCGTTAAGCCGCCGTTCTATCGCACTTTTTGGTTTTTGGCGTTGTGTATAATCGGCGCATTCGGGCTGGTAACAATCGTTTTTAATTCGCGTATCAGAAATTTGGAAAAGGCACACGCCGCGCAGGAAGAATTTTCGCGCCGCCTGCTCGCGTCGCAGGAACAGGAACGCCAGCGCATCGCCGCCGAACTGCACGATTCGCTCGGACAGGAACTGCTTATCATCAAAAATTGGGCGTTGCTCGGATTAAGAAACAAAACGGATTCGAGCGAACAGTTAGGTGAAATTTCGGAAACGGCTTCGCAGGCGATTGATGAAGTGCGCGAGATTGCATATAATTTGCGCCCATATCATCTGGATGAATTAGGATTGACGAAAGCGATTGAATCAATGCTCGACCGTGTTTCCAAATCTGCAAAAATCGCTTTTGCGTCGGAGATTGATTTGATAGACGGATTTTTCCCGAAAGAGGCGCAGATAAATTTTTATCTCATCGTTCAAGAGTGCGTGAATAATATCGTCAAGCATTCGGGCGCGACCGAAGCGGATGTGAAAATCAAAAGAAGTGACAGCATTTTGCGTCTTTCCGTTTGGGACAACGGTCAAGGTTTCGAGACCGATTCGCTGGCTCTGAAACGCGCCGGACAAAGCGGTTTCGGCTTGGCGGGAATTTCCGAACGCGCCAGAATTTTAGGCGGGAAACTTGTTATCAATTCGGGAAACGGGCAAGGAACAGTCGTTAATCTGACAATAAACTCGAAAGATTTGTAAAGCGGCGTTGTCGCCCGCGCTGACGGCGATAACTTGAATTTTATGAGCGACGAAATAAAAACTCTAATTGTTGACGACCATCCGATTTTCCGTAAAGGCTTGCGACAAGTCATCGAATCAGACGCGAAATTGAAAGTCATTGGTGAAGCCGAAAACGGAATCAGTGCATTGGAATTGATTGAAAATCTGAAACCCGATGTCGTCGCCGATGTCAATATGCCGCAGATGGGCGGGCTGGAATTGGCGCGAAAAATCAGAGAGAAAAATCTGCCGGTCGCGCTCGTCTTTCTGACGATGCACAAAGACGAAACGATGTTCAACGCGGCGATGGACGCGGGCGGTTGCGGCTACGTTTTGAAGGAAAGTGCTGCGACGGAATTTACCGATTGCATCAAGGCGGTTGCTGGCGGGAGGCATTACATCACGCC
Organism: Acidobacteria bacterium 28-1; assembly: GCA_002050365.1. Lineage (GTDB taxonomy): Bacteria > Acidobacteriota > Blastocatellia > Pyrinomonadales > Pyrinomonadaceae. The sequence continues at coordinate 22,253 of MWYZ01000109.1, forward strand.
TGCGCTGTCTGATTATCTTTTCAACCGCAGCCGAAAAAGCTCCGCGTTCAAAGAGCAAACCGGCGGCTTGGATTCTTTGACAAGAACCGAACGCCGCGTTTTGCAATTGATTGCCGACGACAAAACGAGCAAGCAAATCGGCGAGATGCTTTTCATCCACGCGCGCACGGTTGACAATCACCGCACGAACATCAGCCGGAAGTTAAATCTGCACGGTAGCCACGCGCTTCTGCGGTTTGCGCTCAAACATCAATCGGAACTCGCCGATTAAACGGTCGGAAAAGGCGGCACGACGATTTTCAAGCCCCTGATGAATTGAAAATCTTTTGTGTTGTAGGTGATAAGAGTTAAATCGTATTCGAGACAAGCGGCGGCAACTTGTGCGTCCGGCAGTTGCAAACCGAAAGAATTTGAGTAAGCGTCAATCAGCCTGATGGTTCTCTCCGATATTTCGGACGTAAAATGCAAAATGGGAAAAGTGCCAAGGTATTTTTTAATTCTTTGCTTTTCAGCATTTGATTTTTGCCCTTGCAAACATTCGACGTAAATGGTCGTGTCAACGCCCGCCGGGAGAGTTTCGACATACTACTTGACAGGTAAATTGCTTTTGAAAATTTCGGAAAAGACATTTGTGTCAATTAAATCGTCAATCATGTTACTTTCCGATTTCCCTCACGAATTTTACGAGCTATTTCCTGACCGCTCTCCTCACGGTCAGCCCAGATACCTAAAACCGCATCACCGGCTTCGCGCCGATTGTGGTGTGTTGGCAATTGAATCGCCCCGAAGCAACCGCCCTCTCAAATTTACTCTTCATTTATTAAAAAAATATCATAAAAAGCACCAATTACATTCAGCAAAACAATTTTTAGGATTACCTCAAACTAACAATTGTTTTCAGCATTTTTCGCAGGCGTATATCTAAATTATCGTGCGAAATACCGGTTTAAGGTATATGAGGCTTTTAAAATCAACTCAAACAGAGTCGATTCTAAAAGCCTCAAAATGAATCGTTTCTGAGATGGCTTCTAATTTTTATCCTTCATATTTTTATCCATCTTCATGTCCATCATTTTCGCAGGCTGGTCAGGAAAAGCTGTATTGCTTTTCGGCACCTGAAATTGCAGCCCTTGCGTGTACGGCGACATCTGTCCGTTTTTGAATGCCATCGCCGTTTTGGCGTAAAAATCTCTGGCGTCTTTGACCGAACGCTTGCCCGTCACAATGTCATTGGCTAAATTAAGAGCGAGAAAATTCATTTCCTCCTTGTCGCAGCGAGCCGACATTTCGCCCACCGTGCGCTGAACGACAACGCTGCCGTCATACTCGGCAAGTTCGTCGAATTTATCAGCCGGGACGCCGTAATCAATAAATTGTTCGAGCAAATCGGTGTGCGGCATCGGAAAATTGTGCGGCACTTCCTGACGATAAACAACGGTTCGCTTCCACGGTCCGCTGTTCTCCCAAACCAGCATATTCGGCGTCATACCGCTCGGCTGACCGTATTTTTGCATTGTTTTCATCGCCACTTCGCGCGGCGTGCCGGACCAGCCGGCTAATACTTCGTCCGCCGACATTTTCATTTTGTTTTGCGCCATCCGTTCCTGCATCTGCGAGGTCGGCGTGTTTACTACAGCGAACGCGCCGAAAACGGCTAAAACCGCCGCCAGCAAGCCGATGCGATGAAACTTAATTTTTTTGAACATAATTAATATTCTCCCTGATTTTGTAAAAGTTTAAGCGGCGAATCTAAAGCAGTTTCAAATTGGATTTACGGGCTGGTATCCCTTTTTAACTTAACTACGGACTTGCCGGATATGATTTCTCTAACCCGTTGCCCCCAACATCGCTCCAGTGCCGCCTATAACTTTTAATAGAATATAATTTAAGGCGGGAATGGTCTGTGACATTGCTCACATTGGATTGAAAAAAAATATTTTAAAAATTCACACAATGCTCAGTTCGGTCAAAGCTTTTACGTCGAGTAACACGATTTTGCCGCGATGCAGTTCGATTAAGCCGTTTGTGCGGAAGTTGTTAAGAACTCTGGTAATTGTTTCGCGGTGAACGCCGGTCATTTGCGATAGTTCCTCGTGTGTGCAGGCAATTTCAACGAAAGCGGGATCGGATGAAACGCTTTCGTTCTGATTGTTGACAGATTTCTTATCGGCGAGCGAAAGAAGCAAAGCCGCCAGACGTGCCGGAACTTGCTTGAAAGCAAAGTCAGCCAATCGCTGCTCGGTTTCGGCTAATCGCTTGCTGAGGCTCTCGACGATGCGGTAAGAGATGCGTAAATCACTAAGAAAGAATGTTTTTACGTCGTCGCGGCTCATTACGCATAACGTGCAGGGCGTGACGGCTTCGGCATATTTGCCGTAGAGACTTTGACCGAGCAGCGTCATCTCTCCGAAGAAAGTTCCCGATTCGAGGGTTGCAGTCGTGAAAGCCTTGCCTCCAGCCGAAAGGTAAAACAACCGGACGCGACCTTTTTTCAAAAAAAGCAATACCTCGGTCGGATGCTCGGGACTGTAAAAAACCGTCCCGGCTCCAACCTCTTTAACCGGCATTTGTTCGCCCAGAGCGTCAATTTCCGCCGCCGTTAAATCCTGAAAAAGCTCGGCGTCCTGCAGGTAAATTTGCTCGTTGAACAAAGAATTTGATTTCATCGTTTTACTCAACCTTTCATTTGAATCTTCGAGTTGTTCGAGAATCTCAGTGGCTTTTTTCTCGCTTTCAATCCGAAAAGTTCGATTGACGTTTTGCGGTATTTCTAAAATTACTTGTCCCATTATTTACACCTCATCCTTGATTTTAACAAAAACCGTGTGAAAACACACAGAAAAATATGTGTGTCTCGCTCCGCAAATTGTGGGAAAAACTCTATTCACAAACCATTCCAAACCGGTTAACCTTTCCGTCATCGGGCAGTTCAAATTCCGCAGACCGCTTGGGTTTGCGGTAAATCTAATTTAAATCAAACAACCTTATAAGGAGCAAACAGATATGAAACGCATATTTTTAACGATGGCGATTATAGTCGCCGTAACAACATTTGTTTTCGGTCAATCGAAGGACGAACAGGAAATCCGCAAAATGTTTGCGGCGAACGCCGACGCGCTGCTCAAAAGCGATATGAATGCGCTGCCTGATTATTACGCCGACAGCTTTACGTTCACTGCCGCAGACGGCACTGTCATTAACAAAATGCAGTTTTTGGATTTTGTTAAGAACAGAAAGCGGAGCGGGTCGTTCAATTTCGACGATTTGAGCGTTCGCACTTTCGGAAACGCGGCGGTTGTTAATTTCACCAGAACTTCTACGACAATTGACAACGACGACTCGAAGATAAACAGCAAAAGCCGCGATACGGCAATGCTGGTTAAAACGGGCGGGCGCTGGCAATATGTCGCCATTCAAATTTCAAAAGAACTTGCGGACGATCAAGCCGCCGCCGAAAAACAAATCGGCGAACTTATGACCAATTGGGGCAACGCGCTCGGACGGCGCGACGCGGCGGCGGTTGAAAAAATTCTGCCCGCCGATTTAATGATAGTTTCGCCCGACGGCAAAATGGTAACCAGCCGCGCCGAATATCTCGAAGTCGTCAAAAGTTTTCCGAGCGATGCGACCGTTACCGGCAAAAGCGAAAAAACAATCGTGTCGGGCGACACCGCCGTTCAAACGGGAACTTATTCGGTTACGCCGAAAGCGGGCGGTGCAAACACGATGAATTACAAATACACGGCAACCTTCGTGCGCCGCGGCGGACGCTGAATGCCGATTGCTTTTAACGGCAGAGCGATGCAGCAGAAATAAAATAAAAAACAGAAAAAGGAGCAAAGAGAAATGAAACGAACAATTACAGCTTTAGCGATTTTAATCGCCGCGACAATTCCAATCGCCGGTCAATCGAAAGACGAGCAGGCGATTCGTCAATACTTTAACGAATTGGATGCGATGCTGGTCACGGATGAAGCCGGCGCGGTCGAAACGCTCTTCGCCGACGATCTGATTTTCGTCGGCATCAATGGCGATAAAAATAATAAAGCCGACCGAATCAACGCCGCAAAGAACGGAACGTGGTCATTCGTCTCGGTCAACGCGATATTGAAAGCGTTCGCCTGATGGGCGACACGGCGGTTGTCGTCAGCCGCGTCAAATTCGTCGGCAAAGACAAGAAAAATGGGCAGACCTTTAACGGCGCGAACCGCACCACGGTGGTTTTGGCAAAACGCAACGGAAAATGGCAGGCAGTCGCCTCGCAGTCAACAAGAGAAATAACGCCGTCAGACGAAAAAACGCTCGACAAATTTTTGACTGATTTCACCAACGCGCTTCAGAAAAACTCGGCGGATGCGGTTGCGCCTTTTTACGACGACCAATGGATTATGGTCAATTTAAACGGCACGACGACGAGCCGCGAACAGCAGCTTGCCGATTTACGTTCGGGCGATTTGAAACACGGCTCGATTTCAGTTGACGAAAAATCAATGCGAATGTTCGGACGCGAAACGGCAATCGCAGTCGCCAAAGTTACGCTGAGCGGCAGCAGCTACAAAGGGCGCGATTTGAGCGGCTCATACCGCGTAACTTCCGTCTTGAGAAAAGCGGATACCGACCGCTGGGTCATCGTTTCGCAACACATTACCTAACTAAATTAAGAAATTTCATCCGCGAAGCGACAGGAAGATTTCACGAAATTTTTTCTTGATGTTGCGTGGATAAACAAAAAGGAGAACAAAAAATGAACGAACAAAAAAACACCGAAATGGCGCAACGCGCCTACGAGCTTTTCAAAACGGGCGACATCGAATCGCTTATGGGTTTATACACGGACGACGCTGACTGGGAATCGCCGAAAACCGAAAACGTGGCGCACAGCGGAAAGCGGAAAGGCAAACAGCAGATGTTGGAATTTATGTCTTTAGTCGGAGAACACTCGGAAAATATACATTTCGAGCCGCGTGAAACCATCGCGCAGGGCAACAAAGTTGTGGTCGTAGGCAATTACCATTGGCGCATTAAATCAACCGGCAAAGAATACCAATCGGATTTCGTTCACGTCTGCACTTTCAACGACGACAGCAGAATCACGAGTTTCAAAGAATATCTCGACACCGCCGCCGCCAGAGACGCTTATACCGCCGCGTAAGCCGCGTTAAAACTTATGAAACCACAGATGAACACGGATAAACGCAAGATAAATCAATCTTTCAAATCTGAGTTCATCCGTGTTCATCTGTGGTTTCATTTCTTCAAAAGGAGAATCAAAAATGTCTGTAATTTTAATCACGGGAAGCAACAGCGGAATCGGAATGGCGACCGCGCTTTATTTGGCGGAAAAAGGTCATCGCATCTACGCGAGTATGCGCGACTTAAATCACGGCAACGATTTGCAAGCAGCAGCGACCGCAAAAAATTTATCCGTCAAAACAATCCGGCTCGATGTCAACGACGAAACTTCGGTCAAAGAAGCGGTTGCCGATGTTTTATCGAAGGAAGGAAGAATTGACATTTTAATTAATAACGCCGGAATCGGACCGCTCGGCACGATTGAGGAAACCGACGAAGCACTGGCAAAAAGCATTTTCGAAACAAACTTTTTCGGTGCGCTACGGACGATTCGTGCCGTGCTTCCATCAATGAGAGAAAAAAAAAGCGGCACGATAATCAACGTCAGTTCGACCGCCGGGCGCATTGCACCGTTTTGTATGGGGCTTTATTCGGCGAGCAAATTCGCGCTCGAAGCGGCGAGCGAAGCTCTGGCGCAGGAAGTATTGTCATTCGGCATTCGCGTTCGCATCGTCGAACCGGCTTTTATTACTACACCGATTTTGGAAAAAGCGCTCGACGGTTTGAAACCGGCAAATGAATCATCTTATCCGAACGCCGTTGAGCGGATTCAAATGCTATTCGCAAATGGCAATGAAAACGGCGGCGCGCCTGAATCGGTCGCCGAAACGATTGAGGCAGCAATCAATTCAACCGACGCCCAACTGCGCTTTCCGGTCGGCGGCGACGCGCGAATGCTGCTTGACGGTCGCGCTCGGATGAGCGACGAAGAATGGATTGCGATGTGTCGGCACGATTCGCACGAAGATTACTTTCAGGAATTCGCAACGCGATTTCCGACGGTAAAGTAAATATGAAAGACGAACAAAATACAAACAAACCGGAATGGCTTGAATCGCTCGACGCGGTAATTGCCGCGCCGGAACATCATAAAGTTTTGCTCGAAAACGAGCGCGTCAGAGTTCTCGATACGCGCATCACGCCCGGCGCTTCAACACCGGTTCACACGCATCGCTGGTCGAGCGTTTTATACATTCTCGGTATGAGCAATTTTGTTCGCTTTGACGCGGACGGAAACGTCGTCTTCGATTCGCGCACGGCGCAAGGATTGCCGCCCGCCGGAACAATTTTGTGGTCGCCACCGCTGCCGGCGCATTTCGTAAAAAATGTCGGCGATGGCGAGATTCGCGTTATCAGCGTGGAGTTGAAAGATTAAAAAAGGTGGAGAAAAAATTATATGTCGAATATTCTACTCGTTCATGGAGCGTGGCACGGCGGCTGGTGCTGGAAGCGTGTGGCGCGGGTCTTGAGAGCGGCGGGACACGAAGTTTTCACGCCGACACTGACCGGACTCGGCGAGCGCGAGCATTTGCTCAACGCTGATGTCAGACTCGATACTCATATTCAAGACGTGCTTGGCGTGTTGAATTATGAAGATTTGCGCGACGTGGTTTTGGTCGGACACAGCTACGGCGGAATGGTCATCGCGGGCGTTGCGGAAAGGGCTGCCGAACGCCTCGCGCACCTTGTTTATCTTGATGCGTTTGTGCCGGGTGACGGACAATCGCTGGCTGATTTTCAGCCGCCGGAAGTTTTAGCGATGTTTCACGAAAAGACTCGCACGGAGGGCGACGGTTATAAATTGCCGTCTTTTCCGGCGGAAGTTTTCGGCGTTACAAACGAGGACGATTTGGCTTGGGTGAAACCGAGATTGAATCCGCATCCGCTGAAAACCAAACTCGACGCGGTTCGACTGACCAATCCAAAAGCGGCGGAAATTCCCCGCACATACATCTACTGCAACAATCCGGCGGTCGGTCCCTTCGGACAATTCGCCGAACGCCTGCGCTGCGATGAATCATGGCAATATATGGAGTTGGCAACCGGACACGACGCGATGATTACCGAGCCAAAAAAGCTCGCCGACTTGCTTCTTGAAATTGCCACCACATCTTTCTGCGCGACAACGGACGCAGTTTGAAAATAAAACGATTACGCCGCGAGCGAAAATGAGATTCGAGATGAAAAATTTTATTGTTATTCTGACGATTATCTTTGTCCCAACTTCGATTGCTTTCAGCCAGACGGCAAATAAAACCGAACGGCAAATAGTACAATACGCGAAAAAAGCGAACGTGCCGGTTACTTTTTATACGGCTAAAGGCGGACACGGCGATTTTAACGACACGCAAATACGGCGGTTGGTAACAGAATTTTTGACGAAATATCCGCAAAAGAAGTGAGTTGTGTTATGAATCTGCTCATCGTCGAAGACAATGCCAAGATGCGTCGAATGATAAAGTCAATCGTCGCTGATTTAGCCGATGAAATCGCCGAATGCGACGACGGCGGCGAAGCGCTTTCGCTTTATTCACAATATAATCCTGATTTTGTTTTAATGGATATTCAAATGAAAAACACCAACGGAATTGCGGCGACGCGCCAAATCATCGCTAGTTTTGCGGATGCTAAGATTATCATCGTAACCAATCACGACGACGTTTATTTTCGAGAATCAGCGCAAGAGGCGGGCGCATTCGATTATGTTCTAAAGGAAAATTTGCTCGATGTGCGCCGAATTTTGCAGGGATGATTTTCAGTAAAATTCCGGCAATCAAATAACCTACTCTTCATCTTGACGCAATTTCTCCAACACGGAGAAATCTTCGAGTGTCGTTGTGTCGCCCGCAACTTGGTTGCCCGCCGCGATCTCCCGCAAAAGCCGTCGCATAATTTTTCCCGAACGGGTTTTCGGCAACATATCGGTAAAACGGATGTCGTCGGGTTTTGCCAAACTCCCGATCTCTTTAGCGACGTGGGCGCGGAGTTCGGCTTTGAGTTCATCGCCGCCGGTTCTGCCGCCTTCCAAAGTTACAAAAGCCGAAATTGCCTGTCCTTTGAGTTCGTCGGGTTTGCCGACAACCGCCGCTTCTGCGACTGCCGGATGCGAAACAAGCGCCGATTCGACTTCTGCCGTCCCGAGCCGATGACCGGAAACATTTATCACGTCATCAACTCTGCCCATAATCCAAAAATAACCGCGCTCATCGCGCCGCGCGCCGTCGCCCGCAAAATAGACGTGCGGAATTTCCGACCAGTAAGTTTTTTGATAGCGTTCGTCGTCTTTATAAATAGTCCGCAGCATCGAAGGAAATGGTTTTGTGACGACCAGATAACCGCCTTCGTTTGCGGGAACGCTTTTTCCGGCTTTCGTTTGAATGTCAATTAAAATTCCGGGAAACGGACGAGTTGCCGTTCCGGGAACGGTCGGCGTTGCGCCCGGCAGCGGCGAAATCATAATTGCGCCGGTTTCGGTTTGCCACCAGGTATCAACAATCGGACATCTTCCTTTGCCGATAATCGTGTGATACCACATCCAAGCCTCCGGATTGATTGGCTCGCCGACTGTTCCTAAAAGCCTCAAACTTGATAAATCGTGTTTCAGAGGATACTGCTCGCCCCATTTGATAAAAGCGCGAATCGCTGTCGGCGCGGTGTAAAGAATGTTGATTTTATGACGTTCGATAAGTTTCCAAAATCTGTCCGGTTCGGGATGATTCGGCGCGCCCTCATACATAAAAACCGTCGCGCCGTTCGCCAGCGGTCCATAGACGACGTAAGAATGTCCCGTTACCCAACCGATGTCGGCGGTACACCAATAAGTGTCTTCATCCTTTAAATCGAAAACCCATTTTGAAGTGATATAAGTTCCCGTTAAATATCCGCCCGTCGTGTGCAAAATGCCTTTTGGTTTGCCGGTTGTTCCTGACGTGTAAAGGATAAAAAGCGGATGTTCCGAATCTAATTCTTCCGCCGGACAATCATCCGACACGGTTTCCATCAGTTCGTGCCACCAATAATCGCGCCCGATTTTCATCGCGATTTTCGATTCGGTGCGCCGGAAAACGATGACGTTTTCAACGCTCGGACTTTCGCCGACGGCTTTATCAACAGTTTCTTTGAGTTTGATTTCCGCGCCGCGCCGGTAGCCGCCGTCCGCCGTCACAATTAATTTGCATTCGCCATCGTTGACTCTATCGCGGATCGCGTCCGCCGAAAATCCACCGAAAATCACCGTATGCGTCGCGCCTATGCGAGCGCAGGCAAGCATTGCAATCGCCAATTCGGGAACAAGCGGCATATAAAGCGCCACTCTGTCGCCTATTTTTACGCCGACTTTTTTCAACACATTGGCGAATTTGCAGACTTGCCGATGCAGTTGCTGGTAAGTCAAAGTTCTGACTTCGCCCGGCTCGCCTTCCCAGATAATCGCGGCTTTATTCTTGCGCCACGTTTCCAGATGTCTGTCCAGACAGTTATACGAAGCGTTAATTTTCCCGCCGACAAACCACGCGGCATGCGGTTCGTTCCATTCTAAAACTTTGTCCCACTTTTTGAACCAATGCAGACTTTCCGCCACACTCGCCCAAAACGCTTCCGGGTCTTCGGCTGCCTTGTTGTAAATTTCCTCGTATTCCGCAAAACTTTTAATGTGCGCGTTCGCCGAAAAATCCGGCGGCGGCGGGAAAATTCTGGTCTCTTGTAAAGTTGATTCGATGGCGACGGTTGATGTTTCGGACATTTATTTTTTCTCCAATTTAAATCAATTTTTATTCACAAATGAACCCAGGTAGGAAACTGAGATTCAACGTTTTAAAATTACACATTTCAAATTAAAAAATTCGTGTTCACGCGAAGCAGAGCATTCATTTTTGGAAAGTTTTTCTTCAATTATTTGATTGGCAAATTCTTACTCAATCAAAAAAACTTTCTCTTTATCAAAATTATCTCTGCGGCGCAGTTGGTCGCGCCGGATTTTGCCCGAACGGGTTTTCGGCAACTCTCTGCAAAATTCGATTTCCCGCGGCGTTGCAAGCGGCGAAAGTTGAGCGCGGACGTGTGCGGCGATTTCTTCCGCCAATTTCCGCGAAGCCGTAAAATCCTTTCGTAAAACGACAAAGGCTTTAACATGCTCGGTCGTTACCGCGTCGGTAACGCCGACGGCAGCGGATTCAGCAATTGCCGGATGCGAAACGAGCGCGTTTTCCACTTCAAACGGTCCGATACGCTGGGCTTGGCAAGTTATCACATCGTCGTTACGCGCCATAAACCAGAAATATCCGTCTCTGTCGCGCCGCCCGCGGTCGCGCGTGATATACCAACCCGCGCGAAAACAAGCGCGTGTCGCTTCGGGGAAATTCCAATAACCTTTGAAAAGCGATGTCAAAGTCGGACGGACAGCAATATCGCCGACTTCGCCGTTCATCACTTCGCGTCCGTGCGAATCAATAATCGAAACCTGCACGCCTTCGACGGCTTTGCCCATCGCGCCGCGTTTGACCTTCAAATTCGGACAATTGGCAATCACGAAACTGCCCGTTTCCGTCTGCCAGTAATTATCATAAACCTGCGCGTTAAAAGTGCGTTCACCCCAAGCCAGAACTTCCGGGTTGAGCGGCTCGCCGACCGAATAAATCCGGCGCAGCGCAAAATCTCTTTTCGGTGAAACGTCGCCGAGTTCATTTCGCAAAAGCCGCAACAGCGTCGGCGTGGTGTAAAGACAAGTAACTTGATTGCGCTCCAAAATTTCAATCCACCGCAGCGCGTCAAACTCGCCTTCATAAACAAAAATCGGCATTCCCAGAAGCCACGGCGCAAAAATCCCGTAACACAAACCCGTTACCCAGCCCGGGTCAGCCGTACACCAGAAAAAATCGTCTTTTTCGAGCTGCAAAATAGCTTTTGCCGAATCAATCAGGCGTTCACGAATCGCGTGCCGATGGACGACGCCTTTCGGAAATCCGGTCGTCCCGCTTGTGTAAATCAAAAAACAAGTGTCATCGTCAGATACATTGACCGGCGTAAATTCGGCTGACGATGTTTCTAAGAGTCGGTCAAAAGCGTGGATTTGAACCGCGCAAACCGTTTCGTTTTCGGAAAAATCTCCGACGATTAAAATATGTTTGAGTTCGGGCAGCAAATCACAAACCGCGCGGACTTTTTGGAGATTTGCCCGATCGGTGATTAGAATTTTTGCGCCGGAATCTTCAAGCCGTTGACGAATGGCTTCGGGTCCGAAATCGGGAAACAATACGGCAACCGCCGCGCCGATTTTTAAGACCGCCGGAATTGTCGCGTAAAGTTCCGGCGTGCGATTCAAAAGCGTAAAAACGCGGTCTCCAAAATTTACTTCGAGAGAAACCAAAACATTGGCAATGCGATTCGACAAATTTTCGATTTCAAAGAACGAAAAAACTTCGCGCCGGCAATTGGAACTTTCCCACACGAGCGCGATTTTTGAACGGTCTCGCGCGTTTTCCTTAAGCGCGGCAGCCGCCAAATTTGCCGACGGCGCGACGAGTTCGAGACTGCGTTCGTCGGTATTGAGTTCGCTGATTTTTTTCCGCGACTGCATAAATTTAGTAGTCATTAGTCAGTAGTCGGTAGTCAGTAAATGGTCAAAACACTGACCACTGACAACTGACTACTGTTCATCATTCTTCCAAAGTCGAAATATCTCCAACATCCGCGCCGGTTTCGAGTGCTTTTAAATAACGGCGCATAATTTTGCCGCTTCTCGTTTTCGGCAAAGCCTTCATAAACTTGATTTTTGACGGCGTGGCAATCGGACCTAATTCTTTACGCACGTGCGCCGACAAAGTGTTTAATAGTTCATCGCTCTCCAAATAACCGTTTCGGAGTTGGACGAAAGCGACAATCGCTTCGCCTTTTACTTCGTCGGGTATGCCAATGACGGCGGCTTCGGCAACTGAATCGTGCGACACCAACGCCGATTCGACATCAGCCGTGCCGATGCGATGTCCGGCGACATTTAAAACATCGTCAGCGCGTCCGAGAAACTGAAAGTAACCGTCCGCATCCTTTGAGGCGACATCGCCGGAAACGTATGCCCCTTCGATTTGTTTCCACATTCGCTCGTAACGCGGTGCGTCGTTCCAAACCGAGCGCATCATTGATGGAAACGGACGGCGCAAAATAAATCTGCCGCCGACATTCGGGGGACAAACTTTTCCGTCCGCGTCCACGACATCGGCTTCGACACCGGCAAGCAGAATTCCCGCCTTGCCCATTCGCATCGGCATCGTTACGGGCGTAGCAATCGTCGGCGCACCGAGTTCGGTCTGCCACCAATTATCCACGATGTAACCGTGCTTGCCGTCGCCGCACAGATGCGTTTGCGCCCAACGCCACGCTTCCGGATTCAGAGGTTCACCCGCACAGGCAATCACGCGCAGGCTGGTCAAATCGTATTTGGCGGGAAGTTCCGCGCCGAAACGCATAAAAAATCTGATTGCCGTCGGCGCGGTGAACATCTTTGTAACTTTGTATTTTTCGACGATTTCCCAAGCGATTCCTTGATGCGGAAAATCAATCGCGCCTTCCCGGAAAACGGTCGTCGCGCCCGCGCATAAAGGCGCATAAACGATATAAGAATGCCCGACAATCCAGCCGATGTCCGACATACACCAAAAAATATCCGCGTCGCCGACATCGAAAAAGTTTTTCAAATGATAAGTCGTCCCGACCATATAGCCGCCGTGAACGTGAACCACGCCTTTCGGTTTGCCCGTCGTGCCGCTTGTGTAAAGAATAAAAAGCACGTCTTCGGAGTCCATTTCTTCCGTTTCGCATTCGTCGGGAAAATTCAGCAAATCATTAAAATTAATTTCTCTGTCTGAACCGTCTACTACCGCAGACGAATCTGACGAGCGGCGAAAAATAACGATTTTCTCCACCGACGATAAATCTTTGACGGCTTCATTAACGATTGATTTCAAATCAACCGTCTTGCCGCGCCGAAAACCGACATCGCCCGCAATCAAAATTTTCGCACTTACATCGGTGATTCTATCGCGCAGCGCGGCTTGCCCGAGTCCGGCATAAACAACCGAGTGAATCGCGCCGATTCGGGCGCAAGCCAACATCGCAACCACACCTTCAATTGTCAAAGGCATATAAATTACCACGCGGTCGTCCTTTGTGACGTTCAAAGATTTTAAGCCGTTGGCGAACCGGCAGACCAATTTTAATAATTCTCGATATGAAATTTTTCTTTCTTCGCCGTTTTCGCCGAGCCAGATAAAAGCGGTTTTATCTTTTTTGTCCGAAGCGGCGTGGCGATCGAGCATATTGAGCGTGATGTTGGTTTTCCCGCCGATAAACCATTCGTGATTCACGCCGTTGAAACTCGACACTTTATCCCACTTTTTCAGCCAGACAAATTTTTCCGCTTCCGCCGCCCAAAACGCATCGGGATTTTTTCGCCAGCGTTCATATTCCGCTTTTGCGTCCTTGAGCAAAGCGTTTTCCGCGACGATTTTTGGCGGCGGATATTCGTTTTCCTCGTGTGAAAGTTTTTCAATTGTTTCAGATTTGGGCGTAGACATATCGCAAAAAGTTAAAAGTGAAACCGAAACTAATTATAAATTAAACAGTTGAAAAAGAGAGAAGTTACATCGGAAATCTTAGGGGCGTTGGCTTGATCCAGCCCACCTTGAGCGGGCGAGGATAACATCGCCCCTACAAATTTTGCAACGTTGATTTTCGCACAGGATTGATTTAAATATCGTCCGCCGCCTCGCCCGCCTCGCGTGTCGGTCTCGTCTGTTCGGGTGTCATCCCGACTTCTTCCCAGATTTTCACGTCGCGCGATTCGCGCAAGAGCAGCGAGCCGACGATAAATGTGATTGAAGCGACAATCATTGGATAATAAAGTCCGGCGTAAATGTTACCCGTTTGCGCAATAACCGATAGCCCGATAAGCGGCAGCAGTCCACCAAAAACGCCGTTACCAATGTGATACGGCAAGGAGAGTGCGGTATACCTTATCTTAGCGGGAAATGCCTCGACCAGATATGCGGCAATCGGACCGTAAACCATCGTCACCCAGATAACCTGAATAAAAATCAGCAGAATCAACATCCAAGCCGTACTGTTAGAGATTAAATCCCCGAAACTCGTGTAAGGTAAAACTTTCGGCGCGTCAATCAAAGCACCGCTCGCATCCATTGATTTCGGTATTAGTTTGATTGCGCCGGTTACTTTGTTGGCTTCCGAAGCTGCCGTGACGACGTTCGAGCCGGCAACCGACGTCATCGCTTTGTAAATCGGAATATAGGTAATTACCGCCAATAGCAAGCCCGCCATAATAATCCATTTGCGCCCAATTCGGTCCGACAAAGCGCCGAAGACGACGAACAAAGGCATCCCCAAAAGAAGTGCGATAGCAACAATATAATTTGACGAAGTCGCGTTGACGTTCAAAATAGATTGCAGATAAAAGAGCGCGTAAAATTGTCCCGTATACCAGACCACGCCCTGACCGGCAGTTGCGCCAAACAGCGAAATCAAAACGATTTTCAAATTTTCCCATTTGGTAAAGGCTTCGACGAGCGGACTCGCCGAAGTCATCCCCGCACTTTTGACGTGCTGGAAAATCGGTGATTCCTTCATCCGCAGACGAATGTAAAGCGAGATGGCGACGAGAAAAATCGAAATCAAAAACGGGATCCGCCAACCGGCAAAGCCTTCGGTTTTGCCCGCAAATTGGTCGGCACTCATCGTGTTTTGCACCGCAAGAATAACGGCAAGCGATAAAAATAAACCGAGCGTTGCGGTGATTTGAATAAACGAAGTGTAAAAACCGCGCTTGTTGTCGGGAACATGCTCGGCGACGTAAACCGCCGCACCACCGTATTCGCCGCCGAGAGCCAAGCCTTGCAGAACACGAATCAGCAGTAAAATAATCGGGGCGGCAATCCCGATTTGCGCGTAAGTCGGAAGAAATCCGATAATCGCCGTGGCGCCGCCCATAATCATAAGCGTCACGAGAAAAGCGTATTTACGCCCGACAATATCGCCTATTCTTCCGAAAAACAACGCGCCGAACGGACGCACGACAAAACCGACGGCAAACGTCGCCAGATAAGCGATAAGCGCAAAAGTATCGTTACCCGGCGGATAAAACAGCGGCGAGATAACGCTTGCCAGACTGCCGAAAATATAAAAGTCATACCATTCAATCATCGTGCCGACGCTCGACGCGCCGATGACCTGCCAGATCTTGGTGGTGCTGATGCTGTCGGCGTATAATCCGCCCAAGTCTCGTGCTGCTGTTGCCATTTTTATTTTCTCCTCAAAGATTGTTGTAAAATTTTTATTAAAATTTTTAATTCAGAAAGGCGATTTGTCAGAAAACCGCCTTTCTGAATTTGAGCTAGCCTAGAACGAAAAAATTGTGGCGAACTCGGAACGGTTATTGTGTGTTTCGCGGCTCGGAATGCCTCTGAATAGCGGCAGAAATCCGGCGTTGTTAGCGGCACGAGTGCGGAAATACGATTGCTCGAACGCGAAAGTTACAATTGAATTTAATTTATATTGCAAACTTGCGAAAGCGACATCGCTTTTGCCGCGATTGGCTCCGAACTGGTTCGCCGGCGCGCCGACCGGATTGAGCGTTGCGCCGAGTATCTGCCGCACATCGCGGGCGAAGGCTTCGTCATATCCATAATGCAGATAAGCCGTAAAACCCGCCATTCTGCCTTTCGGGTCAGCATCGAAGAGCCGCGAAAGCGGAATGCCGAGATTGATAAATCCGCCTTGACCGCGCACCGGATTTTGGTCGGCGATAACCGCTTGACCATTTCGCAAACCGAAAGCGACGGTTGAAGAACCGTCAATTGAAGTCGCCGTCGTAACACCGGTTAAGCCTGAAATATCGTTGTAAGTCGAGAATAATTGACCGCCGAAATACGCCCGCAAATCAGCTCCGCGATAGTATTTGCCGATGAGCGTAAAATAGCGCGTCGGCAGTTGAAATTCCGCCGTATAGCCGTAGCGATCCGATTCGACTTCCGCGCCGTTCGGAAACGCCGCCAAAAATGCCGCCGGAACGTCTTGACGGCGCAAAATCGCTTTGCGCCTTCCTTGCGTAAAACTGGCGATAAGCTGCGCCGGAACAACGCCCGCAGCTTTGTCGAGTTGGAATTGCAGAACGACGCGACCTTGGATTTCAGGACGCTCCGAATCAACGCCCTGCCGTTCGCCGAAACCCAGTTGGTTGCCAACATCGGTCGGAGTGTTGCCGAAAAACGGCAGCACGAAAGCGATTTCAGGCTGCAGGCGAGTGTTGCGTTTTTTCGTCAAAAGAAAATTTACGCCGGTTCTGATTTGCGGCGCGCGTTCGTAGATATTACCGTAACCAAGATGAAAACCCGTTGTTTCAATCGTGTTCGGCACGGTCGAAGAACCGAATGGAGTCCAATCCTGACCAAACAAAACGTGTGCGCTGGTTGTTTCGCCAAAAGTTTTATCAATCCGCATCCAAGCTAACCGAATCGAAGGCTGGCTTGAACGAATCGAAGAAATATTGCGATTCGTCGCGCGGGTAAAATCACCTTCAAAGTCAAATTCGAGCCTGCCGGTCAACGTCAAATTTGGTGCCGGGTCGAGCCACTCGAAATTTGCGCCGAGGCGAAATGCTCTGACTTTTATATGAAATTCCGGTGAAGCGTTCGGACCGGTATCGCCTAAAAAACCGGGAAGCGGAAAGTCATTGCCGCCCGGACTCGAACTGTCGTAAACGACGCTCGTTTTGAAAAATCCGTAAAGTTTCAGTTTCGCGCCTGAACCGAGTTTAATGTCGGGGATCAAACCGTCGCGTTTCGTGCCTTCGAGCTGCAGAACGCGAATCGGCGCAATGCCCGGAATCACGGCGGGTGCGGTTTGCGCGTTATTGGCTGCCGCAGTATTAGTTTTGGCAACGCTCGAATCGGTTTTCAAAGAAGCATTAACGGTTGGGACGGGCGGATTTGTCGGGCGCATCTGGTCGAGTTCCGCCGCCGAAATTACTCCCTTGCTAAACAGCAGAGCGGCAAGCCGGTCGCGCTGTTCGGCAGGCGACGAACTTGCCGCGAGAGCCGCGGCTTCGGCATTGCTAATTAAGCCTTTGCTTTGAAGAATTTTTATCAGCGGGTCTTTTATTTCCTCCGCCGTTTTTTTATCCTTATCGGTTTTGTCGTCGCCGTCAATTGAAAAAGTTTTTTGAGCAGCCGTCGAGAAATTTTTGGAAATATCTTGACCAGCCGCAAAAATAGTCCCGACGCATAAAATTATCACCGTCGAAAGCAAAAGCAAATAATTTCTCATTTTTTGAGTCCCCTCCACAAAATTTTTCGGGCAAACTAAATTTGCTCGCTTGAAATTTGGGATATTAAATTTTTAAATTTTTGGAAATGCGTTGATTTAGGAATTCAAAAATTGTGCCGCGAAGTATAAAAATAAAGTAAAAATTGTTTCAGCCTAATTTGGTAAAGGATAAAAATTTTTTGGCGCGGGAATTTTTGCGGAGATTTGAAAATTAAACTTGTGAGAATGAGAAAATTTTACACAGCAATTGCGGGAAATAAATTCTCAAAGCGTGTGTTTTCTTCGGTAGTGAATTAAAAGTTTTGCTTTATCAATTTTTATTTTCGGCTAGAGCCCTTTGCTCGCATTTAACCTTAACCATTCTTCTGTTGACTAGAGCGTGTCTGAAAAGTCCGCGAAACGGACGTTTTGACAGTAGCCCAGCGATTTATCGCTCTCGAAAAGCGCAAACAAAAGCGGCGAGTCCCGTAGGGACGGCTGAAATAATTTCACGTGCTGCAATTCAGTCGTCCCTACGGGACTTGCAACGGTTCGCCCTCGCCCCAGCGATAAATCGCTGGGCTATTTGCAGGATGTCCCTTTCGGGACACAGACTTTTCAGACACGCTCTATTGGCAATTTATCAAAGAAATTAAGTCAGCGTTAATTTTAGTTTGCTACTATTCTTCAATTTCATATTGTCGCAGTTTGTTATACAGCGTTCGGCGGTCAACGCCGAGAAGTTTCGAGGCTTGAACGCGATTGCCGCCGACTGTTTGAAGTGTCCGCAAAATATGGATTTTCTCGATTTCGGCTAAAGTTGCTTGTCCGTTTCCGGTATTTTCTTCACCTTTAAAGTTTTGTATTTGGTATTTTAAATTTTGAAATTGCGCGGGCAAATCGGCAGCGTCAATCGTATTTCCGCCGAGTGCGGTGATGTATGAAACGACGTTTTCGAGTTCGCGGACGTTACCGCGCCATTCGTGATTTTGCAATGCGTTCATTGCTTCGGGCGTGATTTTAAATTTTTCCGTGTTTAATTCCCGCGCTCGTTTCGCCAGCAGATAAGCGACAATTTCCGGCACGTCTTCACGGCGTTCCCGAAGCGGCGGAATCTCGACCGGCAAAACATTCAAGCGATAAAATAAATCCCGCCGAAACTTTTCCTCGTTAATCATCTGCGCTAAATTTTGATTTGTTGCGGCAATGACGCGAGCCTGAAATGCAACATCAATGCGCCCGCCGACGCGTCGAAAAACTTTTTCCTGAAGCACGCGAAGCAGTTTTGCCTGCACTGCCAAAGACAAAGTTTCGACTTCATCGAGAAAAAGCGTTCCGTCCGAAGCCAATTCAAAAAGTCCGGCGCGAGTGTCGGTTGCACCGGTAAAAGTTCCTTTTTCGTGTCCGAAAAGCTCGGCTTCGATTAAGGTTTCGGGAATCGAAGAACAATCGAGGGCGACAAAATTTTTTTTGTTTCTTCCGCTTGCTTCGTGTAGTGAGCGGGCGACGAGTTCTTTGCCCGTGCCGGTTTCGCCCGTAATTAAAACCGTGTCGCCGGTCGGCGCGATTCGTTCGATAATTTGTTTGAGGCGTTTGATTGCCGCGCTGCCGCCGATAAATTTCTGCATCGCCGATTGCTTTTGAATTTCGCTTTCCAAATCCGCCACGCGCTTTTCCAAATGCTTTTCCTTCAATGCGCGGCTGATGCGAAACAAAACATCTTCCATTTGAAACGGCTTGGAAACATAATCCGCCGCGCCGAGTTTGATTGCCGCCACCGCCGCTTCAATCGAACCGAAAGCAGTCATTAAAATCACAATCGCTTGCGGATTTATTTTGAGAATTTCCGCCAGCAATTCCGCGCCGTCCATCGTGGGCATTTTTATATCCGAAAGAACGAGTTCAAATTTATTTTCGCTAAATTTGCGAAGAGCGTCCTTGCCATCGGCAGCGGTTTCGACCAAGTAACCTTCGGCAGCGAGAAACTTTCGCAAAACATCGCGCATTTGGTCTTTGTCGTCCACGACCAAAATTTTGGCACGCTCATTTTGTTTGGCGGTTTTCCTCGGCATATTAAGGATGATACAGAAAAACAGAAAAAAAAATGAATTAAAAATTCAAATTCCGTTTTTTGTCTGAATAACCGATTTGCCGAGAAACTTTTTGCGCCGCGTCTTTTACTAACTCGAACACTTTCGGCAGATGCGTTTTATCAAGCTGGAGAATCGTCGTTGAAGTTCCAAGCGCGGCGATTGTTTCGCCGTTGTGGTTAAAAACCGGCGCGGCATGACACCGCACATTCAAACTGTTTTCTTCGTTAGCAAAGGCGAAACAATAATGTCTGACCTTTTCGAGAAACGCGGAAACAAATAAAAATCCGAGTGAATCTGTGTTAATCTGTGGTTAGTTTTTCTTTACTATTTATGCGTAAATCTTCGCTCAATTCCGTTATTAACGCAAAGCAATTACACAACGGCGGCGACCCGTTGATTGATATTTTGCGCCATTTGCCCGATGCAGTTTTGGTGATTGACGCGGACGGCAAAATTTTTTACGCGAATTCGGCGGCGGAAAAACTTTTCGGTCTTGTCGCGAGTGCCAAAAAACTGCCCGAGCTTTCCGACATTTTGCCGGAAAGCTCGCCGTATCGCGCGGCGGAAAATCTCGCCGCTTTGTGGCGCAGGGTGGAAGAAACCGGACACATCGAAAATTTTGAAACGCAGCTGCTCGACAAAAACGGTAAAGTTATCGAAGTCAACTCGGTGAAAACCGCAATTCACAACGGTGATGGAAATTTCGTCGGCATTTCCGCCGTCATCCGCGACGTAACGAAAACCAAAGAAAGCGAACAGCGTATCTCGCGGCGCAACGCGCAACTTTTCGCGCTGATTGACGTGGCAGAAGCGATTACGCAGATGTCGGAAGTTGAGTCCTTGCTCGAAAGAATTCTTAACGCCGTGCTGCGCGTGATGAACTTGAGTTCCGGCTGCGTTCATATTTTGGACGAAGATAATGAATCGCTCGAACTCATTGTTGAGGAAAATTTGACTAAGCGCGTCAGCCGAATGATTGGACGATTTGAACTCGGCGAAGGCGTTATCGGGCAAACCGCCGTTTTAGCCGAAACTTTATTGGTTAGCGATACGACCTTTGACCGGCGGCTTGCGCGTCCGGTGGTGAACGAGAAAATCGGCTCGTTGGCGACTGTTCCGCTGGTCGGGCGCGGCGGCGTTGTGCGCGGCGTGCTGACGCTGCTCAACCACGTGCCGCGCAATTTTACCGAACACGAAAAATCAATGCTGACGGGCATTGGCAAACAAGTCGGTGTCGCGCTCGAACGCGCCAATTTATTGAATGAACTAACCGACGCGCGAACCGAATGGGAAGAAACTTTCGACGCGATGACCGACGGCGTTTCGATTCACGCGCCGTCCGGGAAAATTAAGCGCGCCAACGCTTCGCTCGCGCAAATGTTCGACACGTCCGCCGAAGATCTGGTTGGAATTCGTTGCTGCGAGCTTTACCACGACTCGAAAAAACCGCGCCCTGACTGTACGATTATGCGAACCGTAACCGAGCGAATGCCGCAAAAAGTCGAACTCAACGACCGTCTGCACGGGCGCGTTCTACGCGTGATTACCGACCCGATTATGAATACGGAAAATCGCGTCGTCGGTGTCGTCTGCACAACACGCGACGTAACGGACGAAAAATTGATTGAACGCCGCTTGATTCAGCAGGAAAGAATTTCCGCCATCGGCGAAATCACCGCCGGAATCGCGCACGAAGTCGGTACGCCTCTAAATATCATCTCGGCAAACATCGAATTTCTGACGCGTGCCGACAAAAATCTGCGAAATAACGAGGAAATCGCCGCCATCCGGGAACAAACTTCCAACATCACGCAACTTGTCAATCAGTTACTTGACTTTTCGCGTGAGCGCCCGCCGGAATTTACGCCCGTCAATATCAATGATTTAATCGAAAAAACCATCGGTCTGCTCAATCATCAACTGCACGGTTCAGACATCAAAATCCGATTGAATCTCGCGCCGTATTTGCCGACAGTGGACGGCGACGCTTCGCAGATTCAGCAGGTTTTATTTAACTTAATCACCAACGCGCGGCAAGCGATGGAAAACGGCGAAAACGGCGAAAAGATGCTGCGAATCGTAACCGATACGGCATTTTTGCCGACCGAAACCTATCGCCGTCCGCACATCGTTATCACAATTTCCGATAACGGGCGCGGCATTCCCGAAGACGCTCTGCCGAATGTTTTCAACCCGTTTTTTACGGCGAATAAAGAAGGCGGAACAGGCTTGGGATTAGCGATTAGTCATCGAATAGTACAACGGCATCTGGGTTTGCTGGCGATTGAAAACAATCGCACGGACGGCGCGACGGCAACGGTCAGACTACCGCTTTCGCAAAGTTAAAAAGCAGAAATTGGCAAGATTTGTTTTGCAGACCACGCTAAGAGATTAGAAGTTGATTGGGACATAGAAAAACGCCGCGAACTTCTTCTTGATTACATTCTTTTTGTCTCGCTTTCCGAGACGTAACCGGCAGCATAGCGACCTAATTTTGCATTACTTGCACGCAACCCGCGAAAACCAGAAAAACGGTCTCAATTCTGGAAAATTTTATCGTCGGTGATAGTGAAAAAAAAGAAAATTTCGTTGTCAGACAGAAGGAAAAGGTAAGTTAAAAAAATGATTTGGGCTGGGTTCGGATGAAATCAGTGTTTAAAGATACACGAAAGATTAACCCGACTGCAGCCATCCAAAACAAAGCGGATTCACCAATTCAATTGCCAATCGAGTTGTTTTAAGTAGTCGGGCATAATTTAAGAAAAAGCTCCGTTCTCCAGACTTTAATTTGCTTCTGTTGAACAAGAAACACACCACAGAGCGCGGACCGCCGAACTTTGTCGTTGAATTTTTACCCGTCTGTAACTCTCTAACCGCTTTGCAATTAATACAGATTGTCGAATTTGTGAGAATCAGTTTTTGAATGTAAGATGGAATTAGAGTTCTTAAATAAATAAATGTAAACCCTTGGCGAAAGTGTCCGCAACTTTTGTTCAAAGGGTTTTTGTGTTTGTAATAAAAAAAACAAAAATGATGAAGACAAATTCAAAATTAGGAGTAATGATCGTCGGCGTCGGCGGCGCGGTCGCCTCAACCGCAATCGCCGGAGTTGAGCTTTTGAAGAAGGGAAGTATCGGTACAGAAGGATTGCCGTTGGCGGCGATGCCGGAGAAATTAGTCGGCAATTTGACCGATTACGAAAATCTCGTATTTGCGGGTTGGGATATGATTGGCGATGATTTGGCGGTTGCCGCGACGACCCATAACGTTTTGACGCTTCAGCATTTTCAAGCCGTGAGCGAGCAACTCGGTAGCATTAAGCCGCTTGCCGCCGTTTGCAATTCGGCGTTTTGCCATAATATTGAAGGCAAAAACGCTGCCGCCGCCGCAAATCACAGTCTTTGCATCGAAACTATTCGCGAAGACATTCGCCGTTTCAAAAACGAGCAGGGTGTCGAGCGCGTTGTGTTGATAAATCTCGCTTCAACCGAGAGTTTCATTGATAAAGATTCGCCGACTTTCGCCACGCTCGAAAATTTTGAACAGGCGATTTACGATAATTCGGCGGAAATCAGTCCGGCGATGCTCTACGCTTATGCGGCGGTCGGCGAAGGCGTCGCTTACGGCAATTTCACGCCGTCGGTCGCGGGCGATATTCCCGCACTCGTCCGATTTGCCGAAGAGCGGGGCGTTCCGCTCGCGGGTAAAGATGGAAAAACCGGACAGACTTTTATTAAAACCGTCATTGCGCCCGGCTTAAAGTCTCGTGCGCTGAAAGTTGACGGTTGGTTTTCCACTAATATCTTGGGCAATCGAGACGGTTTAGCTCTGAGTCATCCGGATTCTTTGAAGTCGAAAATAACGACGAAAGGCTCGGTGCTGGATGATATTCTCGGCTACAAGGTTGAAGACCATCTCGTTGATATTCGCTATTATCGTCCGCGCGGCGATAACAAAGAGGCTTGGGATAACATTGATATCATCGGTTTTTTGGGACAGCCGATGCAACTTAAAATCAATTTTCTCTGTAAAGATTCGATTTTAGCCGCGCCGCTCGTTATCGAAATCGCCCGTCTGCTCGATTACGCACAGCGTTGCGGCGAAGCGGGTGTTCAGGAACAGCTTTCGATATTCTTCAAATTGCCGCAAGTGGCGAACGAAGCGACGATGCGCCCCGAACACGCCTTGCACGTGCAGGAACAAATGCTGCTCGAATGGCTGACCGCGCACGCCGAAAAAACGGACAATAAGCCGACCGAAAACGAACAAGCGCAATCGGCTGCGGCAGCAAGCGAAAAAATATGAATTCGGCAAATCAAACGGCGAAGGAAATAATGGAAAATTCAGCTGTCGTCAATCTCGCCGCCTTCATTCCGCTTTTTCGGGAAATCGGCAATTTGAAACGGATTCGCGCGGCAAACTCGAGCGATTCGTTCGCCGCAAATTTGTGCAGGCGGGCTTGGAGCGAAATAAAGGGCAGCGCAGAAGCGCGAGCGGTCGCCGTTAAAATCTGCACTGATGCAATAGTTGAGGCAAATTTGGGAGCGATTGATGCGCGGGTTTTGCAAGTAGACGATTTAACTGAAACGGAAATCAAATTGATTCTGCGCCGCGCTTTTGATGTGGTCGCCGCGCCGATTAACGAAATTGACGAAAACTTACGGAACGAACTGTGAAAACAAACCGCTGACACAATATCCAAATGCTAGCGACAACAATCTAAGTCCGCATTACTATTCTGTTTGCGCTAGAAAATCGGAAACAAGCGATATAATTTTTGTAAAATTTCGTTGTCAAACAAAAAAAGGTAAGTTTTTAGCTTGCCTTTTTTTTGTTTGGACACGCTTTGATTTCGCGTTTCTGTAACTTGTTTATTAACGTAAGTTACTAAAAAGAATTGGCTCCGCAGGTAGGGTGTGAACCTAAATTTTATTTGTTCTGTCTATTGCGCTTAAACTATCACAACTCTATTTTGTGTCCAAACCGAGTCCATCAGCTTGTTTTTTCGAATAACCGTTAAAGACTAAGAGGCATTAAAATAACTTGTATTTTATTTATTTTTGACGACGGTTATCGTTACCTCAGCCGGGTATTGTTTTGAATGATGAACCGCATTTCGGGCAATGACGGCTTTTGTTTCGTCGTAGTTGTTTCCGCCGGTGTTCAGGTTGCGGTCGAATCTCGGGAAATTGCTGCTCGAGATTTCGATGCGGATGCGGTGTCCGGGCGCGAAATAGTTGCTGGTCATCATCGGTTGAAATTTCACTTTGTAAACTTTGTCTTTTTCCATCCAGACCAGCGGTTTGTCGTAGCCGTCGCGGTAGCGCATCCGCTGGATCGTTTCGTCCAGATTGTAGGCGCGTCCCTGTTCGTCCACGTCAATCAATTTCACGGTAAAATCCGTGTCCTTCGCGTCGGACGAAACATAGAGCGTAACGTCTATGTTTCCCGTCAATTCAATTCCTTCCTTTAAAACGTCCGAACTGTAAACGAGAATATCATCGCGCTCTTCCATTTTGCTCTGGTCAAAAGAACCGCCCTTAACAGCGTTTCCGGTGCAGCAGACGTTGCCGCCGTAGGACGGAACCGGATTCATCGGATCGTATGTAAAACTATCAGGCATATCGGTCGCGGGCGGAGCCAGAACTAATGCGCCGTCGCCTTTCAATGAATTCGCTTTGCCGCCGCTCGAAAGATAAAATTTCATCGGCTGCGACCCGGCAACCGGAAATGAATCGGCACTTTGCCACTTATTGCTGCCCATCGTAAAGTATCGAACCTTCGGCATTTTTTCTAAAATCCCGTTGTTTTCGCCTTTTAAGAAATGATCAAACCAGCCGTAGGTCAGCGCGTTGTAATCGAGCCGCGCGTCGCCCATCGAGCGTTCGCCGACAACGGTGCTCTCCGTCGCGCGCGTGTAACTGCAATGCAGAACGGGAGCGATCACCAGATACTGTTTATCCGCGATTGCGGGGTCGGCGGTTTTGCGGACGTGGTTGTAAGCCGCGATATTCGGACCGACCGAGACGTCATACCAGGACACAAACCAGAAGCCCGGAATATTGATCTTCATATTGTCGTGCCAGATTCCGCCTTTGTACCACGCCGGATCGTTCGGCGCGCGCTTGATCATCGCGCCGCCGGTCGGGACGGGCATTTCATCGGCGAAAATTCCTTTCGGTCCGTCAACCGCTTTGATAATGTCTTTGACGGGCAGATGTCGCAGAGCCTGCGACCAGTCAATAGGCGGCGACTGCTGGGCGAGGTCAAAAGATTTTGAAGCGCGGATCAGATCTTCCTGCGAAGTGCCTGCGGGAAACATCGGACGAACTTGATTCTGTTCGCCGTAAAGCCACGCGATAAACAGCATCTGCACCGCGCCGCCGCGATACCAGTTGCCCTGCTCGTAATATGGTCCGACGCGCCCGATGCCCGCGCCATAACCCTGCACGATCATTGTCGTAAAGTTAGGATTGCCGAGAGCCGCCACCGCGGGCTGCCATTCGGCGGTCGAAGAGCAGCCGATCGCGCCGACTTTTTTATTCGACCAAGGCTGCGACGACATCCACTTTATCGCGTCGTCGCCGTCGGAAACCGGCGCGCCGAGAATGTCATAGTTTCCTTCCGAGAAAAAATGTCCCCGCTCGTTCATCACGACATATGCGTAACCGCGTTTGACGGCTTCTAAAATGGTCGTCATATCGCGCGGCGCTCCCAGCCGAACGTCCCAGAAGTTAAAATTATAAGGCGTGCGCGAAAAGATAATCGGGTATTTTCGGGAAGCGTCTTTCGGGCGGTAAATGTCCGCCGCCATTCGTTTGCCGTCGCGCATCGGAACCATTACTTTGCGGTCAATGATGGCGACTTCCTGAAGTTCTTTTTCAATCTGGTTGCGCTTGGCGATTAGTTCCTGATCCGGTGCCTGACGGTTTTGCGCGTAAACATCGGGAATTAAAAAAGCAGCAACAAGTGCCGCTCCCAAAACGAATTGCCTTAAAAAATATTTTTTCATCAAATTTTCTTCCTTTTGAAATGCCCCTGGGAATGACTTTATTCGGCTCGATAACGATTAAATTGACGTGGGGCGAAACCGCCGCCAAGCCCGCTAAAGTTTGACGGACAACGCGATAAGAAAGTCGCTGTTTCGCCCTCACGTCCATTGAATTGGCGTGACACGAAAGTCGCTTGATTAGCTGTGATGCTAAACGAAAGTTTTGACATCACCGATTGTTCTCCCAATCCGATTCTACCAAAGTATGCGTTGCTGGCAACGGCAGGGTGTAAAGCCTTTGGGACAACGCGGAACTTCTGCCAGCATCACGGCGGATGAGTCCGCTAGAATAGGACGATATGGTTAATGAAAGTGAACTGCCGATAAACTTCGTGATGGACAGACAGCCAAAGATGCTGACAGGCTGTGACCAAAATGGTGAGTAGCCAAGACCGGAAATTCAAATCGTTTCCGGCGGAGATGCAGAGCTACCGGAGAAAAGGCAGAACCTAAGTCGTCTGTGGTAATCAAGCGGAACGTGGAAAACCTGTAATCGTCCTCGTCAGAGGAAAGCAAATCGTGAGATGAGCCGATAGGGTTGCAGGTATGGGATAACCGAAAAAGCGAATGCTTTACTGTAATGGCAGAGATACGGATTGAACTAAAAGCCGAGACGAGCCAATAGTAACATTATCCGGCGTGAAAACGAGCAGACTTCGGGATTGGTCTTTCTCAACAGGAAAGGTTATTGATTCCGCTTCGGAGAAGAAAGCAAATGACGGCAGTTTTCGGACTTGCTGGTGCGCTTCTCACTGTGAAAACAGGAACGGACAATAAATCAGTATTGTTGAATCAGTGGTTGTAGCTGGTGCGTTCTGTCAAAGAGCGTTTGAGAGGCTTGAGCCGTGTGCGGTGAAAGTCGCAAGCACGGTTCTGAGGGGAGAGAGGCGTAGTAATACGCTTCTCTTACCCGACTTCGGCGGCGTTTTCGGCAGCTACCCCGCATTAAATTCCTCTTTAAATTTATCAAGTTTGACTACCTTTGAAATCCTTTCTAAATAATCCAGTGTAACATCATGATGCCTTTGGTCAGGCGATGCAACACAATCGCTTATGATTTGAACCCTATAATCAAGCTGATAAGCATCAATTGCAGCCGTTCTTATACAAGCGTGCGTATTTACGCCAGCCAAAACCAGAAAAGAAGGATTAAGCTCTTTTAGTAAGTCGTCGAGTTCTGTATGAAAGAAAGCACTGTATCGCTTCTTGATAATCTCGCGCTCATCCATTTGCTGTAGCTCTTCAAGTATTTTGCTGCCGAAAGTGCCTTCGATATACATGTTGATATTTTCATCCCGCATTTCGAGGAAAGCATCGCTTAAATCTGCCTTGAACTCTTGCCGAACCCATAAAATGTGAAATTGGTTCTCCCGAGCGAAATGGAGGAGTTTATTAATCGAATCACAAAGCTCAGCTCGTTTCGCAATAAGCTGTTCGCTTAAGAAAGAGTCATTGAGCATATCTATTATGAGAAGAGCAGGTTTATTCATTCTTTAATCAAAATTTTAATTGCTTCGGATTTGTTGGGCATTTTGTGACTGAATTTGATGTGCAATCTCATCTAAGTTCGGCGAGTAATCGCTCTCTGTCAAAACATAAAGCGTCGGCACGTCGAAATTTGGAGCTACATACGGTTGCGGCGTCCCAATCTCGCCTGTCGCCCGATAGAGAGAAACGCGCTTATCTTCGTGATAGAACTCTCGACGCGGATTAGCCAAGCCCCTTTGCAAGTGCCGTTGCGCCGCCGTCTCTACATCAACAGAGCAGACAATAATATAAGGATAACTGAGCTCAAGAATCTGGGGCATTCTCCACTCCCAAACCGCGTGTTGAAATGCCGCTTCAATGATGACGGATACTTTGTTGGTGAGATATTGGCATACGGTGTCAAAGAAAAAGTTAGACACAAAGCCATCGGTGTCAGGTGATAGTTGGTCGTGTTTTACGCCAAAGGTGTTGACATACCTTCTTTGATTTCATCACGGCTAATGACGGGCATCCACAACTGCCGCCCCAGTTTTTTGGACAGAGTTGTCTTGCCAGCCCCTGCTCGTCCCGTA
Organism: Acidobacteria bacterium 28-1; assembly: GCA_002050365.1. Classification (GTDB taxonomy): domain Bacteria; phylum Acidobacteriota; class Blastocatellia; order Pyrinomonadales; family Pyrinomonadaceae. The sequence continues at coordinate 50,896 of MWYZ01000109.1, forward strand.
ACAATTATGCACTTTGGCTTACTGTTCATAATGGTTGCTTATACTCCATTATAACTAACAATTTTTGTAATATACTGCACAGAGCCGCCTGACGGATGAGTTGACGAGGGGCAAAACCGGATTCACGCAACTCCGAATCAAGAAAAGACGTTATTAAAGAGCGGCTATTTCGCCCTCACGTCCATTGAATTGTTGGACGCGCCGTTAGGTTAATCTACGCAGCTTGATTTTTACCTGCACTTCTGTTCCGTCACGTTTCAGTTTTAACAGATATTCTCGCCCGTCCTGCCTGAACATTTCACGAATTTGCTCCAGCGTAAAGTCCTTGACCGGACGATTGTCAATCGCCGTGATTATGTCATCGCCGCGCACTCCGGCTTCTGCTGCCGGAGTCTTCGGCTTTACGTCATCAATCAGCACGATTGAAAGGTCGTCGCCGTAGGCGAGCAACTCCATTCCGCTCATATCAATTTCGTAAGGCTCGGAAAACTGCGCATTCGGCTCAAGAATCATTCTATTGCGTGAGTAATCAAAAATTGTTTTGAAACGACGGAAAACTTCGCCGCCAAGCAGCCCGTCGTATTTATTGCTGGCATAATCTCCGCGTGTTGCTTGCGAGAAACGCGCGATTGGATTCTCAAGTGTGAAGCGTCCCAAACCTATACTTTTAACGCGCCCAAGAAAAGTCTGCGCTGTGCCGCCAACACCGCCGATGCGGGTTTCGCTTGTTCGAGAAACGGATTTCAGAAGTTGATGCTTTTTGACGAACGGCGTATTGAACAAAACCGCGCCGGTTGAACCTGAATCAATCTCAAATTTGCCGCTAATCGGCACTCGTTTTTCAAAAGCGAAGCTCGCTTGAACAAACGGCAAATTCTCCTCAAACACTAGAGGAAAAATTTCGCCCGCTCCCGAGTATTGGTAGCTATCCGGTTTGTATAAATTGATTTTTCGAGCGGCGTAATCAATCTCGACGACAAACTCTTTGATAATGTCGTAGCCGATAACGCCGCCAATTTTCTTACCGAGCGGCGATGAAAAAGAATCAATCGGAAGTCCGTAAATTGTTAAATTGGAGATTTCAATATTCGGAAACTGCATTGAAACCGTCTTAAATTTAACAGCTTCAGCCGTCCCCGCGCCGCCCGTCCCGACAATTTTACCGGCAGGTTTCAAGCGCAGTGTCTTGGCAAACTCGGCATCAATGACAGTGCTATCCGCGCCCGTGTCAAAAATGAACCAAACAGGCGCGGAATCATTTACTTTCGCCTGCAACAAGACAAGATTACCGGATAAATCGAACGGTATTTCGAGCGAACTGTTACCAGAAATGAATCGAGCCTGCGAGGTAGGCAGAGCAACTTTACGGGATTTGTTCTTTTGGGATTGCGCGTTTGCTTGAACGAACGCCAAGAAAAGAAAAATCAAAATGATGAAATTGAACGATTGAGCGCGAAACTTCATTATGTAACTCTACTCCAAATTTTACTTCCGCAGAAACACCGAAAAGCGTCCAACGGCTGAGATGGCGTGGAGCAAAATTTTCTGCAAGCAAGTTAAGTGAATAAAACAGCGTGATTATAAAACCCTTGCTTCGACTTCACGCACATTAAACTGTTTGACCTTTCTTCACTTTCGATTGTCCTTCTTGGTGAGTAAGTTCGTTGTGTGTTCTGTAACACTTAATGGTTGCACTAACTCCGCCGTATTGACGCGCCATGTGCCGAATCCTGCAATAGGTTCACTTTGAACGGGCGGTAAAGCTTGATGAGAAGCAGTGGGATTAAGTCGCCTAATCAATTTGGATACAATCTGCGAAGGAGATGCGAAATCATCTTTGGAAAAGAGATTTGTAACTTCGCGCGCGGCGTGACCGGAAAGTAAAATAAGAGAAACAATTCCTATCCACACCAGAAGTAAGGGGATGATGATTGCTTGCCAAGGGGTGATTGCCGCACTGCTAATCATCAATAAAACAATTGATATTGCTGCCACCAGCATAACGGATGCTCCTAAGAGAACATCTTTTTTGCGATTAGAAATAAGGTGAGTTTCCCGTTCGGCTTCGGATATCGCTAAACCATTCTGATTTTCAGTGAGCATCAATTTTAATGCATCAAGCTGAAACCCGCAGCGAGGGCAAAAGCGCACTTGGTCGGAAATTTGTTCTTGGCTACATTGGGGGCAATACATAAGATACCTCACATAAAATGTTTGAGCTATTACTCTTTCACAAAGTTACGCTCTTCGATTGTTTGAAGTTCATAACTTTTTCAAACCTGACTATACATCAAAAGAGGTCTGATGACTGAGATGACGCGGGGCGAAACCGGCAACGGACAAGCCGAACTTAACCACGCAAATCTTTAAAGAGTAGCTGTCTCCGCCTCGCGTCCGATGATTTGTTATGTGCGGCTTAATTTGAAACATTCACCCTTTGTAATATCCAGCTAATCATTGTTTCCGCATATTCGGGAACTGGTCTTGCTCCGGTCGGGCGGTTCATATTATGGTCTGCTCCTGAAAGAATGGCGACGGTAATATCTTTGTTCTTTTCTTTCTTTATGCGCTCAAGTAGAGCGGCTGTTTCTTGCGCCGGCACCAAAACGTCAGCCTCTCCGAGAATCGCCAACACAGGAACATTAAGATTCTCATAAACGGGTATCGGGTCAAAATCTATGCTTGCCGTGAATGCCATAAACCACGAATCTTTGCGCGGGTTTCTTAATTCCGAAAGCATTGGAAACCACGGTTCGTTTCGGACTTTCTGAAGTTCAACTTCGTATTTCTCCCAGCCTTTTACCCATCCTTCCCGGCGAATTAAGTCAAATTGTAAATCCATCAACGCCGACGCTCGCTGCACCGTTTCATCAGAATAACCTGCATTTCGGACATAAGTAACGCTTCGCCATTTCGCTAGATGAGTTGGCGTGAAAGTAGAACCGGCGGAAGTAATAATGAACGCCACATCCTTTGAGCGAGAAGCTGCAAGCGGAGCAACCCAACCGCCCTGACTGCCGCCGAATATGCCAATTTGGTTAGAATTGATGTCTTTCCGGCTTTTCAACAACTGCACACCGGCAAGAGCATCTTCAGCCAAATCTTCGAGATGCGTGTAACGCCAGTCTCCTGTGGATGCACCGACTCCACGCTTATCATAAATCAGGGTTGCGATTCCCTGACGAGCGAAAAGGTCCGCGTAAAAGCGATTACTTTCTCGGCTGGCAGCACCCGAACCATGAACAAAGATTACGGCAGGATGTGGATCGTTGCCGGAAGGCAATGTCAAAGTTCCAGCCAACATAACATTGCCGTTTTTGAAAGTTACTTCTTCTTGGCGGTCAAAACAACCAACCGAAACAAAAGCCAAAAAGATTAAGATTACCAGCTTTAACATTTATCAAGTTTCCGATACATGAAAGCACATAACGCTTGAGATGATGTGGGCGAAACCGATTACGCGCAAGCTAAAGTTAAACAGACAACGCGATAACAAAGTAACTGTTTCGCCCTCACGTCCATTGAATTGTTATGTGGCGGGCATTACCACTTTCTCGCGTTTATGTAGTTTGCCGCCTTTGATGACATACACGATTTTAGTTGTATTTTGAATGTTCATACTTGGGTCGGCACTCAAGATAACCAAATCGGCAACTTTGTCTTTAGCGATTGTGCCGTATGAATTT
>MWYZ01000017.1 GCA_002050365.1 Acidobacteria bacterium 28-1
CGAAAGTTTGAACTCGTTTGCCATAATTGCTCAAGTTTTATAATATTTTCATCTGTCAGATTATTGACAAATTTATTAGGCATATTCATTTCTACATTATGCCACAAAACATCTATTCACCTGCATAATGAGCTACAAAAAAGTGCTGTCGTTAATAGTCAAGAAGATATAGAAAAAATTATCGGTAAAGGTTTAGAAAATAAATTCTTTGAGTTTAAATCTTCGCTCCGGTGGGATTTGAAGGAAAGCATAATCAATAAAGAATTGGAGCAAGTTGTTATCAAAACCATTGCTGCATTCAACAATGTCAATGGTGGAAATTTATTAATCGGAGTTGAAGATAATGGAAATGTTTTAGGGTTGGCTTTTGACTATAAAACCTTTAAAAAGGTGAAGGCAATAGAGACGATTTTGAACTGCATTTAAGAAATCTAATTGACAAAAATTTTGGCGTTACCTTTACTAATCAACTTGACATCGAATTTCCTATTATCAATGTTGAAGATATTGACAACAAAGAAATATGCCACATCAAAATACCAAAAGGTAAAAAGCCTTTGTTTGTAGACAAGTCTAAAGGTGGAATAAACAAAGAAATTTTTTACTTGCGTAGCGGAAATTCATCAAGAGAAATAGAAAAGATGAGTGAATTTTTTGAATATGCACAATATAGATTTACCAAATGATATATTGTAAATGATGAATGAAATCTTTTGTAGAATTTAAAGGTTGAAAGAAGTAACCTGCCATCTCAAATACTGACATAAACAAAACGGGCGAGGGTTAGATTATTTGCTAATCCTTTTTGTTTTGGGTAAGAGAACAGCACGGCGGATGGCTTTATTTGAGAATGCAGGATGAATGAATTTTGAATTAAGATCAAATTAACGATGAATTACAAACAATTTATTTATAAGCCCGGCAAAAAAAACAATCTCAAAGATTTTGACTCCGATTTTGCCGCCGACTTCAGCAAAGAAAAGGCGCAGAAAATGCTGAACGAAAACGCCGAACGCATCGCCAAATATCAAGACTTGCTGATGGCGCACGAGACAAACGGGCTGCTGGTCATTTTCCAGGCGATGGACGGCGCGGGCAAAGACGCGATGATTAAAAACGTGACGTCGTGTCTCGACCCACAGGGCTGCGAAATGAAAATGTTTAAAGCTCCGACGGAAAAAGAAGTCAAACACGATTACCTCTGGCGGGCGGCGCAATCGGTTCCGGCACGCGGTCAAATCGGCATTTTCAACCGCTCGTATTATGAACACGTCATTGCCGAACGCATCCACCCGGAAAAGCTCGAACAATACAACTTTCCGAAAAGCGTGATTGGCAAAGACATTTGGAAAAAACGCTATCGCCACATCAACAATTTTGAGGAATATCTGCTCGACAACGGCATTCACGTTCTCAAGTTTTTTCTGAATCTGTCAAAAGAAACACAGCGCGAAAAGCTGCTCGAGAGAATCGAGCGCCCGGAAAAGAAATGGAAATTTTCAATAGATGATGTCGAAGACCGCGAGCATTGGGACGAATATATGAAAATCTACGAAGAGGTTTTCGACCACACCAGCACCAAAATCGCGGCGTGGCACATTATCCCGAACAACCATCGCTGGTTTGCCCGCGCCGCCGTTGCCGGAATCATCGCGGAAAAACTCAAATCGCTGCATCAAAAATATCCGACTTTGAGTGGCGAACAAAAACAGGAAATCGAGAAAGCAAAGGAAATGCTGGAAAACAAAGAAAGCCGCAAATCCAAATCAAATAAAGATTGAGACGCTCAAACCAAGATTTAAAAGAACATTGTGTTATTCAACGCGATGATGGCGTTTTTGAAATCCGTATTTTTGAGATAGCTTCTAGTTAAGATTATTGAAACTCGTAATAAAAAACACAACGAACAATAATCAAAAGTGTTCGTTGTGTTTTTATTTGATATTAAAAAACGTGGGCAACGCCGCATTTTTACATTCCGCTCGTTTTACTGTCAGTTTTATTGCCCATCATTTTAGTCATCATATTACGAGACATATCGAGATGTCCTTGTAAAGTCGGCAGAGTTTTAGCGGCAAACGCTTTAGCTTCCGCATCTTTGCCATTGTTTGCTTCCTTCTGGAACATTGCAACAGCTTTTTCGTGGTCTTTGACCATCATTTTTACATATTCTCTATCAAAGCCTGAGCCCGACATTGCCGACATTTTTTCCATCGCCGCTTTATGCTTTGAATCCATTTCGGTCGGCAGCATCACGTTTTTGCTCATCGCAATCGGTTTAAGCTCTTCGCTCGCTTTAGTGTGGTCGTCAACCATCATTTGAGCGAGTTTTTTAACATCTTCGTTTGAAGATTTCGACAACGCCGTATTGCTTAAACCTATCTCGTTCATATCGCTCATTGCCGCCATCATCATAAACTTACTATCGGAATTCTTCTTGCCGCTGGTTTGCATCTTGCTGTCTGAATTCATCGTGCCTTGGGCGAATCCGTTTGATACACACATTGTCAAAGCTAAGATTACGCCGAAATAAATCATCTTTTTCATAATTAAATCTCCCTTACTTGTAAATTAATGAACGTATGAAATTTCTTCGTGTAAAGATTTCATACGAAAAACTTTTATTCTGAACGGCTTGTGCAAAATGAATGCCAGAGGCAAAAATTTTCGTCGCGTTTGAGTTCTGATTTTACGGTTAATCAGAATCGGCAAAATTCCGCGAAATTGTTTTTTAGACAAAAAGTTGCTTTAATTTGATAAAGCAAAAGTTTTCGGAGGAGCTGTAAAGGCTGAGAGGTGTTTGATTAGAAACACGACTCCTAAAAACCTGATGCGGATAATACCGACGAAGGGAGAAAAACGATGAGTGAAAAAAGAGAAGAAAAAACCAGCACGCAAGTAAAACTGCCGAGTTCACAAAAAATCTACGTTGAAACCAACGGCAGCACAATCAATCAAACCAAACATAATTTGCGCGTTCCGTTTCGAGAAATCGCATTGAGTCCGTCCAGAAATATGAAGGATGAACTCGAAGAAAATCCGTCTGTGAGAATTTATGACACGAGCGGTGTTTGGACTGACCCGGATGAGAGATGCGACGTGCGCGAAGGATTGCCGACATTGCGGCGCGAATGGATTTTGGCGCGTGAAGATGTTGAAGAATATATTGGGCGCGAAATTTTGCCGCAGGATAACGGTTATTTGACGAAAGGTGCGGAAGAAATCGCCAAAATAAAAGACAGCGGAAAGCTCGAAGAATTTCCCGGCTTGAAACGCGCGCCATTAAAGGCGAAATCGGGAAAATGCGTAACGCAGATTCATTACGCAAGAAAAGGTATTATCACGCCGGAAATGGAATACGTCGCCATCCGCGAAAATCTCGGACGGCAAATCGCGTTTGAGACTTTGGCGAACGGACAACAAGACGAAAGAGATTCCCCGTATCATCAACACGCGGGCGAATCGTTCGGCGCATCAATTCCGAAATTCGTTACGCCCGAATTCGTCCGCGATGAAGTTGCGCGAGGACGAGCGATTATTCCCGCCAACATTAATCATCCCGAAGCCGAGCCGATGGCGATTGGTCGAAATTTCCTTGTAAAAATCAACGCGAATATCGGAAACTCGGCGATTGCTTCTTCGATTGAAGAAGAAGTCGAAAAGATGCGCTGGGCGACGCTGTGGGGTGCGGACACGGTGATGGATTTGTCAACGGGCAAGAACATTCACGCGACGCGCGAATGGATTTTGCGAAATTCGCCCGTGCCGATTGGGACTGTGCCGATTTATCAGGCGTTGGAAAAAGTGAACGGAAAAGCCGAAGATTTGACTTGGGAAATTTACCGCGACACTTTGCTTGAACAAGCCGAGCAAGGCGTTGATTATTTCACGATTCACGCGGGCGTGCGATTGCCGTATATTCCTCTGACAGCGAAACGCACGACGGGAATTGTTTCGCGCGGCGGCTCGATTATGGCGAAATGGTGTTTATCGCACCACGAAGAAAGTTTTCTTTACACGCGCTTCTCTGAGATTTGCGAGATTATGCGAACCTACGACGTTTCGTTTTCTCTCGGCGACGGTTTGCGTCCCGGCTCGATTGCCGACGCAAACGACGCGGCGCAGTTTGCCGAATTAGAAACTTTGGGCGAGTTGACAAAAATCGCTTGGGAAATGGATTGTCAAACGATGATTGAAGGTCCCGGTCACGTGCCGATGCACTTAATAAAAGAAAATATGGACAAGCAGTTAGCGGTTTGCGGCGAAGCGCCATTTTACACTTTAGGACCTTTGACAACTGACATCGCTCCAGGTTACGACCATATCACCTCGGGAATCGGCGCGGCGATGATTGGCTGGTTCGGCTGCGCGATGCTTTGTTATGTTACCCCGAAAGAACATCTCGGCTTGCCGAATAAAAAAGATGTTAAAGAAGGAGTGATTACATACAAACTCGCGGCGCACGCGGCGGACTTGGCGAAAGGTCATCCGGCGGCGCAAATGCGCGACAACGCACTTTCAAAGGCGCGTTTTGAATTTCGCTGGGAAGACCAATTTAATCTCGCGCTCGATCCGGAAGTCGCCCGCGAATATCACGACGAAACGCTGCCGGCGGAAGGCGCAAAGCTCGCGCATTTCTGCTCGATGTGCGGACCGCATTTCTGCTCGATGAAAATCACGCAGGATGTTCGAGAATACGCCGCGCAGCAAGGCGTTGACGAAGAAAAAGCATTAGCTGTCGGAATGGCGGAAAAGTCGAGAGAGTTTGCAGCGGGCGGCGGCGCGATTTATCACGGTAATTTGCCTGAAAGCGTTGATTCGGAACACCACTAATTTTATGAAAATAAACAGAGAAGAAAGCAAAGGTAAGGGTAAGTTTTTTATCGAAGAAAACGGAAAACAAGTTGCTTTGATGACCTACAAAAAATCGGGCGCGGATAAAATTGTCATTGACCACACGGAAGTTGACGAATCCTTGCAGGGCGAAGGCATCGGCAAGGATTTGGTTGAAGCGGTGGTGAAATTTGCGCGTCAAAACAATTTTCAAATTGTTCCCGTTTGTCCATTTGCCAAAAAAGTTATTGACGAAACGCCTGTGTTTCAAGATGTGTTGAGCGCGTAGATGCAAGTTCCGAGAATTTCCGCTTCGAGCTATTCCAACACCGCCCCTTTAATTTGGTCGTTTCTTTACGGTTCTGAGCGCGGACGATTTGAATTGATTTTGGATAATGCCCCGGCGCGTTCGGCTGAAATGCTGCGGCAACGAAGAGTTTCCGCCGCCCTCGTTCCCGTCATCGAATATCAGCGAATCGAAGATGTTCTGCTCGTTCCCGATGTGTGCATCGGCGCACAGGAGCGAGTGCGGAGCGTTTGTTTGGTAACGAAAGGCGTTGATTTGGAAGATGTAAAGTCGGTTGCGCTCGATGTGTCGTCAAAAACTTCCATCGCTCTAACGAAAATTATTTTCCGCGAATTTTACGCGCTCGATCCGACTTATAAGCAAGCAAAACCGAATTTGATAGAAATGCTTTCCGATTCTGACTGCGCTCTTTTGATTGGCGACCCGTCACTGACGGTTGACGAAAAAATCTATCGAAAATTTGATTTAGCCGAAACGTGGAAAAGTTTTACTGGTTTCGGTTTCGTTTTTGCGATGTGGATGGCAAATGCGGAAAATTCGGATGCTGCAGAACAGATTGATTTTGCCGCTGCCCGCGATGAAGGTTTGAAACATCTGGGCGAAATCATTGCCAATTACGAAACGGAAATCTCGCTCGCCCGCGATGATTTTAAGACGTATCTATCTGAAAATATCGCTTATTCGATTGACGATTCGATGCAAAATGGACTGTCGCTTTTTTTCGATTTGGCGCACAAACACAATTTAATTGAACGTCTGAAATCGCTCCGTTTCGTTTAAACTTATTAAAATATTCCTGATTGAAAAACCAACAACCACACCGCGATAGTGACAAAAAGAAGTAAAAATATATCTTCGCCCGCTGTTTCTTCTTGATTATGCATTGTTTTTCTCCTTCTATAAAAATTTCTCTATCATCTGCAAACGCGAATTTTTGAGGCAAAAAGGGTCAAATTTTATGGCATAAAATTTGTTTTACTTTTTATTAAAAACTTAATAGGGCGCAAAATTGAGTTTTTGATAGCATCCCATTGGCGAATTGCGATTTTAATTTGCAAAATGAATGAGAAAGAAATTTAGCCACGAATAACACGAATGACACGAATTATTTTTTTGATTTTTATTCGTGCTATTCGTGTTATTCGTGGCTAAAACTTTCCGTGTTAAAATAATCCTGAGTTATGAGTGGTATTCAACCGATTTTAGATAAGGCTTTGGCGGGGACACGATTAACCGCCGAAGATGCGACTGCGCTTCTCGAATCAAACGATTTTGTCCGCATCGGACTTGCGGCGCACGAAATTCGGATGCGGAAAAATCCGTCCGATGTCGTAACTTACATCATTGACCGCAACATCAATTACACCAACGTCTGCAACGTCGTCTGCACGTTTTGCGCGTTTTACCGCCGACCGGGAAAGCCCGACACATACGTTCATTCGATTGAGGAGATCTGCAAACGAATTGACGAAACAATCGCCCTTGGCGGGACGGGCGTGCTGATGCAGGGCGGCTTGCATCCCGACTTTAATATTGAATGGTATGAAAATCTGCTTTCAGTTTTGCACGCGAAATATCCGACGTTTCAATTGCATTGCTTTTCGCCGCCGGAGATTCATAATATTTCTTTGATTTCAAAATTAGATTACGAAACGATTATGCGCCGTTTGAAAGCGGCGGGTTTAAATTCGATGCCCGGCGGCGGCGGCGAGATTCTCGATGACGAAGTTCGCAAGCGCGTTTCAACCAAATGCAATACGCAGGAATGGCTCGACGTAATGCGGGCAGTGCATAAAGTCGGTTTGAAATCTACGGCGACGATGATGTTCGGCATCGGCGATAAAGTTGAGCATCGCGTTCGACATCTGCAACGCATTAGGGATTTGCAGGACGAAACCGGCGGCTTTTCGGCGTTTATTTCGTGGACTTTTCAGCGCGAAAATACTGCGCTCGGTCGCAAAATAAAGGAAGAACCGACCGGCATTGATTATCTGAAAATGCTCGCCGTTTCGCGTCTCTTCTTGGACAACGTGCAGCACATTCAATCTTCGTGGCTGACGCAGGGTTTGCGGCTTGGACAAACCGCGCTTCGTTTTGGCGCGGACGATATGGGTTCGATTATGATTGAAGAAAACGTCGTTTCGGCGGCGGGCGCGAATACTGAGGCGAACGAAAAGGAACTGCGTTATCAAATCTCCGAAGCCGGCTTTGTTCCGCAACAGCGCGATATTTTGTATAACTACGTAAGGCGCGAAAACGTTGATGAATTAGACGAAAGAAAATCAATGCCGCTTCAACAATTGAGCGTCGCTTTCGCCGATTAGAAAACTATGCCTAAGAAAACGCCCGAAAAAGTTTATCAACTACATATTTCGCTCAAAGGCAGCAAGCCGAAAATTTGGCGCAGATTTTTGGTGACGGAAGATACGACGCTTGAAAAACTGCACAAAATTATTCAAGAAGTAATGGGTTGGGAAGATTATCATCTGCACGAATTTACCATCGGCGGAAAGCGATACGGAATGCCTGACGAAGAATGGGACAATAACGTCGAAAACGAAAAAAAGATAAAACTTTCCGATTTGAATTTGGCGGAAAAACAAAAATTTGAATATTTGTACGATTTCGGCGACAGTTGGGAACACGAAATAAAAGTCGAGAAAATTCTGCCGTTTGAAACGACCGCGAAATATCCGAAATGTCTGGACGGCGAATTGGCTTGTCCGCCCGAAGATTGCGGAAGCATTTGGGGTTACGAAGAACTCTCGGAAATAAGTAATTTACCAAAAGACGAATTGGACGAAGACCAATCGGACAGGCTCGAGTGGCTCGGCGATTACGATTTTGAACATTTCAGCGTTGACGAAATAAATGCCGTTTTGTGGAAACGCTTCGCTAAATAAAACTTCTTATTTCCTTAGTAAACGCGCGGTTGGAATTTATCTTGCACTTGCTTGCGTTACGCTTTTGGATTTAGAAATCATTTTGCGCTTTTTCAAATCGAAACGCTCGCCCGCTTTGAGCAGATGAATCAACATCGCGCCTTTTCGCTTGTGCGCATCAATGAACATAACTTGCGTTTCGCCGACAACCTCCGCGCGGCGGTTATCTTCGACAAGCAACGCTACGTCTTCGTCAATTCCGATTCCAAGCAGAATCGGCGTTTGCAAAATCAAACCGAAAAGACGGTTTTCGCGCTGACGTTTAATAAAATGCTGGTCGAGAATCGAATCTGGAAGAAGTCCTAAACCTTTTCGCACGCCGACTTTCGCGCCGTCAATCGTTTTCAAATCCGCTTCGCCCGTCATCATCGGGTCGGACATCGCGGCAGTTCCCGCGCTTGTGCCGCCGAAAACCACGCCCGCATTATAGCGTTCGCGCAACGTTTGAAAAAGCATTTCGTCTTTCAAAACATCCATAATTCGGTTTTGGTCGCCGCCGGTGAAAAACACGCCGGTCGCGGTTTTAAGCTGCGCCAGAAATTGTTCACGCGCCTTCTCACTCAACGGCGCAATCGGCGCGTTTTCAAACGAAGCGATTTGATAGGTGGAGAAATCTTTTTTTATTCCGTCGAAACTCTCCTGTGGAACGCCACTCGCCCAAGTAATGATTAAAATTCGCGCTTTTTCCTTGCCTGACCAATTGACGAAACGTGAAATAGCTTCCGCCGGACGTTTGCCGCCGCCGATTAATACTAATTTTTCTTGTGCTGAAGCAAGAGCGGTTAAAAGAATGATTGATAAGAAAAGACTCGATATGCAGCGAAAATAAATACGCGACGAACATTTTTCACAAAACTTTTTCATTGAAGATTTCTCCCGCAACGTTTTTACAGAAAGACTTTTGAAAATGCAACTCTTACACAACTATTACGATTGCTCTCTCTCTAACCTGCTACTCTAAAACTTGCCGTATTTTAGCAATCGTAAAAATTATAAATGCAAAACGTCCTCGAATTCGAGCAATCTCGCCGAAGTATAAATTGGAAAAATTTATCAATCGTTATTGTCTTTCACCTTTTAACAATTCCGGCTTTCTTCATGTTTAGCTGGCAAAACTTCGCGGCAATGCTCATCGGAAACTGGATTGTCGGAAGTTTGGGCGTAGGTCTCGGTTATCATCGCTTGTTGACGCATCGCAGTTTCAAAGCTCCGAAATGGCTCGAATACACGCTGACCGTTTTCGGCGCGATGGCGATTCAGGATGACGCGCCAAAATGGGTGGCGACGCACCGCATTCACCATCAATTTGTCGAAACCGACAAAGACCCGCATTCGACTCGACCCGGTTTTTGGTGGGCGCATATGGAATGGATTTTGCGCGGGACGGCACAAGACCACGACGAAGCGACTTTGAAACGTTACGTGCCTGATTTACTCAAAGATAAATTTCACGTTTTGTTAGCAAAGTATTACTACATTCCGCTCGTTCTTTCGGGCTTCCTTTTGTTTGCCATCGGCGGCTGGTCAATGGTTTTGTGGGGCGTTTTTGTGCGTATCGTGTTCGGCTGGCATTCGACTTGGTTTGTTAATTCGGCGACGCATTTCTTTGGAAAGCGGCGTTTTGCTACGGAAGATGATTCGACCAATAATGCTTGGGTGGCAATTCTGACGTTCGGCGAAGGCTGGCACAACAATCATCACGCGCAGCCAACATCGGCACGGCACGGCTTGAAATGGTATGAATTCGATATGAACTGGCTGACAATTCGACTTTTTGAAAAACTCGGCTGGGCAAAACAAATTCGTATTTTTGACGCGGAAAAACCGCCGCTTGAATTGAAAAAGGCGGCGTAAATCAGCTCTGACAAAACTCTTGTAAAATGGCAATTTTTATTCTTTCTTGAAAGCTAATAAATTCAAGCGTTCCGCACTTTCTCAATTTTTCTTTTGAGTTTTGTGCCTTTAATAAGTGAAGGACGTTATAATTGGGAGGGGCGAAGAACTTTTAAATAAAGCTTTAGTATATAGAATGGAAATTACAAATCTCATTCCGCACATATCTACACTAGAATACTATCTTACCTTTAATGACGGAAATCGTGTTGAGAATAGCATGACGGCTGAGGAGAGCATAAAAGCCCAAGATACTATGCGCTCTAGAGCAATGTTATTGGAACAATTGCCTTATTTTCTAAATAGCTCCTACTTCTTTATTTTACAGATAATTAAGTTTCAACTATCTCTTATTGAAACGAAGTTAAACACTATCTCAGATTCAAATTTATACAACCTTACACCTAGTGAGCGCGCCCCAATTGTGTTCATGACAGACAGTTTTTTTAATTCTGCTAGGCGAGCGCAGGATGCGATTATACCTTATATTAGCCGTTCTTTTTCGCTTTCATTTCCTAGTAATAGTATGAATGATCTAATGAAGGAACTCGACAGAGGAAAGATTTCTTTACCAACTCCTATCAAAGAACAGTTGAAAATTTATTGGGATTCTCATGGAAAAAAAATAAAAGCATATCGGGATTTGGGTCAGCATTATGCCTTAATTTCTTCAGATGGATGTGTTGCAAAACACATTGATGGCACGCCACTGATTCATTTATTGTTGCCTAATAATCCAGAAGAAACAAATAATATACGCCTAAAATATGATGACCCAGTTATACTTGCATTACCTTATTTAACTATTGAATTTCAGTATCTTTTAGGATTCATTTTTATGGTTACAGACTAGCTTCTTCCCTCAGAGATTAACCGTAATAGAAAAAGTCATCTCAAAATCTTTAGAGGTCCTATCACTGGAGAATCTAGGGATATGCACAAAATTCAGGATGAAAAGCCATTTGAAGATGGAATTAAAAAATACTTACAGCAACTATCAACTTGGAGCGCAGAGCATCGTTTAGTTGAACGCCCACCTTTTAGATCCCAAATTTAATATAAATTAATAGGGTAAAGTATACTTTCTTACTCACCATTAATAGTTTTTTAATTTATTTCTTTGATGATTATTTGCTTGATTACCAAATACTACAAATAGTTTTCTAAAGCGGCGTAAATCAGCTATTACAAAACTCTTACAATCGCCACGCGGCAAAACTGTTACGATTAACATCTAAACGCACGAGTAAGGAAGTTTGCACTCGTAATTTATAGCAATTATAAAGGGAAAATCAATGCAAAACGTAGTAGAGATAAAAGAATTCGAATCGGATAAAATTCAATGGGTAACGCTCTCGGTAATTACCATTTTTCATATTTTGGCGTTTGCCGCGTTGTTTACATTTAGTTGGGCAAACCTGCTTGCCGCCGTCATTACTTGGTGGATTGCCGGCAGTTGGGGAATCGGTATGGGTTATCACCGCCTGCTGACGCATCGCGGTTTTAAAGCGCCAAAATTTATCGAGTATTTTCTGACATTTTGCGGAACGCTCGGACTCCAATCGGGCGCGATAAATTGGGTTACGACACACCGCATCCATCACGCTTTTACCGAGACCGATAAAGACCCGCACAGCCCGCGCAACGGCACATACTGGTCGCATATGGGTTGGATTTTTCGCGGCAAGGCGCAGAATCAGGATGAAGCGACGCAGATGCGTTACGCGCCGGATTTGGTAAAGGACAAAGTTCACGTCTTCCTATCGAATTATTATTGGGTTACGCCGATTATTGCCGCCGTAATTTTATATGCTATCGGCGGTTTTCCGATGGTTTTGTGGGGCGTGTTTCTGCGTCAGGTTATTGGCTGGCATTCGACCTGGTTGGTGAATTCAGCGACGCATTTGTGGGGTTCGCGCCGTTTTGAAACGCGCGACGATTCGCGCAACAACGGTTTAATTGCTGCTGTAACCTTTGGTGAAGGCTGGCACAACAATCATCACGCGCATCCGCGTTCGGCGAAACACGGTTTGACGTGGGCTGAATTTGATGTCAATTGGGTGCAAATCAAGTTTTTAGAAAAATTAGGTTTGGTCAGCGATGTTTACGGCTACGAAATTGAAAAGGAAATACAAGACGAAGCATTTCAAGAAGCAGCTTAAAAAGGCAAAAGTAAAAAGGTAAAAGGCAAAGGTAAGGATTTATTTCCAAACTTTGCCTTTTTGTTTTGCTGTTTCCTCAAATTGCTTTCTTATTTTCACTCTTTACTTTTGCCTTTTACCTTTTTACTTTTTACTTTAAGAGTATGCGTGTCGTCGGTCGCCGAAAAGCCGTAATTTTCTTTCTCGCCCTGGGCAGTTGTCTGGTAGCGATTGCGGTCGCGCTGAACGTCGGTTGGATTCTGCTTAATCTTCAGCAAATCGCGCTGCTCGTTTTCGGTGTCATCTTTTTTGCAATCATTATTACGGGTTTGGTTTTGAACACGATTTTCCTTGTCCGCGAGATTCGCCGCAACGAACAGCACGATGCCTTTTTGAACGCTGTAACGCACGAACTTAAAACGCCGATTGCTTCTATCCGCCTTTATCTCGAAACTCTGCAAACGCGCGAGATCAACGAAGATAAACGGCGGGAATTCTACGGCGTGATGCTCGCCGACAGCGACCGTCTGCTGAATACGGTCGAACAGGTTCTGCAAGCCAGCCGCACGCGCGAGAAAAATCATCTTTTAAATATCACCGAAATTAACCTGGCGGAACTTCTTCGTGAATCCATTGAACTGGTTAAAACTCGCTACGCTTTGAGCGACGGCGCAATCAGCTTTCCCGAAACCGGTTCGGCTATAAATGTTTTGGGCGATGCCAATGAATTGCAGACGGTTTTTACAAATCTTTTGGATAATGCGGTTAAGTACTCGGGAGAGGAAATCAAGATTTTAATTGCGCTGAAAAATTTGAATGAAAAATTTGTCGTCGTGCGCATTAAAGATTTCGGAATCGGCATTCCGTCCGCCCAACTAAAACGAATTTTCAAACGGTTTTACCGCGTTCCGAGTCTTCAGATGCAAAAAAAGAAAGGAACCGGTTTAGGGCTTTTTATCGTGCGCTCAATCGTCAAAAAACACGGCGGACGCATCTTTGCCGAAAGCAAAGGTGAAGGCTTGGGAAGCACATTTATTGTTCAACTGCCGAAAGTCGTGAATAGTAAATAGAGAATAGAGAATAGTAAATAGGAATTAAACACTATTCTCTATTAAACGTATGAAAATTTTAATTGTCGAAGACGAACAACATCTCGCCGATGGTTTGCGTTTTAATCTCGAAGCCGAAGGTTTTGCGGTTGAGCTTGCCGCCGACGGCAGAATTGCTTTAGAGATTTTGTCAATTGAAGATAAAAACTTTGACGCGATTGTTCTCGATGTGATGTTGCCGGAAGTTGACGGTTTCACAGTCGCCAAAAAACTTCGTGAAGCCGAAAATTTCACGCCGATTCTGATGCTCACGGCGCGAAGTCGTCCCGAAGACGTTCTGAACGGATTTGAAGCGGGCGCGGACGATTATCTGCCGAAACCGTTTGAGCTGCAGATTTTTCTGGCGCGTTTAAACGGGCTTCTTCGTCGGCGCGAATGGTTTAGACGAGAGAAAAAATCAACGATCGAAACCGAGATTTTTGAAATAAATAATAAGTTAATAGACTTTTCTAATTTAGAACTGAGAAGCGAAACCGAAACGATTCACCTAACTTTGATGGAAGCGAAACTCTTGCGGTATTTGATTGAAAAAGCGGGAACGGTCGTTTCGCGCAAAACGATTCTCGAAGAAGTTTGGGATTTGAACGAAGATACGGACACGCGGGCGATTGACAATTTTATCGTGCGTCTGCGGCGTTATCTGGAAGATGAGCCGAATAATCCGCAGGTTTTGCAAACCGTGCGCGGCGTTGGTTATCGGTTTATAAATAAAGATAAAACGACATAGAAAGACAACTCTTAGGTTTGAGTTTTCATCTAAAAACTGTGTTATAAAAGTCCTTACCGTTTTGGGGGCGACAGGCTTCGACAAGGGCTTGTATAGATCTTTGGATGCACGTCGGGCTTGCTTGTTAGCTCGTTAAAAAACCAAGCAAAACACAAATGCCAATACAGAAATGGCTCTTGCTGCCTAGTTAATTCTAGCCACCAAGTGTTTCGTCACAAGTCAGCTTGAAGCGCGTGAATGAAGCATAACTTATTTTAAGCTAGCTCACTTTGACCGTCTGCGAAAGTGAGCGAAATGTTAGTCAGGCTAGTTTTTGGCAAGGTCTTGTCGGTTCACTTACTTGCCCGAAGCGAAACTCTAAAAGAGAACTCGACTAAACGTGTAGATTCCTTCGGTCGCAACCTTTGGATGCGGGTTCGATTCCCGCCGCCTCCACCATTATCTTTTTTGATGTATTTTCGGAAGCTCCCTGAGATGGTCGAGTTAACAATTGTCAGTGTACCGCCAACTTGGGCAATGCCGCCGCCGCCAGCACCAGCGTTATTACCGGAAAAGGTCGAGTTGATGATAGTTTTTGAGAAATGTAGAGTTGTGAAAACCTATTTGAGGAAAGACAAAGCCAGAACGCAACAAGTGTTGGAAAAAGTAATCGCTGACGCTCTTGAAACTATCAAGGGCTTGTATAGATCTTTGGATGCACGTCGGGCTTGCTTGTTAGCTCGTTAAAAAACCAAGCAAAACACAAATGCCAATACAGAAATGGCTCTTGCTGCCTAGTTAATTCTAGCCACCAAGTGTTTCGTCACAAGTCAGCTTGAAGCGCGTGAATGAAGCATAACTTATTTTAAGCTAGCTCACTTTGACCGTCTGCGAAAGTGAGCGAAATGTTAGTCAGGCTAGTTTTTGGCAAGGTCTTGTCGGTTCACTTACTTGCCCGAAGCGAAACTCTAAAAGAGAACTCGACTAAACGTGTAGATTCCTTCGGTCGCAACCTTTGGATGCGGGTTCGATTCCCGCCGCCTCCACCATTATCTTTTTTGATGTATTTTCGGAAGCTCCCTGAGATGGTCGAGTTAACAATTGTCAGTGTACCGCCAACTTGGGCAATGCCGCCGCCGCCAGCACCAGCGTTATTACCGGAAAAGGTCGAGTTGATGATAGTTTTTGAGAAATGTAGAGTTGTGAAAACCTATTTGAGGAAAGACAAAGCCAGAACGCAACAAGTGTTGGAAAAAGTAATCGCTGACGCTCTTGAAACTATTACGGCAGGCGATTGCCTTAACTTGGTAGCGGTATTGCGGCTATTTAGGTTACAATCAACTGAAAATTGCTATAATTTCTTTACCATAAATTCAAATTTTACACATTTTAGGAGATTACCAGATGATGAAAACTTTCATAAAAAGAAAAAATGCTTTTGTTTTGAGCATTTTCACCATTTTTACTATTAGCATATTTTCTTTTTCAGAAAGACTTGTGCTTTTGGTAGAAGCTCACAATGCAATTCCCTATTCCATTAATTGGACAAATACGAACTTAATTACCACTGATAATGTTTGGAGCGTAAACGCAGAGTTAGGAGTTAGAGGTTATTCAGGAGCTGACACACCAGTTGTCCCCGGAACCAATGCCCGCACTGTTTTGCCTGAATCGCTGATCCTCAATGTTAAGGCTAATCAGACGAATCCGGATGCTTTGGTCGAGGGTGGAGTAGCTGAATTTGAAATAGCCAATCCGACCATTGCGATAAAAGGTTCGGACACGGCACGCGCGCCGTATATTAATGTGCTGGTCGACACGACTGGATTTAGCAACATCAGGTTTAGAGCTAACGTGCGAGACTTAAGTACAGTGAATAATGCCGTGCAACAAGTCGCCGTGCAATACCGCATCAGCGAGGACGAAACAGGACCTTACACGGACGTTCCGAGTGCATATATCGCCGACGCGACTGAAGCTGGGACAGCGACCAAGGTTACACCGATTGATGTAATACTACCGGCTGAAGCCAACAATGCCGATCCTTTAGAGATACGGGTGATGACGGTCAATGCGGTTGGAAATGATGAATGGATCGGTATTGATGACATTATCGTAACTGGGATTACATCAACACCACGTCGAGTTTTTGACTTTGACGGAGACGGTAGATCAGACGTTTCCGTTTTCCGTCCCTCAAATGGCGGTTGGTATTTGCTGAATTCAGCCACAGGATTTGCTTCTGTACAGTTCGGTATCTCAACAGACAAGATTGTGCCTGCCGATTATGACGGCGACGGCAAAACCGATGTCGCCGTGTATCGCTCAGGCACGTGGTATCTGAATCGTTCACTGGCTGGCTTTACTGCCGTTGGCTTTGGAACCGCCGATGACATTCCGCAGCCTGCCGACTTTAACAACGACGGACGAGCGGAACTGGCGGTCTTTCGTCCATCGAACGGCACGTGGTATGTGTTGAATTTACTGACTAATCAATTCAGTTTCGTGCAGTTCGGACAAAACGGTGATAAACCGGTGGTGGCAGATTACGACGGTGACGGACGGGCAGATTACGCTGTCTATCGAAACGGCGGCTGGTATATCTTGAGAAGCAGTTTAGGATTCATCGGGATTCAATTCGGCGAAGCGGCAGACCGACCTGTGCCGGTAGATTACGACGGCGACGGAAAAGCGGATGTGGCGGTGTTTCGTCCGTCGAACGGGACGTGGTATTTGAATCGTTCGACAGCGGGTTTTGCAGGAATCCAGTTTGGGATCACGACGGATGTGCCAGCACCGGCAGATTACGACGGCGACGGGAAAGCAGACTTAGCGGTATTCCGTGATGGAGCGTGGTATATACAAAGAAGCACGGAAGGTTTTACGGGTGTGCAGTTCGGTGCGGCAAACGATATACCTGTGCCGAGTGCGTTTATTCCTTACCCAACGCCAGTTGCAACGCCGACACCGACGCCGACGCCAACCATTTTCAGCGGACGGGCAACTTCCGTCAATGCGACCATTAACGGAACAAATGCCATACTCAACGATACGGGTGATCTGCCAGCCAATGGCGGTATTATTACTAGGTCATTGATGTCGGGTAATGTTCTGAATGGCGCGCTCACAACCGGGCTTCTCGAAGCAGTAACTCAGGGTGCCTTTGACCAGAGCCGGTCGCAAGCCCAGATCGAAAATCTGAATTTGACGGTCGGTGGCAACGTCTTTACCAGCGACCTTGTGCCGGCAAGTTCCCAATGCACGTGTTTTGAGAGTGGACCACCGACTTGCGATGGAGGTGTGCTGATAGCCAACCTCCGCATCAACGGAGTGTTTATCCCGATAGTGGGTGTTAATCAAACGGTTAACCTGCCGACTGGTGGAACTGTCGTCATAAACGAACAGATTCGAACCTTTTCCGGGAATTCCGCCGTGGGACTGACGGTCAACGGTGTACACATCAGAATCCCCACCCTTAATCCGGGTACTCCCCCAATAGCGGATATTATTCTCTCCTCGGCGCACTCGGACATCAACTGCGGTACATTTCAATAGTGCCGCAGGCGGGTTTAGAGCCGTAGAATGGGAAGATGAAAATGAAGAATTCGCTTTGGAAGATTTTGACGGAGCGGATAAAACTAAAGATTTTGCGGCAGCAAATATTTTCACTAAATAAGATAAAAGGCGGGTGGCTAAAAACCATCCGCCTTTTATTTTTTTTTTATCGAAAAAGTTCTAAGTGGAAAGCAGAGTTCCGTCGGAACGGCATAATTATTAATTTTATGCCGTTCCGACGGAACTCAAAGAAAAAATGAATCCCTTATCTACAAACATAAAACTCCGTCGGAGCTTTATGTTTGAGTTTTCAAACAGACTGATTCATAGGCACAAGTGATTGACAATTCTTATTCGGTGAAGATTTAGCACTGATTGGGGCGAGTGGAGTGATTGGCGGGCGCATCAGCGATTCTGGCGGCAGAGGCATCAAAAATGTTCGTCTGACGTTGACGGGCGGTTTACTGACCGAGCCGATTTATGCGACCAGCACCAATTTCGGGTACTATCAATTTTCTAAAATGCCGACGGGCGAAACATATATCGTCATAGTCAACTCTAGACCTCACACATTCAATCCGTCGAGTATTGTAAACAATTTCGACAGTTTGGACGACGTTGATTTTGTCGGTGAAAAACTATTAATTCAAAACCTTCAGCGTTGGTAGAGGGGTTTTAAAAGTTAAGGGGTGTGCGAGGCGGCAATCCGCTTCGTATACCCTTTTGGTTTAAATTAAAATCGGTTTAATTCCGTAAAATAAAATGATGATATAATTTGCAAAATCATTGGCACAGTAAATATGACATCCTCTATCTACGAAAATTTCCAGCCGCTAAATTTCGAGGCGGTGAACACATACAAGCTCGCCTCTCGTCCGAGCAAGGTTACCGTTAAAGATTTTGCAAAGTCAGTTGACGAAAACGATTCGCTCAAAAATTTTCTCGATAAATTACCGAATATCTTAGCTGTTCAATCAATCAGGGAAATCGCTGCCCAAATACGTCGCGCCAAAGAATTACAGAAGCCAATCATTTGGGGAATTGGCGGACACATTGTCAAAACCGGGCTCGCGCCCGTGATTATTGATTTGATGAATCGCGGTTTCGTTTCGGCGATTGCGTCTAACGGCTCAGTTTTGATCCACGATACGGAAATCGCGCTCGTCGGATTCACCTCGGAAGATGTTGACGCAACGCTCGGCAAAGGAGATTTCGGCGCGGCGCGGGAAACGGGCGAGATTTTGAATGCGGCGGCGAAAAAGGGCGCAAAAGATAAAATCGGTTTGGGCGAAGCGATGGGCAGGGAAGTTTGCGCATTGAGTCCAACCAACGCCGATGTTTCGCTTCTCTGCCAAACTTATCAAAACAAAATTCCGTTTACTGCGCATCTCGCCATCGGCGCGGACATCGGACATTTTCACTCGTCGTGCGATGGCGCGGCTCTCGGCGCATCTTCGCACACCGACTTTAGACTTTTCTGCTCAATTATTAAGGAATTAAACGGCGGCGGCGTTTATTTAAATTTGGGGTCGGCGGTTATGCTGCCGGAAATTTTCTTAAAAGCCGTAACAGTTGTGAAAAATTTAGGCTTTCCACTTTCCGATTTTACAACCGCCAACTTCGATTTCATACAGAGCTATCGCCCTAACACAAACGTCGTTCGTCGTCCGACTTCGGGCGGCGCAGGACGCGGTTTTTCCGTTACAGGTCATCACGAAATAATGATACCGCTGCTTGCCGCACAGATACTTTGCGTTTAGCTAATCTAAAATCTAAATTTGACAATTAACATCGGTAATTTATTAAATGGCATATTTATTGTTGGAGCAAATTTGGAAATCAAGTAACATTTAACTTTGATAAGTTTGATAAAGGAGATTGAAATTGCAGCAAACGGCGATTGAAAAACAAATTGATTTGAAAGAGCGTTGGGAACATTTTCGCACCGAAAATCCGAAAACCAGAATCCGCGACGCAGCAAAACAACTCGGTGTCAGCGAAGCCGAACTCCTCGCCACTGACTGCGGCAAAACGGTTACTAAATTAACCGACAACTTTCCTGAACTTCTTCAAGAATTTCATACGCTTGGGCGGATAATGGCTTTGACGCGCAACGATGAAATCGTCCACGAGCGCAAAGGCGAATATAAAAACGTCGAGGTGATCAATGGACACGGTAAAATGGGATTGGTTTTGGGCGACGATATTGATTTGCGAATTTTCTTTAATAAATGGCACTTTGGATTTGCCGTTAAAAGCGAAAGTCCACTCGGTATACAACGAAGTTTTCAATTTTTCAGTATTGATGGAGAAGCTATTCACAAAGTTTTCTTAACGGACGAAAGTGATTTAGCGGCTTACGAAAAATTAGTAAAGAAATATGCAAACGGTAATCAAAAAACAACTGTAAATGTTATTTCAAACGCCAAAAAACAAATTGAAAAATCTGATGCGGAGATTGATATAGAAGGTTTTCGCAAAGCGTGGGCGGCGATGAAAGACACGCACGATTTTTTTGGAATAACAAAAAAATTCAACGTTCTGCGCCAGCAGGCATTACGTTTAGCAGACAAAGAAATGGCTTTTCAGGTTCCGCGCGACGCTTACCAAGATATTCTCAACAAAGCTAGTGAAACAAAATTGCCGATTATGGTTTTCGTCGGCAACGAAGGAATTATTCAAATTCATTCAGGGGAAGTTGAAAAAATCGTTGAAGCGCGAGGTTGGTTTAATGTATTAGACGAGAAATTTAATTTGCACGTCAAACAGGATGAAATTGGTTCGACTTGGATTGTCAAGAAGCCAACGGACGACGGCATTGTTTCAAGTCTGGAAATTTTCAATCGAAAAGGTGAAAATATCGCGCTGTTTTTTGGTAAGCGTAAACCGGGCATTCCTGAAAAAGAAGATTGGCGCAAAATTCTTTCAACAATTAAGCCGCTTTAAAATTATCAAATAAAAAACTCCGCTCAAATTGAACGGAGTTTTTTATTTGATAATTTAACAATAAATTAGCGATAGATATTTTGACCACGATTGGTACGCCAATCATTTTCAAAATAATCAGCATCTTCATCATTACGCGGATTAACACCCAACACCATTCCGCCATTTTTGATACCTTCTTCATATTCACGAGCGCGGTCTTCGGGAATACCAGAACCAACTAACGCGCCAATCAAACCACCAGTCAAACCACCTGCGCCCGCGCCCGCTAAAGCCGCCGCAATAGGTCCCGCTACAATCAAACCAAGTCCCGGAAGAACAATGCTGGTTCCGATAGCCGCGATGCCCGCAATGATTGCGCCAAGTGTTCCGCCAATAGCTGAACCAGTTCCGGCGCCTTCTAATGCTTTGCTACCCATAGCACTGTCGTCGCCATCGGCAAACCAAGTATCACGAGTTTGATCGGACATCATCAAATTAACATCATCTTTCGTATAACCACGACTAAGTGCCGAATTATAAGCTCTTTCTGCACTTTCGCGATCGTTGAACATTCCTGTTAAAATGCGATTGCCGCCGGTCGCGGTTCCTGTATTCCCAACTCCAGAAGTGTTCGAACCCATAGAAGTTGCAGAAGTATTGGAACCCACAACGTCGTTATTAGCTTGTCGGGCGGCACCAAAATCAGCTTGTGCTTCACCTTCCCGCTCAAGTCTTTGGTTGCCCGTAACTGCACCAGCCGCATCTTTTACATTTCCGGCAATTCTATCTCCCAAACCACCCGCTTCTTCTTTTATTGTTCCGTCGTTATTCATTTTAAAATCTCCTTCTTCTTTTTGACTTTATTTTCTATTTCAGCTTAATTAAGCTATATATTCACAGTGAGCAATAGGTGTGCCATTTGGTTTTTATTCCTTCAAATACAATAACAAAAGATAAATAAGCAAAGCCCAACAAAATTTGTGGCTAAGGAAAATGAGATTGTGTTTTGTTTTGGAACACAATCTCTATAAATTTTCGTCTGTATTCCAGACAATAGAGAACCAAAGCGACATTCTCGAAAGTCGCATTTCCGTTTCAAACTTTGTAAGATATAAAGCATATTTTTATTTTCATATCTTTAATTACTGGCAACTAATGCAAAAAATTATATCAATTTTGTTTTTCATTATAACAATGGTTGTTTCAATTTCGGCGCAGATTACAGATTTGAATTTTCGGATTTACGATGCGAAAGGAGGTGCGGTAACCGTTCAGCAAATTATTGACGCAATTGGAAAATCAGACGCGATTTTGTTAGGCGAAAGCCACGACGATGCCGTTGCTCATTATCTTCAATTAGAGATTTTCAAAAAGACTTTTGATAGTTACGGTAAAAACCGAAACGTCGTGCTTTCGATGGAAATGTTTGAACGCGACGTGCAGACAATCGTTGACGAATATCTTAAGGATTTAATTACTGAGAAAAAGTTTCTCGACGACAGCCGACCGTGGAAGAATTACAAAATTGATTATCGTCTCTTGGTTGAATATGCCAAGCAAAATAAGCTCGCCGTGATTGCCGCCAACGCCCCGCGTCGTTATGTGAATATGGTTTCGCGTAACGGACGCGATTCTATTAATAATTTATCGCCCGAAGCGAAAAAATGGCTCGCGCCATTGCCTTATGCATCACCTTCCGCCGAATATGCCAAGAAATTTAATTCTTTGATGGGCAGTATGAACGGCGGCGACAATCACTCTGTGACAAAAATTCTTGATTCGCAAACGCTCTGGGACGCGACGATGGCTTTTTCGATTGCGGAGCGTCTAAAGAACAACAAAAATTCTTTGATTATTCACGTAAACGGAAGTTTTCATACTGAGAATCGTTTGGGAACAGCTGAACAACTTTTGAAATATAGCCCGAAAGCAAAAGTTTTAGTGATAACAATGCGCTCGGAAGATGATTTCACGAAGTTCGATAAAGCAAAGTACACGGACTTAGGCGATTTTGTAATTTTAACCGATGCAAAAGTGCCGCGAAGTTTCAAGTAAAAGTTCGGCATCTCTCGCTTGAAATAGATTGTTAATTTCGGAGAAGCAGAAAATGCCAGATATGGAACTTCACGGGCAAGCGATGCTTGATTATCTAAACGGCGACGCGGCTGCTTTATGTATTTTGCGACGGGACGACGGCATTGCGTATCCTCCAATTTATGCGAAACAATTCTTTTATCCAGACGGACTTCCCGAACTCGACAAAATCGCGGTTGAGAATTGCGCCGGACGAGTCCTCGACATCGGCGCGGGCGCGGGTTCTCATTCTTTAGCCATTCAAGAAAGAGGACTTGATGTAACTTCAATTGACATCTCCGCAAAAGCCGTGCGAGTGATGTCTGAGCGCGGTTGCAAAGATGCCAAAGTCGGTGACGTATTCGATTCTTATTCCGAACTGTTCGACACGATATTTATAATTCTCAATATCGGAATTGTGCAAAATTTGAACGGACTTGCCAGATTTCTCAAACATCTTGAAACGCTGCTGACCGACGGCGGGCGACTGATTACGGACTCGATAGACCCGCGAAACTCCGAAGATAAAAGTTACAGGAAATACACGCAAGACAAGATTACGAAAGGTTGTTATTTGGGTGAACGGACGTTACGATTTGAATATAAAGACCAAGCCAGCGAATGGTTTGAATGGATGCACATTGACCCGGAAACTCTCGAACAATATGTTGACGAAGCGGGCTATTCAATGAAGCATATCGGAAATGATAGGAAAAGATATTTGGTTTCCATCGCTAAAAGATAACGGCAATGCCGAACAAGCAACAAAATTATATATCGTGAACAATAGTTTTGAAAAAGTCGTCGAATTGCTAAGGCTCGAAGCCGATGCAATTGAGCAATCCGCTAAACGTCTGGAAAAGTCGGTGGTGGAAAGAACAATCGAAATTCTTGAAAACTGCAAAGGTAATGTCATCGTTACAGGAATTGGTAAATCGGGCATCATCGCGCAAAAAATCGCGCAAACATTGACCAGTACGGGAACGGTTGCCATTTTCGTTCATCCGTCTGATGCACTGCACGGAAGTTTGGGAATTATCACGAAAGGCGATGTCGTCATCGCGGTTTCGAATTCGGGCGAAACCGATGAGATTTTACTTCTTTTGCCCACGTTAAAAGCGCGAACCGTCTGCATTATTTCGATTGTGGGCAATCCGTCTTCGACTCTAGCAAGGCAATCGGACGTAATTTTAGATTCGTCAGTTGACCAGGAAGCGTGTCCGCTCAATCTTGCGCCGACGACTTCGACAACCGTTGCACTTGCTTTGGGAGATGCAATTGCAATGACTTTAATGGAAGCGAAAGGTTTAACAGCCGAAGATTTTGCCGCTAATCATCCGGCGGGACGCCTTGGAAAAAGATTGACTTTAAAAGTTTCAAATTTGATGCATGACAGCCCGAATATTGCTCCCGATGACGGCTGGCTTGAAGTAGTCAAAGCGATTTCCAAACATTCGCTCGGCGCAGTCAATGTCATTGACGAACACGATAAACTCGTCGGTATTATCACCGAAGGCGACTTAAGAAGGACAATCGAAAAAACCGAAGCGAAGAATTTAGAAAACTTAACCGCCGCGCAAATGATGACGCGCCGTCCGACGACCGTTGCGCCCGAAATGCTGGCTTTTGACGCTTTGAAATTGATGGAAAACCGTCCGATGCAGATTTCCGTCCTTCCGGTAATTGACGAACAGGGAAGTTGCGTCGGATTAATCCGCCTGCACGATATTGTCCGAAGTGGATTATAGATTTCGCTGGATTTTTTAAAGTACAATATGGTTTAAAGTGTAATATGAACGACAAAAAACGCGAGCAATTAAGAAAGTTTTTGCAATCGTCCGCCGAACAAGACGTTGCTGCCAAAGGTGAAGATGCCATTCAAAGATGGAGTGAAATATTCGAACGCGACAATGACTACTTTAATCTCTATAAACTTGACGAAACTGACAAACAGCAAATCAAAGATATTGTTTTAGAATATCGTACAGCCTGCAAACAAGAAATAACCGAACGCAAACAACGCCGAATTGACGATAATCAAGGCGAGGAAATTATAGCAAATCATTATGCAGACAAAATCAAAAAGATAGTTTATTCCAAATCGAATAAATTTTTGCCGAAACCCAAATCGCTGCCGCAAAAAAAATCGCATTAGAAAAAAGCTGCCATATACTTTTTTACTTCAATTTCTAAATGAGATATATTATGTCCGCTGCTTTAACAACTCAACAATTAACCAATATTTTGCGAAACAACTGTAGAGAAGATTACATCAAACACTGGACGGAAGATCTAGAACTACTTTTCTGCCGTTAATTTGTTTGTGAGGGAAATTAAACCGATAATTCTACAAATACGATTACGGCAAAATTCTGCCCGCAAATTTTTCAAGGATGAGAAATAAGATGATAAACAAAATTTTGAGTCTGATTTTATTAATTTTAATGTCAGCCGCTCTAGCTAATGCACAGACGGCGGAAGTTTCGATTGCGCTGAACGAACAGTTTTTTGACGCGTTGCTCGCTGCAATTTTCAAGAATTTCAACGCGCCGGAATTTCCGCTTGCCGTGAACAATCCAAAGTCTAAAGTTAAAAATCCGAAGTCTTTAGTTTTCGGTTTTGACGAGCGAAATCTGGCAATCCAAAATCCAAAATCCAAAATCCAAAATTGCAAAGAATCTATTCGCTTGCTGCGCGAGATTGACAATGTAAAGACCGCAGTCCGCTTCCGTGACGGGCGCATCTATTCGCCGATTGCTTTTAGCGGCTCATATAATCCGCCGTTTGTCGGATGTATAAATTTTCAAGGTTGGGCGGAGACTAATATTGACCTCGAATATGACCGGCAAAGCCGAAAATTAGTCGGGCGAGTGCGCGTTTTGAGCGTCAATCTCGGCGGCGTATCCAATCTGGCGAGCGGTGTTTTATCACGTCTTGTGCAAACTTCGATTGACAAGAAAATAAACCCGATTGAGATTATTCAAACAGATAAACTTTCTTTTCTCGTCCCCGTTCAAAATTCCGGCGGCTCTCTAAAAATGAAAGCGGTCGGCGTTCGTCACGCTATTGCTGACGGCGTTCTCAATGTCAATATTGCGTACGAATTTTCAAAAAGCAATTGATTTGTTTGTGAAAAGATTTTTTGTGATGTCAATGAATTGTCAAACATAAAAAGCTCTGATGACGAAAGTTAATTTTCGTTATCAGAGTTTTCTCACCTCTAAAATTATATCGATTGATATAAAACTTTGGTATTAAATCCTGCTAATTCTAGTAAAGACCGAAGCTGCCCAGCGGAAATTCATCCTGATTGCCTGCTTCTTGTCCTTGGAGAGAACCATTAGCACTACTGATATAGTAGAAAGTTCTGTTGCTGGGGCGGTAGACAGCTATGTCGTGTCTGCGGTCGCCGTCGTAATCACCGCGCACTGGAAGGTCTAAATCATTAAACGTCGGGTCAGCAAGACCAAACCTGGTCGCTGTTGTAACATTGGTAACCGAATTATTGATATACCAAATTGCAGCTGCGCCTTGGGTTTCACGGACAGCTACAAAATCAGCTCTTCCGTCACCGGTATAATCAGCCGGCGTAACACTAAAGTCATCGTTATAGTTACCGAAACTCTTTGTAATTACGCCAGCGCCAGTGTTAGAATCACCAACATAATAATTTACTACGGTCCCAGCCGTATTGCGGTTAACAAAAACCAATTCATCTCTTCCGTCTCCGGTAAAATCGGCACCTCGGAAGATAACCGTGCTATTAGCTGCAGTACCGGAAACACCAGTTCTTCCAAAAGGAATTGCTTTAAAAGTATTGGTTCCACTGCTCAAAATAAACCAATTCAAAGCGCCGCCATCATTACGCACAACAGTATAATCATCCTTGCCGTCGCCGTCGTAATCGCCAACACCACGAGGATTATCGGTTGCGCCGATTCCAAAAGGAACCGCCCGGTCGAGCATAATTCCAGTGTTTGGAGCGGCTGGGAATTGAGCAAGATAATAAACCGAGTTAGAACGACGATAAACCGCGACCTCTGTTTTTCGGTCGCCAACGTAATCTCCGGGAACAATCACATCTCCACCGACTCCGGTTGCGTCGCCGGCAAGGCCAAAGTTAAAACGTCGGATGATTCCTTGATTAGGAAGCGGATTCACCGGATTAACAACAATGTTCCAAGTGATATTAGCGTTCTCGTTGAATACTAATGTTGTAAAGTCCGTTCGACCTTCGCCGGAAAAATCGAATAGTGTGCCTCTGACAACTTGGGCGTTAATCGTCGAAGTGTTTGCTCCCCACCAAAGAGCGGTAATCGCCAATCCTAACACGGCAAAAACGCTGAGTAGTGAGCGTAAATTTTTTTTATTTTTTTTCAAGAACATTTTTTTCCCTCCTCACAGGATTACAGAATTAAAATATAAACTTTCAGCAAGCAATTTAGATTCTCTAAAATTTAATCAAATTGTCGGGAGCTGAAAGGAAATTTGCAGAATGTCAAATTCTTTATAAAATTACCTTTTTTTCGATGATGATGTCAATTGATTTTTACGATTTATGAAGATGAAGATGAATTTTATTGTAATCCGAGTTGTAGAAATAATTGTAATAAAAATCTCCGATGAGAAAATTCATCATCGGAGAAAACTCGCCGTTTTCCATTATTCGTTTTCTTTCTTTTGTGTTTTTACGCGCAAGATTATATCGAATAACCGCTTTGGCATTAAACGATATTAGCTTTTAGAAAGTACCGGTCGCGCCGAGCGGTACATCGCCGGCATCGCCCCACTTTTGTCCGGTTATACCGCCATCCGTACTTCTCAAAACATAGAAAGTTTGGTTGCTTGGTCGCCAAACAGCAATGTCATGTTTGCCGTCGCCGTCGTAATCGCCGCGCACCGGACGATCATTATTGGAAAAACCAGGATCGCCGATACCGAATGCCGTCGCCGTTGCCGCGTTGGTTGCCGGATTATTAATATACCAAGTAGCCGGGCTGGTAGTTTGACGAACCGCGACAAGATCTGCTTTGCCGTCGCCGGTGTAATCGGCAGGCGACAAGGAAATATCAGTATCAAAGTTACCCCAATTTCGGGTTATTACACCAGCACCGGTTACCGCGTCGCCGATATGGTAGGTAATCGTCTTGGCATCATCGAAAGTTAAGAAAACAAGTTCGTCTCTGCCGTCTCCAGTAAAGTCAGCGCCATAGAACCGAATAAAACCTCTGACACCGGTTCTCGTTCCGAAGGGAATCGCCCGCATCATATTTGTGCTGCTGCTCATTATATACCAAACAAAATTGTTATTGACGATACGCACGACGGTGTAATCTAACTTGCCGTCGCCGTCGTAGTCGCCCGAAACATTTGGATTATCGGCTGCGGCTGAAGTTCCCCATTGTACTGCCCGGTCGAGCATAACACCGCCGGGTCCGTTCAGGAATGGAGCGACGTAAAAAATTCCCGGTGTACCCTGACGATAAGCAACCAACTCGTTTTTATTGTCGCCGATGAAATCTCCCGGAATAATGTTATCACCGAGATTACCGTAATTGAAGATACGGATAAAAGCCGCGTTCGGAGCCGGATTTGCCGGATTGCCGGCAACTTTCCAGGTAATTGGTTGACCGGTCGCAGCAGGAAACGTCAATGTTGTCCAATCGGTTCGACCGTTGCCGGTAAAGTCAAACAGCGTGCCTCGGGTAGTTTGAGCGTTGATTGTAGATGTATCTGCGCCCCACCAAAGCATTGTCGTCGCTAATCCTAACACGGCGAAGATAGTGAACAATGAACGCAGATTTTTTTTATTTTTTTTTAAGAACATTTTTTTCCCTCCAAAGGTTACAAAAATAAGACGTAGAACCTCAGTTAAGCAATTTAGATTACTTTTAGATTTAATAAGATTTGCTGTTTGACTAAAGAGAAATTTGCTGAATGTCGAATCCTCAATACAAATACCTTTTTTCGACGATGATGTCAATACAACACGAGCACACTTGTGAGAAAAACCTATCAGAAAAATTTTAGTTTAAATTAATAACAGCAAATTGATTATCTTGTTGAGATGAAAATTAAGAAATAAGGCTAATGCAGGTTGTCAGTAAAACGTATTCTTGTCTAAACTCGAAATATGAAGTTACCACTGGTTGCCATTATTGGTCGCCCGAATGTGGGGAAATCCACTTTATTTAATCGTTTGACGGGAAGCCGCAAATCAATTGTCGGCGATGAGCC
Organism: Acidobacteria bacterium 28-1; assembly: GCA_002050365.1. Classification (GTDB taxonomy): domain Bacteria; phylum Acidobacteriota; class Blastocatellia; order Pyrinomonadales; family Pyrinomonadaceae. The sequence goes on from MWYZ01000017.1 coordinate 28,725, forward strand.
GGGAATAACACGCGATCGAATTTTTGGCGAAGTCGAATGGAAAGCAAAAATTTTTCGCCTCGTAGATACAGGCGGAATCGTGCCGGATGACGACGCAATTATTCCCGCCAATATTTTCAAACAAGCCTCAAATGCGATTTCCGAAGCGCAGGCAATAATTTGGGTGGTAGATTCGCGCGCCGGTGTTATTCCGCTTGATGAAGAAATCGGCGTTCTGCTGAGAAACGTCGGCAAGCCGATTTTCATTGCCGCCAACAAAGCCGAATCGAAAAAGGTTGAAGAAGAAGCCGCCGAGTTTTATCAATTTGGGTTTGAACTCATTCCCGTTTCCGCCGAACACGGCAGCGGAATCGGTGACCTGCTCGACGAAGTATTCGAGGTTTTAAGTTTTACGGAAGAAGCGGAAGAGAAAGAGCAGACGCAGATAAAACTTGCAATTATCGGTCGCCCGAATGTCGGAAAATCGTCTTTGCTGAATAAGATTTTAGGAGAGGAAAGAGTTATCGTCTCGCCGATTGCCGGAACGACGCGCGACGCGATTGATACGGAATTGACCGTTGACGGACAAAAGTTTTTGCTGATTGACACAGCAGGAATTCGTCGCAAAGGCAAAACGACGGAGATGGCGGAAAAACTCTCCGTGATTATGGCGCGAAAGGCTCTGGAACGCGCCGACGTTGCAATTTTAATTATTGATGCGACGGAAGGTTTTGCTAATCTGGACGCGAATATCGCCGGTTACGCGCTTGATTCCGGCTGCAGTTTGATTATCGCCGTCAACAAATGGGATGCAGTCGAGGAAAAGGAAACGAATACGGCAATCGAGTTTGAACACGAACTGCGCTACAAGATGAAATTTCTCGATTGGTCGCCGATAATTACAATGTCGGCTCTGACCGGTCAGCGCGTCAATAAAATCCTGCCGATTGTCGTCAAAGCGAACGAAGCCAGAAACCGCCGCATTCCGACCGCGAAACTCAACAGTTTTTTCGAGCAAATGGTAATGCAGCCGAAAGTCGGGGGCGGCACTGCGCCCGGCAAAGGCGGCAATGTTCGTCTTCACGTTCAATATATTACGCAAGCCGGACTTCGCCCGCCGATGTTCGTCATCTTTACTTCCGGCGGAACCGGCGGCAAAGCCGGACTGCATTTTTCTTATCTACGGTACATCGAAAATCGTCTGCGCGAAGAATTTGATTTTTTTGCTACACCGGTTAGACTTAAGGAAAAACACAAAACTAGAAAAAAGAAAGTTTAATCGCAATGTTTTATGGAAATTTTCCTGTTGCTTATTAGATTGTTTCTTGTCGCAATTTTTGCACTCGCCGGAATCGGTAAACTGCTCGACCTCGACGGTTCGGAGAACGCAATCAAAGATTTCGGCGTGCCTGATATATTAGCGAAGCCATTTTCAGTTCTCTTGCCGTTTGCCGAAATTCTCGTCGCAATTTTGCTTTTATTCGTTCAAACTTCTTGGCTCGGAGCAATCGGCGGATTTTTGCTATTGTTGACCTTCATCGGCGGAATGCTCTTTCAGATGGCGAAGGGCAACGCACCTAATTGTCATTGTTTTGGGCAACTTCACAGCGAACCGGTCAGCGCAAAAAGTTTGATTCGCAATGGGATTTTTGCGATACTGGCGTTTTTTCTTATCCTGAGCGGAAAAGATAATCAAGGTTTGAGTGTCTTCGATTCGTCAAACAATTCAGATGGAAATTTTATGTCGTTTATTTTAGGTCTTGCAACCGTCGGATTGCTGGCGGCGGTCGTCTTCTATCTCAAAAAAATCTCCGAGCAACAAACGCAGATTATGCGCCGAATGGAGATTTTGGAATTAACTACGCTCGACGGCGGACGGGAAATTGAGCGCGAAAATTTAACATATCCGAATAACGGTCTGCCAATCGGTGCGCCCGCGCCGGATTTTGTTTTGCCTGATATAAACGGCAGAGACATTTCGCTTGAAAATCTTTTGATGCAAGCAGAGCCGATTTTGTTTTTCTTCATTAGCCCGACTTGTAATCCGTGCGCAGCTTTGCTTCCCGAAATCGAACGGTGGCAGGCGGAACTCAGAGGAAAATTAAATTTCGTATTCGTCAGCAGCGGCAAAATTAAAGAAAATTTGGATAAATTGGCGGGCGACCAGTTTAAACAAATTCTCTTGCAGAAAGATAGAGAAATCGCTTTACTTTTCGGCGCGGAATGGACACCGACAGCAGTTTTGGTCAATACTAACGGCACGGTTGCGAGTCGCACAGCGGTCGGCGACCGAGCGATTCGTGAAATGTTGGAAATGGTGAAAACGCAAATTGATGACCCGGACGTTTTGCTGATTGCCAACGGCGGAGAAACAAACAGTCTCGGAAAATTTTTGCCGGAATTTTCGCAAATCGATGTTTTTGACCGAAATATAACTTCCGAAGATTTACGCGGTAAAAAAACGCTCGTTACTTTTTGGAGTTTATCGTGCGGATACTGCACACAAATGTTCGAAGATTTGCGCGATTGGGATAAGGCGAAAGGCGTTGATGAACCGAATCTGCTTCTTCTCTCGGAAGGCGAAGCCGAACCGCACCGGAATTTGGATTTACGGTCGCCAATTATTCTCGACAAAGACCGCAAAATATCGAATGAACTCGGAATGAGCGGAACGCCATCGGCGGTTTTGATAAATGAAAACGGAAAAATAGTATCGGAAACGGCAATCGGCGCGGACAACATTTGGACTTTAATCGGAAAGAGGAAGTAAATTTTATGGCAACGGCAACAATTGAAGAAGGGAAATTAAAGGATTTAATTAAGACTGCTTTAATCGAAGTTCTAGACGCGCGGCGCGACCTAATGCAGGAAATTGTCGAAGAGGTAATAGAAGATTTTGCATTCTCCCGGGCAATTGAGCAAGGAATGACGAGCGACAAAGTTTCACGCGGCGAGGTTTTTGCCATTTTGGAAGGCAAAAAATGAAAGTCGAATTTCGTAAAAGTTTCACCAAAGACCTCAAAAGCATTACAGACAAATCGCTTTTGAAAAGAGTGAAAGAAACAATTGAAACAGTTGAGCAATCGAAAACTTTGAATGATTTGCCGAACCGCAAAAAGTTAAAAAGTGAAGACAAATACTTTCGGCTGAAAATCGGCGATTATCGGCTTGGATTCGCTCTTGAAAATGACACGGTAATTTTCGTCAGATTTTTACATAGAAAAGAAATTTATAAGTTTTTTCCTTAATGAATAAACCAATCGAATGGAAAATTACCGCGCAGGACGGCGAAGCGCGGACAGGAATTCTGCGGACGAGGCGTTCAGAAATTGAAACGCCTGTTTTTATGCCCGTCGGAACGCAAGGCACCGTGAAGGGCGTGCGTTTTGAATGGCTCGAAGAAGAAATGGATGCGCAGATTATTCTCGGAAATACTTATCATTTATTTCTTCGTCCGGGCGTTGAGATAATTCGCTCACTCGGCGGTTTGCATAAATTTTCAACTTGGAATCGGTCGCTGCTCACCGATTCGGGCGGCTTTCAGGTTTTTTCTTTGACCGATTTGCGAAAACTGACGGAAGAAGGCGTGGAATTTCGCTCGCATATTAACGGCGATAAAAAATTTCTCTCGCCGGGAATCTCGATGGAAATTCAAGCGGCACTCGGTTCGGAAATCGTAATGGTGTTTGACGAGTGCGCGCCGGGGAAAGCGGGAATTGACCAAACCCGAAAAAGTTTGGAGATGACGGCGCGTTGGGCAGAGCGTTCAAAAAATCGTTTCAACGAATTACAGGAGACTGGAATGGATTCAGGCTTTATGTCAGAATCATCGGCGGTTGCGGGCGGCGCGAATAAATTAAGCGGAAGGCAAGCGTTATTTGGAATCGTTCAAGGCGCGGGACATATCGAATTAAGACGCGAGAGTTTGGAGAAGACGGTTGAAATTGGTTTTGACGGTTATGCGATTGGCGGTTTGAGCGTCGGCGAAGAGAAATCTGTAATGTATGAAGTTTTGGAATTTCTCGCGCCAAAGATGCCGCAAAATGCGCCGAGATATTTGATGGGCGTAGGAACGCCGGAGGATTTGGTCGAAGCGGTTACGCGCGGCGTGGATATGTTCGACTGCGTGTTGCCGACGCGTAACGGGCGCACGGGAAGCGCGTTCACGTCTGTCGGAAAAATAAACATTCGCAACGCAAAATTCGCCGCCGACAGCGAACCGCTCGATGTAAATTGTTCGTGTTCGGTGTGTCGAAGATTTTCAAAAGCGTATATTCGGCATTTATATCAGGCGAAGGAAATGCTCGCCGCGATTTTGATTTCGCATCATAACTTGGCATTCTTCCTTGACACGATGAAAAAGGTTAGGCAATCTATCAAACTTGGTAACTTCGGCGAATTTCGACGAGATTTTCTCAACAAAATTAGTGAAGGCGAATCTGAGGATAAATCAACAGACGTTTGATAAACCGTTTGTAAATGTATATTATTGTCTTTTTCCTTTCTGCATCAAAAAATGAATTTTTTATTACTATATTTTCAAGGCGAAGGCGGCGGCAGTATTATTTATACTTTTTTGCCGTTTATTGCCATCTTCGGCATCTTTTATTTTCTTGTAATTATGCCGCAACGCCGTCAGGCGAAAGAACTGCAAGAAATGATTGCCGAGTTAAAAATCAACGATGAAGTTGTAACCAACGGCGGCGTTATCGGCAAAATCAAAGAATTAAGAGAAACGAGTTATATAATTCAAAGTGCCGACAAATCATTTATTGAAATTGCGCGGAGCGCGGTTGTCGGGAAACGTGCAGAGAATAAATAATTGAAAGACAGAAAATCTAACTTCTGATAAGAACAATGAAAAACAGCAGTTTGTTAATTAGAACAGCGATTATCTTGGTGATTACGCTGATTGGAATTTATTTGGTTTTCGGTCCGCGCGGCTCGGTGTCGGCGGATAATTTTTCTTGGGAAGGCATCAAGAATAATTTGGCGAAAAACATCAATCTCGGATTGGATTTGAAAGGCGGCTCGCATCTCGTGATGCGCGTTAAAACGGAAGACTATTTAAAAAAAATCACCGAAAATAACGAGAGCGCCGCGCTGAAAGCCGCGCAGGACGCTCAACTGCCGGTGAGCGATGCGAATTACACTGCCGAAAATAACAATTATCAAGTTACGCTCAATCTCACAGACGCTTCAAAAGCGCAGGAAGTTATTGATGCCGTCAAGAAGAAGGTTGATTTTACCAATTGGACGGAAAACACCAGTGGAAACACGATAACTTGGTCTTTGCCCGTGCAGACGCAAACGAAACTAAAGGAACAGGCAACCGACCAAGCGTTAAAAATTATCGATAGCCGCATTAATGCTTTCGGTGTGAAAGAGCCGACTTTGCAAAGACAGGGAAGACCGGATTCGGGTCAGATTCTTCTGCAGATGCCGGGCGTTGAAAATCCCGAGCGCGTCAAAGCGCTGGTTGGCGAAACTTCGCGGCTTGAGCTAATGAAAGTCATCAGTCCGCCAAATCCTTCGCCGATACAGACTTATCCGACCAAGGAAGCGGCTTTGCAGACAATTGGTGGTAAGGATACTGACACAAAAAAAGTTTTACTTTATGCTGAGCGCGACGAAGAACCGGTAGCTGCCCAAAATACGCCCGACCAAAAAGCGCAGCGATTTGTCGTTGTCGAGTCTCCGGCAGTGGTTGACGGAAGCGAATTGCGCGATGCGTCCGCCGTTCAAGGCAGAGGAGGTGGCAGCGATTATCAAATCTCATTTTCATTCAAACCTTCGGGAGCACAAAAATTTGGCGATTGGACGGGAAAAAATATCGGCAGTTATATGGCGGTTGTTTTGAATAATCAGGTTAAATCGGCTCCCTATATCAAAGGGCAAATTTTCGACCAGGGACAAATTGACGGCAGATTTACTAAAAATACCGCCGACGATTTAGCGCTAACCTTAAAATCCGGCGCTCTTCCGGCGGAAATTGAATATCAGGAAGAACGCACCGTCGGACCTAGTTTGGGAGCGGATTCAATTCGCGCCGGCGTTGCCGCGTCAATCGGCGGTTTGGCGTTCGTCATTTTGTTTATGCTCTTTTACTATCGCGGTTCAGGCGTGAACGCCGTTATCGCGTTAATGCTGAATATGCTTTTGACGATCGCGGCGCTCATCGTATTCGGCTCGACCTTAACGCTTCCCGGAATTGCCGGTTTGATTTTAGGAATCGGTATGGCAGTTGACTCGAACGTGTTGATTTTTGAACGTATTCGTGAAGAATTACGTTTGGGCTTTTCAGTTCCGGAATCAATTAGTATCGGGTTTGACCGCGCTTTCGTAACGATTATTGACACGCATATCACAACGATTATCTCTTCGGTAATTCTTTATTTATACGGCTCAGGTCCAATTAAAGGCTTTGCCGTAACTTTAATTCTCGGCTTGTTAATAAACTTATTTACGGCGGTTTTTGTTTCGCGCACTATCTTCAATTGGCTTCTGAGCAGGAATCCAAATATGGAGAAACTCAGTATTTAATTTTCAGATAAAAAGATGTTTAATTTTTTCCAGAATATCCATATCGATTGGCTTGGAAAACGGCGAGTTTTCATCGCATTTTCCATATTTATAATGTTAGCGGGTTTAGCTTCGGCGCTTGGTCGTCAATTTACGCCCGGCGGCAGCGATGCTTTTAATCTCGGCGTAGACTTTAAAGGCGGAACGGTAGTAACCGCTAAATTTAAAGGAAATAAGCCGTCAGATGACGAAATTCGCGGAGCATTAAATAAGGTTGGTGTTGCAGACTCGGTTATACAGGCTTCAACCGACAAGCCGGACGAAGTTTTGATAAAGATTCCGTTAATTGAAAATACCGAAGCGGCACAACCATCCGCCGCCCAGCCGACAAACGAACAAAATGCGGAAAATCCATTGGCTGCGCAAGTTCAAGCCGGACGCACGACGGTTAAAAATGCGCTTGACACTTTTGGAAAGGAAGCCGAGGGTGAAAATTCGCTTGACTCAGTCACTAATGCCGCATACAAAATTATCGGCACTGATTCGGTCGGTGCAGTTGCCGGCTCGCAATTAAGAAACCAAGCCGTTTCCGCAACGCTTTTGGGTTTAGTCGGTATTCTGTTTTTTATCGCGTTTCGCTATGATTGGACTTATGCGGCAGGCGCAGTTATCGCAGTTTTCCACGATGTCATAATGGTGTTATCCTTCTTTTCGATATTTCAGTGGGAAATAAATTTAACGGTTATTGCCGCCATTTTAACCATCGTTGGCTTCTCCGTTAATGATTCGATTGTAATTTTTGACCGAGTCCGCGAGAATTTAGCTTTTAACCGCACGGATTCGCTTTTCAAAATTACTAACGATTCGATTAATCAGACACTTTCGCGGACGGTTATCACAGCCGGGTTAGTGCTTTTATCCGTCTTAGCCTTGGTTATATTCGGCGGTGAAGTCCTAAGAAGTTTTTCCCTAGCATTGCTCGTCGGTATAACCTTAGGAACTTATTCTACTATTGCGATTGCCAGCCCGATTGCGATTTGGTGGCAGGATAAACTTGGCGCGGCAAAAACGAAACTGATAGAAGTGCAAAAAACCGAGAGACTTGCTTCGGCTTCCAGACGTTCGGTTTCAAGGCGACCAATCGCGCGATAATTGTTGATATAAAAATACAAAGCTGTTACTAAACTTAAATTAAGTAACGTAGATGCGAAGTTAAACAATCAATTTTTAAGAATTTGCAAAAAAATTAAATTTTTTCTTGACTTTCTCGAATTAAGGTTTTAGACTTCAAATCGTTGCTGGTCAATTAAATATTTTGTATCTGCTTTTTTTCCGTTTCGTTAAATTGCGTTGGGGAATTTGTAGAACTTTTGTGTATAAGCTCGCAACAGTCCGATACTTTCCACACTCGATGAGAAGGAGTTCAAAACGTAAAAAGCTATACAACAAGTCTAATCGTCAAAATAATTTTGACGATTATAGGTTGAGGTTTAATCTAAACCATCTATGCAATTATAAAGTTTCGTAGCCCTTGACCCAAATGGCACCGGAAGAATAGGGAGGAAAAATAAAATGTTAGATCAATTAGTCGAATCGAGAAATACTAGAGGTGAGAATACCCGACGAAGCGGTTTTTTATTAACCACCTTCGTTATAATGACTTCTATTTTGGTCGGCGCGTGGATGTATAGTCTGTTCGCAAAAGATTACGGACTCGGTTCCGGCGATTTAGAATTATCAACTTTGGTTGCGCCGGTTCCGGTTGCTGAGGACGAACCGCCACCACCGCCAGAAGTAAAACCTGAAAAGATAGTTAAAGCTGCACCTAACGCGGACGTGCGGAAAGAAATTCTGCAAAGCATTGATGAATCGCCGCAGATACCGGATAAAGTTAGTGTTGAAAAACAAAATATCCCGGCGCGTCGCCCAAATGTAAGAACTATTCAAGGCGATACCAATCTAACTTCTAATAATCCGGCACCATCTGATTACAGAGGACCGGTCAGCACCGACAATAAAGGTATTGCTGGTGCCGGCGGCGTTCCTAACGCCGGCACTACAGGAACAGCGACAGTACCAAAACCGCCGCCGCCGCCGCCGCCGCCGCCAAAGGCTGCGCCGAAGAAAATCTCCGGCGGAGTTTTAAACGGTAAGGCGACGAGTTTGCCTAAACCGCCATATCCGGCAGCGGCGAGAGCAGTTCGCGCAAGTGGTGCGGTTAATGTGCAAGTTACGATCAACGAAAGTGGAAGCGTTGTCTCAGCAAGTGCTGTTTCGGGACATCCGCTTCTTCGTCAAGCGGCGGAACAAGCAGCCCGCGGTGCAAGATTTGCTCCGACTCTTTTATCGGGTCAACCGGTTTCGGTAACAGGTGTTATCGTATATAATTTTGTTCCATAAATGAACAAACTGATTGGGAGATAGTAAATTTTTAGTCTCCCAATCAAAATAAATTGCAATTATAAATTTTGATTTCTTTGGAGGATAATTATGACTATTTTAGGTAGCCTTTTAGAAACTAACGTTTTGGGCTTTTTGTTAATGTTTGCCGGTGAAGGAAAACTTTCCTTTGGCATTTACGATATTGCAAGAAGTTTAACAATTCCCGGTTGGATTGTTATCACTGTGCTTTTATTACAGTCAATCTATATGATTGCGGTCGGCATCGAGCGGTATTTGACTTATAACAAAGCCAAACAACAATCGCGTCAATACGCTCCGAAGGTGGCACAAGCATTGAAAAATAGCAATCTTGATGAAGCGATTAACATCGGCGACAAACACAAAGATTCGCATTTAGCGATGGTTGTTTCTTCAGGCTTGAAGGAATTTGCCGCACATCAGGGAAATACCGATATTTCCGGCGAAGAGATGGAAGCCTCGAAACGCGCTTTGCAAAGAGCGATTGCCGTTAAGACAGCCGAATTAAAGCGCGGTTTGTCAGGCTTGGCAACTGTCGGCTCGACTGCTCCGTTTGTCGGTTTGTTTGGAACAGTGGTTGGTATTATCGGCGCGTTCGTTGCATTGGCATCAGCCGAAAATGCTGGTATCGGTGCGGTCGGTGCGGCAATTGCCGAAGCGTTGGTAGCAACGGCTTTCGGTATCGCGGTGGCGGTTCCGGCGGTTTGGCTATTCAATTATTTCACGAATAAAGTTACAAGTTTTAGCGTTGAGATGGAAAATTCGGCATCCGAATTAGTAGATTATTTCATCAAACAACGTACCAAACAATTGAGCTAAACGGCTAGACGATTAAATTAAAAACCTTAGGATTTATTAAAGAAGGGAGAAATTTTACTATGGGAGCAAAGGTCGGCGGAGATGATGAGTATAATTCGGATATTAACGTAACTCCGATGGTTGATGTGATGTTAGTTTTGCTAATTATCTTTATGATTGTTACGCCTTTACTTCAACAAGGCGTTTCCGTCAATCTTCCGCGAGATATGATTAGTCCCGACGAGGATGGCGATATTACAAAGGATACTTCGGTAATCGTTGCAATTCCCGATAATAATAATTTTTACATCGGCAAAGACCAATATCCGTTAAATGATCTGGGAGATAAAATCAAGCGATCGATGGAAAATAAAACTCCTGAACAACGGATTGTTTATATCAAAAGCGGGATTGAGGTGGATTACGGCACAGTAGTTGAAGCAATTGACACAATTCGCAAACAGGATATTGATAGAATCGGTTTGGTCGCCGATAAGAAAAAAGATACGCCGCCTAGTAAATAGGAATAGTTAATTTAAGGAGTAGTAAATATGGCAATGTCATCAGGTAGCTCATCCGGAGGAGTGACACCGAATATTAATGTTACGCCGCTGATTGACGTTTTGTTGGTGCTTTTAATTATTTTTATGGTTATTACACCGATGAAGCCGCATAGATTTGAGGCAAAAGTTCCGGCTGAACCGAAGCCCGACGACCAAACGGTAGCGAAACCGAACCCTCTGACTTTGGTGGTAGCGGTTAATAATGCAGATAAAAAAGTTACTTTGAATAAAGAACCGGCCGGCGACGTTTCGGATGCCAGCCCTTTAACCGAACGGCTATCAGCGATTTTCAAGGAAAGAGAATCACAGGGAGCTTTCCGCGAAGGCACAAACGAAGTTGAGAAAACCGTTTTCATCAAATCGCCGCGATCGGCTAAATATGGCGAGGTGGTGCGCGTACTCGATGCCGTGAAACAGGCTGGAGCGCAGCCAATCGGGTTGCAGATTGATGATTTAGAGCAGTAATTTTAGCTGACGACAGTGGAGACTAATCGAAGATTTTAGTCTCCACTGTCGCAGCGGTAAATGGAGTCGAACAAATGAGATTTTCTCGTTTAGGGATATTATCAATAATTTTATTAACAGCCTTAGTCGGAGCAAACTGCTCGTTTTATAATCAGGTTCTTGCTCGAAAGGATTTGGTTGACGGCGGAAAAGCCTATAAGGACAGGAAATTTCAGGAAGCCGAAGAGCTTTTTCGCAGTGCGATTGCCCGCGACCCGCAAGGTCAAAGTAAAGAAGGCAAAGCTGCACAATTATTTTTAGCTCGTACTTTGCATTCGGAATATATCGGAAAACGTGAAGATTCAGCAAAGGCAGAAGATGCGATAAAAGAGTATAAACGAGTTTTAGCGGAAGACGTTAAAGACCAAAGTTCTTTTAACGCTGTTGCTAATCTTTTAGAAAATCTTAATCGGGATGATGAATGGCTCAAATGGGTAACTGAAAGAGCTAATAACGAGCAAGTTCCGCCTGAGCAACGCGCCGAAGCATTAACCAAACTTACGGCTAAAAAGTATTCTTGTGCCAACGAAATAACTGATACCGAAGCAGTTAAAAAAACTGTTAAGGGAAAAGACGGCAAAGATATGTTTCAGTTTTCCAAACCTGAAGACCCGCAGGCTCTTGAAACTTTGAAGGGATGTGTTCAAGAAGGAACTGAACTCATTAATAAAGCGGAGAAACTCGATACAAATAGTGATGCCGTGTGGTCTTATAAAGCTAATATGTTGGTTCAGCAGATGCGGGCTGCCGAGATGGAAGGCAACGCGCAGCAGAAAGAAGCCCTTAAAGCCGAAGCCGAAAAAGCAAAAGAAAGATTTACTGAACTATCTAAAATAAGAAAAGAAAAAGAACAGGCAATAGAAGACGAGAAAAAAGCGAAGGAAGCTGAAGCGGCTAACAAAAAGTAGGCGTTTAAGAATTAACTTTCAAGATAGGTGATGCTCAATTAAAATTAAAATTGAGTGTCGCCTTTTTTGTAAGGATGAAGGATAAAGGACGAAGGATGAATAAGTGAGGCACTCGGCTTGACCGTTTGTTTTATTTATCCTTCATCCTTCATCCTTTAGACATATGATTCGTATTGAAGATGTAATCGAAAAAGTAGAGAAAAACCGTCCGGATCCGGATATAGATTTAATTCGGCGGGCGTATCTTTTCTCCGCTTTGCATCATCGCGGACAAAAACGCGCATCGGGTGAACCTTACCTCGTGCATCCACTGGAAGTCGCGGATATTTTGGCTGAAATGCGGCTTGACGAAATGAGCGTTTCAACCGGACTTCTGCACGATGTCGTCGAAGACACGCTAATTGACCTCGACACCATCCGCGAATATTTCGGCGACGAAATTACACGCCTTGTTGACGGCTTAACCAAAATCGCACACATCAGCAATCTTTCCAAAGAAAAACAGCAAGCTGAAAACGTCCGCAAGATGGTGTTGGCAATGATTACCGATGTTCGCGTCGTGCTAATCAAACTCGCCGACCGTCTTCACAATATGCGAACGATGCAGTTTTTGAAGCCCGAAAAACGCGCGCGGATTTCTCAGGAAACACTCGATATTTATGCGCCCATTGCACACCGCCTCGGAATGGGAAAGGTTCGTAGTGAACTCGAAGATTTGTCTTTCCAGAATCTTTACCCTGAAGAATACAAAAAACTCTCAAAAGAAGTCGAAGCGCGTCGCCCCGAACTCGAAGTGATGCTTGAGAAAATAACCGATTTGATCAAGGAAAAATTAAGGGAAAACGATGTGCCGTTCATCGAAGTCGAGGGACGAGTCAAACGTCTTTTTTCGCTTTGGAGAAAACTAAAAAAGCGCAAACTGACGATAGAAGAAGTTTATGACTTGATTGCCGCGCGGATTATCACGCCGAACGATAAAAAAATATGTTACGTCGCGCTCAGCGTCGTTCACGATATTTGGACACCTGTTCCCGAACGCTTCAAAGATTGGATTGGTAATCCGCGCGACAACCTTTATCAATCGCTTCACACATCGGTCATCAGCCCGACCGGACAATCATTTGAAGTGCAGATTCGCACCGAAGAAATGCACCAAATCGCCGAAGAAGGTGTAGCCGCGCATTGGAAATATAAGGAAAGCAGACTTGGCAAACGCGAAGAAGACGAAAGTCTCGATGAGTTGCGGAAGACCGTCGAAAAACTTCTTTTGCCACTGGTCGAAACAACTGAAACAACAGAAGATTCGGAAGATTTTATCGAATCTTTGAAACTCGACCTTTATCCGAAAGATGTCTACGCCTTTACGCCGATGGGAAAAATCATACAGCTCCCGCGCGGCTCCACGCCGATAGATTTTGCATACGCGATTCACTCGGAAGTCGGCGACAACTGCACAGGCGCGAAGATAAAAGGTCGCATCGTGCCGCTCCGAACCGAACTGCAGAACGGCGATGTCGTAGAAATTTTAACCGTTCCAAATTCAAAACCTTCACGCGATTGGCTCAATTACGTCGTAACCTCTAAAGCGCGAAACTCCATACGCCATTGGATTTCCGAACAGCAGCGCGTCGAATCAATTGAAATCGGACGGAAACTGCTTGAAAAAGAAGCCGAAAAATTTCGCCTTTCACCAAAAAAATTACTCAACAGCGATGACGAAATGAAACGCATCGCTAACGAATACGGCTTAGGCAGACCGGAAGATTTATTAGCATCAATCGGTTACGGTAAAACGCTGCCTCGAAACGTGCTGGCAAAATTCTTAGGCGCGGAAAAGTTTGCGGAACTCGACCCCGAAAAGAAAAAAGAAACGCGCCTTGAGAGCGGAATGAAAGCCGTCAAGAAATTTATCGGTTTGGGCGAAGACGCAATTATCATCAAAGGTGTGGACAATCTTCTGACGACTCGCGCTCGCTGCTGCAATCCGCTTCGCGGCGAAGAAATCATCGGTTACATTTCCTTGGGCAAAGGCATTGTCGTTCACAATAAACGTTGTAAAAATGTTCAGCAATTGATGGTCAACAAAGAGCGCATCGTTGATGTCGAATGGGCGAAAGGGGACGGGCAGGAAATACAATCGGTGAGACTGCTCGCAACTACCGAAAATCGGACGGGAATGCTTGCGGGTATTACAAATGCGATTGCCGAAATTAAAACCGGTATTCGTGATGCCCGCGCCGAAGTTTCTAAAAATGACAGAGGATTAATTGAAGTTACAATCGAAGTTTTTGACAAAAAACATCTCGATAAAGTGATAACTTCCGTCGAGCAAGTGCCGGGCGTAATCGCCGTCGAACGCGTAAATTCTTAAAAATTCTAAATTTATGCGGGAAACTTTCTTTTTCTCCATACATCTGTTAGAATTCGCCTTTTGCTTTAATAAACGAAAAGGAATTAGAGGCGACGACAAGCTGTGAAAGAGACAATATCAACTGAAAAAGCGCCGGGCGCAATCGGACCTTATTCGCAAGCCGTGAAAGCGGGAAATATGATTTTCTGTTCGGGACAAATTCCGATTGACCCAACAACCGGCGAATTCGTGTCAAATAATGTAGCGGAGCAAACGCATCAAGTTCTAACAAATCTGAGCGCGGTTTTGGAAGCGGCGGGAACGAGTTTGAACAATGTCGTCAAAACTACCGTATTCTTGGCAGATATGAATGATTTTACGGAAATGAACGAAATTTACGCAGAGTTTTTTAACGATAATAAACCGGCACGGGCAACCGTGCAGGCGGCGCGTCTACCGCGCGATGCGCGAGTTGAGATTGACTGCATCGCAATCATTTAACATTTATCATTCAACATTTAACAAAGATATTGTGATAAATGGTCAATGATAAATGTTAAATGAAAAAAGCCAAACGCCGAAGAAGAATCGCACGTTTGGCAACCAAATATATTGGCTTTGGTTCTAAAAAGAATTACGCCGCTTTGACAATTTTGCCGCCTTTAATACAACGAGTGCAAACTTTTTGCCGTCCGTTTCCGCCAGCGGGAAGTTGAACGCGAATAGATTGCAGATTCGGATTAAACCGTCGGCGAGTTTTGTTATTCGCGTGTGAAACATTGTTTCCGAATTGCGGACCTTTGCCGCAAACATCACATCGTTTTGCCATAATAATTAAGCCTCCAAAATAATAACGAGGTATAAAAGATGAGTTTTTTTACAAACTCGAAAACAAGATTTATAACAAAAATAGAAGAGTTAAGTCAAGTAATGAAACAGATAGTTAATTTTGAAGGAGTAAAAGCCATAGTGCGAAAACCTAATTTTAAGATTTTTACGATTGCTTTCACGGCAATCGCCGCGTTCACTTTGAATGCTTGTACAACTACCAATAGTTCAACGACAGGAAATCCTGAATCGAATGAAACCGCTGCTTCTGTCAACGGGAAAGCCATTAAACTCGAAGATGTCGAGCGTGCCATTAAACAACAAGCTCAGGGACAGGAAAGTAAACTTTCGCCGCTTGAACTGGCGCAGCTGCGTCTGCAAGCTCTGGAAAGTTTGATTCAGCAGGAAGTAATGTTTCAGAAAGCCGAAAAAGAAGGCACCGTTCCGAAGGATGAAGAGGTAACGGTTGAGTTTAATAAAAAGAAAACCGAAAGCGGTTTATCAGCCGAAGCTTTTGACAAGAAAATGAAAGAGATCGGCGAAACTGATGCTTCGGCGCGTGAGAAAATTAAAAGAGGTTTAGCCGTTCAAAGATTGATTGAAAAAATTACGGGTAAAATCGAACCGCCGAAAGACAGCGAAATTGACGCGTTTTACAACGGCAACAAAGAAGCCTTTGTCAAGAAAAAAGGTGTCAAACTCGCGGCAATCATCGTTGACCCGGCAAATAACGGCGAAGGTGATACGACCACAAATGAACAAGATGCCGTTCTAAAAGGCAATGAAATTATCAAACAACTTCAGCAAGGCGGAGATTTTGCCGCAATTGCGCGTGAAAAGAGTGAAGACCAAAGCCGTATTCAAGGAGGCGATTTAGGCTATATTTCCGTTGATGAAATGAAACAGAGTTTTCCCCCGCAAGTTGCTGCTGCGCTGATGGACCCGAAGTTTAATGTCGGACAAATTTTGCCTACACCGATGCAGGGCAAGTTTTATATTTTGAAACTTCAAGAACGAAGCGATAAAGATGAAGAGAGAACTTTGGAAAGCCCTGGAGTTCGACAAGAGGCTACAAAGTTCTTGATTGATTCACGCAAACAATTGCTCGCCGCCTCGTATCAAGCAATAGCAATGAACGAAGCAAAAATTGAGAATTATTTGGCGAAAAAGGTGGTTGATAATCCGAACGATTTGAGCGGTGCGCGTCCGGCAAGCGGGGAAACTCCTGCGGCGAATATGAACACAAATACAAGCGTCAACACAAATTCAAACGCTAACGTCAATACAAATCAGAATGTGAACGCAGATTCTAAAACCAAAGCTAATACGAACGTTAACGCTAGATAATTTTTTAAATTTTACGGTTAAATTTTTAACGAGTAACGCGCTTTTCGGTTACTCGTTATTTTTCTAAAAATGCTTTTTCGTCTGTCCGACATATACAAATCTTATAGCGGTAACGAGATTTTGCGCGGCGTTTCATTCCAAGTCAATCCGATGGAAAAAATCGGACTCGTCGGACGCAACGGCGCGGGCAAGACGACGATTTTCCGTCTTATTACTGAAGAAGAAGCGCCTGATTCGGGCGAAATATTTAAATTAAACAAACTAAAAATCGGGCTTCTCGAGCAACACGTCGATTTTACCGAAAATGAAACCGTCCACACCGCCGCGCTTTCCGCATTTCAACACTTGCACGACATCGAAGCTGAAATGCGCGTTTTGGAAATGCAGATGGCGGAACACGCATCTGAAGAAGTTCTCGAAAAATACTCTGAACTTCAAACCGAATTTGAACACGCCGACGGTTTTACATACACGGCGAAAGCCGAAGCAATTTTGTTAGGTTTGGGTTTTATGAAGGAAACTTGGAATCTGGAGACAAAAAATCTTTCGGGCGGACAAAAAAATCGGCTTGGAATGGCGCGTCTTCTGCTTTCAAATCCGGACATTCTTCTGCTCGATGAACCGACCAACCATCTGGATGTAAGTGCGGTTGAATGGCTCGAAGATTTTTTGCAGACTTACGAAACCGCTTACGTTATCATCAGCCACGATCGTTATTTTCTCGACCGAACGTGCCGCCGAATTATCGAGATCGAACGGGGAATAGCCGTAACTTACAAAGGAAATTATTCGCATTTTCTCGTCGAGCGCGAAGAACGGCGCGAACAGCAGCGCCGCGAATTTGAAAATCAGCAATCCTTCATTACCAAAAACGAAGAATTTATCAGAAAAAATCTCGCCGGACAAAAAACTAAAATGGCAAAATCGCGTCGTAATATGCTTGAACGACTTGAGCGAGTCGAAGCGGTTGCGACCGAAAAATCGAGCGGAAATTTCTACTTGAAAAAAGTTGAAAGAGCGGGCGTGAATATTTTATTAGTAGAGGATTTGGCAATTGGTTACGGCGAAAAAGTTTTGGCGCGGGATATTAATTTTACTTTGACTCGCGGCGAATGTCTGGGAATTATCGGCGGCAACGGCACCGGCAAAACTACGTTTTTGAAAACGATTCTGGGCAAACACCGCGAACTTGCCGGCAAAATTAATTGGGGAACGAAAACCGAAATCGGCTATTATTCGCAACAGCTCGAAGATTTGGACAAGCGCAACGAAATTATCCAAGAACTTCGCCGCGTTGCACCCCTAGCGGAGAACGGCGCGCTGCGTTCGTTTTTAGCGAGATTTTTATTCTTCGGCGAAGAAATCTTTAAACGAGTCGGCGATTTGTCCGGCGGCGAAAAGGGAAGATTGGCGTTGGCGAAATTGATTTACTCCGATGTTAACGTTCTTGTTTTAGACGAGCCGACCAATCATCTCGACATTCCTTCGCGCGAAGCTCTCGAAGCGGCTTTGCAGAGTTACGCTGGAACAATCTTCGCCGTCAGCCACGACCGTTATTTTCTCGACCAAATCGCCACGCAAATTTTTTCTTTTGAAGCAGACGGCACAATCGAGATTTTCGACGGCAACTACTCGGAGTTTCACGAATGGAAAGAGAGGAAAGAAGCGGAGAAAGGGAAAAAGGGAGAAAGGGAAAACGAGCAGCTGACGGCGGGCGAACGAATAATCGAAGACCAAATACCAAATACCGAAGACCAAAGACCGAAGATTGAGTTAAGCAAAAACCAGCTTCAAAAAATCGAGCAGAGAATAAAAAAAATCGAGGAAGAAATTTTAGTTCGTGAAGATGAGATGACGAGAATTTCGTTTGAAATGAATCTGCCGGAAATCGCTTCAAATCATCAGAAGCTGCAAGCAGTAACGGAAAAGTTTCAGACAGCGGAAAAACAAATTCAAATACTTTACGATGAATGGGATAGGTTAGCCAAGGAAGTTCAAGCCTAGAATTTCAGCGGCACTTCTCTAATTGCATTTTGCAGCGTTAGCCACGAAACAAAGAGTAGTACTAAAACACTAAACGATATTGAAATTAGCTTTACAAGATTTATTGTTCGCCACATTTAGTAAGTCCTTTCTTGTTTTTGAAGAGGCTTATTAAACAGAAATACAACAAAGCGACCGCATGTAAGACATTCGTCAGGAATCTCAACTTTAACTGCGTGTCCGTTCCCTTAAGAGGTTCACCTCTTACATGCTTTTCCCCGAATCTGAGTGCTTATGTCCCCAAACTTTTGCGCGGTCACCATTGTCGCTTAGCGGCTTTGTGCCGTGCGTCTAACGGCTGAGATGACGTGAGGCGAAACACCGCACAACTTGGCAAACGAAACAGCGTCCGTGTTTTGCCCTCACGTCCATTGAATTGTTAGGCGACGGCTAGGTGTTCACTCATCTTAGATTGGGATTGAGCTTCCACAATCCATAACCCCAACGCACAGCATAAAGCAAATATACAAAGTATGGCACTAAAGACCACGCCGCGATTTTATCAAATTGCAACAGGCAAACAAACAAAGCAATTGCAACTAACGGATAAAAGGCAAAGGCAAAAAAACTAAGAAACAAGTTTTGAGCGCGAAAGAACACATAGTTCCAAAAGGCATTAACGCCCATCATAACTAAGAGAAGCGACAAGGCTGCATACTTTAGCAAAGCATCGCCGTCGTGCCTAAAAATTCGATAAAGAATGAAGAAACAAATGACGTAATAAACAACTCCGATGATATACCAGACCCAAAGCGGTGCTGAATAAGACGGAAATTGCAGCTTCGCAAAGAAGGACTTGACATTTTTTCCCGCAAGCACACCTTCCAATATCGCTGATACGACGCAGATTCCAAGCGAAAAAAAGATAGCGGAAATTACTGACATCTTTCACCTCTCGATACTCAAAAGCCGCCTAACGGCGGAGTTGACGTGGGGCGAAACCGAATACACGCAACGTCAGGGAAACCACGCAACGCGATAACAAAGTCGCTGTTTCGCCCTCACGTCCAATGATTTGTTGGGCGGCACGTTAACCATTAAGCACTTCTCCATTCCATCAAGATATGTGTCGTGGTTCTCTCAAACTCACGGAAGCCTAACTTTCGATAAAGATTTACAGCACGATTCGCCTGTTGTGTGCCGAGACGCACAGGAACTTGACGGGCTTCGGCATCTTCAATAATCTCCCGCAAAAGAGAAGTTCCCAAGCCTTTGCCCTGAAATTTCGGGTCGATGACAATCTCCCGAATATGAATATCCTCCTCACGATTTTCAACACAAATATAGCCGCACACGGCATCATCACAAACAACAATTTGATGAGTCGCCGCACACCAATCGTTTGCGAAGAATTCGTCCTGCGCTTTTTCATTCCACGTTCCGTATTGTGCGCTCACAACATCACGATAAGCCCGATGATGAACAGTACGGGCAAATTCCATATCACTGACTTCAGCGGGACGTTTGATAATTTTCATAACAAGTATTATGCAATGTTTGAGGTGCAACACGAAGCCGCCCAACGATTGAGTTGACGTGGGGCGAAACCGAATACACGCAACGTAAAATTGACCGCGCAACTTTTTAAAGAGAAGCTGTTTCGCCCTCACGTCCAATGACTTGTTCGCCGCCGCCTTTCATTGAAACGCGGAGCGTCGCAACTCTGCCTTCGGTCAACTTTATTTTCACCACGCCCAAGTTTGCCTTCGAGCAAGTTTGAGTTCACGCCGAATGGCGCGAGAACTTCGGCGGCGAAGTTTTAGTTTTCAAAAGTATCGTCGCCGACGAGCCGAATTGAATCGTTTAATTCGATTCAAGCAAGGTGAAATTTCCGTTTTGCCACCGCAGGCGGCGAACGATTGAATTGACGTGGGGCGAAACCGCCAGAAAGCCCGTTTGAGTTCACCACGCAAGTTTCCAAACAAAGTCGCTGTTTCGCCCTCACGTCCAATGATTTGTTCGACAGCGGTATAGGAGAAACGCGACAGTTTTTAGATGGATTCATCTCCTTTAACTTCCAGACTTTGTTCATGAATTACGCCCCAATGCCTCAATAGCCCGCGAACCTTTTCAAAATACTCTTTAGCATTCGGCACACTCGTCGTGAGCTTTTCAAGTTCCGCTAAATACTGCGGCAGCCCAAAAGCTGCGCGAACATCAGCGATGAACGGCTCAATCTTAGCAAAGACAGCCATGTGTTCCGTATTCGCAGCATGGAATAATCCCGCATCAATTGCTCCGGCGTTGACGAAAGCGGCAGCCATTTCCCAATAGGTTGTCACCATCCGGTATGAGGCACTTTGAGGATGCCCGCTTCTCATCAGATTGATAATATCTTGTGCGCTTTGCGGATTGAACTCGATTGCATACCAAGTCCTTGCCTTACGAAAAGATTCCTCGCGTCTGATTTCATACAGTTTAAGAACAAGAGCCGCTTCTTCCGTTTTCATACTCAATAATATTATCTCCTTGTTGGTTGAATTTATCCGCTGCACTTTTTATTAAGCGTAAGCTGTCGAACGGCGGAGGTGACGTGGGCGGAAACCACCACCACGCAACTCCGAGTCTAACGGACAAGTTTGATAACAAAGTCGCTGTTTCCGCCTCACGTCCAGCGACTTGTTAGACGCGGCGTGGCGGGAAACCACGAGCCGCAAACAATCGAATTATCTTTGCGCCCCGCGCAAAGCCATTCGTTGTTTTTAACATTTCGTTTAGTTTTTTTCAAAGAAGCGTCTAACGTCCGAGCTGACGTGGGCGAAACCGCTACGCGCAACTCTGAGTTTAACGGACAATGTTTTTATGAGGCAAGCTGTTTCGCCTCACGTCCAGCGACTTGTTAGACGCTTGCCGAATCAACGGGCGCAACTCTCGGTTCGCGGAGCGCAGAATCAGAAGCCTTTGCCATCGCGCAACCAGCTTTAGATTTTTTCAAGTAGCGTCTAACGATTGAGTTGACGTGGGCAAAAACCGGCAACACGCGACGTAAGAGAAACGAGAAACGCCAAATGAAAGTAGCTGTTTTTGCCTCACGTCCAATGATTTGTTATGTTGCCCTTTGGATAAAACACGCATTATTTCAAATCAAATAAGCATCCTTGAGTAAATTGCGGTTCAATTTCGGACTTTTGATTATTTATGTATTCTCGCACAAGGTCAGTCGTAACGGCATCGCTAACGCTACCGATATAATAACCGATTGCCCAAAGCGTTCCGTCCTTCCAAATATATCGCTTAATTACATCAAGAAACTCTTGGCGCATTCGCCTTGACGAGATGCCTTTGAAAATTTGGGCAAGTTTTGAAGGCGCATATTTTGGCGGTGCTTCGATTAACATATGAACGTGGTCGGGCATAACTTCCATAGCAATAATGCGAATACGATAGTCGCGGGCAATCTCTTTAAGAATCTGTTTCAATCTTTCGGCAATCTCACCAACAAGAAAACTGCGGCGATACTTTGGAATCCAGACAAGATGATATTGCAAACTGTAACGGCAATGAGAGCCTGATTTTGCATTATCTTGATAAAAGTAATGCAAAACTGCTTTAAGCGTTTCTTGTCGTTCTGCGTCTTTCATTTCATTTTCGCCTATTGGAACACCCGCTGCACAAGCGAAGCAACATAACGATTGAGTTGACGTGGGGCGAAACCGCAACACGAATGTTTATATGAAAGAAGAACCGTTAAAAGAAAGTAGCTGTTTCGCCCTCACGTCCAATGATTTGTTCGACGTTTGTTCGCCATTAGAGATTTTTCAGCACTGTTTCTGTTTCGACAACTGTTGCAAACTCTTCGTGCAATGTTGCCAATGCTGTTTCGTGCATTTCCTCTGCCGAATAATGTTTGCCGTTGTGTCCAACAATCTCAAAAGCGGCAGTCGCGTCCGACACAAGATAAGTTTCAAATCCAAAATTGCCCGCCATTCTGGTTGTTGTAGAAACACAATGCGGCGTTGTCAAACCTGTTATGACTAGCGTTTCAATTTCTTTGTCGCGCAACAATTGTTCAAGATTTGTGCCGATGAACGCGCTATTAACGTGCTTTTGAATAACTGGTTCGGCATCTTCCGGTTTCACATTGTCCTTGATTTCGCTGCCTAAAGAATTAGGGTTCAGTGGAGAATTTGGACTTGTTGATAAATGCTGAATGTGAAAAACAGGGCGTTTTGAATCGCGCCACGCTCTCAAAAGTCGTTCAATGTTTGCTTCGGCTTGTAAATTGTTTCGCTCTCCCCATTTCGGATTATCAAAGCCTTTTTGAACATCAATAATAATCAAAGCTGTGTTGTTTTGTAATTTCTGCATAAATAGATTGTCATAATATAACAAGGAAAACGTCGAACGATTGAGTTGACGTGGGCAAAAACCGATAACGCGCAACTCCGAGTTAAAGAGGTAAGTTCATAAAGAGTAGCTGTTTTTGCCTCACGTCCAATGATTTGTTAGCTGGCGCGTTATGGCAAAAAGAGCTTACACATACAATTCTCTTAACTTTTTGCATAAAAACAGATTGTTCAGTTGATCGTCTGAATCAATAAACTGATTTATTGAGCCGAGGCTATGCCTGATGTTTTTGACTTCTTCGCTCGTCAAAGCCTTTCTAAGTTCTTCCGCAAAGCGTTCATCTCCGACAACCAAATACTTACGTCCCGCATACTCGGCGGCTTTTTCTTTCAAAGGTATTGTAATTTTCAAAGCGTTGTGCATTCGAGCAACCGTTTCATACGCTTTTGCGAGAAACTCCTGTCGCTCTTTCCACTCTGTTGCTTGCAGAGCCTGCGTGAAAATCGGACTTAACTCCTGAGCGCAATCAAGTTGTAAAAAAGCCGTTCCGAACCATTTGCTATACGGCGCATATTTGCGTTCAATCAAAAAACAAAGCCGCATCAAATTTTTAACTTGTCGGGCGGCAATCACCGTTGAACCTAATTCATCTCCGACGTAACCGCATCTGCCGATAAACGCTTGCGCCTCAAAAATCTTTATCCACTGCGCGGTGAGCATATACAGCCAGACATCTTTCGGATAATAGCTGAATTTTTGGCGAATCGGCTCAAGCTCTTCCAAACCGTCGCAGAACACTTTGCCGCTCGTTACGGCGAGAAGTTTGTGTTCGGAAAAGGTCAGCCAATCCGCCGCCCTAATTTCACCGAACGGGTTGCAACCTAAATACCGATTGAAAAATTCCGTAACGGTTTCAACGTCAATGTTGTGTTTGTCAGAAACGGCAACGCCGCGCTGGTCTTCGTTGACGGCTATCTGAAAAGCAATCGGATGTCCGCGAAATTCGGATGGCAACTGTTCGTCTAAAGCATCGTTGATAGGTTTGCGATATTTTTCCGAATCTTGTTCCGACAAGAACAGTTGAAATCGAACGCCCCAATTATGGTCGGCAGATTGAGCATCATCGTAGCCTAAAACATCCGAACCCCAACCAATCAGAGCCGCCGAATATCGAAGGTCTGGAAAATACGACTTTAGTATCGAAGCCACAACTTCGTTGTAAAAAAGTTCGTTTAGTTCTAATCCCTTTATGAAATCAGCCACGAAGATTATTCCTTTAGAAGAAGCCAGCTAACGATTGAATTGACGTGGGACGAAACCGAATTCACGCAAGTTGAGGGAAACATGCAACGCGATAACAAAGTAGCTGTTTCGCCCTCACGTCCAATGATTTGTTATGCTTCGCCTTCATCTTTAGGCGAGCCTTATGATTTTGCCTGTTTTGATACCCAATCGGTCATTAAATCCAAGAAGCCGTCAGCATACCGAAAAAAGTGCCAAGGCTTTCCTTCTTCGGGAAAGACGAGAATGCCGTGCGTGGCGCGTGGAAAAACTTTAACCGTGTAATCTTTGCTTTTGCCGCTTCGCAAAGCCTTTCTGGTTGCATCGGCGATTCGATTTGCCGGAACTTCTGTGTCTAACTCTCCGAAGATTGCCAGAACCGGAATTTTTAGTTTCTGTATATCGGCGTAAGCGTCATATTTGAATTGACCGTTCCACGCTTCCTGCAAAAGTTCTAACGAGCGCGGCGCGGCGACAAAACGAAACCATTTTTCTTTGCGCGACTTTTCAATCAGACCCGCAAATTGTTCCCAGCCTTGACCTGTTCGCGCTACTTCAAACTTCTTCTGCATAAAGGCGACTGCCGCTTTGATTTCATCTTCGGAAAACCCTTCGGCGCGTGTTTCGGCTTCGACTCGATAGACTTCCGATTCCCAACTCGGAATGCCGCCGCCGGAAAGGACAATCAGAAACGCCACGTCTTTTGAACGAGCGGCGGCATATTCGACAACCCAACCGCCGTTGCTCGGACCGTATAAGCCGATGCGCTTCGGATTGATTTCCTTGCGAGTTTTTAGAAATTCAACGCCCGCTAAAGCGTCTCCGGCTAAATCTTCAAAACTCGAACGTCCCCAATCAACAAGGTCGGGCGATGAAGCACCGACACCGCGTTTATCATAAATCAGCGTAGCAATTCCGCGACGAGCAAAAAGGTCGGCATAGAAACGCGAAAGGTCGCGCGTATCGGGTCCGCCGCCGTGCGTGAAAACAATTGCCGGATGAGAGCCTCTCGTTGAGGGAACGGTTAAAGTTCCGCCCAAAGTTATATTCCCGTTGCGAAAGCGAACTTCTTCCTGTTTATACGGGAGCGGTTCTTCTTTTGCGCGTTCGAGATAAAATGTTCCGGTCAGCCCGATGACTTGTAAGTTTCCGGTAATCTTGCCGTCTCGTATTTCTCCGTCAAAAACGGCGGCGATATTTTCCTGTTCAAAATGAGCTTTGGGAAAACTTAAAGAAATGTTAGATAAAGGCTGCCTGAACATTCCGACATCCGGCATCGTCATTGTTCCCTCAACACCGTCAGCAGTAGTTTTGAAGTTAAGAGAAACTTTGGCTTCCGAACCTTCCCGCACCAACGCACCTTGCCATTCGCCGTCAAGCGACGTTTGCGCCGCATAAGAGGAAGCAACCCAAAAAGCACATAAAAAAATAGCTGTGATAAATTTTACGGTTTTAGTCATTAGAATAATCGTATCATCCGCGCTTGAAGTTAGTATACGGTTAGAAGCATAACGGTTGAGTTGACGTGGGGCGAAACCGATTATACGCAACTTCAGGTTAAAGAAAGAAGATTTTAAAGAGAAGCTGTTTCGCCCTCACGTCCAATGATTTGTTGGGCAGATGCGAATCACTCAACTCACAGCAGAGGAGAAAGCATCTCTGCAACTTTCTCAGGAGCTACGTCTGTATTATCAATTCTTAAATCATAGTCCGCATAGCGACACTGTTCTTCGTAAACCATTGCTAATTCTTCATCCGTCAGGCACATGCCTCTTTCGCAGAATCTACGATTTAGCTCACTGAACTCTGGCAACAACTGAACAATTTTGGGCTCATACGGTTGTAACA
>MWYZ01000047.1 GCA_002050365.1 Acidobacteria bacterium 28-1
GATTTTCTCCGAACTCGGGTCGCCGAGCGCGTTGGTGCTGTCGGTCGTTTTGTAACGCGCAATAATGGTCGCGCCGTCGCCGATGCGCGTGTAATTGACGAAGAAATAACCGTTGGTCGCAAACTGCGGATGAAATGCCAAGCCGAGCAAACCTTGCTCGCCGCCCGAAACGATTTTTGAAGTGATATCTAAGAAATTAGTCGGCACGGTCGAGCCGGGCTGAAAAACCTTAATAATTCCGCCTTGCTGCACGACGAACGTGCGCTTCGAGCCGTCTTTCGCGTTGGTCAGCAGAAGCGGCGCACTCAAGCCCGACAAATACGGCTGCAGACGAAATGATGCGGCGGACGGTGATGTCTGTGCGGTCGCCATCAGAGTAAATAGTAAAGAGCTTATTATAGAACCGACTAAAAATTTAAAATGTCGCATTTTAATTCCCCCAATTAAATTAATTATTTTTGATAGGTTTTATTATTTTTCCAAGTTCCGATACGTCTTCAGATGCATCTTCGAGCGATTTAGTTCGAGAACATCTCGCTTCCCAAAGTTTTCCGTCAGTTTCATCGGCGCGTGCGAAAACTAAGATATTTTTCTCCGACTTCAAACCACGCTTGATGGCGCGTCGTTTCCTGAACACTAATTTTAATTTCTTTGCTCGCCGCGCCTTTCCAACGTTTTTCAATTTTAAAGGTAAATGTTTTGATGTCGCCGTCAGAGGTAACGCTTAAAACTTCGCCGACAAAAATCGCTTTTGAATTTGCATATTCGGTTTTCAACTTTGCAGTCGCGCATCTTCCCGCGCTGGCAGAACTTTTTATTTCAGACGGAAAATAAGCGAAAATTGAAAGCAAGCAACAAACTACGGCTAATCTTAAAAACTTCATAACTTTTTTCTCGTTTATGAGATGCAGGAAGGTTAGATAATCTTAAAACTTCGTGAAGACAAAAAGCAAGCGAAAAAAAGCCGGTGAAAATTATAACCGGTAGCGAACTTTCTTTCTTTTGAGTTCCGCGTCTTCATTATCGAGATTTTGCAGACGCATCGAAACGTCCGCCGTCATTCGCAAATCAGATTTTTCGCCGCGCTGCAAATGAAAATAACCCGCCGCCGCAATCATCGCCGCGTTGTCGGTCGAAAGATGCTTTGACGGAAAATAAACCGGCAAAT
Source organism: Acidobacteria bacterium 28-1 (assembly GCA_002050365.1). Taxonomy (GTDB): domain Bacteria; phylum Acidobacteriota; class Blastocatellia; order Pyrinomonadales; family Pyrinomonadaceae. The sequence continues at coordinate 1,169 of MWYZ01000047.1, forward strand.
TTAATTTTTCGCCCAGTTTTTGCGCCGCTTCGCGCAGAGCGTTGTTGCACGCCACGCCGCCGGCGACGATGAGAGTTTTCGGCTGATATTCCGCCGCCATTTTCGTCGTCGTGCCGATAAGCGATTTGATAACCGTCGCTTGAAAGCTCGCGGCGATGTCTTTAATTTGCTGTGACGGCATATCATTCGCCACAACAATGCGAATTTCGTTTTCCCTGACATAACGTGAAACCGCCGTTTTCAAACCGCTAAAACTAAAATCAGGTCTGCCGTCGGAAATCTTGGCGATGGGAAATTTGATTTTGCCGGCGTCGCCTTCCGCCGCAAGTCGTTCGATAACCGGTCCGCCCGGATATTCGAGACCGAGCATTTTCGCTACTTTATCAAACGCTTCGCCCGCCGCATCATCTCTGGTGCGCGAGATGACTTTATATTTGCCCGCTTCGGGAATAAAAAATAAATTTGTGTGTCCGCCCGAAACAATCAGCGCAAACGCCGGAAACTGAATCGGCGGATTTTCAAACGCAACTGAAAAAACGTGTCCTTCGATGTGATTAACACCGACGAATGGAATGTCCAAACCGTATGCTAAAGCCTTTGCATAACACACGCCGACGAGCAGCGAGCCAACCAATCCCGGTCCTTGCGTAACGGCGACTGCATTAATTTCTTCGAGCGAAACTTTCGCTTTCGCCAACGCTTCTTTAACAATCGGGTCAATTTTTTTGAGATGTTCACGCGAAGCAATATCCGGCACCACGCCGCCGAAAGGTTTATGCAGCTCGATTTGCGAAGAAATAACGGACGATAAAATTTGATTACCGTCTTTGACGACCGCCGCCGCCGTTTCATCACACGAGCTTTCGATTCCTAAAATCAACATAAAATATAATGGAAAATGGAAAATGGATAACGGAAAATGAAAAGATTTCATACATTTTCCGTTATCCATTTTCCATTTTCCATTTTTTACTGTCTTTTCTCTTCAATTTGCTTCGGACTCTGCAAATCGCCATTGCCGATCGAGCCGCCGAAGAAAAAGAAAAACATAATCGCCCCGATAATCACGAAAGCCGCTACGCTCAATAAAGCCCAGATTACTCCGCGATAAGATTTTGCTGTGTCTTCCCTAACAACCGTGTCTTCTCCATCAACATTGATAACGTCTTTTGCCATTATTTCTTCTCCTGTTCTATCTCTAATTTATAATCTCTGACGCGTAAAAGCAACGGTCAAATCACTTTGACGACAATCATCGTCATATCGTCGTGCTGTTTCGCACCGCTCGCAAATTCGTCGGCGCAAGCGACGATATACGGCAAAATTTCGACGGCTGGTTTTTCGTGAACTTTTTTTAATTCTTCGAGCATCGCGTCTTCGCTCCATTCATCTTCCTGCGGATTCATCGCTTCAGAAATTCCGTCCGTGTAGCCGACGAGCAAATCGCCGGTTTGTAATTCGATTTCGCCCTGTTTGTAATTTACGAGCATCGAAGGCAGCATTCCGACGACTGCGCCGCCTTCTTCGAGCCGCACGACTTCGCCGCTTTTTCGGACCAGAAACGGCGGATTGTGACCCGCATTGACGTAAGTCAATTTCCGCGTCGCCGGTTCATACTGCGCATAGAAAAATGTCGCGTAACGATTCGAGGTCGAGGCTTCATAAACCAGACTGTTGATTTGTTTCATCAATCCGGCTAAATCGCTTTTGAAATGAATCGCCTGCCCACGCAGACTCGCTTGCAAACTAGCCATCATCAGCGACGCGCCGATTCCCTTGCCGGAAATATCACCGATGGCAATGCCGAATTTGTTTTCAGGCAGCTCGATAAAATCGTAATAATCGCCGCCGACATCAAGCGCGGAACGGCACGCGCCGAAATAATCCAAGCCTTCGATTTTTGGTAATTCCTGCGGAAATAATCTTTCCTGAACTTCTCTCGCAATCTCAAGTTCACGATTGATACGTTCTTTTTGCGCGGCTTCCGAGACAATCACTTGAGTCAGGCGGCTGTTTTCCAAAGCAAGACCGGTCTGTGCCGCGACGGATTTCAAAAGGCGTAAATCAGTCGGCGTGTAAGGTGAGTCGGACAATTTCGGACTAAGACTTATCAAGCCGGAAAGCTCGTTTTTCGCTCCGAACGGCAAAAGCAATTGTGAATTCAGCTCGCGCAAATTCGCGCGTTCCGTCGTTTGCCCTTCATCGTTTATCCAAGAATCTTGGTCGTCTTGATAAATCACAAGCGGCTCGTTGGTCTTTAATTTTTCGATTGTCGTATTGTTTTCGTTTAGAGAAACGTTTGGCGCGTTTTTATAACCGAGCGCATATGCGGGTTGAAAATTACCGCCGTTTTTCAAAAGAAGCGCGACTTGCGGAACGTGCAGAGATTCGCTAATTTTGCTCGAAACCGTCTCCAAAAGCGGTTTTGTTTCAATCATCGTTCGCACATCTTCGCTCAAATCCGAAAGAATCTGCTCGGCGTTGTAGGCTTCGCGGAAAAATTTGCGGTCAACCCAAACTATCAGGCGTTTGGCGGCGAAATCAATCAGCGGAATTAAGGCGATGCCGACGACGATAAAGGCAATCTGCAGCGAGATGTTGCGCCCGTAGTTGTTGATGGTAAAAAGCGTTCCCAAACCGACGGCGAACAATAGAAAAAACTGCAAAACGCGCACGCCGTTTTTCGCTAGCGCGTATTGCAAGCCCTGACGCACGACGACGCTCACGTCCATCGCGCGATGCACGACGATGACATACACCAATGTGAGCGGAAAAAGCAAAACCAAAAGCAATGCCAACAGTGCAAACCAAAACGGAACGATGTCGAAAAACGAGCCTTTCGCGCCAGTGAAAAGACGCAAAAGAAAAATTACAAATAACGGAGTCATCGAAACGGAAGTTCCGATAACCATTAACTTCAAACGGCGACGCGCATCGGGATTTTCAAGCGTTCCCGATTTATGTCCAAGCGCGGCGAAAAATATGGAAGTTGCCAGCATATTAACCGGCGCGGCGATTTCGTAATAAGGCTTGGCAATAAAATCCAACGAATCAATCAGATTGATTCCAAGAAAAATTTTGATTTGACTGAGCAGTGCTAAAAAAATCTGAAACGCGAGCGGCACGATAAAAATCCATTTCGCCCAAGGAATTTTTACGTCCACGCTCCAGCGTTCGGGAAAATAAATGCCGAAAAGAAACATCGCCAACGCCCACGAGTTAAAGAAAATCGCGCTGTAAAATCCGACTGTTGTTGCTCGTCCGTAGCCTTCCAAACCCATCTGGCTGAGTCCGAGCAGGAGAAAAAGAAGCAGCCACGCGAGCGCATCTTGCGGGCGGACGAAAACAACCCAAAACCCCAAAAGAATGCAAAACGTCGGCAAAACGTAAGCGAAAAGAAAGCCGACGACGAGGCGGCTGTAAAAATTAAAATCTTTTTCGAGTCTTTTAGTCGTGATGACAATTTGGTGATTTTCCGTTTGTCCGTCCGCCGTTTTTCTCCCTACCGCTAGCGTCATCGGCTCATTGGGACGCAGCTTTGTTAATTCTTCGCGGTAGATGTCGCCGCTTTCTATCGCTCTGCCGTTAATGGCTAAAATTCTATCGCCAACTTTTAATCCCGCGCTCTCGGCTTCGGGCTTCACCGCCATAATGCTTCCGTCTATTGTAAATGGCAGTTGGACTTCTATTGATGCAAGACTGTAATTTATGAACAAATTCCGGTAATGCACCGCCAAAACCGAGACGGCTAGGGCAAACAAAAGAACAAGCGGAATGTATAAAAGCGTTCGTTTTTTCATACCTTAAAAAATTATTTGCATTTATAATGTGGAAACATCAAAATAACACAAATCGCCCCGATAATATCAATCAAAAATTATGTTAAAAAAATTCATCGCCGCTTCGTTCATTTTGAGTCTGTTTTCAACCGCAATTTTCGCGCACAGAAAACACGAAAACGAAAATCCAACCCAAGACATCACGGTCAAAACCATTAAAATCACCGACCACGTTTATATGCTGCAAGGTCGCGGCGGCAACGTCGGCGCATCCGTCGGGGCGGACGGAATTTTAATCGTTGACGACGATTACGCGCAAGTTTCCGCCAAACTCGCCGAAGCCTTAAAAACTTTCGGCTCGGAAAAGCCGCGCATTATTTTCAACACGCACTGGCACGGCGACCACAGCGAAGGCAACAAATTTTTCGGCAAGGATTCGCTCATTCTCGCACATACCAACGTCCGCAAACGCCTGTCGGTCGAGTCAATAGTTTTAGGAAATAAAACTGAGCCGTATCCAAAATTCGCGCTGCCCGTTTTAACCTACGACCAATCAATGTCCGTCCATTTCAACGACGAAGAAATCCGCGCCGTCCATTACCCGAACGGACACACCGACGGCGATTCGGTTATCTTTTTTACCAAAGCTAACGTCGTGCATTTGGGCGATGACTTTTTCGCCGGTAGATTTCCCTTCGTTGATTTGGACAACGGCGGCAGCGTGCAAGGAATGACGAAAAACATCGGCGACATTCTCGCCAAACTTCCCGCCGATGTCAAAATAATTCCCGGACACGGCGGGCTTTCCACGCGCGAAGATTTAAAGGCTTATCATCAAATGCTGATTGAAACGACCGACGTTGTGCAAAAGGGAATGATGAGCGGAAAAACTTTGGAAGGTTTGAAAAAAGACGGCTTACCAGAAAAATATAAATCGTGGGGAATGGGATTTATCAAAACGGATTTTTGGATTGAAACGATTCACAAGAGTCTTACGATGAAAATGAAATAGAATTACGGAAAATGAAAATTTCAACTTTCTTGCTCAAATTCAACGCGGTCGTAAACGTCCGCCAGATTGAGCGAACACTCAATCGAATCAATCCGAAAACTTTTGTCCGTGCCGTAATACTCGCGCAAAACCCAATCGCCGTTCGCCTGCCTGATGTAATGTTCGACGTGCGCCTCGTCCTGCGAAACTAAAATATAATCAGTCAGCGTCGGATTAAAACTCCGATAGCGCATAAACTTCGTGCCTCTATCGAATTCGGCGGTTGACTCGCTTAACACTTCAACAATCACCGCCGGATTCAAAACAATATCCTTGTGCTTATCGTGATATTCCGGTTCGCCGCAAATTACGACTAAATCTGGATAAGAAATCATTCCTCTGCCGAACTGTTCCTTTAATGAACCGCTTCGTACTTTCGTGTCTTTCGTTCTTGCCCGACACTTTGAGCCGCGAAGTTGGGTTTGTATAATTCCTACCAGATTTGCAGAAATATCGCCGTGCTTGCCGCTTTCGCCCGCCATCGCGTAAATCTCGCCGTCCACAAATTCGCTGCGTTCGTCGGCTTCGCGTTCGATTTTCAGATATTGTTCAAGCTCTACTTTCAATTCTACAAAATTTAGAAATGGAACATTCATCTTACGAAAAGTGGTTTTTTGGTTTAAATAATGTCATTCAAAAAACTCACGCCGTCTTTCAATTTCACTCCAAAATTTTCCGCAATTGTTTGTCCGATGTCGGCAAGCGATTGGCGCGTGCCGAGGTTGACGCTTTGTTTGGCTGATTTTCCGTAGACGAGAAGCGGCGTGTATTCGCGCGTGTGGTCTGAGCCTTGATGAGCCGGGTCGTTGCCGTGGTCGGCGGTAATGATGAGTAAATCGTCTTCGCGCAGAGCATCGAGAATTTCCGGCAAGCGTTCGTCGAAATATTCTAACGCTTTTGCATAGCCTTCTACATCGCGGCGATGTCCGTAAAGCGTATCGAAATCAACTAAGTTCGAGAAAATCAAACCGTGCGAATTTTTATTCAGCGCATTAATTGTCTGGTCAATTGATTGCTCGTTGTTCTTCGCCGTCAAATCTTCGGTTACGCCCATTGAATCATAAACCGAAGCGACTTTGCCGACACAAACCACGTCAAATCCTTTCTCTTGCAGAAGCGGTAAAAGATTGTCCGACGGCGGCGCGACGGCGTAATCGTGCCGATTCGTCGTGCGCGAGAAATCTGCAGCATTGCTGCCGAGAAACGGACGTGCAATCACGCGTCCTACTTTATCTTTGCCGTCGAGAATTTTTCGGGCGATTTTGCAGATTTCATAAAGTTTTTCAATGGGAATAACTTCTTCGTGCGCGGCAATTTGAAACACGGAATCGGCGGAAGTATAAACAATCGGCTTGCCGGTTTTAATGTGTTCTTCGCCAAGTTGCCGGATTATTTCTGTGCCGCTTGCCGCGACGTTTCCCAACACGCCGGCAACATTTGTTTCAGCGATAAATTTATCAATTATTCGCTGTGGAAAACCTTGTGGAAAAGTCGGAAACGCTCTTTCCATAACGATTCCGGCGATTTCCCAATGTCCGGTCGTCGTGTCTTTGCCGTTCGACTTTAGAGTGCATTTACCAAAAGAGCCAATTGGATTTTCCACAGGCGGAAGATTTTCCAGCGGGCGAATGTTGCCCAATCCTAAATTTTGCAAATTCGGCAAATTGACCTTGCGTGATTTCAAGATGTTGCCCAAAGTGTCCGCACCTTTATCGCCCCAACTTTCCGAGTCCGGCATCTCGCCGATTCCTACACTATCCAAAATTATCAGACAAATGCGACTAAATTTGTTGTTCATAAACTAATTCTAAGTGAAAAAGTGAAAAAGTGAAAAGGTGAAAAAGTTTGATTGAATAACGTCAACCAACCTTTTCACCTTTTCATTTTTAGCCTTTTCCACTTTACTTAGTTGGCGCGGTGTAGCCTTCACGCGCTCGGACGATTGCGCCGGCGGGAACACCTTTCAGTTCAATTTTTATTTTTCGGAATGTGCCGTCGCGTTTTTCGTTCGACGGATAATAGGCGAGACTATATTTCGTCCCGATTTCCTGCGCGACTCTCGAAAAAGCCGCCCGCGCCTCACTCAAATCTCCTACGGGGAAAACCTTACCGCCCGAAGTTTTCGCCAGCGCGTTCATTTCCATATCGGCTAACTCGTAAAGACGACGACTAATGTCGAGGCGTTCAAAATCACCGAGTTGGCAAAAGCCGGAAATTTTTTCAATTCTTGATTTCGGGTAAAATGTGCGGTAATAACGCCGGATTTGGGCGCTTGAAAAACGCATCGCGCTTTGGCAATCGCCTAACAAATTTTCCTCAAAAAACTCGCGCGTATCAACTTGGATAAAATGGGAGATGATACCGGCTTGCTCGAACATTTCGCGGGCTTCTTCAAAACTGCCGACGCTCGTCGAATCAACGCCGTCCGTTAAAGCGACAAGTGCGCGTCTGCCGCGAAACTGTTCTTTCGGCGGCTCGCTGAAAACTCGTTCGACGACTCGCGCAAGTCCGTCATAAAAAGGCGTTCCGTTACTCGTTTTTACTTCCGCGAGCATATTTTTAAGTTTATTTTTGTCGTCGGTTAAAGGGATTAAGACTTCGCTTACGGCAACGGATTTATTATCTTGCCGCGCAGCTTTAAAAGCGATAATCGAAACCCGGTCGCCGACGCGCAGGGAATTGATAAAACTTTCGGCGGCGCGTTGGATAAGCTGCAAATCCGCCCGCGCCGAGCCTGATGTATCGAGCAGAAGCGCAACTTCAAACGGCGCGCTAGTGGCTGAAAAATCAGAAACTTCCTGTTTTTTTCCGTCTTCATACACGACGAAATTGCTTTGCTTTAAATTCAAAAGCGGCTTGCCGCTTTTGTCTGTAACAACAATCGGAACGTCAACCAATTGTGTGTCAACGCGCAAAACTTCGTCATCTTCTTTCTTATCCTGAGCAAAAATATACGCTGAAAATCCCAAGCTAAAAATCAACATTAGGAAAAACATTTTGAATCGCATTATAAAAACCTCGCTCCTTCTTTGCGTGTTATTAAATTGTAGCAAAAATTTCTTTTAGGTAAATGTAAAACTGAGATTTTTGCCAATCTCGATTTATGAAACATTTATTTAAGGCTTGCCAATACTATTATAAAACCTTTTTGTGATATTATTGGCTCAAATCAATTTGATTAAACGAATCAACTGCATATTCTCCCAAAGAGTGAAGCATCGCTTTACTTCTGACATATGCGACAAATCACAAATTTTAACTTTAAATTAGGAGAAGAAATGAATAGAAAACTTATTTTAGGCACTTTGTTTATTTTGGCGATATTTACGAGTGTAACTTTTATTAACTTTGCATCTGCCGAGACAGCGCCACAGGTTTCAACCACGATTGTTATCAGTCAAGTATATGGCGGCGGCGGCTCTAGCGTTGCCGGTGTAACTTACAAAAGTGATTACGTAGAGTTATTTAACATTTCAAGCAGCCCTGTTTCGCTCAATGGATTTGCGTTACAATACGGCTCGGCAACCGGAAATTTGGGCAATACGCCAACTCAAATATTTGCTTTACCGGATTTTACTCTCCAACCCGGTCAACATTATCTTGTTCAATTAGGGATGCCTGGAACAGCAGGAGCCGACCTTCCTGTCACGCCGGATGCAACTTCAACCAATCTTACTATGGCGGCAGCCGGCGGGAAAGTTGCTTTGACCAATACGGTAATCGCACTTGGTTGCGGCGCAACCGCAACGCCTTGTACCTTACCTGATCCTCGTATCATTGATTTAGTAGCATATGGTACCTCGAATAATGCCGAAGGCGGTGTTCCAGTAAATAATGGAACGGCATTAGTCAACACACAAGGCAGCGTTCGTAATGGCAATGGATGTACGGATACGGATAATAATAACAATGATTTTACCGTTGTAACCAATCCTGTTCCGCGTAACACATCTTCTCCTTTAACTCCCTGCGGTGGTGGCGGAACGCCGACACTAACACCACCACCGACACCACCACCGACACCCACGCCAACGCCAACGCCGACGCCAACGCCAACGCCGACGCCGACGCCAACACCGACTCCGACACCGACTCCATCTCCGTGCCTGGCAACTCGAATTCCTTCTGTTACGGCCAGTACTAATATGGGTTCGGGATTCGGCACTAACATTCAGAACACCGTTAATGGCGTGGGGCTTTCATCACTGAGTTTGACGGCTACACATGCCCCGACCTTTCCAGATAATTCCTGGGTTTCAGCAGGTCCACTTACGGGCACTGTTACGTTTAACCTGGGCGGAATCTTTACGGTGGACAGCTTTTCTTTTTGGAATCAGAATGGAGGCGGACCGGGACTCAACGGCTCCACCGGGATTCGGGGAGTAACCGTTTCCACGTCAACGGACGGAATTACATTTACCCCGTTAACCGGAGGCCCTACCTCGTTCGCACAGGTCGCGGTTAATGCTAGTGTTCCCCCTCAGATCTTCAACTTCACTCCGGTTTCAGCGCGCTTTTTCCGATTCACAATCCTAAGCAACTATGGTGATCCCGCTCAAACTGGGTTTGCCGAGGCTGGTTTCAACGCGGTGACCTGCACGCCGACGCCAACGCCGACACCCACACCGACACCTGATGCCAATGTTGATTTTAACGGCGACGGCAGATCAGATTATGTGGTTACGAGAAACATTTCAGGCTCAAAAAATTGGTACGTCAGCATCAACGGCAGCGGCGCATTTACCGGCACGCAATTCGGAGCAAATACTGACGTTGAAGTTCCCGAAGATTATGACGGCGACCGCAGAGACGACATCGCTGTCTATCGCCGCGGCGCGCAAGGAGCTTTCTATATTTTGCAAAGTTCCAACAACACGTTTCGCGCCGAATTTTTCGGATTAAGCACTGATGACCCGAAAGTTACTGCTGATTATGACGGCGACAATAAAGCCGATGTCGCGGTTTATCGCACATCTGGTAGCGGACAAAATTTTTATTATTACAAACGAAGTATTGACGGCGTAGTGATATCTACTGCTTGGGGTAGCGGCGCGACGGTTCGTCCGAATGTCGGCGATTACGACGGCGATAATCGAGCCGACTTTTGCGTCCACATTAACAGCGGCGGCGGCGGCAACGGTCTTTTTGCTCTGCTCAAATCTACGGGCGGAACGGAATTTGTTCCTTTCGGAATTGCTACAGACCGACTTGCACCGGGCGACTATGACGGCGACGGCAAAAGCGATTTTACAGTTGTCAGAAGCCAAGGCGGTTCGCTTCTTTGGTATACTTTGACTCGCACAAATGTATTTTCGGGAGTTGCTTGGGGAATACCGACCGACATTATTACGCCGGGCGATTATGACGGCGACGGCAAACAGGACCAAAGCGTTTGGCGTTCGAGTGCTAATCCATCGCAAAGCTCCTTCTACACGAGAAGGTCAACCAACGGCGGATTGCAAGTATTTACATTTGGAGCGGGAACTGATTATCCGGCAGCGAATTGGTATGTTCACGAAGGTTTGTTGCTAATTGAATAATAGTAATCAGAACGCCGAATATTTGTAGGGGCGAGGCTTGTCCTCGCCCGTTCATTTTATAATGTTCAACACCGCGGGTGAGGCTTGTCCTTGCCCCACAATTTTATATCGACTTTTATTTCTCAACTTCAAGCCCCGCTTTTGTCCACGCGTCTGTTCCACCAGTAATGTTACAGATTGCCCGAAAACCCTTTTGCTCCAAAATGCTCGTTGCCGCGCTCGAACGATAACCGCCCTGACAGATAGCATACGTCGGGCGCGATGCATCGAGTTTATCCGTCAAATTTTCCAGGTTCGATAAAGTTAGATTAACCGTTCGCGGCGCGTGTCCCGATTCGTATTCGCCCGCTCGCCGAACATCTATAAATTGTAAATCATTTTTCCCTGACAAACGCTTATTCATTTCCTCGACCGAGATTTGTTCGATTCGCGCCGATGAATACGTCCAATCGGAAATAAGTAAAAAGCCTTCGACCGATTCGATACCGACTCTCGCCAATCGCATCGCGGCTTCCACGACTTTTTCTTCCGCGTCGGCGACAATCACAACGGGAGCGTCCGTATCAATCAAAGTTCCCGCCCAAGATGCAAACTGTCCGCCGAGTCCGATATTTAAAGCGTTCGGAATATGACCCGCGCCGAAATCGTCTGCGCTTCTGACATCTAAAATCACGCCCGAAAAATCTTTAACTTCCTGCGCCGACATTTCCTTTGGCTTCGATAATTCTTCCAAACTTCTCGCGCCCGCTAAATTTTTCGCCATGCTCTTCGGAAAATAAGCGGGAGCTTCGGTGAGGTTTTCCGTCATCATTTTGACAAATTCATCTTTCGCCATCGGCTGCAAAGCGTAGTTTAATTTTCGCTGCTCGCCAACGGTTGACCAAGTTTCCTTCGACATATTCTTCCCGCACAGAGAACCTGCGCCGTGTGCCGGATAAACTTCCGTGTCGTCGGGCAGTTGAAGAATTTTTTCGTGCAGACTGTCATATAAAAATCCCGCCATCTGCTCGGCGGTGAAGCCCTTTGAGCCGACTAGGTCTGGTCTGCCGACATCACCGATAAAAAGCGTGTCGCCGGTCAAAATCTTTCGCGGTTTGTTCACATTTTCAACAATAATTGAAATTCCTTCGGGCGTGTGTCCAGGCGTTTCTAAGATTCTCAAATTCACCTCTCCAACCGCTAAAACGTCGCCGTCTTTAACCGCCGTGTGTTCAAATTCGGCATTCGCCTCCGCGCCGAAGACGATTTTCGCTCCCGTCTTTCGGGCAAGCTCAATATGTCCGCTGACAAAATCAGCGTGCAGATGCGTTTCGATAATATATTTTATTTTCTGATTATTTGTTTCCGCTTCGGTCAGGTATTGCTCAACGTCGCGCTGCGGGTCAACAATTGCTGCTTCACCTTCCGAGCCAATGTAGTAAGAAGCGTGCGCCAGACAGCCCAGATAAAATTGTTTAAATTTCATAAAATACTCTCCGAAAGAAACTTTGGACAATTGTATTTTTAATTTTTCTATTCCGCAACTTTTCAACAGTTTGCCCGAATAAAAAAGGCTGAAGATAATCCTTCAGCCTTTCGGTTTTTTAATGATTAGTTTTATCTTTAGATATCGTCTACGTCGTCAATTTCTAACGCAGCGTCCAAATCAAAGACTTCCTCTTCTTCATCAATTGCAAACTCGTCCGGCTCCTCAACCTCTTCAAAATCATCGGCTTCGATGCCCGGCACGTCCTTCAGCGGCGGCAGAGTAAATCCGCCGACCGCCAACGGAAATTCGTCGAGTTCCTCTTCTTCCTTCTGATTAACGGTCGGGTCGAAATCAACTTTGACGTTGCGGTAATACTTCATTCCCGTTCCCGCCGGAATCAATCGTCCCATAATGACGTTTTCTTTAAGTCCGCGCAAGTAGTCAACGCGACCGGAAATCGCCGCTTCGGTCAAAACGCGGGTCGTTTCCTGGAAACTCGCCGCCGAAATAAACGAATCGGTTGAGAGCGAGGCTTTCGTGATACCGAGAAGGAGCGGTTCGGCGCTCGAAGGCTGTCCGCCGGCATCGGTTACGCGGCGATTTTCGTCCTCGTAACGAAAGCGGTCAACTTGTTCTTCCAAAAGGAAATCGGTATCGCCGACTTCTTTAATTTTCACCCAGCGAAGCATCTGCCGCACGATACATTCGATATGTTTGTCGTTGATGTTCACGCCTTGCAGACGATAAACTTCTTGGATTTCATTAACGATGTATTGCTGCAACGCTTCGGTTCCAAGCACGCGCAAAATATCGTGCGGATTGAGCGGTCCGTCCATTAACGCTTCACCCGCTTTAACGTGGTCGCCTTCCTGAACGTTGATGTGCGTTCCGCGCGGAATATCGTATTCGCGCTCCGCTCCGTCGTCGCCCGTGATGACAAGTTTGCGCTTGCCTTTGGCAATTGCGCCGAATTTGACTTCGCCGTTAATTTCCGACATCATCGCCGTCTCTCCGGGACGACGCGCTTCAAACAGTTCGACAATGCGCGGCAGACCGCCGACGATGTCTTTTGTTTTCGTCGTTTCGCGCGGAATTTTGGCAATCGTGTCGCCCGCCTCGACTTCCTGCCCGTCTTCGACGTAAAGGTTGGAACGAATCGGCATTTGATAAGTTTTCAAAACTTTATTGCCCTTGCGGATTTCCATCCGCGGCTGCTGTTTCTCGTCCGAGTCTTTAACCACCAGACGCTTCTGACCGGAAACTTTATCAATCTCTTCTTCGAGCGTTTTGCCTTCCTTCAAATCCTGGAATTTTATCGTTCCCGAAACTTCCGTCAAAATGGCGAATGTAAACGGATCCCAAGTCGCCAGCAACTCATCTTCTTTGACCTTCTGACCGTCTTTGACGTGAACGTGCGCTCCGTAGACGATTTGATAACGCGCCGCTTCGCGCCCGCGCTCGTCAATTAAGGCGAGTTCGGATTTGCCGCGCTTCATTGAAATCAACTCGCCGGCGCGGTTGGTGATAACTTTGAAATCTTCCAGGTATTTCACCGTTCCGTCCATCGCCGCCGCGTGTTTGGTTTCCTGCTCAAACCGCGCCGTTCCGCCGACGTGGAAAGTCCGCATCGTTAATTGCGTTCCCGGCTCGCCGATTGATTGGGCGGCAATTACGCCGACCGCTTCGCCGATTTCCACCGTGTTGCCCGTCGCCAAATTACGACCGTAACATTTAACGCATATTCCGCGACGAGTTTCGCAGGTCAGAGGCGAGCGAATTCGTACGCTTTGAAGTCCTGAAAGCTGCACTTGCGCCGCCAAATCTTCGTCAATTTCCTGATTGGCTTCGACAATAGTCGTGCCATCAATCGGGTCAATAATGTCGTCGAGCGATGTGCAGCCGACAATCCTGTCACGAAGCGATTCGACTTCTTCGCCGTTGCGAATAATCGCTTCCGCCCAAATTCCGCGAAGCGTTCCGCAATCGTTTTCCGACACGATAACGTCTTGCGCCACGTCAACCAAACGGCGTGTCAGATAACCTGAGTCAGCCGTTTTCAAAGCCGTGTCCGCCAAACCTTTTCGCGCACCGTGCGTCGAAATAAAGTATTGCAGCACGTTCAAGCCTTCACGGAAATTTGCGACAATCGGCGTTTCGATAATTTCGCCTGAAGGTTTCGCCATCAGTCCGCGCATACCGGCAAGCTGACGAATTTGCGCTTCCGAGCCACGCGCTCCCGAATCCGCCATAACCAAAATCGGGTTTAGTTCCTTACGGTCTTTCTCGCGCTTGTTCATCGCTAAGAACATTTCCTTAGCTACTTTATCGGTAACGTCCGACCAAATCGCCGTTACTTTGTTGACGCGCTCCATATTCGTCATCGTCGCGTCTTCGTATTGCTTTTGGAGTTTATCAACTTCCTTGCGCGCCGCTTCGATAATTCCTTTTTTGCTCGGCGGCGTAACCATATCGTCAATACCGATTGATACGCCCGATTTTGTTGCATAAAGGAAACCCATCGCTTTCAAATCGTCGAGCATCACGACGGTTTGTTCGTGCCCGAGTCGCAGATGGCAAAAGCTAACGAGCGATTGCAAGCCTTTTTTCTTGAGCGTTCCGTTGACAAACGGCAAGCCATCACGCGTCAGACGCTCGTTTAAAATCACGCGCCCGACGGTTGTTTCAATCAAGCTGTCAACCGGACGAGGAGTCGCCCGCATCACGTCTTGCGTGTTGTGTTCCTTCGTCAAATCAATCAAATCGCCTTTCCAGCGCAGTCTTATTTTCGTCTGCGTTGCCACCGCTTTTGCGTCGAGCGCGAGCAGAACATCGTCAACCGAATTAAACGATTTGCCTTCGCCGACCAATTCTTCGCGGTCAAGCGTCAAATAATAACAACCGAGAACAATGTCCTGCGACGGAACGGTAATCGGCTGTCCCGACGCGGGACTCAAAAGATTGTTCGAGGCGAGCATCAACACGGTCGCTTCGATTTGCGCTTCCGCCGACAGCGGAATGTGAACCGCCATCTGGTCGCCGTCAAAGTCAGCGTTGAACGCCGTGCAGACGAGCGGGTGAATTTTAATCGCTTTGCCTTCGACCAGCACCGGCTCAAACGCCTGAATTCCGAGCCTGTGCAAAGTCGGAGCGCGGTTTAGAAGAACCGGATGTTCGCGGATGACTTCTTCTAAAATATCCCAAACAATCGGCTCTTGGCGTTCGACCATTTCACGCGCCTGCTTAATCGTCGCAGCGTGCGCGTCTTTTTCTAGTTTGTTGTAAATAAACGGCTTGAATAATTCCAAAGCCATTTTCTTCGGTAAACCGCATTGATGAAGTTTGAGTTCCGGTCCGACGACGATAACCGAACGTCCCGAATAATCCACACGTTTTCCGAGAAGATTTTGGCGAAAACGTCCTTGTTTCCCTTTCAATGTTCCCGAAAGCGATTTGAGCGGACGATTGTTCGCGCCGCGCAAAACTCTTCCGCGTCTGCCGTTATCAAACAGCGCGTCAACCGCTTCCTGCAACATTCGCTTTTCGTTGCGGACGATGACTTCCGGAGCGCGAAGTTCCATCAGTTTTTTAAGGCGATTGTTGCGGTTAATCACACGCCGATACAAATCGTTCAAGTCAGACGTAGCGAATCTGCCGCCGTCGAGCGGAACAAGCGGACGAAGCTCCGGCGGAATTACCGGAATTACGTCGAGAATCATCCATTCGGGATTGTTGCCGGATTTCAAGAATGAATTCGATACTTTCAGGCGCTTGGAATACTTCAGCTTTTTCTGCTGCGAAGTTTCCTCTTTCATTTTTCCGCGCAAGTCTTCAACAAGTTCCGCGATGTTGATCTTCATCAACAAGTCTTTGATAGCTTCCGCGCCCATTTTGGCGACGAACTGACCGGGATATTCCTGTGTCAATTCGCGGAAGCGTTCGTCGGTCAACAAATCCTTTTCTTTGAGTTCCGCCACATCGCCCGGGTCAACCACGATATAAAGCTCAAAGTAAAGAATTTTTTCGAGGTCGCGCAAAGTTATATCGAGCAGATGCCCGATGCGCGACGGCAAGCCTTTGAAAAACCATACGTGCGAACACGGACTCGCCAAATCAACGTGCCCGAGACGTTCGCGCCGCACTTTCGATTGAGTAACTTCTACGCCGCATTTGTCGCAGATTACGCCGCGATGCTTCATCCGTTTATACTTTCCGCACAAACATTCCCAGTCGGACACGGGACCAAAAATTCGGGCGCAGAAAAGCCCGTCGCGTTCCGGCTTAAACGTGCGGTAGTTAATCGTCTCCGGCTTGGTAACTTCGCCGTGCGACCAAGACCTGATTTTTTCGGGCGACGCTAAGGAAATACGAATCGCCTCGAAATTTGGGGTTAATTGTGTTTTATTGTCGTTTTGAAATCTAAACATCTTTCTCCATTTTGGATTTTAGATTTTGGATTTTGGATTAAAGGCTTGCGTTCCACAAAATATTTTGCTTCCTGCAAATCCAAAATCCAAAATCCAAAATCTAAAATCATCTAATCCGCTCCTACTACTTCGCCGACACCTGCAAGCACTGCTTCCGGGTCAATCTCATCTTCGGTGATAAGTTCGACATCCAAACAGAGCGATTGCAGTTCGCGCACGAGAACATTAAACGATTCGGGAATGCCCGGCTCGAAATTCGATTCGCCTTTGACGATAGTTTCGTAAATTTTCGAGCGTCCCGCCACGTCGTCGGATTTACAAGTCAAAAGTTCTTGTAAGATATGCGCCGCGCCGTAGGCTTCGAGCGCCCAAACTTCCATCTCGCCAAACCGTTGTCCGCCGAATTGCGCTTTACCGCCCAAAGGCTGTTGCGTAATTAGGCTGTATGGCCCGATTGAGCGAGCGTGAATTTTATCGTCAACCAGATGCGAAAGTTTGAGCATGTAAATGTAGCCGACCGTTACTTTCTGCTCGAACTGCTCGCCCGTCAAGCCGTCGTAGAGACGAGTTTTACCTGATATTCCAACCGACGGCGGAATGCCGAGTTCATCAAAACGCTCATTGGCTTTGCCGATATATTCCTTAATTTCTTTTTCGCTCGCGCCGTCGAAAACCGGTGTTGCGAAATGAAGTCCGAGAACTCGCGCCGCCCAGCCGAGATGCGTTTCGAGAATCTGCCCGACGTTCATACGGCTTGGAACACCGAGCGGATTAAGCACGATGTCAACCGGCGTTCCGTCCGGCAAATACGGCATATCTTCTTCCGGCAAGATGCGGGCGATAACGCCTTTGTTGCCGTGTCGTCCAGCCATTTTGTCGCCGACGCTCAGTTTTCGCTTCATCGCCACGAAAACCTTCACCATTTTGATAACGCCCGGCGGAAGTTCATCGCCTTGTTTTAACTTGGTAATTTTTTCCTCGTAGATGTCGCTCAAAATGTTAATCTGGCGTGTCGTTCGTTGTTCGTATTCTTTGATTTCGCCGGCAATATCAATCGTTCCCGCCGTAACTTCCGCCTTTCGGAGAAATTTTGCGTCAACGCCCGAAAGAACTTCGCGCGTCAAGGTTTCACCTTTTTTGATGATGACATCTTTGCCGTCGGTCAAATCCTTCGTCAATTTTCGCCCGTCGAAAAGCTCGTAAATTCGCTCGTCGCGCTGTTCGCTCAAAATACGGATTTCGTCTTCGAGGTCGCGCCGCAAATCGTCTTCTTCTAAAGATTCGATGTCGAGCGAACGCTCGTCTTTTTCCTGTCCTTTGCGCGTGAAGACTTGAACGTCAACGACAGTTCCATCAATTCCCGGCGGGCAAGTCAACGACGCGTCTTTCACGTCGCCGGCTTTTTCGCCGAAGATTGCACGAAGCAGTTTTTCTTCCGCCGTTAATTGAGTTTCGCCTTTCGGCGTAACTTTCCCGACGAGAATCGAACCCGGTTTAACCTGTGCTCCGATGCGGATAATGCCCGATTCGTCCAAATCCCTGAGCATATTTTCGCCGATATTCGGAATATCGCGCGTAACTTCTTCGGGTCCGAGTTTCGTATCTCTGGCTTCGATTTCGAGTTCTTCGATGTGAATTGAAGTGTAATAATCTTCTTTCACAAGCCGTTCCGAAACCAAAATCGCGTCCTCGAAGTTGTAACCGCGCCAGGACATAAATGCCACGAGAACATTACGCCCAAGCGCGAGTTCGCCTCTATCCGTGCAAGGTCCGTCGGCGATGACTTGACCTTTTTTCACACTCTCACCAACCTGCACGATGGCGCGCTGGTTAATGCAGGTGTTTTGATTAGAACGCGTAAATTTAACGAGCGAATAAATATCCGCCGTCACTTCGCGCGAAATCGTTCCGTCAACTTGATGGTCGGCTTTGACAATAATACGTTCCGAATCAACATAATCAACCACACCGTCGCGCTTGGCGATAACCACCGCGCCCGAATCTCGCGCCGCGACCGCTTCCATTCCCGTTCCGACGTATGGGCTTTCGGCACGAAGCAGTGGAACGGATTGACGTTGCATATTCGCGCCCATCAAAGCGCGGTTTGCGTCGTCATTTTCGAGAAATGGAACGAGCGACGCTGCCACTGAAACGAGCTGTTTCGGCGAAACGTCCATATATTCGATTTCGTCGCGGTCAGCCGTGATAAATTCGCCTTTGTTTCGCGCCGCATTGCGTTCGTTGACGAAATTGCCTTTTTCGTCGAGTTCAATATTGGCTTGTCCGATAATATATTTATCTTCTTCCCAAGCCGTTAGATAAAACGGAAACGGCTCGAACTCGGCTTCGCGTTGTCCTTTTTTAAGTTTCTTATTTGCCGCTTCGATTTCTTCTAACGGAATATGGATTCTCGGTTTCAAATTCGTGTCACCGCCATTGATAATTTTAGCGTATTCAATCACGCGCCCGTTTTCGACTTTGCGATACGGCGATTCGATAAATCCAAATTCGTTAATCCGCGCAAAACATGAAAGAGAAGAAATTAAACCGATGTTTGGACCTTCGGGCGTCTCAATCGGACAGATACGCCCGTAATGAGTCGGGTGAACGTCGCGGACTTCAAAGCCGGCGCGTTCGCGCGACAGACCGCCCGGTCCCAACGCCGAAAGGCGACGTTTGTGCGTAATTTCCGAAAGCGGATTTGTTTGATCCATAAATTGGCTCAACTGTGACGAGCCAAAAAACTCACGAACCGCCGCTGTTACCGGTTTGGCGTTGACAAGGTCGCGCGGCATTGTCGTGAACATATCCTGCTGGATGGACATTTTTTCTTTAATAGCGCGTTCCATTCTTTCTAATCCGATGCGAAATTGATTTTCTAATAATTCGCCGACGGCGCGGACTCGGCGATTTCCCAAATGGTCAATATCATCTTGTCCGTAATGCTCGCTGTCTTTCTTCATTCGCAGAAGATAATTGACGACTTCATAAAAATCGGGAGCTTTAAGAAGCGAATTATTCAAATCCTCACGTTCCGGTCTGCCCATTTTGATATTGAATTTCAAGCGTCCGACGCGCGACAAATCAAAACGTCGGGCATCGAAGAACATTCCTTCAAGAAGACGATAAGCGGTCGGCACTGTCGGCGGGTCACCCGGGCGCATTTTACGATAAATTTCCAGCAGCGCGTCAACCGGTTTGGTAATTGCGTCTTTCTTTAAAGTTTGCAAAATGATGTTTCCGACGACATCGTTTTCAGGAAAGAAAACCGAAAAATTTCCCAAGCCTTCTTCAACAATTTGCTGCAACTTGGCGGCGGTCAATTCGCTGTTGGCTTCGAGAATGACTTCGCCCGTTTCCGTATTGACCACATCATCGAGCGCCATCGCGTTTTCAAAATCGGCGGCGGAAACTTCGACTTTCTCAACGCCGAGCTTTCTCAATTCTTTTAAGGCGGAAGCCGTAATTTTTTTGCCGCTGCTGACGATAACTTCCTTTTTGTCCTTAATGTCTTCCTCCGCCCGCATTCCTTTCAAATTGGTTTCGCCGTCTTCTTTGATTTTGACGAAAAGTTTGCCTTTTTCGACGGTTATTTCATCCGTTACATAAAAGCGGCGCAGGATTTCGGCGTTGCTGAATTCGGCGTTTTTAACCACTTCTTCCAAGATATTGTCGGAAACGGTTTTCATATCAATTTGCGGATTGAGCCATAAACCGAGAGCGCGGAGAAATATTGTTGCTAAAATTTTGCGTTTGCCTAAACGGGCGTGCAAAATTCCTTTCTGGTCATACTCAAATTCAACCCACGAACCGCGATACGGAATGATTTTGGCAAGATATGTGTCGCGATCGCCTTTGTAAAATACGCCCGGACTTCTGTGCAACTGCGAAACGATAACGCGTTCCGTGCCATTGATGATAAAAGTTCCGTTGTCGGTCATAAGCGGAATTTCGCCAAAGAAAACGTCTTCTTCCTTGATGTCGCGGATAGTCGAAACATTCGTTTCCGGGTCTTTATCGTAAACGGTCAAGCGAATTCTCACTTTTAGAGGAACACTGTAAGAAGTTCCACGTTCCTGACATTCCTGCTGGTCGTGCTTGTGTTTCAAACCGACCGGCTCGCCGCAGTTTGTGCAAAGTTTTGGACGCACAACGTTAAAAGTTCCGCAATTGTTACAGAGAACTTCTGCCGGATTGAACGGATCAACCTTGATTTTCGCGCTGCAATTCTTACAATTGGCGCGGAGATGTTCCAATCCTTCCAGATTTCCGCATTTGCACTGCCAGTTGCCGATTTGATACTCGACAAATTCGAGCATCGCAGTTTCGCGGAAATCAGACACCGGAAAAATGGATTGAAAAACCGTCTGCAGCCCGACCATATCGCGTTCTTCGGGAATTAAATCCATCTGTAGAAAACGATTATATGATTCGCGCTGCACTTCAATTAAATTCGGAATGCGGGCGGACGTATAAATTTTAGAAAAATCGACGCGCTCAGGCGCACGACTCGTGCGGCGACCAAGCCCGTTGGTGTTAGTTTGTAGCGGATTGACAATCATAATTTTTATGAAATTCAGGTCTTGAAAAAAACTGTTGATTTAAATATCTTTTGTTGCTAAGATGCCTTAGCTAAACGTTCAAAAGATAACCTTCCAAACAAAGACGGCAAATGCGGTCGAGGGTAAAGTTTGCCCTGACCGCTTATTTGCTAGCAGTTTTGCTATTAATATAAATTTTTCGAGAGTGTCGGAAATGGACACCAATTCTCCCAAGCCGGATGCGAGAATAGTTCTCGTTTAAACCGAGAAACTCCAAAATCGAAGTTTCAATTAATTGTAACGGCAAGCGTCGAATTTTTTAGAATTTCGACGCTTGTCTTTTATCTTAGCAACTATATTGCTTGACTTCAAATTGTTCGCTTATATAGATGCCGATTCGGAAACTTTAGGTTGTCAAAAAATTATTTAATTTCGACGGTTGCGCCCGCATCGGTTAATTTAACTCTGATTTCTTCGGCTTCGTCTTTTGAAATGCCTTCTTTAATTGCCTTTGGCGCGCTGTCAACCATTTCCTTAGCTTCTTTTAAGCCGAGACCGGCGACGACTTCACGAACGATTTTGATGACGTTGATTTTTTGCTGACCGGCAGCGGTCAAGACGACATCAAACGTATCTTTTTCCACCTCAGCAGGCGCGGCACCGTCACCCGCACTGGCTGCCATTGCCATCGGCGCGGCTGCAGCAGCGGCTGAAACGCCGAAAACTTCTTCCAATTCTTTGACTAATTCCGACGCTTCAAGGAGCGTCATTGCTTTTAAATATTCGATTACTTCTTCTTTTGAAACTGCCATGATAATTTATGTCTCCTTACTTTAGGGTTCTTGTATTTTATTTTTATTAAATCGTAAATTAATAAAATCGTATTTAACGATTTCGCTTGTGTCAGCCGCGAGAACCCACGGAACGCACGTTCGTTTGGTTGCACCACAAACTAACATCTGCGTCCGAGCCAAGGAGCGACCTGACTTATCGCTCTGCTCGTTTTACCTTGAGTGAATCGGCTAGAAAACTTTTTCTATTCTGACTTTTCTTCCTCTGACCCTGCTTCCGGTGCCGCTTCTTGCGAAGTTTCTTGTTCGGCACTTTGTTCAGTTTCCTGCGCTCCAGCGTCTGATTTTACTTCCGTTTCAGATTTTTGTTCGAAGGTTTGTTCGGTTTCCTCTTGTTTAGGTTCTTCCGTTTTTACCTCTTCAACCGCTGGCTGTTCAGCTTTCGATTCGATTTTCGGCTCTGCCGGAGCATCAGTTTTTCCTTCGCCAATTTGTTTGATGACCACCGCCAAATTACGCGGCACGGCATTGATAACCGTGACGATGCGTTGCGCTTGAGCATTTAAGACAAACATCAACTTGGCGATAAGTTCTTCTTTCGACGGCAAACTTGCAATCGCTTCGACTTGTTTTAAGTTGACAACTCTGCCTTCGACAATGCCCGCCTTAAACGTATAAATATCGGCATTGTCTTTGACGAATTTAGAAACCGCTTTTGACAAAACGACAGCATCGTTTTCCGTCCAAGCGATTCCCGTTACACCCTTCAAATGCTCGCTCGCGCCTTCATACGGCGTTCCTTTAACGGCGATTCGCGCCAAAGTATTTTTGACGACTTGATATTCGGCTCCAACATCCCGCAGCTGATTACGAAATTCTTGGTCTTTGCCCACGGTTAATTTAGTAAAACTGACAATCATCGCCGATTTTGAATTATTCAGATGCTCCGTGAGAGCGTTCAAATCTTCTTGTTTTCTTTCTCTGGTTTTCATTTTCTCTTTTCGCTCCTCACTCGGTTTAGACGTATGCCAATTCGTCGAGCAAAACGCCCGGACTCATTGTTGCCGCTAAATTAATCTTTTTCAAATAACGACCTTTCGCCGTCGTCGGTTTGGCTTTTATCACCGCATTGATTAAAACTCTAGTATTTTCTAAAAGATTTGCTTCATTAAAGGAAACTTTTCCAACGGGACTGTGAATCACGCCCGTTTTGTCAACTCGGTATTCGACTTTGCCGGCTTTGGTTTCTTGGATAGCATTTTTTACATCCATCGTTACCGTGCCGGTTTTCGGATTCGGCATCAAACCACGCGGACCTAAAATTTTGCCGAGCGTCCCGACCGAGCGCATCATATCGGGCGTAGCAATCACCGCGTCGAAATCAAGCCACCCGCCTTTGATTTTATCAACCAATTCGTCGCCGCCTGCAAAATCCGCGCCCGCTTCTTCGGCTTCTCTAATTTTATCGCCTTGCGTGATAACGACAATCACTTTCGCTTTTCCGCCCAAGCCGTGAGGCAAAACAATCGTTCCGCGCACAAGCTGGTCGGCTTTGCGCGGGTCAACGCCGAGCCACATCGTTAATTCAACCGTTTCATCGAACTTGGCAAACGCAATTTCCTTTACTTTGCCAACCGCTTCTTCCAGGTTGTATTTTTTATTCGGCTCAAATTTTTCTAAAGCCGCTGTATATTTTTTTCCTCTCTTAGCCATTTGTTTATTTAGGTTCTAACGAAATGCTTTGAATTTGCGAGTTTTTACCGCTACATTTCTCCCTTTGGTATCATCGAAAAAAGTTTGTTTATTCTTTCGCCTTCAGCCTTTACCCTTCAACCGTCAATCCCATGCTTTTTGCCGTTCCTTCGATTGTTTTTACGGCTGATTCCAGATTAGTTGTATTCAAGTCAGGCATTTTCTTCTTCGCAATCTCTTCGATTTGCAAGCGCGAAATTGATCCGACTTTCGTTCGGTTCGCCGTGCCTGAACCTTTCGCAATGCCAGATGCTTTACGAAGTAAGTCGGCGGCAGGCGGAGTTTTTGTTTCAAAGGTAAAAGAACGGTCAGCGTAAACCGTAATCACCACGGGAACTTTCATATCCGGGTCGTCGTTTTGCGTCTTCGCGTTGAACGCCTTGCAAAACTCCATAATGTTTACGCCGTGTTGCCCGAGTGCCGGACCAATCGGCGGTGCCGGGTTAGCTTTTCCCGCCGGAATTTGTAATTTGATGTATCCTGAAATCTTTTTAGCCATAATTTTGATGGTGAGTGATAAGTGCTAAACGGTAAATGGTAAGTTTTTGTCTTTCATTTACCATTTACCGTTTAGCACTTACCACTATTTTACTCTTCCTCTGCAAATGTAACTTTTTCCACGTCCAAAAAGCTGAGTTCGACCGGCGTAGCGCGTCCGAAAATTGTAACGGTAACCTTTATAGTAGTTTTCTCCTCGTTCACTTCCTCAACCTTGCCCGTAAAACTCGCAAATGGACCGGACTTAATGCGAACGACTTCTTCAATCGCGTATGAGAACTTTGGTTTCGGTTTTTCCGTCGCCACTTCTATGTTGTGGACAATCTGGTTAACTTCCGACTGTGTTAAAGGTGTCGGATTTTTTCCGCCGAGAAAACCCGTAACTTTCGGCGTAGATTTAATCGCGTGAAAAACATTATCGGGAATACGACCTCGTTCGGTGCATTCGACTTCGACAAGCACGTAGCCCGGATAAAACATCCGCGATGATTCGATGCGTTTGTTGCCGCGCATTTCGACAACGGTTTCCTTCGGCAGTAAAACTTCCGTGATTTGCTCGCCTAACTCCATATCTCGAATACGGGCGTTAAGGCTTTCCAAAACTTTGTTTTCATGCCCTGAATAGGTGTGGATAAAATACCACTGTCTCATTTGTAATCCTTATATACCGACAATTTTATTTATCAACCAAGTTAAGCCTTCTATGATATAAACCCACGCCTGGTCAATCAAAAAAAGATAAACGGCAAAGAATATAACGTTCAAAATCACGATAATAGTCGTGTTTTTGACATCATCCGAAGATGGAAACGTAGTTTTATCAAGTTCCTCGCGCGTATGAGCAATGAATTCTCCGATGCCTTCTTTTCCGTTTTTACCCTTATTGTCTAAGGTGTCAACTGCTTCTGACACTTGTTTTTCTCCTATAAAATCTTGATGGCAGGGGTACCAGGACTCGAACCCGGACCTACGGTTTTGGAGACCGACATGCTAACCATTGACACCATACCCCTAAGACTATTTTCGATTTTAGATGTTAGGTTTGCGATTAAATTTCTTCTTAATCGCAAACCATCAACCCAAAATCGAAAATTTAAAACTATTTATTTTCTTTGTGCAATTGATGGCAACGGCAACGACGGCAAAACTTTTTCAACTCCAACCTTCCGGGCGTGTTCTTTTTGTTTTTCGTCGTAACGTAATTGCGCTCTTTACACTCGGTGCATTGCAAAATTATGTTATCTCTCGGCATAAACTTCTTACCTCTTTCCTTATATCAACTGTAAACTTCATCTCGCTTTTCTTGATTTGCTAAAGCGTGAACTCAAAACTTTGATTTTACTCAACAATCTCACTAACGGTGCCTGCGCCGACGGTTCGCCCGCCTTCTCGAATGGCAAACCGCAACCCTTTCTCCATCGCAATCGGCGCGATCAGCTCTATCTCCATCTGAATGTTATCTCCCGGCATCACCATCTCCACTCCATGCGGCAAGTGCGCCACGCCCGTGACGTCCGTCGTCCGAAAATAAAACTGCGGCCGGTAGCCGGTGAAAAACGGCGTGTGGCGACCGCCTTCTTCCTTTGTTAACACATATGCTTCCGCCTTGAACTTCGTGTGCGGCGTGATCGAACCCGGCTTGGCGATCACCTGCCCGCGTTCTATCTCCTTGCGCTCGACGCCTCTCAAGAGCAACCCGACGTTATCGCCTGCCATTCCCTTGTCCAGCAACTTCTTGAACATCTCGACTCCCGTCACCACCGTGTTCCGCGTGTCCTTGATGCCGATGATCTCGACCGTCTCGTTGACGTTCACCACCCCGCGCTCGATTCTGCCGGTCGCCACCGTGCCTCGCCCCTGAATGGTGAAGATGTCTTCGACCGGCATCAAAAACGGTTTCTCAACATCGCGCGCCGGCGTCGGAATGTAATCGTCAACCGCCTGCATCAACTCTTCAATCTTGGCTTCCCACTTCTCTTCGCCGTTCAAACCGCCTGTCGCCGAACCTTGGATGACCGGAATCTCATCGCCGGGAAATTCATACGATGAGAGCAGTTCGCGGATTTCCAACTCGACCAACTCGAGCAGTTCTTCATCGTCCACCGCGTCAACCTTGTTCATAAACACGACCATCGACGGCACCCCAACCTGACGGGCGAGCAGAATGTGTTCGCGGGTTTGCGGCATCGGTCCGTCCGTGGCGGCGACCACCAGAATCGCTCCGTCCATCTGCGCGGCGCCCGTAATCATATTCTTGACGTAATCGGCGTGACCTGGACAATCGACGTGCGCGTAATGGCGATTGGCGGTTTCATATTCGACGTGCGCGGTGGCAATGGTAATGCCGCGCGCTTTTTCTTCCGGCGCATTGTCAATGGAATCAAAGGCGCGAACGATAATCTTCGGATTATGCTTTGCCAAGACTTTGGTAATGGCCGCCGTCAAGGTGGTTTTGCCGTGGTCGACGTGTCCGATGGTCCCGATGTTGACGTGCGGTTTGCTTCTATCAAACTTCTCTTTTGACATTTTTGTTTATCCTCTTTTAATAACTTTATATAATAACTTATGGAGCCCAAGTCGAGATTTGAACTCGAGACCTTTTCCTTACCAAGGAAACGCTCTACCCCTGAGCTACTCGGGCTTAATCAAATAAATGCGCTAAATGCTCTTTAGCGTGACAATTGGCGCATAAGACCTTACATTTTTCAATTTCGGCAATAAGTTTTTGCAGGCTGACTCCCAAAGCTATGGCGTTGCCTATTTCAAAACTTTTATCCGTACTTTTCTTATGATGAAAAGTAAGCGTGGCAGGATGATTTTCGCCACAGCGTATACAACTCAAAGTCCTTTTATATTCTACCAACCACTTTCTTCGATTCCCCGCTAACCGACGATTCTTTTCTCTTTGCTTTTCGAGCAAATGTTTTCGATTGCGCTGATAGTATTCGCGGTTATAACCTTTCAACGATTCCGAAGTTTTATAAGACATTTGACTTTCAAGTCGCGGCTAAATTTTCAAAAAATTTGGAGCGGGAGACGAGACTCGAACTCGCGACATTCAGCTTGGAAGGCTGACGCTCTACCAACTGAGCTACTCCCGCATACCGATTTTGGATTTTAGATTTGCGATTTTGGATTGCCTTATCAAATAACCTTTCATTACTCTCAACATCTCTCTATAAATCCAAAATCGGAAATCGGAAATCCAAAATTGAAATGGTGCATGGGGTAGGATTTGAACCTACGTAGGAAATTAATCCGACGGGTTTACAGCCCGTTGCCTTTGACCGCTCGACCACCCATGCTCGTTAATTATCAAACGTCATTGCTAACTTCTCGAGCCAGTTAGCAAAATTGCTATGATAGCCAAATTTTCCGCAAGTTGCAAGTCCGAGCAAGTTGATTTTAGTCGGTGATTTGATTTTCTATCTGATTAGATTTTTGATGCGCGCGTGGATGAAATTTTTCGTAAGTTGTTCGTAAATGTGTGTCGGTAATGTGCGTATAAATTTGCGTAGTAGAAATATCGGCGTGTCCGAGCATTTGTTGGACGCTGCGGATGTCAGCCCGATTTTGAATCAGATGAGTCGCAAAAGAATGGCGGAGCGTGTGCGGCGAAACGTCTGGCAAACCGATTCTTTCAGCGTATTCTTTGACCAATATAAAAATCACCTGACGGTTTATAGGTTTTCCAGAAACGCCGACGAAAACATTGTTTGTCTCGACGTTTTCTTTCTCGCGCCTGACTGTCAAATAATTTTTGAGCCATTCAACCGCGCTTTTTCCAATCGGAACTTTTCGAGTTTTGCTGCCTTTTCCCTTACACGTCAAAATTCCCGCGTCAATGTCAACGTCGCTCATTTTCAAATCAACTGCCTCCGAAACACGCAAGCCGCACGCATACAATACTTCTAAAATCGCACGGTCGCGCAAACCGATTTCAGTCGAAACATTTGGAACTCCCAATAAACTTTCGACATCCGTTTGATTCAAAAAATTCGGTAGGTAAGAACCTTTCTGCGGCGCGTCCAAATTCTCCGACGGATTTTTCGTAATATGTCCGTCGAACTGCAAAAATTTATAAAAGCCGCGCAACGCGCTAATCATCCGCCGTTTAGAATTTTCCGATAAATTTTCGCCCGCTAAATCAATTAACCATTCGCGCAAATCTTGGCGCGTCAAACCGAGCAAATCGAAACGGTTCTTCGTCGCCCAAGTTTCCAACTTCGCCAAATCTCTCGCGTAACTTTCGACGGAGTTTTTCGCCAAGCCCTTTTCGACCTGCAAATATGAAAGATATTCGCGCACAAAATCACGTTTCTTCGGATGTTCGTCTGACATATTTTGGTTTGAAGTTTTGAAAGTATTAGGAAGAAATAAATAGACGCAAGCGTGTTAAAACTCGCGCCTATATCTTAAGAGATACAATTTTTAAAAGCAAGAAAATATATTTCTAATCAAAAATCGTCATTATAATTTTTCCGCGTGTGCGACGGACAATTTGCTGTATTCAAACTTTCAACGTATTGTGTCATTTCTCTTCGAGCGACAAACCGCGACCAATTCCACGTGCGAAAATCATTCTCAGTTTCTGCTTCATTAAAGCGATGCGAGATTTTGTGCTTGACCGTGCATTGCTGCTCAAAGCTCATCGTCGGCAAATTTTCCAAAAGCGCGGGAACGGCATCGTCGCTCAATTCCGACGCATAAAACGAATCGAAGACGCGCCCTTCCTGCATCAGACGAACATTTGTGCGGACGATAAAATCGTCGGGGTTAAAAACGTGCAAAGTTCCGATGACAAAAACCGCCGACCACAACGCGCCCCACGCAAATTGTTCGCGCACGCCGCGCAAAACCGTCAGGGCAAACCATACGAAGACGACCGCGAGCCAAATCATAAACGCCATCGGATAAAGCCGAACGGTCGTTAAACCGTAACCCAAATTCCCCGTCAAAAGCAGCAACCTCTGCGTCGCGGAAATCATAATCACGAACAGCAGAACGATTTGAATGCCCGCCAGAACGCGATAAATTTTTTCATTCACGGGTTTGTCTCGTCGCAAAAGCCAATGCGAAACGAGCAAAATCGGCAGTACGAGTGCGGCGACCGTGACGAGTTCACCGAAACCGCGTCGGGCATAATCGGCGAGTTTAAAATCAGGCGTGTTCTGCACCAAATCCATTCCGCCGAACAAATAAGGAATCTGCACGATAACAAAACCTAGAAACAGCAAATTTATTAAACCTAAAACAATCGAAATTTCAATCGCGCCGAGCGTAAAAGATTTCGGCATCACCGAATTATCAAAATTTCGCCAATCCCAAGTTTTTGTTTCCTCTTTCACTTTGGCTTCATTTTCTTTGCTTTCATCTTCTTTGCTTTCGGTGATACTCAAGGTTTGTGCTTTTACCTCTGGCATATTCTCCGGCGCAAACGCATGAATCAATGAACCGCGCAAATAGCCTGCGACAATCCACGAAAACAAACCGATTAAAAATACGTGCGTGAACAAAATCTCTGGATTGATGCGGAAAGTTTGTTCGATAATGCCTTGAAAAACCGCGTCCGCCGCCATAAAAAGTGCGCCGAAGACGAGCAGAATCGGCGCGGCAATCGCCAAACCGCGCAAGACGGCAATAAGATGTTTTGTCCAACCTTTCTGCGGCAGCGTTTTCCATTTTATATCTTCAAACACCAAATAAAACGGCGCGAAAGCTGCGTTGAGAGCTGACCAAAATCCGGCTAGTCCGTAATGAAAAACGCCCGCAATATTTGCTTTTATTTTCAGCGCGGGTAAAGTTAGAAGCGACAGAATTGTCAAAATCGCCAATGAATTTGCCAGCTTCAATTCGATCGAATCGCGCCAGACGAACATCGCTGCAAACAAAATCAGCGCAACGTGCAAAGCGACGGTTTGCACGCTTAAAAGTTCGCTTCGGCGGCGCGAAGTGAGCATTATCATCGCCGCGACGAGTGTGCCAATCCACAGAAAAACATTCAAACCCCAAGGCGTTACGCGCAAAAGCGCATCGCCCAAAATGCCCAATAACAACGCCGCTTCCAAAATCTCTAAACCGGTTTTCGTTTTTTCGTTCATATTTTTAATTTCAGTTTTTTAATAATGACGCATTCAAAGAATTACTTTTTGCATTGATTTTTATTTCGACATCGGGAAACGAACCGCGCCCGAAAAAGACGTGGCTGGCGAATTTCCTGCCGATTTTTCCACGCAAAAATCCAAATCCAAGTTCCAAAAGTTTCTGATTTGAAACCATTGCAATAATTCGCCGCATCCAAAGACGCGAGACGAATCTGGCGCGAAAAAGCTCGCCCGAATAATTTAATAAGATTTTCGGATTATCAGTTTGCAATCTTTCTGTAATCACACTCGCCGCCATCGCCGACAGCCGCAAACACGGGTCTAAACCGCCCGCCGTGAGCGGCGAAACCGCGCCTGCTGCATCGCCAATCAGCAAACCGTTTTCGTTAGCTATCGAGCGCAAAACTCCGCTGACGGGAATTCTGCCGCCGCGAGTTTCGGCTAATTCAGCATTACTTAAATCAATAATTTTTTCCGCCACTTTTACCTTGAACTTTTTTAACGCTTCACGCGGATTAAAACTAGCGGCATAGCCACCAACGCCGATGTGGATTTCCTCACCGTC
Source organism: Acidobacteria bacterium 28-1 (assembly GCA_002050365.1). Classification (GTDB taxonomy): domain Bacteria; phylum Acidobacteriota; class Blastocatellia; order Pyrinomonadales; family Pyrinomonadaceae. The sequence goes on from MWYZ01000047.1 coordinate 31,682, forward strand.
GTCGGCAATCCAAGCCAAATAGCCGGGCGCAAGTTCGGCATCTAAGAAACAATAAAGTCGTGGCTCGCTCGTGAAAACATTACTGTGAAAAACTTCTTCGTAACCCACAATCCACTCTCGGTTTTCGTCCAATTTCAAATCTTTGGCGACGCGGGAATTTGTGCCGTCCGCGCCGACAAGAGCTTTGGTTCGCACTTCAAACGATTTACCATTTTTTTCGAGTTTGAGAATGGTTTCAGATTTTTGTCCGCTAACTTTCGCCGAAACATAGTGCGTTCCGTTTGAAAATTCCACGCCGTTTTCCAAACAATCTTTTAGAAAACTTCCATAAAGCAAAGCTATTTTGCCAACGCAAAACTCATCCCTTTCGCTCGTTAAATTTATTGATTTCAGCTTCGGCGAATAAAGCGTTACATTGCGGACAGGTTTGCCTAAAGTTCCCGCCGGAAAATCAAAATCTTCCAAAGTTTTCCGCACGAAAATTCCCGTCGTGTGAATACCTTTTGTCAAATCCGTTTTGCGGTCAACAAGCAAAATTTTTGCGCCGCCGCGCGAAAGCAATTTGGCGCATTGCAGCCCGGCAAGCCCGGCACCGATGATGACGACATCGTAAGTTTGCATATTATCAGTCCATTAACACTCGCACTTTTCTTTCCAAATTTTCGCCCGTCATTTCCTTATAAATTGCGGCGATAGCTTTCATTTTTTCAGTTTCTCTTTCTTCCAGCGCAGAGCGATGATAATGCAACGCTAAAACATCGAAATTAATTAGAGGCGCAATATATTTTAGACTTTGAATTTCGGCGCGAACCGTCCGAGCATCACCTTTTATTATTTTGTCTAAAGCTCTGTTGATTTCGGCATTTATGACGGACGGAACAACCGCGCTGAAAATTGCGCTGAGAGCAAACGAACGGGTGAGAACGCTTTTTTCCAGAGACGGCTTAGCCGCTTGATAAGCGCGAAGGGAATTACGCAGATAAACGACGGCTGAAAACATCGGCGTAAAACCCAAAGCACCGATAAGGATAAATAATCCAAGCAAACTTATCGGCAATAAAATAATGCCGAGCGAGAGCGAAACAATTCCGCCGACGATAAAAAGTCCGGCGAGAAAAGCGTTGAGCCATTTTAACTTTTCGCCCCAAATCAGCCACGCGGACATCGCCATCACCGAAACAAAACTTAAAATGTAGGCGAAAGGCTTATAAGTTCCTAGATAAGCCGCGCCCCACGCATCGCCTTTGAAAACTATCGGGTCGAAAACAAAACAAACGACGGGCAGAATCACTCCGAAAAGCCAGTCAAAAGTTTTCTGCGATTCGGTAGATTCAGTTTGAAATTGCCGCCGCCAAAATCCTTTTCGCGGCTCGACTTTTTCTTCATTCAATTTAAGTTTTATCATTTTGATTTTCTCCTTTTTCACTTCACGCTAACGGTTTGCGGCTGTTCCTCAAGTTTGAAAAAAATCCGCTTGTGCAAAATACTGTCTTCGTCGCCGATTAAAACCGATTCGATAACTTTGTCAATACCGATGCCTTCAGCTACGTCGAGGCGCGGGTTTTGCACGTCTGCCGGCAAATCGAAAACTATTTCCTTTTCAAACGCGCCGCCCGCGGGAACTTTTTCATCAAACGGCGGCACGGGCGTTTCGAGTTCGACAAGACGTTGATATTTATGATTTAGCGCATCTATAACTTCAAATTTCGGAGCGTGCAGACCGAGCGCAGCTCGTCTTGCATCGCTAAAAACTTTTACTTTGACAATGTAAAATTCGCCTTTGGCGATTTTATCGCCTATCGTTTTGGTTTTTCGCACATCCGTGACCGCCGCGTGCATATGACAATCTATGTAAAATCCACAGAATCCTTTCGGTTCGTTGAGCCCAAGAATTTTTTCTTTGCTTAATAAAGAAACTCCGATTAATGCAACTGCGTAAATCACAAGCCAAACTGCAACCGCACCTAACACGAATTTTGTCAACCAGAAACTTTTTGTCCATAAAGAGATAATCAGTAATACAAATGCTAAACCCAAACCGCCGATTGTCGCCATCATCATTAAAAGTCCCATTGTTAAGTTTCTCCTTTATTTTTTGAATTTACTCTTTTGTTCTACGCGCTCATCTGTCGTAATGAAACGCCAGATTCGCTTTTCATCAATGTCAAAAGCTCCGATAAATTTTGCGCTTGTCGGTTTTTCTATCAGAACAACCGAATTTATTTTTAGCCGCATAATATCTAACTCATGCTTGTCGTAACTTATATCTCCGCTCAAAAAATATTCTGTTGGTGAAATTTCATAAACACTCATTCGACTGTAACCGCCTGAATCAGTAGCGCCTTCTTGGCGTAGAACTTCTTTTCCGTCAACGCGCAAAATTAGCGTGCGTTCGTATTCAGCCAGAAAAAGGTGAATGGCGCGACGCTCCAAAATAATTTCTACATTTGTTTGTGGAATTTGAAAGATTGCTTTTGTTGAATAACTTGCCTTGCCGAAAATCAGCCGATAAGAAGTTTCGCAACCGACTTGTATCGCTCCGATTAATATAAAAAGTCCTAGAAACAGAATTGTTGTTTTAACAAAGCGCATTCTTATTTCCTCTTCATTGCATTTATTAATGCTTCCATATGGTTTAAATATTTTTCGAGCGCGTTTCTACCTTCGCTTGTGATTCGATATTCGGTCAACGGAACTCGCCCGTTAAATGATTTTTCGCACGTCAAATAACCCGCGTCTTCGAGTTTGCGGGCGTGAACGCTGATGTTGCCGTCCGTTGTGTTCAAAAGATTTTTCAAATCAGTAAAAGACAAACTTTTGTTCGCCGCGAGTGCGCTGATAATTCCCAAACGCATTCTTTCGTGAATAATCTTGTCGAGTTCAGTTGAAACCGTTTCCGCGGCCTTTGCAATCTTTAACGTTTGCGGCTTTTTGGTTTTTTCCGACTGATTTTCTTTTGCTATCGCTAAATTTTTTCTTGCCATTTTTGGAACGCCAGCATCTTGCTGGCAATGAACGCAAAGCGTTCAAAACTTATGTTGATTACGTTACGTCGCTTCCGCGACGTTTGCCAGCAAGATGCTGGCGTTCCGTTTTATCCGCCAAACTTCCGCGCGATAATCAATCCGAAAACAATGTGTAAAACGCCGAAGCTGAGTGCCATCATCGAATTTCCAAAACCTGCGGGAAGAAAAAAAGCAATCGTTCCGAGCGCGATAAAACACCAGCCCATAATCGGAACGGCACGGACTGAAAATGCGCCGCCGCAGACGACCGCCGCGCCGTAAAGCAAAATCCAGACGGGAATCATCACTTCAAAATGTCCGAACCGCCACAGCCCGAGCGTTATCACGACTCCGGAAATTAAAGGCGGCAAAAAACTCTTCGCAAATTTTTTCGTCGGCGCAGAATTTATCGGCACATTCGCAATCTTCGATTTCTGCCACATCGCAAACAAACCGATAAAAAATGCCAAAATCGCTTCCCCTAACCAGACGATTAACCAATCTCTGATTAGCGGCTGAGAGTTAGCGATGAAACTCGCGGCAATCGCTGTCGCGCCCATAAAAACGCCGCCGTAGCCCGGAACGGTTGTAAAAATCGCCGACCGTTCCATTGTCTCGCGGATAAATTGCAGATTATCTATCGCCCGGTCGCTGATGTTTACCGGCTCGCTCACTTCGTTGTTTTCTTTGCGGAGTGCCTGATTCTTCACCATACAACGTGAAATTTATACCAAGTTGTTTTATTTGTCAAGAGCTTTATAATATAAAGTCAATTAAATTTCATAAAGGATTTCGCTTGTTTATAGTTAAACTTTGCGGTATATTTTCAATTCGCCGTCCGTTTGCGGAGAGATCGCATAATGGTATTGCAGTAGTCTTGAAAACTACCGTCCGTAAGGATATGCAGGTTCGACTCCTGTTCTCTCCGCCATTTTAATTTTTGATTTGTGATTTTGGATTGCGGATTTAATTTACGTTTCAAGTAAAAATAAAAATGCTTTGCCGTTATAATGGCAAAGCATTTTTGCGTCTGTCGAAGAAATTAGCGCTTGCTTTTTTTATCCTCGTCTTTTTTCTTCGGTTTCTCACTGCCTTTATCTTTATTATCGTTTGCGCCGCGCCGCTGCTTTTCAGCTTTCGGCTCGTCTTGATTGCTCTTTTGGTTTGACTTGTCCGGGTCGGATTGTTTCGGCGGTAAACTGCTTTCCCGCCGGTCCTTCGCCTTTTCTTTTCCCGGAATTACTTCGTCGGTCGTTTTCTTGTTTTTCTCGCCTTTTATCGCTCTTTCATTCGTCGGCATATTTTAATTTCTCCTAGAGTTGGTTTTAAACTTCTCTCTACTTTAATAACAAAAATCCGCGACAAGTTAAACCGAGAGCGCGAAGAATTTCACGACAAAAATTTCTTGCTAAATTTGCCTTTTGGGTTTAGTCTATTGAAAAACTGAATGATGATTCATTCATAAATTGAGAAAATTCTTATGCTACATTCAGATTCTTCCATTGAGCAGGCCCGCGCCGTCGTCGCCGACAAACGCGAAGCGATTTTGCGGGCGGCGATAAAAGTTTTCGCGCAAAAGGGTTACTTCAATTCAAAAGTGGCGGACATCGCTAAAGAAGCCGGAATCGCCGACGGCACGGTTTATCTGTATTTCAAAAGCAAAGAGGAAATTTTGCACTCGGTTTTTGACCGCGCGATGGAGGAATTTATTGCGGAAGGCAAGCGGGAAATCGCCGAAATTGAAGAAGCCGACAAGCGTTTGCAGCGCATCGCGCAGCTGCATCTTGAAAAGCTCGGCGCAGATAGAGACCTAGCAATCGTCTTTCAAGTCGAACTGCGCGGCTCGACTAAATTTATGGAAGAATTTTCGGGCGGCGGTTTTGCCGAGTATTTGGAAATAATTCAAAAGACTATCCAGGAAGGACAAAAGACGGGCGTTTTTCGTAAGGATTTGAGACCGATTACGGCGGCAAAAATCCTCTACGGCGCACTCGATGAAATGGTGACGAACTGGATTTTGTCGAAAAGAGCGTATCCGCTCGCGCCGATGGCGGACGAAGTTTTGAAAGTTTATTTCGGAGGCGTTTTGCAGAAGTGAATCAAGAACTAAAAATTGAAAATCCGCAATTCGTCGTTCGCAATCCGCAATCGGTAAAGCGTTCTCCGCTTTACGCTGACGAGCCAAAAACGCTGGCTGAATTGTTTATTAAAGCGGCTGAAAAACACAATCGCGCCGACGCTTTAAATTTCAAAAAAGACGGCGAATGGAAAAGGATTTCTTCCGACGAAATGATTTCTCGCGCCGAAAACATCGCGCTCGGACTTTATTCGTTGGGACTGACAAAGGGCGACAGAATCGCTCTGCTCGCCGCCAACTCGCCCGAATGGACTTTGACCGACGCGGGCTGTCAATTCGCAGGCGTGATTGACGCTCCCGTTTATACGACGCTCGCGCCGAACGCGGTTGAATATATTATTAAAGATGCGGGCGCGAAAGTTTTATTTCTCGAAAACGCCGAATGTTTTGAACGTCTGAAAAATGTTTTGTCCGAGTGTCCAACGCTCGAAAAAATTGTCTTTTTCGATTCGACCGACATTACGGATGAAAATGCGATGTCGCTTGCGGAATTGGAAAATGCGGGCGCGAAATTAAAGATTGAAAATCCAAATTTGATAAAAGATTTGATTGATGCGATTGCGCCGAACGATGTCGCCACTTTAATTTACACATCGGGAACGACGGGCGAGCCGAAAGGCGTGATGTTGACGCATTCAAATCTCGTTTCAAACGTTTTGGACGCGGGCGCGGAACACGCTTTTTCGCCGAACGATAAGCCGCTTTCCGTTTTGCCGTTTTCGCACGTTTTCGAGCGGACGGGAATGTATCTTTATATTTTGAACGGAATGGCGGTTTATTACGCCGAATCAATCGAGAAAGCCGCCGACAATTTGCTCGAAGTCGCGCCGACAATGTTCGTCGCCGTGCCGCGAATTTTCGAGAAAGTTTACGCCAGAGCGAAAGTTAAAGCCGCGCAAGATAGCCCGACTAAGGAAATGATTTTCGATTGGGCGATTGATGTCGGTAAACAATACGCTTTACTAAACGAGCTGAAACAGCCGATTCCGCGTCTTTTGGCGGTCAAACACAGCATCGCCGATAAAATAGTTTTCTCGAAACTGCGCGAATTTTTCGGCGGCAATTTAAGTTTCTGTATTTCGGGCGGCGCGGCTTTGTCCGACGACATTAGTTTGATTTTCACGGGCGCGGGCATTGCGATTATGCAAGGCTACGGTTTGACGGAAACTTCGCCCGTCATTTCCACAAATACAGGAATGAACACGCGGCTCGGCACAGTCGGTAAACCAATTCGCAACGTGCAGGTTCGCATCGCCGAAGACGGCGAAATCGAAGTTTCAGGCGCGAATATAATGCTCGGTTATTACAACAAACCGGAAGCGACGCACGAAGCCTTCACCGACGACGGTTGGTTCAAAACGGGTGACATCGGAACGCTCGATGCGGACGGATTCTTGAAAATCACAGACCGCAAGAAAGAATTGTTCAAAACATCGGGCGGCAAATACATCGCGCCGTCGCCGATTGAACAACTGATAATAGCCTCGCGTTTCGTCAGCCAAGCCGTGCTTATCGGAAGTGAACGAAATTTTCCTGCCGCGCTCGTTGTGCCGAATTTTGAACAACTCGAAAACTACGCCAAAATCAAACATCTCGACATTAAAACGCCCGCCGAATTTTGCTCGCATCCGCGCATCATTGATTTAATCGAAAGGCAAATCGCCGAACTTACGAAAAACCTTTCACACTATGAAAAGGTAAAAAAAATTGCGCTGCTCGAAAACGAATTAACCGTCGAAGGCGGCGAACTCACGCCGACGCTAAAAGTTAAACGGCGCGTTATCAATGAAAAATATGCAGATGTTATCGAGAAAATTTACACTGATGCGGAAAGAGAAAATCGTAAATAAAATAAATCTGTCGTAAAATAGTGGGAAATGAATTTTGCAAAATACGCAGGAAAATTGAAAGATTTATCTTTTTATTTCAGTTAATCTTCAAATGATATAATCGGCGATGAGGTAAAAAGATGTTGACAGATACCATCGAAGTTTCGGGACTTTCCAAAGCAGTTGTCGAAGCGGTCAGCGAGAGAGCCAAAGAAATCGGCGCGACGACTGAAGAATATGTGCGCTATTTAATCGAAGAAGACGTTGCTTCGCCGCTTAGTGCGCGGGTGCTTTACGCGCCGGTCAGGGAGCAAATCAAAGCGAGCGGCATTTCCGACGACGAATTAGACGAACTGCTCGAAGAAGCCAGAGAAGAAGTTTATCAAGAAAAATGAAGGAAAATTTCTTGCCCGTCGTTTTCGACTGTATGATTTTTCTGCAAGGCTTGATAAAGGAACGCGGCGAGGCGGTTAATTGTCTCGAAGCGTTTGAAAACGGGGCGATTCAGTTGTTTGTCAGCGAGGAAATTCTGCGCGAAATTGCCGATGTTTTAACTCGTCCGAAATTGCAGGGAAAGTTTTCGCTTTTGACGACGGAAAGAGCCGAAAAACTTCTTCAGACGCTCCGGCAAAAAGCGACTTTTATAAAGAATGCGCCGCAATCATTCAATTATTCGCGTGACCCGAAAGACGAAAAATATATCAATCTCGCCGTTTTTGCGAAAGTCGCGTTTCTCGTCAGCCGCGATAACGATTTGCTTGATTTGATGACGGATTTTACGGACGAAGCAAAAGAGTTTCGCCAAAGATTTAGACAGCTCAAAGTAATTGAACCGCAAGAATTTTTACAAATTATCAAAACTAAAGAACAAAAATGAACAATTTTTTTACAGCCAATTTAGCAGAAGTTGACCCGACTATCGCCGAAGCGATTGACGATGAAGTCAGAAGACAATCGAACGGTTTGGAACTTATCGCGTCGGAAAATTTCGTCTCCGAAGCCGTGCTGCAGGCGATGGGTTCGGTTTTTACTAACAAATATGCCGAAGGTTATCCGAAGAAAAGATATTACGGCGGCTGCGAATTTGCCGATGTCGCCGAGCAGCTGGCGATTGACCGCGCGAAAGAGATTTTCGGCGCGGAACACGCGAATGTTCAGCCGCATTCGGGAGCGCAGGCGAATATGTCGGTTTTTCTTGCGTCTTTGCAGCACGGCGATAAAATCTTGGGAATGAATCTCTCGCACGGCGGGCATTTGACGCACGGGCATCCGATGAATTTTTCGGGAATTAATTATGAAGTTTCCGATTACGGTGTGAACAAAGAATCCGAGCAGATTGATTACGATAAACTGCAAAGAAAAGCAGAAGAGGCAAAACCGAAAATGATCGTCTGCGGCGCGTCCGCTTATCCGCGAACGATTGATTTCCAACGCATCGGCGAGATTGCCCGAAGCGTCAGCGCAATTGTGATGGCGGACATTGCGCACATTGCGGGAATGGTCGCGGTTGGTTTGCATCCGTCGCCCGTTCCGCATTGTGAATTCGTGACGACGACGACGCATAAAACGCTTCGAGGTCCGCGCGGCGGTTTGATTTTGTGCCGCGAAGAGTTTGCAAAACCGGTTGATAAAGCCATATTTCCAGGTGTTCAGGGCGGACCGCTCGTGCATATCATCGCGGCAAAAGCCGTCGCTTTCGGCGAAGCGTTGCAGGCGGATTTCAAAACGTATCAGCAGCAAATTCTCGACAACGCGCAAGCCTTAGCCGACGAATTGAAAGCGCAAGGTATGCGGCTCGTATCCAATGGGACGGATAATCATTTGATTTTGATTGACGTTTTCGAGAACGGCAAAGGCATCACCGGCAAAGAAGCGGAAAAAGCACTCGACGCGGTTCATATTACGGTTAATAAAAACACGATTCCGTTTGATACAAATTCGCCGTTTGTCGCTTCCGGCGTTCGGATTGGAACGCCTGCTCTCTCGACGAGAGGGATGAAGGAAGCGGAAATGCGGGAAATCGGTCGGATGATTGCTTCAATTATCCGCGAGCCGAATTCGGAAGCGGTTCAAACAAAAGTAAAACGTGAAGTTACCGAATTAACGGAAAAGTTTCCGATGTATCCGACACGCTATAAAGAAGCGAAAACTGAAGCGATTTCGGCAAGCTAAAACAAATTAGCCACGAATAATACAAATGACACGAATCAAAATTGTAATAAATAATTCGTGTTATTCGTGTTATTCGTGGCTAAATCTCTTCTAACTTATGAGCAATTTGTCAGACATCGGTTTTCCCGTGCAGAGCGAACAGGACGTAAATGTTTTGATTACTGAAACAATCAAACGTGTCGAATCAATTGAATGCCGGCAAGGTTTTTATCTGAGATTTGCCGATGCTTCGGGGGCGGAAATTTATTTGCAGGGAAATCTTGAACAGGAACTCATCGGTTTTAATCCTCATTTCGACGGGAAAAGCAGAAGGAAAGTCGGTTTAACCAGAGCGATTGAGCGCGATTCCTCAATACTCGACGGCGGCTTTCACGCTTGGGCAAATCCGATTGAAAATGAACCGGAATCGGGCGATTATCCGTTTGTTTTCGATGTGCCTGATTTTCGTATGATTGAAAATTTTCAACTTCCGCATGTTTGCGAGATTCAATTGACAGCGTTTGCTTCAAACGATTTCAAAATTTATGCGAGTGAAAAAAATTACTTTGACGCGCAGGATTCCGAACCGAAATTTGCCTCAAAATCTTTTATCCCAAGCGGACTTTTTCTGCCTAACGAAAATGCAACCGCAACCGAACCGCCACGACCGATTGGTATTTTTGCGGGCGAAATAAAAGAGTTTGAATTAAAAACAAATGAACTCTCAAACGAAAAGTTTTATTGGTTTCTGGTGGATACTTTGGGCGGCGAAGTTGATGTCGTCGCAGATGTAAAATTAATTTCAAGCGAGCCGCAAATCGGCGGGATTGTGAGCGGACAATTTTGGCTGTCGGGGAAAATAATACAAAATGGAACGCCGTCATCTTGACGGCAAAAATTGTATCAACAATTTAGATATGCCTTTTTGCTAGGAATTCGGGAGGAGAAAAATTCATCAATTTAAGTTTTCCTATTTTTCCATTTTAGCAAAGCGAAAATAAATATAAACAATATCGGCTCAACTATTAGCAATACCTTCAAAAACTGCATACTCCAATCACCGCCTACCGCCCCGATACCACTGCCCTCTTGATTACTTAATATACTGCTCAATATCACAAACACGACAGGATAAAAAGCATAGATGATTGCTATGAAAAAGGTCAGAAAGAGCGATAGCACCAAAGCTAATAAAATGTTTTTAACTACCATAGCAGGAAAATTATCCTTAGCCTTCTGCGGGAGAAAGAAATCTAACAATGTGAATAATAGTAGGCGAACGGGAAACCATACTCGACAATTCCGACACCGTGTTTTTCCAAATCGAGTATAAAAACAGTTGCTACAAAAACAGAAAATAAGTCGTCAAAAATGCGATGATAAATCCCTTACTTTTAACTAAGTTTTTCATTATTAACCTCGTTTGAATTTACCGAAATAACATTATCAACATAAGCCTCAAACGTATCGTCGTGCGAGATGACGAAAAGCTGGTCGAAGGTTTTTCTTTCAGTGATATGACTAATTTGTTCCGCAAGACGTTCGCGCCGTTCCGCGTCCATATTCGTCGTCGGCTCGTCGAAAAACGCGAGACGCACATCGGAAAGTTGTTTTAATAAAGCCAGCCGCACCGACAATGCCGCCGCCATTTGCTCGCCGCCCGAAAGGTTGACGAATGGACGCTCAAAACCGTCTTCTTCCAAAATGATTCCGTAATCTTCCGTCCATTTCAAAGTGCGCTCAGCGTTGCCGGAGATTTCCCGAAACATCTGATTGGCTTCCATCGAAACGTGAAAAACGTAGTTTCGCGCGACACGCGGCGCGGCTTCTTTTAAAGTGTCGCGGATAAAAGTCGTTGCTTCACCAATTTTTTCCAGTCGCTCCTTTTCCTGAAATTCGCCTTGCATCGCTTTGCGGATTTCAGCCAAATGTTTTAATTCTTCGGCTAACTGCATTTCACGCTTTTTTGTGTGTTCGAGATTTGCACGCGTTTCGGTTTGCCATTTTTCCGCATCGAGAAGCAAGGATTTTTCGCGCAAATGCATTTCGCGGTCGTAATTTTTGCTTGCCGTCTGAAAGTTATCTTCGGCTTTTTCCGATTCGGTTTTAAAATTCGCCAGTTCCGCCTTCGCTGTTTCAAATTCAGTTTGGCGCGTCGGTAAAGTCAAAGCTAAAGATTCATTTGCCAAAAATTTACGATGTGCGTCTGCCGTTTGGTCGCGCTCGGCGGAAAGCCTTTTCCATTCCGCGTCCAACGCTTCAAACTTTAACATTTGTTCGCTGAAATTTGATTTTTCACTTTCCAGTTGCAGCAATTTTTTCTCGTTTGCGAAAAGTTTTTCCTTCAATTCGTTTTCACGACGCACTTCGGATTCAAACGCTAAAAGTTTTGCTTGCGGATTACCCAAAGCATTTAGCTTAACTTCGATTTCGGCAAGTTCGGTTTTGATTTTACCTAAATTTTCAGCTTTTATCCGCCAGCTTTCTTGTTCTTCACGAATTTTTTTTCCGTCTTCCGTCGTTTTGCTTTTCTGCTGAAACAAAGTCGGCAAAATTGCAGAAAACTTTTCGGCTTCCCGCGCTTGCCCGAGTTTGACTGTGATTGTTTTCTGCTCGGTTTCCAGAGAAACAATCTGCGTTTTGCCGTCGCCGTTTTGTTTGCCGATATTACTTTCGCTGGCTTTGCCGGTTTCAAGATTCAAACATTTTTGCGACACAATCGGGCAAAAATGATTTTTGATGAGATTATCAGTAACTTTGCGTTCAAACTGCTCGTCACGTTCCAGAACAGCGCGAATTTTAGCCAGTTCGCCGATTATTTCCGCGTCGCGTTTTTGCAGTTTCTCAAAATTTTCAACGTCTGCACTTTTTTCTTCAGCAACCCTGATTTGGTTGTTAACATCCGTCAGCTCGTTCCGCAAATTCTTTAATTTTTCTTCGTAGCCGTTAACTTGATTTTCGGCTGCTTTCGCGCTTGCCAAGTCGTTTCGGAGAGTTTCCCGATGCTTTTCCAGTTCCGTCTGTTGGCGCACTTGCGGCTGAATTTTAGAGATATTTTCCCGCGCTTCCGAAACCTTTTTCAGATTCTCGCCGCAGCTTTTCTGTTCGGCTTTTTCGCTAACAATTGCGTTTTCGATTTTGGCTAAATCCACACGGAGTCGGTCGCGTTCGGCACGCTGCGCGTCTAAACTTTTCAGTTCCGCGAGAGCCGCTAAATGTTTTTTATAATCAACTTCGATGACTTTGATTCTCTCCGCCGCCGCATTTGCTTGGTTTAACTCATTTTCCTTTTGCTGAAGTAAAATTTCGCCGCGAATTGTTTCGGTGTGAAGTTTATCAAAGGCAGATTTCAATTCGTTGACTTTTGTTTCAACTTCATCAAACTTCTCGACCGTTTGGCTTTTCTCGTCAACTTCGTTTTCGAGTTTTTCAAGGTTTGCGCCTAACTCTTTTGCTTGATTTGCAAACGTTTTATATTCGGTTTCGACCAACTCAAAACGGGCGAGTTCGCCTTCGGCGCGGGCGATTTTTTCACGAACGGCGGTGATTTTATTTTCGATATATCTGACTGTTTCGCGTAGTTTTTCTGCGCCTTGGCGGTATTCTTCAACCTTGAGAAGTTTATCAAAAGCCTTTTTTCGCTCGGCGGCAGTCTCCAGAAAAATCGCGGTAAAAGTTCCTTGCGGAACACCGATGGCGCGGCGAAAAAGCGATTCTAAATCCGTTCCGGCTTCAACGCCCAAATGCGCCCACAAAAATCTAGCGACTTCTTCTTTTTTGTCGGCGATGCGCGTTTTCAGTTGCGGGTCGTACACGTAATAACCGTTTCCCGTGTCTCGATAAACGCGATATTGACGCTCGTCCAAACTGCTTTCAAAAGTTACGTTGACCACGCCTTTTTTCGCGCCGCGCCGGACGAAATCTTCCTTTTTATAATCGAGAAGGTCGAACAGCGTCCACGCAACAGCTTCGATAATCGTTGTCTTTCCCGCGCCGTTTGCGCCGGTAATCGCGGTCGTTCCGCGCTCAAATTCAAACGTCGCGGCTTGGTGAGATTTAATGTCTTCGAGTTCAATTTTCGTGATGTGCATCTTTCGATTTTGGATTTTAGATTTTGGATTTTGGATTGCTTATAAATTTTAGAACATATTTTAGAGAAAGAAAAAACTGATAGCGGTAGATAAGATTTAGAGAATAAATATCTGGGAAGTCAAACATTTTGATTTTTTCTATTTATCCTGTTTGAATTTTTGAGGTTTTTTACACATTGTGACGAAATAACTTCGTTATTTACTGAAGATGATAAAGTTTGGCGATTTCCGATTTGAGTTCCGGTGGAAAACAAACGCGGTGAATTTGATAACCCGTCTGCAGACCGCGCACCGCCGCGCTGACTTCCGAAATTTCTTTTATCTGCGGGCGCGAGAAGCCTTCCTCGACGTAGATTAAATTTTTCGGTTCGCTCCTCTCTTTCGTGTAAAAATAATACGGCACGTCGCCCGCGCGGTCTTCGATAAAGTAATAATTGGTGTCGAAACCTGCACCTTCAACTAACTTTCTCGTTTCTTCTAAAAATTCTTGTCTTTCAATTTCAGGCATATCGAGGTCGAAAATCTTGAAAAGTCTGCGGTTCAGGAAACGTCTCGATAAATCCGACAAAATTTTATCGTCGGAGCGTTGCCATTGTTTGATGTGAAACATCACGTCCGCGTCATCCAATTCCAAATGTTCTTCTAGAGATAATCTTTCGCCTTTGAGAATTTTTTCAAACGGCGTTCCGCCTGCAAACCAAACGTTCTTTCCTTGTGCGAAAAGTTCTAAAGCGCGGCGCAACAGAGATCTCAAAACCGCTTCCGCCGCCCGCAGAGTTCGATGAAAATAAACTTGGCGAAACATATAATAACGCGCTTGCAGATAATCTTCGACGGCGTAAATGCCGCGAGCCGCAACGTAAAGGCGGTCGTTTTCCTCATCAATTTCTAGTGATTTGATAATCCACTCCACATCGTAAATGCCGTATTTCGCGCCCGTCATTAGAGAATCACGAAGCAGGTAATCCATTCGGTCAACGTCGAGTTGCGACGAAACAAGCTGCGCCAAAGCCATTGGGCGAAAATCTCCACGAATAATGGAGGCGACGTTTTCGGGCAAATCATTTGAAAATTCTCTCAAAATTTGTCCCACTTCAGTCTCGTTGCTCAAAACGGCTTCAATTGTAAATTGCTCGTGGTGAAAACCCAAAATCGTTTCAATAACGTGCGAAAACGCGCCGTGTCCGATGTCGTGCAGAAGCGCGGCGACGCGAACGGCGATTTGCGCCTCATTGGAAATTTCATATTTCGTTTTGAGTTTATCGAGGGTGCGTGTGGCAAGATGAAGTGCGCCGAGAGAATGCGTAAAGCGGGAATGTTCCGCCGATTGGTAAGCAAACAAGGCGAGTCCGAGTTGTTTGATACGGCGTAGACGTTGAAATTCCGCCGTGTCAATCAAACGCGCGAGAAGTTTGCCTTCGCTTGAGTCGGTTTTCAGCCGAATGATATTGTGAACCGAATCGCGGTAGATTTTTTCCGACAAGATTTCTCCCATTATGAGCCGAATGCGCTCACCGTATTAACCTAAAAACGCTCGAAAGTGCCGATGCAAACTTTCCGCATCAAAAAAATCGCGCTTGCCGTTAGTGCCGGATGCAAACCACTTTGGCGCATCCTCGCTGCGAATCAAAAGAAGTTCGGCGTTGTGTTTCGACATTCCGAAATGCGATATTCGCGCGGCGGCAAGCGCACCGCCTGACATAAATCCGTCGTTCGGCGTGCGCGTCCAACCTGCTTCGACCGTTAGACATCTCACACCTTGACGAAAACTGAGACGTGAGCCGACGAGATTTGCATTTCCAAAAGCGAAGTGATGCGGATTTTCCGTTTCCATTACAATACTCGAGCCGTTCCGATTAGCGATTGAAACAATTTCAGTCGCCGAATCGAGCAGCCATTTGACGCTCGTTTGGCGAATTAAATCGTTCGACGCTTTGAGCGCGAGATAATCGGCGACATCGGCGCGTCCTGCCGCTTGCGCTTTTTGGCGGGCTTCCGTTAATTTTCGCGCCCAAACTTCGTCGAGTTCGTTCATTGCTTTGAGCATAAAACCGCCGGCTGATAAATGCAATTTCGTGATATTATTTTCAAACGGTGAACAAATTTCTGAACGTTCGATTTTTTAATATCTTTAATTTTATGAAAAATTTATTCGTTATTATTTTACTCGCTTTATTTTCGCTTACGGCGTTTGCCCAAAAGCCGAAGCCTACGCCGAAAAATTCAAAAAAACTGACTTTGATAACAAAAAAACCAAAAAATCTCGGCAGTGAAAAAGAAGAATTTGAAAAAGCCGTCGCGTTGGCTGGTGCAGATGAGAGAATTGCCGCGCTGAAGAAGTTTGTCGAATATTTTCCGAACTCGGAAGAAAAAACTCACGCTTTAGAACTTGTCGTCATCGCACGCGCGACGCTTGCTGACGAAAAATTGCGGGCGGGCGACGCAGCCGGCGGAATAGAGATTTTCAAACTCGCCGTCCGCGAAGCACCAAAACCCGCTTCCGATAAACTTTTTACCGAAGTTCTTCTTCTAATTCCAAACAATCTTTTCTTTCGCGGAGAAAGAACTGCGGCAATCGAAGTTGCCCGTTTAATCGAAGAAAAAGCCGATGGGAATGCCAAACAAATTCTCGCGCTGGCAACATTTTATCTCGGTATGGAAAACGCCGCCGAAGCTAAACGACTGGCTGACAAAGCAGTGCAACTAGAGCCGAATCTGCCCGCCGCTTATCAAACTTTGGGGATTGCCCACCGCTTAAATTTCGGGCTCGAAGAATCCGCCAACGCCTACGCGAAGGCTTTGGAACTCGATGCGAACTCGGTTGTTTCCAAAAGGAGTTTGGCGGAAATGAAACGCGCTACCGGCAAACCGCTTGAAGCAGCTGCGCTTTACAGAGAAATTTTAGCCAAAGACGAAGCGGACGGCGCGGCGCGGACGGGTTTGATTCTCGCGCTTTTTGACGCGGAAAATAAAACGGAAGCTGAAGCAGAAATGCAAAAATCGCTTGCCGCCAATCCGAAAAATTTATCTCTCTTGGTCGGCGCGGCTTATTGGTATGCGGCGCACGAAGAAAATACGAAAGCAGTTGAATTTGCCGAAAAAGCCATCGCCGTCGAGCCGCGCTATACTTGGGCGCACATTGCGTTGGCGCGTGGGCTGCTCGGGCAAAAGCGTCCGCTCGAAGCAGAAAAGGCTCTGCTGGTCGCCAAACAATACGGAAGTTTTCCCACTCTCGATTATGAACTTGCAACAGTTAAACTGGCGGCTGGATTTTACCGCGAAGCCGCCGAAGATTTGCAGAAAAATTTCACGGTCAAAGACGGATTAATCGAAACAAAACTCGGCGGTCGCGTCGCTGCAAGTGCGGAGAACTTTGTCAAACTGCTTTCTTTAGAACGCCGCGCCGGCATTTTTCAAACGGCTGCGGCTGACAACGCCGAAAATGCCGACCGGCTGAAATCTCTGCTCGATTTTTCTCAAAAGCTCGAATCTTCCACAGTAGGCGAAACAGCGATTGCATCTGCGGCAGATGAATTTGTTAAAGGCGAAGACAAAATGAAACTGCATCGTCAACTTTTTATCGCCAATCGTCTGTTAGAAAAAAAATCGAATTTTCCTAAAATTTCCGAGTTGACGAAAGCGGCAATCGGCGGCGTTGACGAATCGTTAAATCTGCCGAATCCGGCATCGGCAGTTTTGGCGGACGAACTTTACGAAAGCCGCAAATTAGCCGTCGCACGCGGTGAAGTTATTATCGTTCCTGAAATTACACGCCAAACACTTTCAAACATTTTGCGCGGGAGAATTGAAGATATTACGGGTTGGGCGTTGTTTCAAGAAAGTAAAACCGCCGATGCCGTTGTCCGTCTGAAACGCGCCGTCAGCATTTTGCCCGAAAAAAGCGCGTGGTGGCGGGCTTCGATGTGGCGGCTCGGCGCGGCTCTGGAAGCCGACGGAAAATCTAAAGACGCGCTCGACGCATATATTAAAAGTTACACGAATAGCCAAGCGGACACAGTTAAATACAGCATCGTTGAATCGCTTTATCAAAAAGTCAATGGAAATCTCGATGGCTTAGAAGCGAGAATCGGCGCAAAACCGGCTTCGATAGCTTCTAACTTTCCTGTTCAGCTTGAGCAAACCGTTGCTCAGAAATCTGAGAAGGAAATTCCGAAAGTCGAGCCGACACCCGAAATAAAACCAGCGACCGAAATAAAGCCGACAACGGAAGTTGTACCCAATCCAACAACCACGACGGCAATCGAACCCGCGCCGACACCCGAAACGAAAACCGAAGAAGCGGTAGTGCCGGACAAAGCAAAAACTGTAACAAAAGAGGACGAACTGGTTCAAAATCAAACGACTCAACCTACTCCGAAATCGCTTTTTGAGCCGGTTATCATAAACGTTCCAAAAGTTGAAACTAACGCAACAGAAGCAAATCCAAAAGAAACATCAACGGCTGAAACTAAAGCGACGGAACTAAATCAGACGGAACTAAAGCAGGAGAAAACTTCGTCGGGGGAAAATAACAAAAAAAGACCGCGAATTGCAGTTGAAAAAGAAGTTGAACAAATTCCGCCATGCAAGTTGGTCGTCAGCCAAGAAAATATCTCACTCCTCAACAATAGCGGAAGTTTGGGCGTGATTGTCAGTTTTGAAGGCGAAGACGATTTGAAGGAAATTATGGTTGCGTCGAGTAGCCCGAAGGATGTCGCGGTCGCGTTCAAAAGGGACGTTCAGACACTATCAAGTCAAATGTTTTTCGTCGTCAAATCAATCAGCCGAAAAACGGGAGAATTTACCGTGACGTTTGAATCGCCGTGCGGCAGAAAGGAAATTTTAGTTAAAGTTCGCTAAAGAGCGATGAGGGTTGAATAGGAATTGTCGAGTATTTGTTTTATTCATTCCTCATCCTTCTAAAAGCGAAACTCAAATTTAATTTGCAGTTATGAAAAAAATCATTCTCTTCGCAATTTTGTTGTGCATTTCCGTTTCGCTCTGTTTTGCCCAAAAGCGTCAAACGCCCATCAATACGGCTAAACCGCAAACGATTCAAACACCGACTGTCAAAGAAATTTCCGATGCAGAATGGAAAATATTAACTGCTGCTTTACAATCGGAAAATTGGGAAAAGTCTGCGCTTATCGCTTCGCAGCATTTGAGAAAAATTAAAATTGATAACGAGAAGAAGCAACTCGCGCAACTCCGCTATTTTTATCTTTACGCTTTGGCGGGAAAAATTCTGACTTTTTCTTCCGCCAAAAAAACGATCGAAGAAAACGCTGCTTGGAAAGAATTAGACCAATCGGCGGGCGGTTTCATTGGCAAAGAATTTGTTCTGCCGCCGCGCCGCTTGTTAAACGATTGTAAGGAAGTTCTCAATTATATCTGCGCGGTCAAGGACAACGAACGAGCTTTGCGCGTAACAGCAACCAACCGAGCTGGGACGGCAATTCATTCGTTTGATTATATTGGATTTGACGAGAAAATCTTGTCCGGAGAATTTGCCGAAAGGGAAACTTTTCTCGGCGGAAAACTGAAAACGGTCGAATTTAATCAAGATATGTCGAAACCTTGGGTGATGCGGCTGATTTTTGAAAAGGGATTTGTCAGTCTAGTCGTGAAAACGGATAAATAATCGGACAGAAAATTTAATCTTTAAAATTTTACCGCCGAGTGGCAGAGAATTGACGCAGAGTATCGCAGAGATTTTTATTTTTCTCAGCGTTCCTAAAGCGTAAACTCTGCGCCTCGGCGGTAAAAAATTATAAGCAGTATTTTGAATTATCTAATTTTGTTAGAGGAAACAATTTGAAAGCAGAACAACAACGCTCAGAAGAAGCCCGAAAACGCGAAAAAGATTGGAAACTTTGGGGCTGTTACGTCAGCGAACGCGCTTGGGGAACTGTCCGCGAAGATTATTCAAACGACGGCGAGGCTTGGAATTATTTCCCGTTTGAGCACGCCGCCGCCAAAGCGTTTCGCTGGAACGAAGACGGAATTGCGGGAATTTGCGACCGAAAACAACGCATCTGTTTTGCGCTTTCACTTTGGAATGAAGCGGACACTTTTTTAAAGGAAAGATTGTTTGGACTCGGCGGAAACCTTGGCAGTCACGGCGAAGATGTCAAAGAATACTACTTTTATCTCGACAACACGCCGACGCATTCTTATCAAAAATTTCTCTACAAATATCCGCACGGGAAATTTCCATACGAAAAACTGTATGAGGAAAACGCCAAGCGCAATAAATCACAAGCTGAATATGAGCTAATGGACACAGGCGTTTTTGACGACGACAAGTATTTCGATGTTTTCGTTGAATATGCCAAAGCCGACACGGAAGACATCTGCATAAAAATTACGGCGCATAATCGCGGCAAAGAATCTGCGCCGCTTCACATTTTGCCGACTGTTTGGTTTCGCAATCGTTGGTCGTGGTATGAAAAGGCGGAAAAAGCTCGAATGGAAGAGATAGAAATCGCGGCGGAAAATATTTCGTTAATTCATCTGACGGAAGAAATGCGCGGCAATTATTTTTTGATGTGCGAGGGCGCGAACCGTCTGCTTTTCGCCGAAAACGAAACTAACTTTGAGAAACTTTACGGCGGAAAAAACGAATCGCCTTTTGCTAAAGACGGCATTAACGATTTCGTCGTAAACAATCAGGAAACGGCAGTCAATCCCGCACAGACTGGAACGAAAGCGGCGGCACATTACATTTTCAACATCGCGCCGCAAACATCTGAAACGATTTATTTGCGTCTTTATAAGAAAGAATTTCAACGCCGAGACGCTGAGACGCAGAGGAGAATCAACAGTATTGGACAGGATAAGCAGGATAAAAAATCCGAAAATATCTCAGCGTCTCAGCGTCTCAGCGTTGAAAATTCCTCTTTAACTCGTGGCGAATTTATCAAAGAATGCGAGCAAATTTTCATCGAGAGAAAAAAAGAAGCCGACGAATTTTACTCTGAAATCATTCCGGATAATTTAAGTCTCGATGCGAAAAACGTGATGCGCCAATCGCTCGCCGGAATGCTCTGGTCAAAGCAGTTTTATCATTACGTCGTCAAAACTTGGCTCGACGGCGACGGTAAATTTGCGCCGCCGCCGAAACAGAGAGAAACAGGACGCAACTCCGAATGGAAGCATCTCTACAACGACGATATTATCTCGATGCCGGACAAGTGGGAATATCCGTGGTATGCGGCGTGGGATTTGGCTTTTCATTGTATTTCGCTCGCGTTGGTTGATTCGACATTTGCCAAAGAGCAATTAATTTTACTCTTGCGCGAATGGTATATGCACCCGAACGGGCAAATTCCCGCTTACGAATGGGCGTTTTCAGATGTCAATCCGCCGGTTCACGCGTGGGCGGCGCTTCGGGTTTATCAGATTGAAGCAAAACGAACGGGCGCGGCTGACCGTGATTTTCTCGAAAAAGTCTTTCACAAATTACTTTTAAATTTTACATGGTGGGTTAATCGCAAGGACACGGAAGGCAACAATGTTTTTGAAGGCGGATTTCTCGGACTCGACAACATCGGCGTTTTCGACCGCAACACGAAACTGCCGGACGGCGCACATCTCGAACAATCCGACGGAACGAGTTGGATGGCGATGTATTGCCTGAATATGCTGGCAATCGCGGTTGAACTCGCCAAAGAAGATGCGGTTTACGGCGACGTGGCGAGCAAATTCTTTGAACATTTCGTTTATATTTCCGATGCGATGAACAATCTCGGTAACGAAAACACAGAACTCTGGAACGAGCGCGACGGTTTTTACTACGACGTTCTGCATTTGCAAGACCACCGCAATATTCCCATCAAGGTGCGTTCGATGGTCGGGCTGATTCCGCTCTTCGCCGTCGAAGTTTTGGAAGAGAAATGGCTCGACAATCTCCCGGAACTCAAAAAACGCACCGAATGGTTTTTGAATAACCGCCGTGATTTAACCGACGACATCGCTTGTATGCAAGAAGCGGGCAGAGAAAACCGACGGCTTTTGGCGATTGTTACAAAAAATCAATTGCGCCGAATTTTGCATATTATGTTAGCGGAAACCGAATTTCTCTCCGATTACGGCATCCGCGCTCTTTCGCGCCGTCACAAAACGCATCCGTATTGTTTTGAAATGGGTGAAACTAAATATGAAGTCAAGTACGAGCCGGGCGAATCGCGTTCGGGAATGTTCGGCGGCAACTCGAATTGGCGCGGTCCAATTTGGTTTCCGGTCAATTATCTTTTAATCGAAGCCTTGCAGAAATTCGATTTCTACTACGGCGAAGCGTTCAAAATCGAATTCCCGACCGGCTCGCAAAAAATGCTGACGCTGTGGGAAGTTTCCCAAGAACTCTCGCGCCGCCTGTCAAATATTTTCCTCAAAGACGCAAGCGGCAACCGCGCCGTTTTCGGCAAAACGGAAAAATTCCAATCGGATGAAAACTGGCGCGAGCATCTTCTCTTTTACGAATACTTTCACGGCGACCAGGGCTGCGGTCTAGGCGCAAGCCACCAAACCGGCTGGACGGGATTAATCGCCAAGTTGTTGCAGCAAATCGGGGAATATGCTGGCGAGGAAAGCGGCGATTACACCGAAACAAGTTAAGGGTGAGCATCAAAACCGAAAGTTCTACTAAATGGAAAATGTTACGAAATTGGTTTAAACTTTCAGATAAACCTCTGTAATATTCGCATTCCTCAAGGTAGAATAGGGCAAAATGTTAAAAACTGAAGAATTATTAAACATCAAAGAAGCAAGTGTTTGGGCGACCGAGCATTTGGGTAAAACCGTTACGCCCTCAAATATCGCTTACCTTATTACAATACTTCGGACAGTTTTTTGATAGTTGAAAGCCAATGATTACGGGCTTTCTATTTTTCAAAAGTGATTTAAATCAAAGTCAGCGTTTTACCTGACTTTGATTTAAAT
>MWYZ01000061.1 GCA_002050365.1 Acidobacteria bacterium 28-1
GAGAGATTGAAAATCAAGACCAAAGAAAATCATTTTGCTTTAAAATCGAAACTTTATCTCAAAGCCTTGATGTCGGCTTTTCAAACTCTCAAAAACTTAAACCAGGTTCATCTCTGCGTAAGGTGAGTTGGTAAATTAAACAACGACGGCGCGGTTGATGAACTCGCGTTGCTCCGCGGAGTCGTGTTCGGCAAGCGCGGGCGCGTGTTCAAAGAACGCTCAATTCAGGATTATTTGGAAACGCAAACTTGGTATAAGCCGAAAGCAAATTTTACAAATGCGGTATTAACCCGTATTGAGCGCGATAATCTTGATTTGATTCGCTTGACGGAAGCCGTGAAACATTCGAACGTTCAACCGGGCGATTTGCGTCTATGGCAGACGGCGGAAATTCCCGATGACAAACTTTACGTCAACTCACCTTCGGACTGGCGTGTAATGATTGCCGAAGTCGAAGCGGTTCACGGCAAACGCTTCGACGACGAACCGTGGCTTCAAAAATACTTTGAGGAACGCTATTGGTATAAGGCAAACGCGAATTACAACCCGGCAATCTTGAATGAATTCGAGCGCAAGAATCTTGAAAAATTAAATGCCAAGCGCAACGAAGACCGCAAGGTCGCCATTGCGGTCGGCGATATGGACAAATTTCAAAACGTCTTGCTAACGGAAGATTTATTAAAAGGTTTGACGATGAACGATTTGCGCTTGATTCGCAATGAATTTTGGGCGCGGCGCGGTCGGAAATTCGTCACGCCCGGCTTCAGCGCGATTTTTGAGTGGCAAGATTGGTATAAGCCTTTGAAAGACCAATCGAAAGTTAAATTCAACCCGACGGAAGAACAAAACGTCAAACTCATCGAACGGGAAGAAGCGAAATTGCGCGAGAAAATCTCGACCGAGCCGATAACTAACGAAATGGTTGATGGTTTATTCGTCGAAGATTTGCGCGTTTTGCGTAACGAGATTTACGCAAAACACGGCAGAGTTTTTAAAGACCCGAACCTGCAAAAATACTTTGCGGCGCAAGCGTGGTATCAGCCGAATCCCGAATTCAAAGACGATATGCTGACCGAAACGGAATCGAAAAACTTGGCGATTATTAAGGAAGTTGAAGAGTATTCAATCAGCAAGTTCTCCGAAGTCGAGGGCTGATAAGGTTCACTTTTTAAGTTCCGCGTGTCGGAACTTTCAAAACAAATTTACAGGGATAACAAGATAGGCAGGGATAAGAAATAAATTTTAATTTAATCCCTGTTCATCCTATTATCCCTGTAAATTTTTCTTTGTATCTTTGTGATAAGATTTTTCTATGAATGTAAGTTCACCCGAAGAAATCGAACTCGATAAAAAGCGGTGCGTCCTCGAACGCCTCAAAGAAAAGCTCGCCGCGAGCGAAGTGCAAATGACCGAATTTCGCGCCGAACTCAAACAATTCGAGGCACAATATACGATGGAAGTCGGACGGCTCTACGCCGATTTAGACGAAATCGAAGCGCAGATTGCCGAAGAAGAAGTCAAACTCCTGCCTGACGACGAAGAAATCAAAAAACGCGCCGAAGAACTGCGCCGCCGTGCCGAAGAATCAGCCGCCAACGCCGACGAAGAAAATTGGGCGGGCTGTTCGTTCAAATATCAATCAACTGCTGAAGCGAAAAAGGCTTATTACAATTTAGCCAAAATCATTCACCCTGATTTGGCTCTCGACGCGGAAGAAAAGGAAAAACGCCACGATTTGATGGCACGCCTGAACGATGCTTATTCAGCGGGCGATCAAACTCTTCTGAATAAATTGGTTGAAGATTTTCGAGATTCGCCCGATTTAATCAAAGGCGATTCAATCGGCGACGAACTCGTCCGCGCTATTCGACAGATTTTCCAAGTAAAAAATCGCTTGAAGGAACTCCGCGCCGAACGATTAACGACTGAACTTTCCGAACTTTATACGCTTCGGGAAAAAGTCCGTTTGGAGATGCTCGAAGGCAGAAATTTAATCAAACAAATGGCTGAAAGAACAAAAACCCTTATCAAAAAAGCGGAACGCCGTCTGGTAAATTTGCGAGAGTTAAATCTGGCGCAGGAAGATTATATTAACGAACGATTCGGAATGGACATTTCGGCTTTCCGATAATTTTTAATCGCTTGTTTATGTAATTCTGATACTTCTAATTCTAAACAATTAAAAGGTTAAAATTTAGTGAAAAAGTCTTCGTCGATTTCAACTTCTTCAACGATTTTTGTTTTTACACCAAGCGAAAACTCTTTCAATTTTTCGCACAATAGTTCACCATCAATTAAATCAATTGGCGGCGCACCATCTCTTGTCGCTTCCTTTCTCGCGTCTCGCGTGAAATTTCCTGTCGTGATAAAAATGCCTTTGTCTGCTCTACCTTGCATTGCTCCACGAAAATCTCTGATTTGACTTGGTGTGATTGAACCTTTGTATCTTTTACACTGAAAAATAACGTGAAAGCTAAGAAGTCCGCTCATTCGTGCAATTCCTTTTCCATCAATTCCACCATCACCGCTTCTACCTGTTACTTCAACTTCTACGAAACCACTTTCGCGTAATAATCTTTGCGCTAATCTTTCAAAAGCATTCGGAGAAATTTCCAAGATAGTGTCTAAAAGCTGTTCTTTCCATTCCAGACTTTCTTCAACTTCTTTTTCTATTTCAGTAGTTGAAGTTTCATCTTGAGACTTTTTATTCGATTTTTTGTTGTTTGATTTACCGTGTCGAACAATTTCATCAGTATTTATTTGTTTAGTGTCTATTTCAGATTCGGTTAAATTCCAAACTCCACGCGCTGAGTTTTCCAGTAAGCCAAATTTTTTCAAATATGTTCTTGCCCAAGCTAATCTATAATCTACTTCACTTTGAGAGCCATCTTCTTTGTGTGGAACTTGAAGAACTTCTTCTGAAAAGTTTTCCAATTCATAAACTTTTTCGTTGACTTCTTCGATAGTTCCCGAACCACCTAAATTCATTAAGGCGTTCAAAACAGGAATCATTAATTTGTCGTAAGGTGGAACGTGTTCTGCACCTTTTCTTTTTCTTGCCATAATTTTTAGGTTAGTAAGTCCGCGTTAAATCAACGCCCGTATAATAATGCTTGATAATCGCGTCGTATTTCACGCCCATCTTCGCCAAGCCGTAAGCACCATATTGGCACATTCCAACGCCGTGTCCCCAACCGCGTCCGGTGAAGGAATATGAGATTGCTCTACCGCTTCCGTCATAGCGTTTGTTAATGACGAAAAGCTGTTCGTTGAGTCGTAACGCCGAACGGATTTTTCCGCCTTTCAGGGAAAATCTGCCGTTTGTGCCGATGATTTCGAGTTCGATGGCGCGGCGCGAAAAGCCTCTCTGCGCGACCCTAACATCAATCAGCGAACCGATTCCGCGCACGTAACGCGAGAGGCGCGATTGAACAGTTGAGGGCGAAAGTGTTGTGTTCCAAATTGTAAAAGGTGAATTTTTTTCCGCCGTCGCGGTCGTTGTCGTCGGCACGACTTCTAAATAAATGATTTCGCCTAAAGCATTCGTTTGGAAATTGACCGTTTCGCCGCCGACGAGCGCGGTTTCTTTGACTTGATAAAAATAGTCGCCGAATTGCCGTAGGAGAAAAACGTCCGAACGAACGACAATTTGTTTTTCGGTTTTGCCTGTTTTGATAACTAGCTTGCCGTCAGCGCTTGATTTGGTCGTGCCGGTTTGAAGCGTTGGCAGCCATTTCTTTTGTTTGTAAATCTGCTCGACGAGGCGCAGCATTTTAGCACGTGAAAAGGCGCGGTTCGGTTTCAAAGTAAAATCTGGGTAAAGAGTGAAAAAGCCATCGCGGAAAAGGACGGCGACATCGGCGCGGCGATTTTTTGGAATCTCGCCAGCGTCGTCAAACGCGAGATGGTAATTAATGTCAGCTTCCGAAAGAAGCGTGTCGGCGTATCCGTCGCCGTAAATCATCTGCGCTAAAATGCGGGCAAGTTCGAGCGGCTTCACCGTTTCTTTGTTCACATTTGGAAAAGTTTTGCCAAATTTTATCGCCAATTGATTCAGCCAATTCGACATCTCGCTTTGCGTCGGTTCGTCTTCAAACCAATCGTCGGACATCTGCGCGGTTGAAAGCTGAAAACCGTTGACGGCAAACAGCGACATCAAGCGGACGAGTTCAAGATTTTTTTCGTCGCGCAATTTTGCCGGTTGACGAACGGTTTTTATCAAAATCGGCTCGAAATGTTTTCCGCCTTCGAGCGAGCATTCAACGCCGCGCAAATATGGTTCGTTAAACTCGAAAATGTTTTCGGAATTTTCCGTGCGCCCGCCGCACGTCGAAGTGTACATCGCATTTATCGGTTTGCCTTTGTAAGTCGCCACAATACCGCGCGTCTCCAAAACGGCTTGCGTTCCCATTTTCGATTCGGAGGAAAAACCTCGATAAACCTGCGAGCGAACCGTCGGCAGCAAATCAAAACCCTGCGTTCCGAATTGTCCGATATTGGCGATGGCGTAAGTTCTGGCGGCAACGGCTTGCGCTTTTTGCGCTTCAATCGCGGGCAGAGAAAGTTCGTTCGGCACAACACCCAAAAGATAATCTTCCAAAGAAACGGCATTAACCACCGTCAGACTGCCGCGCGAATTGACGAAAACTTCGATGCGCCCGCGATATGCTTTGCCGTTTAAACGGACGGGCGTGGCGCGGCTGTTTATCGAGCCGAAAGCGACGGATTTTAGCGAACTGAAACTCGCATCTTTTCCGCCGTTGACAATCACTTCACGCAAGTTCGGATTGATTTCGGCATTCGTCGGCTGGCTGGAATTAGTCGGTTTTATTAAACTGCGAACTTCTGATTTGCCGCCTTGCTTGAGTTGATTGGAAAGCGCAACCGCGTCGGTCGAAGGCTGGACAATTCTTTCCGTGACGATTTCCGCGACAAAACCTTTTTCGCTCAAATCGGCTTTAAATTCGTTTGCTTCTTCGATGGTTTCCTTCGCCTCGCCGACACGGACGCGCCAAGTATTGGTTTTCGCATCTAACTTGACCAAAGTTTTTTCATTCGTCGCTTCGCGCACATCTTTTGCAACCGCGTCGGCTTCCTGAGAACTTTCGATGTTTACGATTTCAAAATGGTAAATGTCAAATTCGGGCGGACGATAGGAGCGCGCCGAAACGCTGACTTTAGTTGTCGCAAGAAATCTTTGCGGCTCGTCGGGGCTGACGGCAACGAGCGACGAATCGGTTGTCGTAATCGAAACAGAACTCGCGTTGGTCACCAAACCAATTCGGATAATCGGCTCTTGATTGACGTTCAAATAATCGAATTCGCCGAATGCCGAAACGTTTGAAACTGAAAGGAGAAAGATAAAAGAAATGAATAAAATAGAGCGTAAATTCATAATTGATAATGATAACAAAGAAAATTTAGTTCTCGATATAAAATTAAAGCGTCTTATGTAAAAGCTATCGAGACGGTCAATTCAGAGTAGATGAGAGTTAATAGATAAAAATTGATTTAGCCGCGAACAGACACGGGCAGAAACAAAAACTTACTTTGATTTATTGTTCGTGACTTTTCGTGTTTGTTCGTGGCTAAACTAAAAAGCTAAACGTTCAACCATTCGTTCTTCAGTTTTTCAATCGCAATTTCTTTGTGCTTTGCCTCAATTTCAATCCATGGTGCGAAGCGAAAAACTTCCGGCATCGTAAAAATCAAATCGTGATGGGCGCGGTCTTGAAAATAGTCGCGTCCGTTCGAGATATGAACGAGTTGATTTTCAGGATTCGCCCAAGTCTCACGCGCCGCCCAGAACATTTCCGCGACCGATTCGTGATTGTAGTTGTCGAGTTTTTCGCGGCAGACGTGGTGATGCGCGTCGAAAACCATCGGGACAGAAGCGCGGCGGCAAACTTCCAAAATTTGGCTGGAAGAATAAGCGTGTTCGTCGTTTTCAAACGCGATACGCGAGCGAATTTCAAAGGGCAGTTTCTCAACTGATTCGACAAGTTTATCCGCGCGGTCGCCTTTGCCGCCGTGAATGTTCATCGTTGCCCATTCCGAGCGCGGCTGCTCAAGCAGATCCAAAGTTTTCGCGTGCATTTTCAAAATCTTGACGCTGTTTTCAACGACGCTTTCGGAATCGGAACTTAGCACGACGTATTGGTCAGGGTGCATTACGATCCGCAAATTGTTGGCGGTTGCTTTTCGTCCCGTTACAGATAATTGTTCCGCAAAATCTTCTAAAATCTCCGCGCCAATCGGTTCATCGGAAAAAGGAAAAAGTCCCGATGTTAAACGGTAAAGATTGATGTCGTTCGCCGCGCAGAATTTAATTGCGTTATTGATGCGGTTAATGTTTTCTTGGTAAATGACGCGGAGCATTTCTTGTTGCACGCGTTCATCAAACGACAAAAGCCGTTTGCGCGTCACGGTTTTATAGCGCACCGCGTCGGTCGTCGTGATGCAGACTAAACCGAGATTGCTTTTCACACACTGTGTTTCTGCTTTCATAAATCAAATCTAGCCACGAATAACACAAATAGCAGGAATAAAAAAAGAAAATAAATTCGTGTTATTTGTGTTATTCGTGGCTAATCTTTTCCCTTATTTCTCCAGCGCATTAAAGATAAATGGAAACGTCCCGAAAGTTTGCCCGCGATGTTGCGGACGAAACGCAAACAAAATGATTTTTCCTCGTCCGTAATCGGTTTCAGCCAGTGCCGTTTTGCCGTTCAGATATTTCTCGCCCAGCAGCCAGCCTGACAGCAGCGCATTGCTTTTCGCGTAGGTCGCAATTGATTTAACCTTGTTTGTGTCGCCGATTTCAAAAGCCGAGCTGTTGATAAAATAGGCGGCGGTTTGTTTGCCGAAACTTTTCCCCAGCGGATTTGTGTTGTCAACCTCGAGCGACAGAATCGAACCCGGACAATAAAATTCGCTTCTTTTCAAACCGCTCAACGCATTTTTCAGCGGTAGATTAAATCGCTTGATGATCAACTCGCAGCCGTCGTCAAAACAAATCAGCTTACCGCCGTTTTCGACAAATTTCCGCAGATTTTCAACGCCTTGCTCGCCGATTCCGCCCGTAAATTCTTTCGGGTAATTTTCTTCTTTCAAACCGTTAACAATTTGATTTTCGCCGTCCGAAGGCAAAATTATTTCATCATAATTTAGATTACCGTTACGAAAATCGGCGTCTGAAATTGAACGGTAGGGAACTTGAAACTGGTCGAAAACCAACCGCGTCCAACCTTCGTCCATCGAAGCGGCGAAACCTTTATAAAGTCCGATGCGCGGGTTTGTCTTCAACGGATTCGGCAAATTCGCAAACGGTTCTTTGTTTGCTTCGAGATTCAGAGTGCGGCGAACTTGATTGATGTTCGTCATTTGTTCAAGCCCGCGTGCGCTGTGCGGATATTCGACGATTTGCGTAACCGCGTATGTTTCAACGCCCATCTGGAGCGGCAGAGTCCAACCCGCAACATCATACGGCACGTCAACTTCGCCGCGTTCGTTGACGCGATTCGGATAAATTTGTTTGCCGAAAAGTGCTTCGACATTGTTGCGCTGTGGCTGGTTGGTGAAAACCATAAAACTGTTGAGCGGAACTTCTGTGTGAATAGCTTGCGTATTGGGAATCGAAGTTTTCAGTTCGCGGTTCATTTTATAAACTTCGATGCCTTGCGCGAGAAGAATTTCAATGAACCGCGAAACGACTTCTTCGCGTCCTTGCCCCGCAAAAATCACATACGCAAGCGGCTGATTCGGATTGGCATTCGTGCGTGCACTAGCGCGGTTGAGTTCGTGAAAATTTTGCAGATAGTTCCGGCGAAACTTCGCCGCCATTTGAAGAAGCGAGCGCGAAGCCGACATTTCCATTGCGGCAATATCGCCTGCACCCCAATATTTTGGCTGCCACGCCTGCGGATGACTGGTCGAAGTTTCAAGCGGCGAATTCAAACCTCTTGCCCCGCGCGTTTGCCGCATTTTTTCTTCCGTAATATAGACGGGCGACATCAGATTTGCGCTTGCCGCTTCCGACAGAATGCCGATTGAATTGTGAAAATACGGCGCGGAACGAAAGCCGCCGTGCCACCAAGTATCGAACGTCGTATTGGTCGCCACGCCCGCGAATTTATTCGCCTGCAAATCAGCCGCCATTTTGTAACCCATTAAACCGACTTCGCGCAAAATAAGCGGCGGAATATTCGGATTCGGCGGGTCGAAAAACGGCGGAATAATAAATCTCGCGCCGTTTTGTCCCATCTGATGCACGTCATAAACAATCTGCGGAAACCATTCTTGCCAAAAAAGTTTGGTTATAGCTTGCGTTTCCTTCAGGTTGAGCATAAACCAGTCGCGGTTGTTATCGTGTCCTGCGTAATGGTGGTAAAGTTCGGGCGGCGAGGTTCCCTCAAACCTGGTTCCCAAAGTTTTCCGATACCAATTTGCCACGATGTCAATGCCGTCGGGATTTGACGACGGAATCAAAAGCAGAATCGTATTTTGCAGAATTTCGAGTGTTTCTGCGTCAGTCGCAGTTGTCATTTGATAGGCGAGATTCATAGACATCTGCGACGCGACAATTTCCGTCGAGTGAATCGAGCAGGAGATTGACACAATTGTTCTGCCTTGTCCGATTAGTTTTTCAAGTTCCGCCGCATCTTTAATTTTTCGCGGGTCAGCGAGTTTTTGATTTATTCTTTTATAATTTTCGAGATTTTTGATGTTGTCTGCCGAACTAATAAAAGCGACGACGAGCGGTTTGCCGAGCGTCGTTTTGCCGATTTCCTTAACCGTGATTTTATCGCTCGCCGCATCGAGTTTGGTAAAATAATCAGTGATTTGCCGCCAATCAGCAATCGTTTTATCGCTCGTCGGCTCGAAACCGAGAACCGATTTTGGGCTGGGAACATTTTGGGCGAAAATGTTGAGCGATAAAAGAAAAATTAAACCGCAGAGAAGCGCGAACGGACGCAGATAAAATTCAAAAAATTTCATAGCTGTTTTGGACTTTCGGTTTTGGAATTTAAACTATTCAAGATGCAAAATTTTCCCGAAGCGATCGTTAAAAACGAAAAAATTGTTTTTCCGAAAGGAAATTTTAACATAAACCGCGAGCAGAAGTTTATCGCGCGGCTTCGCTATTATTTTTCGCTTTCCATCCTGGCGGTTTTCTTTTTGCTGGCAATGCCGCCGATTATGCTCGTTGCAAAAATCAAGCGCGACCCCGATTATGCTTATCCGTGGGCGAGTTGGGGCGCGAAGGCGTGGATGCGTTGGTCTGGAATGAAAATAAAAGTGCGCGGGCAGGAAAATTTAGCCGCCAACCAATCCTACGTTTTCATTTCAAATCATCGGTCTTATCTCGACACGGCGATGATGTTCGCCTGCACGGGCAAAAAAATGGGCGTGATTGCCAAAAAGGAAATGCTCAAATTGCCGGTTGCGGGTAAGTTTATGAAATATGTCAATGTTGTTGCGATTGACCGCACCGATCAAGAATCGGCGATAAACACAATGAAAAATGCGTCGGAAAAACTTCGTTCGGGAATTTCTTTCGGAGTTTTTGCAGAAGGCACACGCGCTTTTCCAAATGAACTTCTGCCATTCAAAAAAGGCGGATTTTATATGGCGATTGACACGGGTTTTCCGATTGTTCCGGTAGCGATGAAAAACACTGATTACGCGATGGGCAAGAAACAAAATCTGGCAATTCCGGCGACGTGCGAAATGGTTTTGCTTCCGCCGATTGAAACAAAAAATTTAACCGCCGAAAAAGATTTGACCGATTTATTGATAAAAGTGCGCGGCGCGATTGCAGAAGAACTTTTAAAGTGAAAAGTGAAAAGTGAAAACAGAAATTTGATTTATTGTTTTCACTTTTCACTTTTCACTTTTCGTTATTCGTTAATTACGGTTTCTTCGGTATCGGAGTCGGCGACGGTTTCGGTTTTTCTTCCTTAATTTCCTCATCGTCGTCCAAAACTCGCACTTCGCTTCTGCCTACCGCATAATCTTTATATTTAACGCGCACTTTAACTTTCACGGTATTGCCGTTATCGAACACGAGTTCGTCGTCCGAACTTGCCAGCGACGGAAACCAGTATTTGCCGTCCACATTTTCGCGCCACGTTTCAATCACGGGAAATCTTTCGTTTTTCTGTTCGGGAACGGCTTTGCCTTTTGTTTTGACAATCATCAAATCGCGGTCATCAACCCAAATTCTGCCTGAAAAAAAATGCTGTTTGATTTTTTTCGGGTCGGGCACAGCCTTCAGTGAAACGTCAAATACATAGAGGTCGAGTTCGTCAATTTTTTCTTTGCCGACGTATGTAAAATTATATTGCGGAATGGCGGCAGGGTCGATGGCGAACTGGTCAACGCCGCTTAGATTATCTAAATCAGCCGCCGAAATCGTAATTTCCGTTAATGTCGGCATCGGCGCAAAAACAATCTTCTCAACGCGCCTGCCGTCTTCAGTTAAGTTCAAAAACGAATCGCGCCGATATGTGCCGGAAATTTGTCCGCCCATCCCGACCGTTTGAATGTTTGCGCTCCGATTAAAAACATAACCGGCTAACGCATTACGAAATTTGGCTTCATTCGTCGTAAAAGTTTTGACGATACGGTCAATTTCCGCTTGGCTCAAATCTTTTTTGATGATGTTTGACGTTTGGGCAAACCCACCCATTGCCGAAACACATAAAATAGTAAGTCCGAATAATATAATTTTCGCTCTTTTCATTTTTTCAATCCTTTTATGTTAAAAATCAAAGAATAGATGCAAAAAATCCCTTTCGAGATGTTAGCGATTGAAACAAAAGTTTGACTAAAAAATAGCTCTGTAAAATATCTTAGCCAATCCGTAATTGACTCCAAAGTGCAAAAAATAAGAAGCCGACGACTTAAAGTAAATCGTCGGCTTTTCATCCTTTTGCGGTTCGCGGTTCAATTTGCGAACGATTTTTTAAGGGCGCGTTAATCAATATTGGCAAAGCCGCCGTCGAAGAAACGCCGTGCCTGCGCAAGTGCCGGGGCAACCGCCGTTAAGTGATTCAAACTTGTATCTTTAATCACATATTGCCGCAGCGTGTCGTTAGATACGCCGCGCCGCCGCATCGTCTGCATCGTTTTCTCCGTATTCGCTGGGTCAACCACTTTATCGCCCTTCAGACTAATTAAAAGCATCTTTGTGCGCGGCGACCAATCGTAGCAATCGCTTTTTTGCATTTCACGAATCGCAGGTTCGGAAGTGTCCAAAGTTTCGAGAGCCGTTTTATATCTGGTCGTGATGGCGTTTTCGAGCGAATTTTTCTCGCGCAGCAGAATTCCCGCCAGCGCAAGTCGTTTAATGATATTCTCATCGGAGATATTACCTTTGAAGGCTTGTGAAATGGTGAAAGCCATCGCCGGTTTGAAATAATCAGTCAGTTTAACGCCGCTGCTTTTATGAAAGTAATAAGCCATATACGACGTGAGATAAAGCCGAATGACGAATTCCTGCTGGTCGGTCGGCGAGGCAAGCAGCCATTTTCTCGTCGTGTCCGAAAGGTCATACGGACCGGAAGCCGGCGCCGCGGCGGAAACGTCGTAGATGGCGCCGGATTTTTGTTCTAAATCACGCACCGTCCACATCGCCACCGCGCCGCCTTCGGAATAACCGGAGACAAACAGGCGCGAACCGACCTCTGTGTTTTGACGCTTCGCCAAAGCTCGCGCCGGCTCGATGATGTCTACGGCGGAACGGCTGTTGATCGCGCCGAGCGGATACGGATGCGCTCCCTTGTTGTCGCCGAGTCCGAGATAATCCGGCATCGCCACGGCGTAGCCGCCGGAAGCAAATGCTAAAGTCGCCATCTGCGCTTCCGAATCGTTCGATTTTCCCGTAAAGCGCGACGGCGCAAACGCGGAATTGACAATCGTTCCGTGATTAAAAATTACCAAACCGTTCGGCGCGCCGCCGCGCGGCAGAACGACCAAGCCGCTTAAAACGACGGGGCGGTTTCTCTCGTCCTGCGAGCGGTAATTAACTTTATACAAATCGAGAGCCTGCGCGGTCGGACTGACGGAGTTTCCGAATTTTTTCCGTATTAGTTGGTTGACTTGCGCGACGCTCATCGTTCCGCTGCGTGTTGAACTGATAAAATTACTATTAACCGTTGCTAATTTACTGTTTTGTGCGGTAGCGGCTTCGACGAAAACCGCTAAAAATGCCAAAAACAGGCACATCGCCGAAACAAGTGTTCGATTTTTCATTTTTCCTTTCCTCCTTTGCGATTAAAAATTGCGGGCGTGTTTCAAAAAACAAACACGCCCGTTGAAAAATTACCTTAATTTTCCCGAACTGATTCTTCGCCGACTATATCCGGCTCATTTTTTGCATCTCCAATCATCCAAGAGTAGAAAAAGCCCGCTAAAATCGCTCCCAAAATCGGCGCGACCCAAAATAGCCAAAGCTGGGCAATTGCCCAGCCGCCAACAAATAACGCCGGTCCGGTGCTTCTCGCCGGATTTACCGAAGTGTTTGTTACGGGAATGCTTATCAGATGAATCAGCGTTAAACCGAGTCCGATGGCAATCGGGGCGAAACCTTTCGGGGCGCGATTGTGCGTCGAGCCGAGAATGATTATCAAAAAGAAGAAAGTCATCACGACTTCCGTCACCAGACAGGCAACAAGGGCATATTTGCCCGGCGAATTATCGCCGAATCCGTTCGAGGCAAATCCGCCCGCCGTGCTGAATCCGGCTTTTCCGCTAGCGATGACATATAAAATTCCTGCTCCGACAATCGCTCCGATAACTTGCGCGACAATATAGGGCAAAATCTCGGACGCGGGAAATCTTTTTCCAGCCCACAGCCCGATAGTTACCGCCGGATTAAAATGTGCGCCGGAAATATGTCCGACGGCGTAAGCCATCGTCAAAACAGTTAATCCGAAAGCCAGAGAAACGCCGTGCAGTCCGATGCCGACATCGGGAAACGCCGCTGCCAAAACCGCGCTTCCGCAGCCGCCTAAAACCAACCACAAAGTTCCAATAAATTCTGCCGATAATCTCTTAATCATAGAAAATCTCCTTTTTATTTTGTCTTCAGAAGGTCACGGATTTCCGCCAGCAAAACTTCTTCGCCGGTCGGCGGTGACGGCGTGGCGGCGAACGAGTTAAATATTTTTACCGCATAACGCGCCAGCGCAAACATCACCAAAGCCACAATTAAAAATGTGATGACATCATTGATAAATTGTCCATACATTATCATCGGCTGTTTTGCCGTCTGCGCCGCTGCAATTTGTTCCGGCGTGGCAACGGGCATATCGCCCAAGTTAATAACTTTATCTTTGAAATCAATGCCGCCGGTCAAAAAACCGATAACTGGCATAATAATTCCGTCGGTAAATGTTTTGACAATCGCTCCGAAAGCCGCGCCCATAATGACCGCAATCGCCAAATCAAGAATGTTTCCGCGTGCGATAAACGCTTTAAAATCATTTAACATAAATTCTGAATTCTCCTGTCTGATTTTGTATCAACTTTCGTTGTTTGATTTTTCTGCGACAGGCAATTTTTGATAAATTTCTTTATTCAGCGTCCGAAATCGAAGAACGAAATATCCAAACGACAATCCAATCAGCAGGGCGGCTAGCCCGAGTAAAACGTCGCCCGTCGTGTGCTTTGTGTCGAGTGTGATAATTTTATTGCACAGCGCAATAACGGCGACTTCGACCACCATTTCCGGTTTAATTTTGTCTTCGGTCAGAAACATCTTCAATACCTTCAGCAGTTCTACGCCGATTAAGATAACCAAGACCAAACCGAAACTTTCAAAAAGTTTTGAGATATCCAGCACAAAAGCAGGCGGTTCAACGATTTCAAGTATCAGCACGCGACCAAGTTCAATTGTTCCAAAAGCAATTGCCAGCAGCATCAAAATTGTCAATGCGCGGATAATATATCTTTCAACTGTTTCGACGATTTTTAACATAGCTCGATGCTCACAACTTAGATACTATTTTCAACGCTTGGCTTTAACGAATTTCATCGTGCCGGAATTGGCAGTTAAATCAATGTATAACTCGTCGCCTTTGACGTTTAACGTCCGCGCCGCGTCGAGGCTTCTCAAAAATCTGCCGTCGAGCGAACCGGGCGGACAGCCCATTTTCGTCGTGATAAAACCTGAAAAAGTCAGCGATTGTCCGTCGAGTTGATAACTACCGCGCCCGCGATTGCAGTCGGCAAGAATTTGCGCTTTGCCGTCCGTCATAAATTCGAGCGTGTATTTTTTAGGAACGGGAACGCTGATTTTTTCCGTCGGCGTTTGCAAACTTTCCCAATGCCAAACCGTTCCGGTCAAATTTGCCGTATCAGAATTTTCTTTCGCTTCGCTCATATTGTAAGCGGCTTCGGATACAAAATCCGGTTTCATTAACCAATTTTGCCCGTCGCGTTTGATGTTGAAAGAAACCGTGTTTGTTTTCGACGGACAACAGAGCGGATCATTTTCTTTATAACGGGCATATTCGGCAATCACATCAGTTTCCGAGAGCAGTCTGATGTTGATAAGCGAAGCGTCGGTGCGCGAATCCATCGGTCCGGGCGACACGGTTCCGGCAACCCGATTGCCGACAAAAACGTAAGTTTGAAATCCGAGCGGGCGACACATTCCGTCAAAACTCGTAGCGACGGTTACGGCAGTCGTCTTGCCAAAAACCTGCGCATCGCCGACGAGCGTCCAATTGTATTTAGTCAACAGACTGTCAACCGGAAGCGTTGCCGGACGTAGGCTGCTGCGGCAGCGCGTTAATTCGGCTTGCGCTATTTTCTTGGTTTGCAAAATCGCGCGGCTGCGCTCGCTCCAACTCGGCAGCGGCTTTGCTTCGAGCCAACTATATTGCGACTGGGCGGCGGCGTCAATGCCGAGCAATAAAACAAATGTGAATGCGGTGCATAATAATTTGGTTGATTGGTTTTTCATAATTTTATAAATTAACTCCTTATAATTTAGGACTCACCGAACCGGAACAGCAGTTCGGGCGGGCGAGTCCTTTGCAGGAACGATTATGAACCGCGAAGTTGCAGCAACTTAAAAACAATTTTCGTGATTCGTCGGCGTTCGAGCCGTCGACCTTTTTTATGATGTTCTCCGATTTTTCAGCGTGGCTGAATCGGCGGCTTACCCTGATAAACTTTGATTGATTTGATACGTCCAAACCACCCATCGCCCGGTTGCGGTGTCCAATCTGAATTTAAGTTGTAGGATTTCCCCTTATAATTGCGCTTTTCGTAAAGCACTAAATACCAGCCTTGCGGAACGCGAATTGAGCGAATAACGTGCGGATTGCCTTCCCAATCTCCGCTGCCGGCAAAGTCGCGCTCGATGGCTTGCGCCGGACCTTGAAAATTGGCTTGCGCGTAAATCACCGGAAAGTTGCCGGGAATCGGTGAAACGCCGCCGCCGCCGCCGCCGCACTGATTTCTGCCCGAAGACCAAAGATAGCCCGCAACGCCTTCCGATTTATTTCCTGGGTTTTGCAGAAAATTATTTTTTTCCTGTTCGTTGGTCGTATATAAATGGCGGTCGGAACCAAGAAGACGATAAAACGGGACAGTCTTATTTATCTGACTGTTTGCCACATACCCGACAATGCCCTCAGATTTATTGCCTGCGGTTTGTGATAAGTTCGTCATCTCTTGATTATCGGTCGTGTAAAAATGCACGCCGCTGCTCAACAACAAACGATAAAGCGGCATGGTTCGGCGCAATTGGCGCGATGCGATGTAGCCCGCCACGCCTTCATCGGCGAAACCGTCGCTGCGAATGATTGTGTTTTTTTCATCGCAACTCGTCGTGTAAATACGGTCACGGTTTTGCGCGTTGTATAAACGGTAAAGAGCAACATAATCGTTACCCGATTGGGCAGCGGTTTTTAAAGCCGCCGGTCCGAAACAACCGAAAGTGAAAACAATAGCTAATGCAATCGCTGTAAATTTCATTTTATTTCTCCCTTTAGAAAGTAGTATTTTTTGTGGAAGTAATATACCACTTTTTTTTGACAAAGCAACGGAAATCAACTTGAAATTTTCGCGGTTGGCGCAAAAAAGTTTATTATAAAATTTCCAAACGCCAGAATAAAAGAATTATTAGTGTAAAAATTTAATGTAGGTTTCTTTCAGACTTCAGCTGTATTTTATGAATTTGCTTCCCGAAGAAATCGAGCAAATACGCGATAGGAAATGGCGGCGCGAAGAAATCTTGAAAATTGAAACCGCTTCGGAAATTGAAACTCTGGTTGAAGACTTGGGTTTTTGTTTGGGCTTGACCGATTCGCGCACGAATTTGCCGTCGGTTTATATCGCCGTCTGCGGCAGACGCGACGCGCACGCGCCGCGCAACGTGCAGAAGGATTACGAGATGAGCCTGGCGTGGACGCTCAAAGACGAGGTTATGTCGCGCGGCAAAATCTATTACGCCAAACTTTGCAAAGGGCGTTCGATGTTCGTCGCGCCGCGTCTCGTGCCGTATTTCAACGCTGTTTGGGGCGTTCCGAAAAAGCAGGAAAAGGAACGGTTGTCCGGCGAAGCAAATAAAATCTTAAAAGTTTTGCGAAAGGAATGGGAAATGGGAACGGCTGACCTGCGCCGCGAAGCCAAAATAGAAAATCGCCAAAAACTAACCAAAGCGTTAGACGATTTGCAGCGGGCGATGAAGGTGGTGCCGAGCGAGGTTTTGTATCAGCCGAAATTTACATATATTTGGACACTTGCCGAAGCTCGTTTTCCAAAAGAAATGTCGAAAAAAGTTTCGAGCGACGATGCGGTCAAAGAAATCGCCCGCGCCTTTTTGCAGATGTGTGAAATGACCGCCCGCGGCGAATTCGCCAAAGCGTTGGGCTTAACGCGCAAAGAAGCAGGCAAAGCGAATCACGCATTGGTCAAAGAAGGTTTTGCCGAGCGGTTATCAGTCGGCGTTTATCGTTTGAAAAGTGGAAAAGTGAAAAGGTGAAAAGGTGAAAAAGTTTAGATGAACATCGGCAATCTACTTTTCCGCTTTTCCACTTTTTCACTTTTCCACCTTTGATACTTTCATCACTTTCAAATTCTCGCGCCAATTCTCGTTTAAACCAAATTTATAAATTTCGATTTCGGGCGAAACTGTTTTCGCCAACAACGCAAAATCATGATGAAAAC
The DNA here is from genome assembly GCA_002050365.1 of Acidobacteria bacterium 28-1. Lineage (GTDB taxonomy): Bacteria > Acidobacteriota > Blastocatellia > Pyrinomonadales > Pyrinomonadaceae. The sequence continues at coordinate 17,185 of MWYZ01000061.1, forward strand.
TTAAGGTCGGCGCAGCAAGGAACACGAGTGTCGGCTCGTCAGAGATTTCCAAATCGCCGAAGATTTTCGCTTTTTGCAAGTTTCCGCTGCGACGCTGAAGTTCGATTTTTCGCCAGTAATCAACCGCTTGAAAAATCATTTCGCGGTCGGGCGCGACTTTTAATTCGATGACGATTAAACGCCCGTCGCAACGCAAAGCGAGCAAATCAATTTTATCGTTTGCCGCACGAAACTGATTGTGAATCGGCGATAAAATCAAATTACCGTCGAGCAATTTAATGTTTCGCCGAAGTAGAGATTCGAGCCACGCTTCGGGCGCGAGCCGAAAAAATTCGTGGCGTTTGTTCGGCGAATCAAAGCGACGGTAAATTTTCAAATTTTCAAACAAACCGAAAAACTCGGCGCGTGAATTTTCATTCAAAATGCGCTTTTCGCGCTCGATGCCGAACCACGCTTTTTCTCCGCCAGCGATTCGCCGGATGCGCGCAAACGGCAGACCAAAAAAGCGCACGGTTTCGCCGTGTTTGGTGAAGATAACGTCAATTTTTTCGGGTGCGAGCTTAATAATTTCTGTTGCCGTTTCGCTTAAATCGGTATTTTCCGTCAGAGAAATTTTCGGCAGCTTTTCGCGCCAAAGATTACCAAAAGTAATTGGCGAAACTTCTAAAATTTCTTCCCTTTGCGCCTTTGTGCTTGGACGGGAAATTTCTTTGACGCAAATTTTTGATTTCCAACTTTCGCGGAGCAAAGCATGAAGTTTTCGCAGATTTTTATAGAGTTTCTTTTCCGCTAAAATCCAAACCGTTTCAATCGGTTTCTTGCGATTTTCGAGTTTTGCGAGCCAAACAATGGCGGTTGTTAAAAGATTTTCGGGCGTTGCAGAGTCTGCAACATCGGCTAAAACAGCGATTTGTTTTTTGTCTGATTTTTCAAACTTTTCAAAAATAATTTGGGCAAAGCGTCCGTTTTCTTCATTGAGCGAAGCGCGCAATAGTTTTGTGCCGCGCGTTTCCGCAACGATTAAACGGGCGATTTGGTTGGCTTTTTCGAGACGCGCAAGCTCAACTGCTTCGCTTAATTCGCTTGCCGAAATGCGAGGAACAAGCCGAATTTTCTCCAGTTCACGCTCGAAGTTGCGCGTCAAATCGAGCGTGATTTTTTTCGGTTCAATTTGGCAATCGACGACGCGCCAAATTTGGAAACCGGCGTCACTTAAAAACCCGAAGATGATTTTTTCGCGCTCAAATGTGAATTCGATTTCGCCGCGCTGAAGGGGAAAACTCTTTCCCGATGCGCCAATTATAAGCCACTCGTTGCAGGAATTGAGCTTTTTGGTAATTAGACCGAATAAGCTTTCGAGATTCATTTTATTTTTTTTCCGTTTTTTTCATCAAAAACTTTATCATCGCTTCCGACCAAAGCGCGTAGCCGTGCGCCGACGGATGAACGCCGTCGCTGAAAAAACCGTCGGCAACCGCGCCCGCTTCGTCGTAGTAAAAGACGTTTTCCATGCTTTGGGTTAAACTTTTCGCGTTGAGATGATGAAGATGTGAAATGCGCCACAAAACGAATTTCAAAGTCGTGGGTAAAGCCGTAAAATCTTTGACGCGCGGCGTGTTCGCCAGCAAAATTTTCGCGTTCGGATATTTTTCTTTGAGCGTCTCAATCAATGTCGTCAGACCGTTGCGCCAACGGTTAGGACTGCTGACTTTGAACGTATCGTTGCCGCCGAGCGCGACGACGACGAAATCCATAGTGCTTTCGGGTAATTTAGGAACGAGTCGCTCTAAGGTTTCGCCGACGGTGATTCCGCTTTCGCCGAGAACGTGCCAGCACACCGATTTACCAGTTTCCAAACTCAAGTATTTGGCAAGCTGTCCGCCGAGAGCTTCCGCGTGGTTTTTCGCGCCGACACCGGCGACGGTTGATTCGCCGATTGCTAGAAGATTTAAATTTTCCGCCGCTTCGCCGAATTGTCCAACCGTTTCGCCCGCTGCGTCGGGAAGCCGTCCGACTCGTTTTCTGACGCGCTGTCCCTGCCAATAGAGAAACGGCACAAACGGAAGAATAATTACCCCGCCGAAGATGTAGAAAAATTGTAATAACCGTGGGTTCATTGAAGGAATTATACAAATTTGTTTTGAGTTCCGCCTTCAATCGGCTCAGTTTTAAATCTAAAAAACGCCTGAAAGTTGAACTCAAGACTTTTCTGCTGCAAACAATCGAATTTGCAATAACTTTAGAATGCGATTTTCGAGCCTTTCAATCATTGTGTTAAAATCTCACTTCGCTAATGTTTTCGTCAAACTTAATCAAATTTTTTTTAGTTTCCGCTTTGCTCTCGTGCCAAGCGTGCGGTTTTTGTCAATCGAAAACCGATGCGACCGTTTCGCCCACGCCGTTTATCGTCGAAGAATTAAAAAGCGAAATTCCATTTTTGACCAGAGAACCGGATGCTTTTCAAACTGAAATCGTCGTTACAGCTAAAGACAGTTTTGAAGATAAAACATTTATCGCAAAAAACGGTGCGAATCGTTTTATTGCATTCGATTTTCAAGGAAAAACTGAATTCGCTCTTCTGCAGCTCGGCGGAAACCAATCTTTTCTAATTGCTCCGAGCCAAAAAGTCTTTGCTGAAAATCAGTTGGAAACTGCCGGCGCAAAGAGTGAAACTTTGAACGATTTGCTAACTGCCGGATGGTCGAATCAAAAAGCGGGCGCGAAATTTGAACGTCTCGGCGCGGAAAACAATTACGTCAAATATCTGGTCAGCTTGGACGAAACAAAAAAATCTGAAATCATAATCTCGGTTGACGAAAAAATCGGATTGCCTGTCAAACAGGAATTTTACAGCATGAGCAATGGACAAAAAACTTTGACGTTGACGATGGAAATAAAAAACTTTAGTTTGCAGACGGAAGCGAAGTATTTTGAAGTCCCGAAAGATTACAAAAAAGTTTCGTTAAAAGAGTTTCGGGAAACTCTGCGGCGCTAGCGAGCGAAATAAAAATGATAAACGAGCAAAATAAACAGAAGGCGTTTGAGGTTGTCAAGAATACGCCTTATTTAAAACTTCTCGGTATCGAATTAGTCGAACTCGATCCTGAAAAAGCTGTAATGAAATTAGAGATGCAGGAAAAACTGCGTCAGCCGTATGGACTGCTGCACGGTGGCGCAATCGCTTCATTGATTGACACGGCAATGGCTTTTGCCGTGATTGCGGCGTTGGGAACGGAACAGAAAGCGACAACGGTTGATTTGACAATTCAATATTTGCGCCCGCACACGGACGGAAAAATTACCTGCACGGCAAAGGTCTTGCGAGCGGGCAAGCGGCTTTTATTTTTATCGGCGGAAGTCGTCAACGAGCAAGGAAAACTGACTGCGACGGCACTCTCGACTTATACAAAGGTTTGGTGAATAGTGAATCGTGAGAAATCTATTCACGATTTACTATTCACGATTTACTATTCACTATTTTATGGAAGAACTAAAAAAATTCGCCCGCTACTTCAAGCCATACCGATGGCACGTTGTGATGGGGACTTTGTTTATTCTCGTTTCGATGTCATTTGGGTTGCTCGTTCCTTATCTTGTCGGGCAGGCGATTGACGATCTAAGCCAAAATATAACTTGGGAGAAAATCGTTTATTATCCGCTCGTGATTTTGGGCGTGAATCTGGTGAGCGGTATTTTTCTGTTTTGGCAGCGAAGGCTTTTAATTAACGCTTCGCGCGACATCGAATACGATATGCGCCGCGATTTTTATGCCGCGCTGGTTAATCAGCCGCTCGAATATTTTCAAAACAATCGTGTCGGCGACCTGATGGCGCGGGCGACCAATGACCTTTCGGCAATCAGGCAAATCGTCGGACCGATGATTTTATATTCGTTCCAAGCGATTTTCGCGCTGGCGATTGTGCTGCCGATTCTGCTGAAAATCAACGTCAAACTGACTCTACTTTTATTTATTACGATGCCGCTCGTGTCTTTAACGGTGAAATTTTTGGGTCAGCAGATCCACGTTCGGTTTGAAAAAATTCAAGAATTTTTCTCAAGTATTACGGCGCGAGCGCAGGAGAATCTGTCGGGCGTGAGAGTCGTCCGCGCTTACGCGCAGGAAGCGTCTGAAATCGAAAAGTTTCAAGAACTAAATCGTGAATACGCGAAACGCAACATCGCGCTCGTCAAATACGGCGCGGCAATGCGTCCGCTGCTTTTCTTCTTTATCGGTTTGGGTTTTGTGATAATCGTCGCCGTCGGCGTTCCGATGGCGGTGCGCGGCGAGATTTCGGCGGGCGATTTTACGGCGTTTATTCTCTATTTGCAGCGGATGATTTGGTACCTGATTGCGCTCGGCTATGTGGTTAATTTATATCAACGCGGCACGGCTTCGCTCAAACGATTTAACCAGATTTTGGAAACAGAGCCGACGATTAAAGATGCTCCAGACGCGAAAGAACAGCCGAAAATCAAAGGTAAAATCGAATTTCGTGATTTAACTTTTGCCTATAACGGAACGCCTGTTTTGCAAAACATAAATCTGCAAATCGAAGAAGGGCAAACCGTCGCGCTGGTCGGCAAAACGGGCAGCGGAAAATCAACTTTGATAAGTTTGATTCCTCGACTGCTCGATGCGCCCGAAGGCACGGTTTTGATTGACGGTGTTCCCGTGCGAAAATTTCCGCTCGCCCAACTTCGCAAAGCAATCGGCGTTGTACCGCAGGAAACTTTTTTGTTCAGCAATACGCTGGCGGAAAATATCGCTTTTGGAGTTGATAAAGACGAATTACGAATTGCGAATTACGAATTACAAGAAACGGCGGAAAATTCAAAATTCAAACGTCAAAATTCAAAATCGAACGGCGGAAAATCTGAAATCTTAAATCTTGAATCCGAAATAAAAAAATCGGCTGAAATTGCGGGTTTGGCAAGCGACATCGAAGATTTCCCGTATAAATATGAACAGCTTGTCGGCGAGCGCGGAATCACTTTGAGCGGCGGGCAGAAACAGCGCACAGCGATTGCCCGCGCCGTGATGCGAAATCCGCGCATTTTGATTCTCGACGATTCACTTTCGGCAGTTGACACTTACACGGAAGAAAAAATCTTGAACGGCTTGCGCGATGTGCGTCAGAACCGCACGACGCTGATTGTTTCCCACCGCATTTCGACGGTGCGCGATGCCGATTTGATTTGCGTTCTTGAAGACGGGCGAGTCGTCGAACGCGGAACGCACGAAGAACTTATCAAACTAAACGGTGAATACGCCGACTTGTATCAAAGACAGTTATTGGAAGAAGAATTGGAGGCAACGGAATAAAAAGGCAAAAGTAAAAAGGCAAAAGTAAAAAGTGAGAAATAAAAACCAAATGATGGTTATTAAAGGGTTTTAAGTCAGGCGAGAGTGTTTAGTTTTGACAACCTTTCTTCACTTTTTACTTTTGCCTTTTTACTTTTTACTTTTTTTTCGCCGCTCAGGGAACTATTTTACGAGTTGTGGTGTCTAAGCAGAAAAGCCCGCGGATTTTTTTGTATTCAAGACAAAAATTTAGGAGAAAGCTATGCGAAAAATTGTACTTTTGCTTGTGATATTACTTTGCTCAATCGGGGCTTTTGCCCAAACTCAGGGAACGCTCGATGCCTTTAATAAAAAGGGAAAAGAGGTTGGCGCGTGTCCGCTCAAACATACTTCAGTCAAAGCCGACGTGAGCGGTTTTCTGGCTCGCGTAACCGTAACGCAGGAATTTGAAAACAATTTCGCGCAGCCGATTGAAGCCGTCTATGCGTTTCCTCTGCCAAACAATGCGGCGGTTGACGATATGACGATGCTCGTCGGGACGCGCACCGTTCGCGGGAAAATTATGCGGCGCGAAGAAGCCAGAAAAGTTTATGAAACGGCGAAAACCGAAGGGAAAACCTCAAGTTTGTTAGACCAGGAACGCCCGAACATTTTTACGCAATTGGTCGCCAATATCTTGCCGAATGAAAAAATTACGGTCGTCATCAGTTATGTCGAAACTTTGAAATACGAAGACGGCGCGTATGAATTCATTTTCCCGATGACAGTTGCGCCGCGCTACGTTCCGAATTCGGTTAAAACGGGCGACGCACAGAAAATCTCGCCGCCGGTTGCGAAAACCCGCGCCGGACACGACATTTCGATTGAAGTTAACTTAAACGCCGGTGTTCCCGTCGAAGAAATTCGCTCCGATTCGCACGAGCTTCAAACCGTAAATCTGAGCGCAAACAGCGCAAGCATCAAACTTAAAAATGAAACGGAAATTCCAAACAAGGATTTTGTATTACGCTATGACGTGAGCGGCAGACGAATCGAAGACGCGGTTTTAACGCATCGGGACCCACGCGGCGGATTTTTCACGATGATTTTGCAGCCGCCCGATAAATTCATAACCGAAGACGTTACGCCGAAGGAAATCGTTTTCGTGCTTGATACGAGCGGCTCGATGTCGGGTTTTCCGATTGAAAAAGCCAAAGAAGCGATGCGCCTTTCGCTCGAAAATCTTTATCCGAATGACACTTTTAATTTAATAACTTTTGCGGGCGACACTTCAATTTTATTCGACGAACCCGTTCCTGCAACGCAAGCCAATCTCGAACGAGCAAAAGCGTTTCTCGAATCGCGCAGCGGCGCGGGCGGAACGGAAATGATGACGGCAATCAAAGCCGCGCTTGAGCCGTCGGACGCGCAAGATCACATTCGCATCGTTTGTTTTATGACCGACGGCGAAGTTGGCAACGATTTGGAAATTATCTCGGAAGTGCAGAAACACAAAAACGCTCGTGTATTTTCTTTCGGCATCGGAAGCTCGGTCAATCGTTTTCTGCTCGACAAAATCGCCGAAGAAGGTCGCGGCGAAGCCGAATACGTCTCGCTCGAAGACGACGGCTCAAAAGCCGCGAAAAGATTTTATGAGCGCGTCAGAACACCGCTTTTGACCGATGTTTCGATTGATTGGGACGGTTTGCCTGTTGTTGATGTTTATCCAAATCGAATCTCGGATTTATTCAGCGCAAAACCCGTCGTGATTTACGGACGCTATACGAAAGGCGCAACCGGCACAATAAAACTGAAAGGAAAAGTCGGCGGTCAAGATTTGGTGCGCGAGATTGCAGTAAATTTTCCAGAAACGGAAAGCAAGAATGATGTGCTGGCGACGCTTTGGGCGCGGACGCGGATTGACGATTTGATGAAGCAGGATTATAAAGGCGTGCAAGATGGCAACGCGAAACCGGAAGTCCAAGATACAATTACGAATATCGGACTTGAATACCGCCTGCTGACACAATTTACGTCGTTTGTCGCGGTTGAAGAAATTATCAAAACGCAAGGCGGACAACTGATTAAAGTCGAAGTTCCCGTCGAACTGCCGCAGGGAATGAATCGTCAAGCCACTTTGGGCAAGGAAGATAATGAAGTGGTTAATGTTTCTGCTGGCGGCGGCGGAGGTGGCGGCTTGGTTACGCAATCTACAGCTGGTCGTCGAAATAAAAGGAAGATGGAGATGGTAAATAAGCAAGCAGATGTTGTTAGTCTTACGCTTACGAAAAGAAGCGGACGAGGAAGCGGAGTTGGATACGGCTCTGGCTCTGGTTCTGGAAATGGATCTGGTATCGCATCGCCGCCGCCAAAACTTATTTCAGGCGGAGTTGTAAATGGAAAAGCCACGAGTTTGCCAAAACCGCCATATCCGCCTGCGGCGCGAGCCGTTCGCGCAAGCGGCGCGGTCAATGTGCAGGTTACGATTGACGAAAGCGGGAATGTTGTTTCCGTGTCGGCGGTTTCAGGTCATCCGTTATTGAGAGCGGCAGCGGAACAAGCCGCGCGAAAAGCTGGATTTGCGCCGGCACTTCTTTCGGGACAACCTGTCAAAGTAACGGGCGTGGTTGTTTATAATTTTACCGACCCTGAAAACTTGGGAAATATAGACGTTTCGGTCGGCGAAATCCGTCTGCAAACCGACGAAGAAAAACCACAAACGCCGATTACGCTGGAAGTTTCAAAGCAACAAGTTCTTGCCCAAAAACTGCACGTTTGGCTTTACGCGCTGGTTGAGCGTCTGCAAAAAGGCGTAACCGCGCCGACACCAAACGAAACAAAATTCGTTAAAGACGGAAAAGCTGAAATTCAAATTTTGCTTTCGACGAAAACGCCCGAAGTGATGGAAAAACTTAAAGCTCTCGACTTTGAAGTTGTGAGCGAGAAAGACAAAAATTCAATCGTCGGTCGAATCGCCGTCGTGAAAATTGCGAGTCTGGTGGAGATTGCGGAAGTGCGGTATGTTTTACCGAAATTGAATTGAAATTTGGGGATTTTTGGAATAGCTGATAGTTGATTACTGATAGCTGATACATTTTCACATTGCTATTTATCAATTATCAGCCGTTCCGAAGCTGCTTTTTCAGCAGCGTAAGTATAAAACATCGTTAAAAAATAACCGCTTCATTAAATGAAGCGGTTATTTTGAAATAAATTATTTAAAATTTTTAGTTAAAAATGATTTGTAAAAATTGTCAACTACTTTTCTTGCTAAGCCGGCTGACCATCACGTTTTTTCTTCCAAAACGCACGGCTTCGACACAGCTTGGCACCCAAATATCTAATTTGCGACCTTTGACCGCGCCGCCTGTGTCGGCAACCGTGTAAGTTCCGCTATATGAGCCCGCGCTCAATTGAATGCGTGAACCGAGCGGCAAAACACGCGGGTCGGCGGCGACGATTCCGCGCCGGACGCTTCCACCCATTGCTGTTCTGCCTTTCAGGCAATAAGCCGTCGCTCGGAAAGCATTGGCTTCTGTTATTGTTTTACTTTTTGTATCTAAATTTGCGGCGGGTGTTAAAAATTGAAATTGGTCTGTTCGATTATCTGATTGATTAAATTGTGGTTTTAAATTGAGTTGCGAATCACTCGCTAAGGTGACGGCTTCGGCGGTCGGTTGAAAGTAGAATAAAAACGCTGCTGACAACGCAACCACGCCGAGGAAAGCCGCTCCTCCGGCTGGATTTTTCATTATAAATTTTGCTCCTTATTGTTGGTTTGTTTCTTCCACCCAAGTTGTTTTAGTAACTTTTCCCGACAACTTGAATAGACGAACGCAGAATATTCCGCGAAGAGTTTTTCAAAAAAACATTGTTAATATATCATTTTGGGCGAGGCTTGTCCACAGGTGCGAAATTGGGTTAAATGTTTCGGTCGAAAACTTTCATTAAAATCAGATTGATAAAAGTGCTCTTTAAATAGACTTTACACGGTTAATTCGCGTATATTTCAAGCGGCGAAGTGATAATAGCCCCAGTCAAGAAATTATGAAAATTTTTGTTCTCGGCGCGGGACGAATGGGACACGGCGCGGTTTTCGATTTGGCGCATAATTCACCTGAAGTCGAAGCCGTAACGGTTGCCGATGCCGATTTTACTAAAGCGGAAGAAATCGTCAAAAAGATTAAAAGCCCGAAAGTTTCCGCCGTTCAGTTGGATGTTTCCAATTACGACGAAACCGTTTCCGCAATGCGCGGACACGATGCGGCGATAAGCTGCGTTAATTATTGGCACAACCTCAAGCTCTCGAAAGCCGCGATTGAAACCGGAACGAATTTTTGCGATTTGGGCGGAAATAACTACGTCGTTGACGCGCAGCTGGCGCTTGACCAAGAAGCAAAGAAAGCAAATATAAACATTATTCCCGATTGCGGACTCGCGCCCGGAATGGTTTCCGTCTTAGCGATGCACGGCGCAAATCGCTTTGACAAAACGGAAGAAATTCATATTCGCGTAGGCGGTCTGCCGCAAAATCCGAAACCGCCGCTTAATTATCAACTCGTTTTTTCGGTTGAAGGTTTGATAAACGAATACGTCGAGACGGCTCGCGTAATTAGGGGCGGCGAGATAATGGAAGTTGATTCGATGACTGAACTCGAAACGCTCGCGTTTGACCAGTTCCCCGCGCTCGAAGCATTTCAAACTTCCGGCGGGACTTCGACTCTGCCCGACACATTTTCGGGGAAAATCAAAGAACTCGATTACAAAACGATTCGCTACAGTGGACACTGTGACCAATTCAAAATGATGATTGATTTGGGTTTGTGTTCGAGCGATGAAATCGTTGCGGATTTCGTCAAAATCAAACCGCGCAAAGTTTTGGGCGAGCTTTTGCAAAAGAATTTGCCCGCCGACGAGCCTGACTATGTTTTGATTCGACTCGAATTTGTCGGTGTGAAAGACGGCGTGAGAAAACGCCTGCGTTACGACATCGTTGATAAATTTGATGAGGCGACAAATTTAAGCGCGATGATGCGGACGACCGCTTTTCCTGCATCAATCATCGCGCAAATGATGGCGAAAGGCGAAGTGAAAATGCGCGGCGCAACGCCGCAGGAACAAGCGATTGACGCGGAAAAATTCGTCGCGGAATTAGCGAGAAGAAATATTAATATAACTGAATCGGAAATTAGCGGATGAAAATCTGGCTTTCGAAAAACTCCGAAGTTTCCGTCCGCGAGCAAATCATCGCGCAAATTTCGCTCGGAATTTTAAGCCGCGACCTCGAAGCGGGCGAAAAACTTCCCAGCACGCGCGAGATTGCCCGCCGTTTTCAAATTCATCAAAATACGGTTTCATCCGCTTACCGCGAACTCGCCGAACAGGGTTTAGTCAAATTCAAACGGGGAAGCGGCGTTTATGTGCGCGAAAATGAAACCGTTCGAACGGACGCATCCGCACTTGACCAAATTATCACCAGATTTTTCCAAGAAGCTGCCGCGCAAGGTTTCGCTTTAAGTGAACTTAAAGCGCGTCTTGAAAGTCGGTTGGCGGCAAAACCACCGACGCATTTTTTAGTTGTCGAATCTAGTTTGGAGTTGCGGAAAATTTTGATGGAAGAAATCTGCCAGTCAACCGGTCGGCAGGTTGACGGAATATCGTTTGAAAATTTTTGGGATGGTGACTCGGACAACAACGCGCAAATTGTGGCGATGTCGAGCGAAGCGGAAAAACTGAAAAAAATCTTACCGCCTGATAAATCCTGTATTTTTCTCAAAGCCAATTCTGTGCCTGATTCGATGGCGGGCAAAGCGCGCCCGTCAAACGACGATTTAATCGCGGCAGTTTCTGGTTGGGAAAAGTTTCTTGAACTGGCAAAAATGTTTTTGCTTGCCGCGCGAATCGAGCCGGAAACGCTCCTTTTGCGTTCAGCAAACGAACCTGATTGGAAAAACGGTCTGCAAACGGTTTCGCTGATTATCTGCGATTTGGTGACGGCGAAAGAATTTCCTAATGACGAAAGAGTTCGCATTTTCCGATTGATTGCCGATTCATCGATAGACGAATTGCGAAAATCAATCGGTTAGATTTCCAATCATAAAATATGTGAATCAACACTAAAAAGAAAAATCAGTTTTATAAAAAGTCATTGCTTGTCGGGAGCGCAGGCATCTTGCCTGCAATGGCGCGAAGCGTCGCAGAAATTGCCGATTATTAACCGTTTTAGATTGCTGACGCAATCTGGCAGGCAAGATGCCTGCGCTCCCGACTAAAACACTATTTTGGATTAACTGTTTAGTATTGATTCACATAAAATTAGAAAAATTCACAAATAATTTTCCACCGCTTAACTGGAAAAGAATTTTGAAAACTGATTTTTAGCATTCATCAAAATGTAGCAACTTGACAACCATTGTATTTGTAACTATTCTTGTTACAGTTATGGCAGCAAATAGTCAATTCGCCGTCGCAGTTCATATTTTGGCGATGCTTGCTAAATCTTGCGAGGAAAACGTCAAATCCGATTGCATTGCGGCGAGCGTTAATACAAACGCGGTAGTAATTCGTCGGCTTCTGTGCGGTTTGCAACAGGCGAAATTGGTCGTCTCGCAGACGGGCGCAAACGGCGGGACGCGCCTTGCACGCCAGCCTGAAAATATCAATCTGCTGGAAGTTTATCGCGCCGCTCTGCCGCACGCGGAGGTTTTCGCGCTTCATCGGCAAACGCCGAATCAGAAATGTTTTATCGGGAAAAATATCTCGAAAGTTTTGGAGAATTTGCAAGCGGAAATTGACGAAGCCGTCGAGGAAAAACTCCTCCGCTATTCTTTGGCGGATGTGCTTGAATCGGTTGAGAGAAAGTGAATGAATGAAGCGAAAATTTAGGAGAAGTATATTTGTATTTGTAGCAGTAAGTGTTACAAATACTTTACGAAATAAGGGAAGGAATTATGAATGAAGAAAAAAATAAAGAGCCAAATAGAGAAAAAATTTCAGAGCAGTTAAACTGGCGATACGCGGTAAAAAATTTGATTCAACGAAGCGAGTTTCCAATCAAGATTGGAATATTTTGGAACAATCTTTGATTCTCGCGCCGTCAAGTTATGGTTTGCAGCCGTATAAATTTGTTGTCGTAACGGATGAAAACTTGAAAAAAGAACTGACTCCGGCGGCTTACGGACAGACGCAGATTGCCGATTGCTCGCACCTGGTCGTCGTCGCTTACAAAAAGGTTTTGACCGATGCGGATGTCGAGCATTTTGTTGATAGAATTGTCGAAGTGAGAAATGCGCCGCGCGAATCTTTTAAAGATTACGAGCAGACGATGAAGACTTCGGCACAGAAAGCGATTGACAAAGGCACAATCGAAACTTGGAATTCGCGGCAGGCGTATCTCGCGCTCGGATTTTTGCTCGAAACGGCGGCACTGCTTGAAATTGATGCGTGTCCAATGGAAGGTTTTAATCCGGCGGAATTCAATCGCATTTTAGAACTTGAAGATTATTCATCAGTGGCTTTGTGTGCGGTCGGTTATCGTGACCGCGAAAACGACTGGCTGGCAAATCTGCCGAAAGTTCGTTTTTTGAAAGAAGAATTGATTGACAGAAGATAAATTAAACTATAAATCAGGAGAAAAATTTATGAACTCTTTTCTATCAAGTTGGTCACCGCGTATCTTAAGTGTTTTGCGAATAATAACCGGTTTTTTGCTCGTCGCGCACGGAAGTCAGAAACTTTTTAATCTTCCGCCGTCGCCACAAAGCGGCGACGGCGCATCGGGATTAATGCTCGTGGCTGGAATTTTGGAATTCGGCGGCGGATTGCTTTTTCTGATTGGTTTATTTACTCGACCCATTGCATTTATTTTGTGCGGTTTTATGGCGGTGGCATATTTTATGGCACATGCGCCGGGTGGTTTTCTGCCGCTGGTTAATAAAGGCGAGTTGGCGGTTTTGTATTGCTTTGTTTTCCTCTATTTTGTTTTTTCAGGCGGCGGCGTGTGGAGTTTGGATAAGCTCATTTGGAAGCGCGATTAAATTATGAAAAATTATATTAAAAAATCAATGACTTTCGCCGAATACATCCGGCTAATTGATGACTTGCTTTTAGAAGGTAAAACGACCGGCGAAAATCAATCGGAAGCGATGTTTAATTACGGAAAACTCAACCGCCAACGAATGAAGCGTTTGGGAAACACTGTAAAATTAAACGACTCTTTGAAGGAAAAAGTGCGAAGCGTCGAGCAAAAAATGATTTGGCTGATTATCACCGAAGGCTGGTGCGGCGATGCGGCGCAAAACATTCCGGTCATCGAAAAAATTGTGGCGGAAAATGTAAATATCGAAACACGCTACGTTTTGCGCGACGAAAATCTCGAATTAATGGACGCATATTTAACAAACAATGCGCGTTCGATTCCGAAATTGATTTGTCTTGACGCAGAAACATTTGAAGAAATCGGAACTTGGGGACCGAGAGCGAAAACTGCAATGAATTATTTTTACGAAATGAGAGAGCAGGGAATTGAAAAACCGCAGATGATGGAAAATTTGCAGCGTTGGTATTTGCAAGACGATGAACAATCCATTCAAAAGGAATTTGAAAATCTTTTTGACGAATGGGCTGTAAAATCCGACAAATCAATTGCGGCGAGCGAGTAAATTTCGATGTCGAACAAATTTTGGGACATAACTTTTACGCCTGGCGTAAAAGCCGCGCAGACACATTACGGCTCGCGCCCGCACTATGCCAAATCGGAAAACGGCGCGGCGAAGAACGCTCGTTTGACCGAACAAGAAATTGAATTTATCGGCGAGCGCGACGGTTTTTATATGGCAACCGTCGGCGAAAAAGGACAGCCTTATACTCAATTTCGCGGCGGCAAGCGCGGGTTTTTGAAAGTTTTAGACGATAAAACGCTTGGCTTTGCAGATTTTCGCGGCAACTTGCAATATATCAGCGTCGGAAATCTCAGCAAAAATAAACGTGTCGCCCTGTTTTTGATGGATTACGCAAACCAGCGAAGACTAAAAGTTTTAGCCGAAGCGGAAATCAAAGACGCGAGCGAAGCTCCCGAACTAATCGAAAAACTGCGAACGGCAGATTATAAAGCGAAGATTGAAAGAGCGATGATTTTACATCTTGAAGCGTTCGATTGGAACTGCCCGCAGCATATCACGCCGCGTTTTACGATTGAAGAAATAAAGGCGATGAATGCGCCTCTGTATGATTATGTCGAAAAACTTGAGGCGGAAATTAAAAAATTGAAGGAGAAAATAAATGTCTAAAATCGGGCAATCCTAAAGTTATGAAAGCATACGAAATAAATGAATTCGGAATAGAAAATTTAACTTTAATTGAGCGTGATGAGCCGAAACCGCAAGCCAATGAAGTTCTAGTGAAATTTCACGCGGCATCTTTGAATTACCGTGATTTGATGATGGTCAAGGGTTTTTACAATCCGAAACTGAAAACGCCGCTTGTTCCGTTGTCGGACGGCGCGGGCGAAGTCACAAGCGTCGGCGAAGCGGTAACGAAATGGAAAATCGGCGACCGAGTTTGTCCAATTTTTATGCAGGGTTGGCTTGACGGCGAAATTGACTTTTCAAAAGCGCGAACTGCGCTCGGCGGCGATTTGGACGGTTGCTTGCGCGAATTCGGCGCATTCGACGAAAACGGTTTAGTGAGAATTCCGGATTTTTTATCTTTTGAAGAAGCGGCGACTTTGCCGTGTGCGGCGGTAACGGCTTATAACGCGCTTTTTTGTTCGGGTTCACTCAAATCCGACGATACGGTTTTGCTGCAAGGAACGGGCGGCGTTTCGATTTTCGCGCTTCAATTTGCCAGCGTCTATGGCGCGAGAACGATTATCACATCGAGTTCGGACGAAAAATTAAATCGCGCCAAAGAACTGGGCGCGGACGATTTAATTAATTACAAAGAGCGTGAAGATTGGGACAAAGCGGTGCTTGATTTAACTTCCAAAAATGGAGTTGACTACGTTGTCGAAGTCGGCGGCGCGGGAACTTTGCAGCGGTCGGTGAACGCGGTGAAAATGGGCGGACAGGTCGCGGTCATTGGCGTTCTGGCGGGCAAAGGAGATTTTAATCCGACCGCCGTTTTGATGAAAGCCGTGAAATTGCACGGAATTTTCGTCGGCTCGCGGCAGATGTTTGAGCAGATGAATTTGATGATTTGCCAGCACACTTTGAAACCGGTAATTGATAAAGTCTACGAATTCGGCGAAGTAAAAGACGCTTTGAAACATATGGAAAGCGGCTCGCATTTCGGCAAAATCGTTGTGAAAATTTAAGAAAATTTGTCAGAATTTAAAAAGCAGAGGGAGAAACTTATGAGTGAACCGAGAGAACCGAGAAAACAAATCAGCCCGGATAATTGGGAAAAGTTTTTGCAAGAATTTTCAGCCCGCAACACAAATCGGCGGGCGCGTTTTAACATCTTTTTCAGTTCGGGCAAAACTGTCGAAGAAGCTGAAGAAGGACATTTCAAAAGCGTTGCGCTCGATAAAAACGGCAATAAAACGCAAGTCATCGTCAAACGCACCGACCAAACTTCCGAAAATGAAGAAACAATGACCGACACGATTGAAAACGTGCGCGGAATTACCGCGCAGATTGATACGGACGGCAGTGAAGACATTTTGGAAATCACTGACGAAAAAAACACTCTATTCAGTTTGCGTTTTGAATCGAAAGTTGACGGCGCTTCTTAATCGAACAAAATTATGAATATTATTTCGGCTGAAATTCAGGATTACGCGGAAAATTTTACATCCGATGAAAACGAGATTTTGCGCGAGCTGCGGCGCAGAACTGATTCGGAACGAAACGACCGGCAGATGCTCTCGGGTCTTTATCAGGGTCGTCTGCTTTCAATGTTCAGCCGAATGATTGCGCCACGCCGAATTTTGGAAATCGGCACATTTATGGGTTATTCCGCCTTATGTTTGGCAGAAGGTTTAACGCCGGACGGGAAAATTATCACGCTCGATATTGACGAAGAAACAAATCGGACGGCAAAGGAATTTTGGGCGAGAACCGAATATCAAAACAAAATCGAATCCATTTTGGGAAATGCTTCCGAAATTATTTCGACGCTCGATGAAATTTTTGATTTAGTTTTTATTGATGCCGATAAGCCGGCTTACGCAAGTTATTACGACGCGGTTTTTCCAAAACTGCGCGTCGGCGGCGTGATTATTGCGGACAATGTTTTACGCGACGGAAAGGTTTTGGAAGTTGAAACGAGCGATGATGAAGATACGGTCGCTCTGCACAAATTTAACCGAAAAGTTCAGACAGACGAGCGTGTTTCAAACGTATTGCTCGCCGTGCGCGACGGTTTGATGGTCGTCAGAAAAGAGCGTGAGTAATTCAGTATCATTGATTTGAACTATGAATTTAAACAATATTTCCAACGCGATAAACATTCTGAAATTCGGCATTTTGCTGTTGATAGTTGCCGTTTCATTTATTATTACGCGAAGTTCGATGATTTTGACTCATCCCGAATTGGCGACTGCGATTACGATTGATTTAATTTTGACGCTTCCGCTCGCTTATCTTTTTTTCATTAAAAAGATAAAAATTTCAAAGTTGACGGTCGTGCCATTGTTTGTTTTCGGAACAATCTTCGCATCGTTTATTTTGCCCGCAAACAACCAAAATTTTCTTCATTGGATAAAGCTTTTTGCGTTGCCTGTCCTGGAATTGGGAATTTTGGGTTACGTTGGTTTCATCTTTTATAAATCGCGTAAGACTTACCAATCGTTGAATCAAAAAAGCACCGATGTGATGGAAATTTTGCGGGAAACATTGGCTAAAGAATTTCCGGTAGCGTTGGCGGCAAATGCTCTGACATTTGAAATTGCCGTGTTTTATTATGCTGTCATCGGTTGGAAGGCGAAGCGCGGCGAAAATACTTTTACATATCACAAAAAAAACGGCGCGGTCGCTCTGCTTTCGATATTCGTTTTTTTGATATTTATTGAAACAACGGTGCTGCATGTTTTATTAGCCGATTGGAACAATACAATCGCCTGGATTCTGACTATATTCAGCGTTTATTTTTTATTTCAAATCATCGCTCACGGCAAAGCGTTTTTTCAAAGACCGATAGAAATTACCGATGAAAAAATCTTTGTTCGATGCGGTTTGCGCGGCGACGCGGTGATAGACGTGAAAAACATCGAAAAAATCGAGATTATCGGTGAAATCGACGAAAAGGAAACAGATTCCGTCAAACTTTCTGCATTGGGAAAAATGACACCGCCGAATGTGAAAATATCTGTGCAAAACAAAGCAATTTTGAATGGTTTTTACGGAATGAAAAAAGAGTTCAAAACAATCTTTTTGACAGTCGATGAAACCGAAAAATTTAAGCAAGCTGTTGAAAATATTTTGGATAAATAAACTAAATAACATTGAGGAGAAAATTTAATGGCAAACGAACTTTATAAAATTCCGGTGAAAACGATTGACGGCACGGAAACAAATTTGAGCGAATACAAAGACAAAGTTTTGCTCGTCGTCAATGTCGCGTCGAAATGCGGTTTAACCACGCAATATGAAGGTTTAGAAAAACTTTACGAGAGTTACCACGCCAAAGGTTTGGAAGTTCTAGCGTTTCCCGCCAACAATTTTATGGGACAAGAACCGGGAACTGAAGATGAAATTCAAGAATTTTGTTCGACAAATTTCAATGTACAGTTTCCGCTGTTTTCGAAACTTTCCGTTAAAGGCGATGACCAACACAAACTTTACAAACATCTGACCGAAACAAAACCCGAAACCGATGTGAACGACGGTGAATTTGAAGCGAAACTTAAAAGTTACGGCTCAACGCGCTCAACGCCGAACGAAGTTTTGTGGAATTTTGAGAAATTTTTAATCGGAAAAGACGGTGAAGTTGTCGCCCGTTTTGCGCCTGATGTAACGGCGGAAGATTCGCGTCTGGTTGGACGAGTTGAAGCGGAATTGGCGAAATAAATGAGTGAAAATTTATATGTGAAATTCGGTTTGATTCCGCAGAAAGTTTGGCGCGAGCAAAGCGGTTTGGAGATTTTTCAAAAAATGGTAGCGGGCGAATTTCCGCAAGCGCCAATTGCCGGAACGCTCGATTTTCGGCTGGCAAAAATCGAAAACGGACGCGCCGAATTTGTCGGCGCACCAAAGGAAAATTATTACAATCCGTTCGGCACAACGCACGGCGGTTACATCGCCACCTTGCTCGATTCGGCGATGGCGTGCGCGGTTCATTCGACGCTTGCCGCCGGGCAAGGTTCAACGAGTTTGGAATTCAAAGTTAATTTCGTGCGTCCGATTTTTGAACGAATGGGACAACTCAGAGCCATCGGCGAAACGGTCAACGTCGGCAAGCAAGTGGCGACTGCCGAAGGAAAACTGATTGACGGAAACGGCAAACTTTACGCGCACGGCACGACGACGTGTTTTATTTTCGATTTATAAACAAAAATGAGAAGACGCTTTAAGAGACATTATCAATGTCGGTTAAAACGAAATATGCCACATTTTATAATTGAATGTTCCAACGACATAATTAAGCAAAAACGCCTGACGAAATTATGCAGGCGGTTTATGAAGTTGCAGAAGCAACCGGATTATTTACTGAAAATGATATTAAAGTGCGAATTAATCCCTATACATATTACAAACTAGGAAATACGAAAAAGGATTTTATACATATATTCGGAAATATTATGGAGGGAAGAAACGTCGAGCAAAAAGCAGACCTTTCGAGAAAAATCATCGAAAAACTTAATCAGATGTTTCCCCATATTTCAATTTTGTCTATAAATATCAGAGAGTTTGAAAAGGCGACCTATTGCAACAGATCACTGATAAATCCTATGAATGTAAATAAAGACAGGCACTTTAAATTATAAAAAATTATGGAAAAAAGAAAATTCGGCAAAACTGATATGGAAGTTTCCGTGCTTGGCTTCGGAGGCGCGGAAATCGGTTTTAATCCGCAACAGACTCAGGAAGATGTCAACCAGCTTTTAAATTCTGCGCTTGATGCGGGATTAAATTTGATTGACACGGCGGCGGGCTATTTAAAAAGCGAGCAGATGATTGGCGAGGCGGTCGGCAAGCGCCGCAAGGAATTTTATTTGATTACAAAGTGCGGCGCGTTAGACGGTTTCACGCGGTCGGATTGGTCGGTGAAAGGAATTTTGGCGACGATTGAGACGAGTCTGCGCGATTTGAAAACCGATTATCTGGACATCGCCCAATTGCACAGTTGCGACAGCGAAATCTTAAAACGCGGCGAGGCAATTGAAGGTTTGCAGCGCGCACAGGAGAAAGGCTACACGCGCTACATCGGTTATTCGGGCGATAACGAAGATGCGAAATTTGCCGTTGAGATGGACGTTTTCGACTCTCTGCAAACTTCCGTTTCGATTGCCGACCAAACGCCGATTGACGGCAATATCAAACTTGCGGCGAAAAAAAATATCGGCGTGATTGCCAAACGCCCGATTGCCAACGCCGTCTGGCGACACGATTCAAAACCGAGCGAGAGTTATCATCATGAGTATTGGGACAGAATCCAAAAATTGAAATTCGATTTTTTGACTAAAAGTTTGGAAGAAGCAACGGCGACGGCTCTGCGATTTACGCTTTCGATTCCGGGCGTTTTGGTGGCGATTGTCGGCACGACGAAACCGCAGCGCTGGCAGGAAAACGCTCGGTTTGTGGCAGAAGGGAATTTGTCGAACGAAGAATTTCAAGCGATTCGTGAGCGTTGGCGCGAGGTCGGCGGCGATAATTGGGCTGGGCAAACTTAATAAGAAAAAACAAATGAAAATCAGATAAAAATAACCATTGGACACATCCATTTAAGTTTTTGAAAAGATAAGATTATGAAAGCAATTAGAATTCACGAATTTGGCGGCGCGGAAAATCTGCGCGTGGACGAAATCGAAAAACCAACCGCGAGCGCGGACGAGGTTTTAATCAAAACGGTGGCGGCGGGAATAAATTACGCCGATACGATGCTCAGGCAAAACAAATATTTTTTTACGCCGCCATTACCGTTCACGCTCGGCTTTGAAGTGGCAGGAACGGTTGAGGCAATCGGCGCAAACGTCCAAAATTTAAAGGTTGGACAACGAGTTTTGGCGACGGTGCGCAGTGGCGGTTACGCTGAATACGCGGTTGCCGATTGGCGAACGATTGTTCCGATTCCCAGCGGTTTGGAGTTCGGTAAAGCGACCGCGCTGCTTGTGCAAGGCTTGACCGCACTCGGATTATTGGCGGATTTGAAAAGCGGGCAGACGATTTTGATTCACGCGGCGGCGGGCGGTGTCGGCTCGCTTCTGGTTCAACTTGCGAAACACAAAGGCGCGAAAGTTTTAGGGACGGCTTCGACAGCGGAGAAACTCGAAAAAATTGCCGGATTGGGCGCGGATGTCGGCATCAATTACAGCGAAAGCGATTGGACGGACCAAGTTTTGGCGGCAACCGACGGCAAAGGCGCGGATTTGATAATCGAAATGGTTGGCGGCGAAATTGGAAAACAAAATTTCAAATGTTTGGCGACGGGCGGCACAATGCTCGTTTATGGCGCGGCGAGCGGCGAGGATTTTCAAATCTCCGCGCTCAGTCTTTTGGGCAGAATGCAAGCGGTTAAAGGCTATAATCTGAATCTTGAAACCAGAGGAAATATGGCGGCGTTCACGAAAGAGTTAATTTCGAACATCGCGGAAAATCGCCTTCAGGTCATCGTCAACGAATTTCCGCTCGAACGAGCAAAGGAAGCGCACGACGCGCTCGAAGGCAGACGAACGATGGGTAAAGTCGTGCTGACAGTTTGAAAAATCAAAAAAGGAGACGCAAATGAAAATTGGAATTATCGGCGCGGGCAATATCGGCGCGAACGCCGCGAAATTATTTGTTAAAGCGGGACACGAAATTGCCATCGCCAACTCGCGCGGCGCGGAAACATTGAAAGATTTAGTCGCCGAACTCGGAGAAAATGCGCAAGCCGTCTCAATCGAAGAAGCGGCGAAGTTCAGCGAAATTGTTTTTATCTCGATTCCATTCGGCAAATATCAAACGCTGCCGCCAAACGCTTTCGACAGTAAAATCGTCGTTGATTCAAACAATTATTATCCAGACCGCGACGGCAGTTTTACCGAGCTTGATGAAAATAAAACGACTTCGAGCGAGATGCTCGCTGAGCATCTGCGCGGGGCGCGAATCGTCAAAGGTTTCAACACGATTTGGTTCGAGCATTTGAAAACGCAGGGCGACATGAGTTTGCCGAGTGAAGAACGCCGCGCAATTTTCATTGCGAGCGATGACGCGGAAGCGAAAAAAACGGTGGCGCGATTGATTGAAGAAATTGGTTTCGCGGCGGTTGACACGGGCGATTTGCGCGACGGCGGCGCAACACAGCAACCGGACACGGCGATTTACAACCGAAACCTAACGGCGAGCGAAGCCCAGGCGATTTTGGGTTCGGAAGGCGGTTACTAAAAGCCGAATGTCGAAGATAAATAATTTTCAGGATTTTCATCCGCGCAGTCGCAGCGAATGGCGCGAATGGCTAACAGAAAATCACGCGAAACTTACAGGAATTTGGTTCGTCTATTTTAAGAAACATACGGGCAAGCCGCGTGTAACTTATGACGAAGCGGTCGAAGAAGCATTGTGTTTCGGTTGGATTGACAGCCTGCCGCGCAAGTCTGACGGTGAGCGTTCAAAGTTGCTTTTCACCACGCGCAAACCGAAAAGCGTTTGGTCGAAGCCGAATAAACTGCGAGTTGAAAAACTGATTAGAGAGGGTTTGATGACCGAAGGCGGTTTAGCGAAAATAGAAGCAGCGAAACGAAACGGCTCGTGGAACGCTTTGGACGCAAGCGACAATCTGGAAATTCCGAAGGATTTGGCAAAAGCGTTTGAAGTAAATAAAACTGCTGAGCAGAATTTTACGGCTTTCAGCGATTCGGTTAAGAGAGGAATTTTATATTGGATTATGAGTGCGAAACGCGATGAAACGCGGGCGATGAGAATCGAAAAAACCATTTCGATGGCAAAGCGAAATAAAAGAGCAAATTTCGACAAAGATTAAAGCGTTCAAGGGTATTTAAGGGGTTTGTTATGAGTCAGTTTTCCGACATCTCATTTTCAGTTTTGGATTTGTCGCCGATTAATCAAGGTTCGACGGCGGCGGAATCTTTTCGCAACTCGTTGTCGCTCGCGCAACACGCCGAATGGTTAGGTTACAAAAGATTTTGGTTGGCGGAACACCATAATATGACGGGCATTGCGAGCGCGGCGACATCGGTTGTTATCGGCTATATCGCGGCGGGAACGTCAAAGATTCGGGTCGGCGCGGGCGGAATTATGCTGCCGAATCACGCGCCGCTCGTTATTGCCGAGCAATTCGGAACGCTTGAATCGCTTTATCCGAAGCGGATTGATTTAGGATTGGGACGCGCTCCGGGAAGCGACCAAATGACGGCGCGAGCGTTGCGAAGAACTTTGCACACGGACGGCGACGACTTTCCCGAATTACTTGAAGAATTGCGTTTCTTTTTTCGCAAGCCGATTGAAAATCAAAGAGTGCGAGCCGTGCCGGGCGCAGGTTTGGACGTTCAGATTTGGCTTTTGGGTTCGAGTGGTTTTTCGGCGCGACTCGCCGGTGAATTAGGTTTGCCGTTCGCGTTTGCCGGGCATTTTTCGCCCGAATATATTTTGCCGGCGCTCGAACTTTACCGGAAAAGTTTTGAGCCTTCAGACGCGCTCGAAAAACCGTATGCAATGCTGGCGATAAACATTATCGCCGCTGACACAGACAAAGAAGCGTGGCGATTGGCGACGACGCAGTTTCAATCTTTTCTGCGTCTTATTCGCGGAATGCCGGGCGAGATGTCGCCGCCAGTCGAGACGATGGAAGGACTTTGGACGGTGCAGGAAAAGGATTTGGTTGACGCGCGGCTCGGCGGTTCGATAATCGGCGGCGCAGCGACGGTCAGGAAAAGTTTGGAAAAAATATTGAGCGAAACGAGAGCCGACGAATTGATAATTAACGCAATGATTTACGACCACGCGGCGCGACTTCATTCTTACGAAATTGTTGCTGACGTTTGGAAAAGTAAAACTTCGGCGCAATCGGTTTGATAAAAATAAGGGAGTATTAATGAAAGTATTTTTGACGGGCGCGACCGGCTATATCGGTTCGGTAGTCGCCGAAAAATTATTGGCAAGAGGACACAAAGTTTTAGGTTTGGCGCGAAACGAAGCGGCGGAAACTAAATTGCGCGAGCGAGGAATCGAACCGCTGCGCGGTGATTTGAAAGATGTCGAATCGTTAAAGCGCGGTGCGACGGTAACGGATGCCACGATTCACACGGCGTTTATTCACGATTTTTCCGATTATGACGGCGCGGTACAAACGGAGAACGCGGCGATTGCGGCTTTCGCTGACGCTCTGACGGGAACGAATAAACCGTTTATCGCCACGACCGGCTCAGGATTTTTAGGTGATACGCGGGAAGCAACTGCTGACGAATATTTTCCATATGACCGCAATTCGCCGTTTTATTCGCGCGGAGAATCTGAGCAAGACATTCTTAAACTTTCGCAGAAAGGCATTCGGAGCGTTGTTTTGCGCTTGCCGTTTTTCGTTTACGGGCGCGGCGGAAGCTCGTTCGTGCCGTTTATGATTGGACAGGCGCAAGCGGCGGGCGCGGCAAATTATGTTGGCGCAGGAAACGAAAGAGTTTCGGCGGTTCACGTCGAAGACGCGGCGGATTTGTATGTTCTTGCGCTCGAAACAAGCACGGCGAAAAATCTTTATAATGTCTCGGCGGAAATCGCTTCGTTTAAGTCTTTGAACGAAGCGATTGCGCGGCTTTTGGATATTAAATCGAAAGGCATTTCTGCGGAAGAAGCGCAGAAACAATTCGGCGCGATGTTTGGTTTTTTATCAATCAACAATCAGCTTTCTGCGGAAAAAGCGCAGCGCGAACTTGGCTGGAAAGCAAAGGCGAATATGACGATTACGGACGACATCGAAAACGGTTCGTATCGAAATTTAACAAATTAAGGATTAAAAATAAGGGAAGGAAAAATAAAATGAGCGAAAAAAAGGTTTGGTTTATTACCGGGTGTTCAACCGGATTCGGGCGAGAGTTAGCGAAATATTTGCTTGAAAATGATTATCGCGTGGTAGTGACGGCGCGTAATGCGGACAAGGTGCAGGATTTGGTTGAGATTAACAAAGACAACGCGCTGGGAGTTGCTTTGGATGTGACGAATAACGCGCAAGTCAAAGAAGCGGTGGCGCAAGCCGAAGCGCATTTCGGTGCGATTGACGTTTTAGTCAATAATGCCGGATTTGGTTATTTCGGTGCTATTGAAGAAAGCGACGAGCGGGAAGTTCGTGCGATGTTTGAAACAAATTTTTGGGGTTTGGCAGAAATGACACGCGCCGTTTTGCCGAAAATGCGCGAGCGACACATCGGTTCTATCGTTAATATTTCGTCAATCGGCGGCTTCGTCGGTTTTCCAAGCGTCGGTTATTACAACGCGACAAAATTTGCGGTCAACGGTTTTTCAGAAGCGTTAAAAAAAGAAGTTGAACCACTGGGAATAAAAGTTGTGCTTGTTCAGCCAAGCGGTTTTCGCACCGATTGGGCGGGTCGTTCGGCAAATGACGCGACCAACAAGATTGACGATTATGCCGAAACTGCCGGAGCAAATCAAACGTCTATTTGCAACTACAGCGGCAATCAGCCGGGCGATCCGGTTCGCGCCGCCAAAGCAATCGTTGAAGCGGTCGAAGCAGAAAATCCGCCGTTCAACTTACTTTTGGGACGCGCCGCGCTCAAAAACGCCCGCTTAAAGCTCGACGATTTAAAACGAGATTTTGACACTTGGGCAGAAACGACGGAAGGCGCGGATTTTCCCGAAACAGAAACTGCACGGGCGAAATAAATTGAAAAACTGTCAGGCGATTTGCTCGCACGACTTTTGAAACGGATGAATATCAAAGACAAAATTATTCTCGTTACCGGCGGCGCGAACGGCATCGGTAAAGCGTTGTGCGAAAGATTTGCGAAGGAAGGCGCAAAGAAAATAATCGTCGCCGATTTAGATTTGGCTAACGCGCAAAAAGTCGGCGCCCACATTAACGGTTTGGCGTTTGAATTAGACGTGAGCAACGAAACGCAAGTTAAAGATGTGGTCGGAGAAGTCTTGGGCGAATACGGGCACATTGACCTTGTTTGCTCAAACGCCGGAATTGCAGGCGCAGCGGGCAGTTTAGAAGTATCAAATGATATTTGGCAAAAAATTTACGAAGTCAATGTTTTGTCGCATCTGTATTTGGCGCGGTCAGTTTTTCCTTCAATGATTGAAACGGGTGCGGGCTACTTTTTGCTGACGGTTTCGGCGGCTGGTTTGCTGACGCATTTTGAAGCTGCGCCGTATTCCGTTTCCAAACACGCAGCTCTGGCGTTAGCCGAAAACCTAGCGATTGAGTTTTACGATGAAGGAATTCGCATTTCTTGTTTATGTCCGCAAGGCGTGAGAACCGCAATGATTGCGAGCGCGGAAGGCGAACCCGAAAACTTCTTGACGGCGGAAGCAATTTCGGCTGAAGAATGTGCTGATGTGGTTGTAAAAGGTTTAGAGAGTGAAAATTTTTTGATTTTGCCGCACGCGGAAGTCGCGCAGTATATCGTCAACAAAGCTGAAAATTATGACCGATGGCTTCATTCTTTGCGAAAAATGCGAAAGGCGGTTTTGGCAAAAAGAGGCGAATAAAATTTAAGGGAGATGATTATAAAAGTTTTCAAATTTACAGCAGTTTTATTTGTGCTAACTTTTCCGGGAATTACTGAAAATTCCGATAGTTTTGCATCTGAATTAAAAAAACTAAAAATTCCTTTTTATGAAATGAAACCCGGCGAAACTGTCTCGTTTCGCGGAAAACAAATGGTGAAAAAATAAATATATGAAAAAACGAAAATTGGGAAGTGATTTGGAAGTTTCAGCCGTCGGACTTGGTTGTATGGGAATGTCGGAATTTTACGGCGCGGCGGACGAGCGCAGCGAAGAACAATCAATTGCGACGATTCATAGCGCATTGGAAATTGGCGTTAATTTTCTCGATACGGCTGATATGTATGGTCCGTATATCAACGAAGAACTCGTCGGCAAAGCAATTAAGGGCAAGCGCGATGAATTTGTGATTGCAACGAAATTCGGCATCTGGCGCGACCCGGTTGACACGAATAAGCGTTCGATAAAAGGCAAGCCCGAATACGTCCGCCAGGCGGTCGAAGGGAGTTTGAAGCGTCTCGGAATCGAAACGATAGACCTTTATTACCAACATCGCGTTGACCCGGAAACGCCGATTGAGGAGACGGTCGGCGCGATGGCGGAACTTGTCAAAGAAGGAAAAGTAAAATATCTCGGTTTGTCGGAAGCGTCGGCGGAAACCTTGCGTCGCGCGTCGAGGGTTCATCCGATAACGGCTTTGCAAAGCGAGTATTCGCTTTGGACGCGCGATGTCGAAGACAACGAGGTGCTGGCGGCTTGTCGCGAATTAAACATCGGTTTTGTCGCGTATTCGCCTTTAGGACGCGGATTTTTATCGGGCGAAATCAAACGCTTTGAAGATTTAGCGGCAGACGATTATCGTCGTCAAAGCCCGCGTTTTCAAGGCGAAAATTTTGATAAAAACATCAAACTCGTCGAAAAGGTCGAAGAAATTGCCCGCGCAAAAGGCGTAACGACATCACAGCTCGCGCTCGCGTGGGTTTTGGCGCAAGGGCAGGACATCGTGCCGATTCCGGGAACGAAGCGGCGCAAATATCTCGAACAGAACGCCGAAACCGCCGAGATTATTTTGAGTCAGGAAGAACTCGCGGCGATTGAGGATGTTTTCCCGAAAGATGCGGTTTCGGGTTTGCGTTATCCCGAAGCGATGATGAAATCGGTTAATGCTTAAAGAAAACTTTTCGATTTTTCGATTTTATGAATGAATATCTCAAACCGACTGAATTTTTAGATTTCGACAAGCCGGAAGTGCGCGAGTTTGCCGAGCGAAATTCGGATAAAAACAAAACCGCGACGGAAAATGCCGTGTCGCTTTATTACGCCGTGCGCGACGGATTCACATACAATCCGTATACTTTAGATTTACGTCGGACAGGTTTGCGGGCGAGCAATTTAGTTGTGCGCAAAAGCGGTTACTGTATCGAGAAAGCAATTCTTCTAGCGGCAAGTGCGAGATTCGTCGGCGTGCCGAGCCGACTGAGTTTTTACAACGTCAAAAATCATATTGCGACCGAGCGAATCGAGAAAATTTTAGGCACGAATGTTTTGGTTTTTCACGGCGCGGCGGAATTGTTTCTGGGCGGCAGATGGCTGAAAACAACGCCTGCTTTTGATCGAAGATTATGTGAAAAATTGAACGTTGCGCCGCTTGAATTTGACGGAACTTCCGATTCGATTTTTCAGCAGTTCGACGAAACGGGCGCGGTGTTTATGGATTACCTGCACGAATACGGCGATTTCGCAGACTTTCCATACGAACTTGCTTTGAGCGAAATGCGAAAGAATTACCCGCACATTTTTAGGAGCGAAAAATATACGAAAGTTCCGTTGGTTTATGAATTAAAAAGTTAATGATTTTTAAGATAGTGGTAAAGGGTGAACGGTAAGTAGCGAGTGAAAACTTGTTTCTAATTGTTCATGGTTCACAGTTTAAAATTATAAAAGGGAAGGTAAGAAGATTATGAATTTTACAAGAAAAGCGGATGCCGATTGGAACGGCGGAATTATGGACGGCGAAGGAACAGTCGAACTCGAAAGCGGCGCGTTTAAAGGCGCGTATTCATTTCAGTCGCGTTTCGGCGACGACACGAAGGCGACGAATCCGGAAGAATTGATTGCCGCCGCGCACGCCGGCTGTTACACAATGGCTTTGAGCGGAAATTTGGGTCGAGCCGGTTACAAGCCGAAAAATATCCACACGACCGCCAATGTCAAAATCGAGAAACAAGGCGACGGTTTTGTGATTCCGAATATTGATTTGGTAACTGAAGTGGATGTTGAGGGAATCGAGGATAAAGAGTTTCAGAAAATCGCCGAAGAAACAAAAAAGACTTGTCCGGTTTCGCAGGTTTTGAGCGGCGCGGAGATTAGCTTGAAGGCATCTTTGGTTTGATGTGATAACATCTAAACATTAAGTTTTTTATTATAAACAGGAGAGTAAAATGAGCGAATTTGTAAAAGAAGCTACGGATAATAATTTTGAAGCGGATGTGTTGGGTTCTGATAAACCGACGCTGGTTGATTTTTGGGCGGAATGGTGCGGACCTTGCAGAATGATTGCGCCATCGGTCGCCGCCGTCGCGGAAGAATACGAAGGAAAAGCCGGCGTTTATAAAATGAACGTGGACGAAAATATGAGTGTGCCGCAACGCTTTGGCATTCGCGGCATTCCGACGCTGATTGTTTTCAAAGGCGGACAGGAGCAGGAGCGAATCGTCGGCGCAGTTTCGCGCGAAGCGATTGCGAAGGTGATTGAAAAATACGTCTAGTGTCAAAGGATAAAGACTGAAGAAAAAAGGACAAAGTAAGAGAAATCTTTTTGTCCTTTTTTAGTTATTAAACGTATCTTTTCTGCCTTTATTTTATCCTTTCACCTTCACCCTTTATTCGCTGGCATACTGATTGCTCGAACCGCTGCAAAGAATCTGGTGTATAAAAATCATTCTGTTAGCACGGAGAATGAAACATCCGGTTCTTAAAATAAACGGTTAAAGGGAGAGATTATGAACGCAATCGAATTATTAAAAGACGACCACGATAAAGTTGACCGACTTTTTCAAAAGGTAAAAGCGACGGAAGAAGACGAACACAAAGAGCTATTTGAGAAAATCAAAATGGAACTCGACGCGCACACGCACATCGAGGAAAAGATTTTTTACCCGCGTTTGAAAGAGGAAGATGAACTCGAAGACATTACGCTCGAAGGTATCGAAGAGCATCATCAGGCGAAAATGTTTTTGCGCGAGTTAGCGAGTTTGAGCGACGATAGTGAGAAGTTCGAGCCGAAGCTGAAAGTTTTGATGGAAGACATCACGCATCACGTTCAGGAAGAAGAAGGCGAGATGTTTCCGAAAGTCGAGAAGATTATCGGGAAAGCGGAGCTTGAAAAACTCGGTAAGCAGATGGAAGAGGAAAAGAAAAATTTTCAGAAGTCGCAGAAGGCTAGCGCGGGCAAATGAATCGAGGTAAGAGATGAGAAATAAGAGGTAAAACCTGTTCTTATTTCTCATCTCTTATTTTTCCTCTCATTTCTCACGGCATACATCTATTTTATTGAATAACGCCTAAGCTCGACTTTATCCAAATTAGGTTACAAAGCAGAGCGTTTCTGTCAAACATTTCATTAATGAGCGAGGTATTTTTATCATCTCCACCTCATTTGGCGATGTTTGAAAACTCCTCTCTTCCCATAAA
>MWYZ01000088.1 GCA_002050365.1 Acidobacteria bacterium 28-1
TTTCCACAATCCTAACTTGATTCTTTTCCAGATACAGTCTTTTTTTTGACCACGTTCTTGAGCGTGTAGTGGCTGATTTCTTTCCCTGTTTCCCGCTTGATTTCGCCCAATTGACGGTGCGGAAACTTCGGATTCTTGATGGCTATTTCAAAAGCTTTTTCTGCTTCTTCCAAAGTTAAAATCGGTGGGCGACCCGGTTTTTCCTCATCTTCTAACCCGTTAAAGCCAAATTCATTCCAATTATCAATCCACAAACTGACCGTATCGCGGTCAACTCGACAAATCTTAGCAATTTCGGCTATCGGAAACTTTGAACAAGAAAGCAAAATTGCGTGTGAACGATTGCGAATCCGAAAATTATCGCTCGTTTGATGATTCCCAAGAAGTTTGGTATGTTCTTCATCAGACAAAGCTTTGACAAATTTGGTTGGTATTTTCATTCCACCATTATACCTCATTACTTTGTCTTACCTGCTTAAAAGATAAAAGAAACGTGAAATCAATTCATTTTAAATTTTGTTGCCGTATATTCTTGCCTTAATTGATTTGGCAATTTTGACGGCGGGAATGTTCGCGGTCGGAAATCACATCAATCCGATTACCGTCGCTCTGATATTTTTGCTTTTTGTTTTGTTTCTCGCCACTGTTTTCGAAAGCAAACCTGCACTTTTCGCTTCCGTGATAGCGATGCTGTGTTTTAATTTTTTCTTTTTGCCGCCAATCCTATTTTCCGCGAACTTTCGGCGTGTCGTTTTTGAAGATGTATCCGAGCGATTTATAAACGAGTTTGGCACAGAGAAAAGCAGGCGCGTCTGAATTTTCAGTTTTAGAAAACTCAACTAAATCCATTCCGATGACGCGCCGTTTTTCGGCTAATTTTCTCAGCAAAGTCAAAACTTCATACCAGCCGAGTCCGCCGGGTTCAGGCGTTCCGGTCGACGGCACAAGCGACGGGTCGAGTCCGTCAATATCAATCGTCAAATAAACATTTTCGGTCAAAAAATCAATCGCATCGTCAATCCAATCCGTGCGCCCGACAATATCCTTCGCCCAAAAAATTTTTGTCGGCAATTCGTTCAAACTTCTAGCTTCGTCCGCCGAAATGGAACGAATGCCGACTTGCACGGCTGGAATTTTCAAGTCCTTGACGATGCGCGCCATAATCGAAGCGTGCGAATGTGGTGTGCCGTCGTACTCGTTCCGAAGGTCGGCGTGCGCGTCTATTTGCAAAATCGAAATGTTATGAAATCGTTCAGCGTGAGCGCGAATGACGGGAGCGGAAACGGAATGTTCGCCGCCAAGCATACAGAGAAATTTCTCAGCTTTCAAAAGATTTTTTGTTTCTTCATAAAGCGCGTTCATCATCGCTTCAGGCGTGGTGCGCGGCTTAAATTCGTCCAAAGTATGAATGCCGATTTTATAAACTTCCGCGTCGGTTTCCTCATCGTAGAGTTCCATATTGCGCGAAGCGTCAACAATCGCCATCGCGCCCGCGCCCGTTCCCGTGCCGAAGGAAACCGTGCCTTCATACGAAACGGGAAAAACGATAACTTGCGAGTTCTCAAAACTCGAAAATTCCGTTTCATCAATGCCGCCGAAATTCATTGGTAAGTGGGCTGATTCGCTCATCTGACGAGTGACGAGTGACGAGTGATGAGTGATGAATGAGATGAGTTTTAGATTTACCACTCATCACTCGTCACTCGTCACTCTTAAGGGACATCAATTCCTAAATCTTTTCCTGAAAAGGTAAATGTCGGACGCTTGCGTCCTTTCATAAATTTGGCGGCGGTTTGCGATAAAGCCGTTACAATCATCGGCAAGCCGATTGACGGGTCGCTTGGCACGTAAGCAGTTGTCGCAGATTTCAGAAGTTTTCCAAAAGTTTGCGTATGGATTCCGCCGAATGACGGCGTTCTGATGTCGAGCGGTACGGAATCGGTGGTAATCGAAACGGCATATTTATGTCCGCGCGGCGTGGTGCGCGTGATATACGAGGAAAGTTCCGCCATATTCACCATGTTTTGACTGCACACGCTGCCCAATGTGATGATGCCGGAATTGCGCGTCTTTTGTGAAATCATCATCATTTCCATCGTGTCCTGCGTAATATCGAAATTAAATTGATTTTTCTTTTCAAACCGGCTGCGGGCAATACCGACTGAAAGCGGACTTGCTAATATATCGGGACAATAGACGGGAATGCGGGATTTATAAGCTGCCGTCAAAATGCCGTCTTCGTGGGCGATTTCCGCCAGTTCGCGCCCCAAAAGATGGAGAAATTCACGCACCGAATAAGAGCGCGAAAGTTCGAGTTGATTGATAACGCTGCCGACCCATTCGTCAGCTTCGTGATATTCATCAATATTGGCAAGCAAATCGCCGATACGCGCGACATCGGACGCTTCGAGTTCGTCATCAGACATTGAAGGATGCGCTTGATAATGATTGCGTCCAAGGATTTCGTGTATGTCGTGAAACAAAACCGTGCCGCCCATCACAATCACATCAACAAAGCGGTTTTTGATAACATACGCCAGCAGCCGACGCATTCCCGACGGAATCAGATTTCCCGAACCGCACAGATAAATTGTCGAATTGTCGTCCAACATATCGAGCCAGATGCGATGCGCTTCCGCCAGTTGTTTCGCGCCGAAGCCCGCGCCTTCCATTTTCTCCAAAAGCCCCGCCACCGAACGGTCTCGGTCAACCGGAATCGGTCGAGTCGGGACGGTTAAAAATTTTGAAGCCTTTGATTTCTTTTGAGCCACCATAAGTTTTCCTTTTATAAATTTATTTTAATTGGGAATTACGAATTTCAAATTACGGATTGGTTTTATTCGTAATTCGTAACTTGAAATTCGTAATTCTATTTCTCGTTGCCGTTCGGCGATAGATATGTATAACCGTCAGCCTGTACTTCGTAATATTCGATTAACTTATTACCTTCTTTCGATGAAACTTCGCCGCTTTTAACTCTCTGCATTACAATCCGCCGAAATTGGTCTTTTAATTGTGCAGAGTCGAAGCGGACGGCTGAAAGTGCATCGCCGAGCGTTGCGCCCTGAATAACTTTCTTGATTATGTAACCGTCTTCGCCGATGTGAATGTGCGCTTCGTGCGGTACGCCGAAAAGATTGTGATTGTTGCCCATCACTTCCTGATACGCGCCGACGAGCATCATCGCCAAATAATACGGCTCATCTTTTATTAATTTATGTAATTCCAAGACAGGTTTGACATCGTGCAAATCAACGAATTTATCAACAATTCCATCCGAATCGCAAGTAATATCGCACAGTGTAGCATATTCCGTCGGCTTTTTGTTGAGCCGATGAATTGGAACGATTGGAAAAAGTTGTTCCAACGCCCAATTGTCCGGCATCGAGCGAAAGACCGAAAAGTTCGCCAAATATTTCGCACATAACAGTTGCCGAAGGTCGTTAAATTCTTCCGCGACATATTTTTTTTGCTGTGCAAATTCGTCGGCGCGTTCGCAAATGTCCCAGAAAAGAACCTCGCCTTTGCCTCGCGCTTCAAGGGAAATCAAACCGAGATTGAACATCGTGAATAATTCTTCGCGGTTCTCCAATGCATCGTGGTAGTATTCGCGGTAATTTTTGCCCGTGATGTTGCTCCGTAAATCGTGAAGCTCGCGGACAACCGGCGGGTCATCCGCCGTAATGGTCAGCGGCGTTAGATCTTCAACGACAGTTTCAATTTCGTCTTGAATATTCGTAACTAAAATTGCGTGATACGCCGACAGGTAACGCCCCGATTCTTGAATAATCGTTGGGTGCGGAACATCTTCGTCATCGCAGACGGTTTTGATAACGTAAATCACATCGTTGGCAAATTCCTGCGCGTTGTAGTTTGCCGACGATTCAAATGAAGTACGCGAGCCGTCGTAGTCAACCGCCATTCCGCCGCCGACATCGAGAAAATCAACCGGGATATTCAATTGTCGGATTTTCGCATACGTCCGCGCCGCTTCTCTCATCGCGCTTTTAATTCGCTTGATGTCGGTCAATTGCGAACCGATGTGAAAGTGAAGCAGTTTGAGCATTTCAGTTCGCCCGGCTTCGTTCAAGCGGCGAATGACTTCTAAAATCTCCGTCGTCGTCAAGCCGAATTTCGCCGCTTCACCGCCGGATTTCTCCCATTTTCCAGAACCTTTTGAATAAAGTTTGACGCGCACGCCAATCATCGGTAGTTTTGTTTCTGGATTTTCAAAAGTCATCTCATCGGCAATTTTTATTGTGTGTTCAAGCTCGCTTAATTTTTCAATAACAATGACGACATTTTTGCCGGCTTGTGCGCCGGCAAACGCCAGCCGTATAAATTCGCGGTCTTTGAATCCATTTAATACCAGAAGGCTTTCGTCAGATTGTTCCATCGCCAAAGCCGCATAAAGCTCGGCTTTCGAGCCGGCTTCTAAACCGAAATTATAACGCCTGCCTTCTCTCAGATATTCTTCGATGACCGCGCGGTTTTGATTGACTTTCATTGGATAGACGCACATATGTCCGCCGCCGTAATCAAATTCTTTAATGGAATTTTTGAAGGATTTCTGAAGTTTTCGGATTTGTCCCGCAAGGAGCTGCGGAAAGCGCAGCAGAACGGGCGTATTTACGCCGCGCGTTTTTAAATCGTCAATAATTTCTTTAACATCAGCCGAAAGCGTGTCGTTTTCTGCGGCACGGACAATCAAATTTCCTTTGCGATTAACACCGAAATAACCCGCGCCCCAATTTTCAATACCGTATGTTTCAATCGTCTGCTCGATAACTGCGCTCAAATGCCTGTTCTCCAAAAATTTAAGTAGTCTGAACAGTATAACTCAAAAATCGCGTAAAAATTTAAAAGTTAAAATAAAATTAACAAAAAATGAAATTAATTTTTCAAAA
Organism: Acidobacteria bacterium 28-1; assembly: GCA_002050365.1. Classification (GTDB taxonomy): domain Bacteria; phylum Acidobacteriota; class Blastocatellia; order Pyrinomonadales; family Pyrinomonadaceae. The sequence continues at coordinate 4,908 of MWYZ01000088.1, forward strand.
CATCTGGCTTACAATCGCAAAAATTCAAAACAGTTAATTGCCAATGATTTATCTATTGGCGACGAAACTCATAAAACAAAGCAAAGAAATAAAAACTTATCCGCGGGTTAAAGACAAAAAGTCGAAAACAACCGCCGCGAGATGGTTTTCAGCCGCGATGATTAATCGCGCACGTTCAGGAACTTTACGCCGAATGGTCGAGCATTCCGCTTTATTCGACTGAGGCGGATGGCGCAGAAATTTCACAAACCGCCAATTATTTGAGGATTTTATCAAGGCAGCCGCCCAAACCGATAGCTTTGACGAATTAATAAACAAAAATTGTGAATGATTATTATAAATTTTTATCTTTCGCTCGAACCTAAATTGTGATTAAATTTTCTTTATGAAAATCGCGCCGCTTCACGATTGGAATCTCACGCCGCCACAGGCGATTCAGCTTCAAAAACAATTAGCTCACGAAGTCGTCGCCGAAGACCGTTTCGACGCGCCCGTTAAAACCGTTGCCGGCATTGATTTAGGCTACGATGCGAAAAATGATACGAGCCGCGCCGTGGTGGTCGTCTTAAGTTTTCCCGAACTCGAACTCATCGAAACGAGCGAAGCGATTTTGCCGATTCAATTTCCATACGTTCCCGGACTGCTTTCTTTCCGCGAAACTCCGGTCGCCATCAAAGCACTGGAAAAATTAACCGTCGCGCCCGATTTAATTCTCTGGGACGGACAAGGTTTAGCGCACCCGCGCCGATTCGGCATCGCCTGCCACATCGGTTTAATCGTTGATGTGCCGACCGTCGGCGTAGCAAAATCTTTATTAGTCGGAAAGTTTGAAAATCTCGATGAGGCTCGCGGAAGCACCGCGCCCCTCGTTCATCGAAGCGAACAAGTCGGCGTTGCATTGCGAACCAAAGACAAGGTTCAGCCGATTTTCGTTTCAATCGGTCATCGAATTAGCTTAGAAACAGCAACTGATTTTGTTTTGCAGTGTGCGCCGAAATATCGTCTGCCGGAAACGACGCGGCTTGCCGATAAATTGGCTTCGTATCGAAAAAAATTATGACACCGGAAAATCTTCAAAAGATGCTGCTTCGTCGGGAAAAGGCGCAGGAGTTGAGCGACAAATTGCTGGCAAATATCAAGAAAAACAAAACGGAAATCGAAAAACTGTGCGATGTTTTCCGGCGGCTTGAAGAAGATTATGTTTATCGCTTTTATCACCAGAGTTTTAAAATTTTCGGCGCGACGGCTCAAATCAAACAAGCCAAAGAATTGTTTGAACGGCTCGCGCCCGATTCATTTCCGCTCAATGAATGGTTTTGCTCGATTGCAGATACGGTAATCGGCAAGGAGTTTGACCTTGCAAAAACAAATCAAATCTGGCTCAAAGAAAGGCGCCCGATTCTCGAAGCCTTCTGGCACTCGAAGTATTTTCTCAAACAGATGCTTATTGCGGCTGATGAATTGGAAACAAGTCCGCAAATTTTGCCAAGCGGCTGGGCGGCGGTTTTTTATCTTTACAATTTAAGATAAAAAACCTGAAATTCACAATTGTTTTCTTTGTTGTTCGTCAATCCACGCCAAAGCCGTCTGCTCGTCCTGTTCAATCGCCAACTCAATGCCGCGCTTTGCCGTTTCGAGCAGATGTTTTGATCCGTCTTGAGTTTGGAAAGACTTATAAACTTTTCGCACAATTTCATCTTGAATTTCTTTAGGCGGCAAGGCAATTCTGAATGCTTCCATAACCGGAATTGTTAGATTTGTTTGAATACCGCCCGTGTTTGCCTGTTCGACTTGAATTTGTCCGACTCGCGCATTCATATAAAGAGCTAAGAATTGCGGATTCAAGCCCGCTTTCGGTCTGACGCGAATAAAATAACTGCCGAAAATTGCGCCTGCGAGTTCTGAAGGAACAGCGATTGAAAGTCCGAGTGTTCCGCTGCGCGAAATTACAATGTCGTTTGTTTCGACGCTTGCTTGACGTTCAGCTTTTGCGGCTTCTTTTGAAATGTATTTGAGCGTTTACGGGTCAAAGCGATATTGTCGCATGTCCGCGATTCTTAAAAACGGCACGCCACTTTCCAGATATTCGAGTTTTTCCGATGAGCCGTAGCGCAAAGGTTCGGAAAGATTACCGAGCGTTTCTAATTTCCAACCCGCTCGCGTTTCAACCTTTTTGAGTTGATTTAGAAGTTCGTCATATTTCGGCTGATAAAACTCCGCGTCGAGTCTGCCCGAAGCGGCGAAACTTTCTTTGAACGATTTAACGGCGACGTTTTCGTTTGACGGCGCGAAGTCGCGCAAGCCAAGTTCGCCCAAAAGCAAACTTTCGGCTTCGGCGTATAACGCTTTGCTTTGTTCGAGTTTTTCGTGCGCGGCTTTAATTACTTCTTCTATTTTGTTTTGAAAATTATTTGAAAGGATTGGAACATCAATTTGGTTCATATCCTCAAGCAAAAAACCTGTCTGAACTGCGCCGCGAACAAACTTTTTAATTTGATTTTATCCAAAATTTGAATAAAGAAATGTTGCAAGATATTCGGAGTTAATTGTTTTAGGTCGTAGAATTGCTAACTTGCAACTGCAAGTTGCATCGGATATTGTTGTTACGAGTGAAACGCTTCCGACAGTTCCAACAATGGATAACAAAACATCTCTTTGCTTTAGGTGCGAGCGTTTCATATAACCTTTATTGTAACTTTCTTCATCAATACAAATCGGCGATGATTGCTCAATAAAAAAGTTTCCTGTGGTATCCTGACCTCGATAATAAGGAATGCCTTCATCTTGGAAACTATCGCTTATTCCAAAATGATTTCCGTCGGAAATGCTTGCAACATCTGCAATAGTTTCGCAAGTTTGTTTTTCTAGTAATGCTTTTATTGCCAAGTTTTCTTTTTTGTAAAACTCGGAATCTATTCTTTTCGTTCGCTCTAATTCGCTAAGTTTTATTTCGCTTATTTCCAGCCCGTTCAATAAAGTTTGATATTTCGTTTCATCAAACGGGCTTAGGCGAAAAAATCAGTTGCGAATGACAGCTTTTCTTTTTTGGCAAACTCGCGGAAGGCTTCGGCGATGCCGTCTTCGGTTAAGTTTTCGTGGTTGAAAAGGTCGTGTTCGACTATTTCGTGTCCGTGTTCGTCGCGCAGCAGAAAGCCGTTGCGCGTCGCGTAAATCTTTTCGCCCGAATTGTCTTTGCCGGATTTGCGCTGCGTGGCAAAGAAAATGTTGTAGTCGTCGGTGCGCGGGCAATAATGCTCGCTGCCTTTGACATCGTTCCATTTCTGGACAAAAAGAACGCTCGTTTTCGTTCCGGTGTGCGGTTTGAAAGTGTTGCCGTGAAGCCCGACGACGGCGAGAATTCGGCAGCGTTCGGCGATAAATTCCCTGATGCGTTTGTCCGACGAATTGTTAAATCTGCCCTGCGGCAAAACGATTGCCATTCGCCCGCCGTCTTTCAGGAAATCCAGATTTCTTTCGATAAACAAAATGTCACGCCCAACCGCCGTTTCGTATTTGCCGCTTGTCTTGCGGGCAAGCTCGTATTTGTGAATAATTCTGGATTCTTTGATGTCTCCGGCAAACGGCGGATTCGCCATCAGCACGTCAAACTCAAACGCTTTATAACCGCTTTTGTCGGCGCGAAGTTTTTTGAGTTTTCTAAAACCTTCGTTGTAGGTGTCGTTCCAATATTCATTGTCGGTTGTTTCGTCCCAACGCTCGGCATCGAGCGTGTTCAAATGCAAAACATTCGTTTGCCCGTCGCCCGCGATAAGGTTTAATGTTCTGGCGACGCGCACGCTTTTCTCGTCAAAATCAATCGCAAAAACTTTGTCGCGGACGTAATCTTCACAGCGCGGCGGTTTCTTTTCAGCCGTGAAAAGATGCGAAGCGGTCAAACCTTCGTCTTCGAGAATCTTGCGCCAAACGTGAAAAATGCCGTGAACCGTAAAGCCCGAACTGCCCGCCGCCGTGTCAATCAAAAACTCTTCTTCTTTCGGGTCAAGCATTTTGACACACATATCAATCACGTAACGCGGCGTGAAATACTGACCTTTTTCGCCTTTCGACGATTTGCTGACGAGATATTCAAACGCTTCATCTATGACTTCGAGATTCGAGTTGAAAAGTTTGTAATCCTGCAAAGAAGAAACGCAAACCGACAAATGCGAGCGCGACAAATTGATTTTATCCGAATCCGAAAAAACGCCTTCCCATTTATCTTTGGCTTTATCGAAAAGCGTTTGAATTTTCTGGTTGAGTTCGGCTTCGGTTTGTCCGGTGTTGCGAAATTGCAGTTGGCGCGTTTCGTTGCGCGTGCTTTCGAGTTCGTCGTAAAGTTTGGTGAAAATCAATTTGAAAACTTCCTCAAAAACGTCAACGCCCGCGTTCGCCAAAACTTCGTCTTCCATTTCCTCGATGCGCTGCCGAAGCGATTTGCGCTCGGTCTGCTCATTGAACTTTTTAACGAGGTCAGCCATCCGAAAATCTTCGCGCAAAACGTCGGCGAGCGTCTCGGCTTGGGCGGGAATATCGGTTAGCTCGACAAAATAATTCGGGTCTTTGCGGTGATAATAAGAAATCGCGCCGCCGTTCGTCCACACGCTAATCGGTGCGCCCGTCGCGTGGCAATAGCTTTTTAATTGGTCTTTGCCGTCTTTCAGGCGCGGCTTTTTGAGTTCGATAATAATATACGCCGAATCGGGATGGTCTTTGTCCCGAATCACGATGTCGGCGCGTTTGGTTTCCACTCCGAATTTAACCGGAAACTCGTCGGAAAAATCTAAAGCGGTAGGATTTTAACGATATTCCGCCATTCTTCAATTTCACTACAAACAATCATCATTTCGAGTCCGTCAATCGCCTGACCGATTGGCAAACGGCGCGGCACAATAAAAACGCCGGTCAAATCACTGCCTTTGTCTAAAAGTGCGGCGAAATGTTTCGGCACCGTCTTGCGGTCGTGGGTGAGTAAAATTCTTTTGTTGGCGGATGCCCAAAGCAAAAGTTGCTGGTCTTCGGTTTCGCTTAAACCTGCTTCAAGAGCGGTTACAAAATCGAGTTGGGGAAGGCGGCGAAGAACTCCACGTAAAATGTCGTGGTCAAAATCCTGGTCAATGACGAGTTTGAGCATTACGGCTTCAGACTAATTCAGCCCGTTTTTCCCAACGCGCCAAAATTCGCTCACGAAGTTCTTCGGTTTCGGTTTGAAATTTTGATTCGGTTTCAGCTTGCACGGCATTGCTTTCGGCTTCCTGCCGTTGCAGATATTTTTCGACTTCTTCGCGGCTGCTGAGAAAAAAGGAAATTACGCCGTAAACTTCGGCAAGTTTTAAGGAAGGAAATTTTTGCGCGATTTCTTCGGCAGTTGCTCCGAGCCGAAAATGATGAATTACCGATTCGAGCGCAATCCGTGTCTTACCGACTCTAATTGTGCCGTCGGCGGTCTTGGTTAACTGCACTGTTTGAATTGCTTCCAGTGTTTCCATTAGTTTTTAATTATAGCAGAAAAATATTTATTTTTGCCTATTTCTTTGGTCGCTCGTTCGCCTTCAAAACTCTTTTCCTGAGCCGAATTGATTTTGGCGTGGCTTCGACGAGTTCGTCATCGGCGATAAATTCCAACGCTTCTTCGAGCGACAAATCTTTAACAGGCACGAGCCGCATCGCTTCGTCGGCGGAGGAAGTTCGCATATTTGTTAGCTTTTTCTCTTTGATTGGATTGACATCGAGGTCAACGGCGCGGGCATTTTCGCCGATAATCATTCCTTCATAAACCTTTGTTTGCGGTTTGACGAATAATGCGCCGCGTTCCTGCAAAGCATAAAGCGCATAAGTCATCGCTTCGCCCATTCGGTCGGAAACGAGCGAGCCGGTGCCGCGCCCTTTCATATCGCCCTGCCATTTGTCGAAGCGGAGGAAAATCGTATTCAAAAGTCCTGTGCCTTTCGTTTCGGTCAAAAATTCGCCGCGAAAACCAATCAGACCGCGCGACGGAACTTCGTATTCGAGCCGCACTCTGCCCGTTCCGTTATTTATCATCTTGCTCATCTGACCTTTGCGCCTTCCGAGTGCTTCGGTAACCACGCCGATAAATTCTTCCGGCACATCAACAACGACTTGCTCAATCGGTTCGAGCAGCTCGCCGTTGTCGCCTTTTTTAGTGATGACTTCCGGTTTTGAAACTTGGAGTTCGTAACCTTCGCGCCGCATCATTTCGATTAAAATTGCAAGCTGCAATTCGCCGCGTCCCGAAACTTTGAATTGGTCGGGTGAATCGGTGTCCTCAACTCTTAAAGCCACATTGCCGAGAAGTTCTCGGTCAAGCCGTTCCCTGATTTGGCGCGATGTTACAAATTTCCCGTCAATGCCGGAGAACGGCGAATTGTTCACGCCAAAAATCATTGAAATTGTCGGCTCATCAACATTTATCACCGGCAGCGGCTTTGGATTATCAACCAGCGTAATCGTTTCGCCGATATTGATGTCGTCAAATCCGGCAAGCGCGACGATTTCGCCAACACCGGCTTTTTCAACCGATTCGCGTTTCATTCCTTCAAAAACGTAAAGTTCTTTAACCTTAGTTTTCTGCGTCGAACCGTCGCGTTTGGCAACAATAACGTCTTGATTTTTGGTAATCTCGCCGGAATAAATTCTGCCGATAGCAAGTCTGCCGACGTATTCGTTGTAATCAATGTTAGCAACGAGAAGCTGTAAGCTGTCGTTGCGCAAAGCGTGCGGTGCGGGAATCGTTTCGATGATTTGGTCGAACAGCGGTTTCAGATTTTTTGATTCTTCCTCCAGAGTTTTCTTCGCCACGCCGTCGCGCGAAATCGAGTAAAGAATCGGAAAATCAATTTGTTCCCCGTCCGCGCCCAAATCAATAAAAAGGTCGTAAATCTCATCAAGAACTTCTTCCGGTCGTGAATCGTGGCGGTCAATTTTATTGACCAAAGCGATGGCGGGAAGTTTCTGTTCGAGTGCTTTACGAAGAACGAAACGAGTTTGTGGCAAACAGCCTTCCGCCGCGTCAACGAGCAGAATGATGCCGTCAACCATTTTCAAAACGCGCTCGACTTCGCCGCCGAAATCGGCGTGTCCGGGCGTGTCGAGAATGTTGATTTTGTAATCGCCGTAATGCACCGAAGCGTTTTTCGCCATAATTGTAATGCCGCGTTCGCGTTCCAAATCCATCGAATCCATCACGCGGTCTTGGACGGTTTCGTTGTCGCGGAATGTTCCCGATTGTTTGAGCATCGCATCAACCAAAGTCGTTTTGCCGTGGTCAACGTGCGCGATGATAGCGATGTTTCTGATATTTTTTGTGTCAATCATAGATGTAAAAATTGCGTCTAAGGCAAACGGTAAGAATATGATTTACGGGCGGAAAAATCAAACGTGCGATTATCTTTGATAAACATTACGACGATGTTTGACGCGAACGATTTCGATAATTAAGGTTTTGAAAAAGATATTGTAGACAATTCGGTAATCACCAACACGAATTCTAAAACTTTGTTGCGTGCCGACAAGTTTAGTGGTTTTAAGCGGAAGAGGATTTTGACGATAGTTTTTAAACAGCAACGAGAATTTTGGCAATCATTTCCTTCGGCAATTTCTTCAATTCCTTAACTGCCGACTGCTTCCATTCGATTTTATATGAGTCCATCGCTTTTTAATTCCGCAATCAAGTCGGTTTGAGAGATGGTTTGTTCATCGCGCCGTTCGGCAATTTTGGCAAGGTCGTCTAAGTCTTCCATTATTTGTTCAAATTCGGCAATCGGAAGCAAGACAGCGGTTTTTTTGCCCGACTGATTAGTAACGTATTGAGGATTTATTTCTTTGACAGTTTGCATAATTTATTTTTAGCACAAAAGGTAGCTCGAATGAAATTTATTTACGTCGAAAAAGTTCCAAGTCGTAGAAAGAAGACGGGTCTTCGAGCGGTTCGAGATGCGTGAAGACGGTTGATTCGGGAACGGCTCGGCGAATTTCGTCTTCAATTTCCTCAGTTAAATCGTGTCCTTTCTGTACCGTCCAATCGTCGGGAACGAGAATGTGAACGGAGATAAATTTTCTCGCGCCCGATTGTCTGGTGCGTAGAGCGTGGTAATCAATTTGTTTCTCCTTTATATAACCGTCAAGAATTTCTTCGATTTTTTCCTGCGTTTCTGGCGAAACTGCGGTGTCCATCAAACCCAAAGCCGAACGGCGAATCAATTGAAAACCCGTCCAAAGTATATTCAACACAACCAGCAGCGCAACAATCGGGTCAAGCACAAACCAACCCGTTAAGCCGACGACAACAATGCCCAAAACTACGCCAACCGAAGTCCACACATCAGTCAGCAGATGTCGCCCGTCGGCTTCTAAAACAATCGAGTGATGTTGTCGTCCGGCACGAATCAAAATCAGCCCGACGATTAAATTTATCAGCGTAGCGATGAGCGTAATAGATAACCCGATGCCGATACGTTCGAGCGGCTGCGGAGCGAAAAGACGCGGCACGGCGGAATAAATAATACCCAAGGCGGCGAAAAAAATCAGCACGCCTTCAATACCACTCGAGAAATACTCCGCCTTGTCGTGTCCGAAGGCGTGGTCGTCGTCAGGCGGCTGCGCGGCGATTTTTATTATCAACAAAGCGATGAGAGCAGCGACGAGATTTATCACCGATTCCAAAGCATCCGACAATAAACCAATTGAACCAGTGAAAAAATATGCCGCCGCTTTGAGAGCAATAGTCAAAACCGCCGCCAAAACTGCCAGCCAAACGTAGCGGCTCAAATTCTCTCGTTTCATTTTTTTTGATTTGCCGAAAAGGATTTAAAATCGCCTTCCGAAAAATCAATTATAGAATTATTGTCAGAATTGTATAATCAATACTTCGGACAGTTTTTTGTTTTTTGAAACCCACTGAAATCAAGGCTTTTGAAACGATATAACTGCCTTTTTGTATTTAAATCAAACTTAGGCTTTGAGCTAACTTTGATTTAAGTAAGCAGATTCTTTAGTTTTCAACAACTTACGGAAAATGTCTTCTCAAAAAGTGTCCGAAGTATTGATAATACTAATTAATTTGAAACGCACGTATTAGATAAAAAAAGACCGAACGCTTTAAATTCGCTCGGTCTTTTTCATAGTTACATTTTTTTAGAATTAACGAACCATTTCCTTTTCGATAACCAAATTGTTTTTGACGCTGAACACGCCCGGCACGCCTCTGGCTAAAATGTTCGCTAGATTGTAATCTCCGCGATTGGCGATAAAACCTTCGAGCGTTACGTTGCCGCGGTCAACGATAATTTTCACCGACGGATTTGCGCCTAAAAAGTAGCGATACAAACTACCGCCGTTTTGAAGTGTTCGCAAAGTCCGCAGACGAATCGAATCGTCAAAATTTGAAAGCGGTAAAACTTCGATATTGTTCACAACATTCTTAACGCCAGCGATTTTTTCGACCACTCGCTCCGCACTTTTTCTCGTCGTCGGTTGAAGGACTTTGCCCATCAAAGTTACAGTGTCGCCATCAACTCGAAAAGCGATATTATCGAAAACACCATAATACGGCAGCTTAATTATTTGTTTGAAAACTTGCCGTTCTATACTTCTCACCGAACTTCTGGCATTGTCGGAAAAACTCTGAGCGTTGACATCAACAAACGTTAAACCTAAAATTGCGACTGATAAAATTAAAATTTTTTGTAAGAATTTCATATATTTTCTCCCTTGCTCACTAAAATTAAAGCAAAACATTTGCTCTTCTTTCGTGATTTTATGATGAAAATTTGCTAGCTAGAGATGCTATTCTCGGAGCAAGAAATTGCAAGGTTTTGTCAATAATTTACGGGGGAATTGATCTGCCGCAAAGCCTCATAAAGCACAATTCCGACGCTGGTTGCCAAATTCAAACTGCGCACGTTTTCGTTCGGCATCGGAATCGTCAGGCAGAGCTCCCAATTGGCTTTTAATAAATCTTCCGGCAGCCCGCGCGTTTCGCGCCCGAACACCAAACAATCGTTTTCGGCGAATTTAAAGTCGAGATAAGTTTTTTTCGTCTTAGTGGTCAAATAAATGAAGCGTGAGTTCGGCAAGAATTTAAAAAGATTTTCTAATTCGATGTGGCGTACAATTTTTACTTCGTCCCAATAATCTAGTCCGGCGCGTTTTACTGCTTTATCGTCAAGCCGAAACCCGGTCGCGCCGATGATATGCAAGTCGGTGAATGTCGCCGCGCACAAACGCGCAATATTACCCGTGTTCGGCGGAATTTCAGGTTCGACTAGAGCGACGTGCAGCATTGATAAATTATTTTTCGATTTCGACAAAATTATCGCAGAAATTTTGCCACTGAGCTTTTTGAATGCCGAGATAATGACCGATGTTCGCCGTCGCAAAATTGCGAACTGTTTCTACAATGCCGCTCGTATCTTCGGTATTCGACTTTTCACCTAAACCGATAACGTAAAAATTTAGTTTTATTCCATTTTTTTGCAGGCAAAAATTATTTGTCGAATCATTGGTGAAAAAATGTGATGTAGTGGAATTATCTTCCTTGTCAGTCGGATTGGACGAAGGCTGAACGGTCAGAACAATTTCATCCGCCGCGTCGTGAATCTCGACGATTTTTACCCAATCGTCTTTGCCCGAACCGGGCAAAGTTATCCGTATAAAATCGCCGACGGCGGCAATCTTTTCCATCTTTGCAAAGCCGTTTTCGTCAAACAGCGCGAAACTTGAAAGGTTCGATTCGGCATTCCATTGCTCAATGTTAAAAAGTTTTTGTATTAGTCGTTGAAACACATTTTTCGCTTCTGTTTCCGATGAACAATTGCGCGTTGCGTTCGTTACTGAACTCACTTCAGCAGTCGAAGATTCAGCTTGCGCGGCGGCTTGCTCTAATAAATTTTGGATTTTACTATACATAATCTGAACAAGTTATAATCGCGGATGCCGGCAATCGGTTTTAATAATCTGCGAAACAACAAATTTCGGTTATCTATAATACCTTTTTGATTTATAGATTTCCATTATAAAAGCATCTTAAAGATAGAAAACCTCATCAATAAAAGAAGTTTCACAAATAGCGGTCGAATGCCCAATTTTTTTGTTTGTGTTACAATCCGCAAAAACAAAATTTCAATAAAAATAAAGGAGAATTTTTGTGCGTTTTAAGTTTTTTATATTATTCGCTTTTTTCATTTTAACGAGCGTTCCGTTTGTGTCGGCACAAGAGACGACCGACAAAACCAAGACGGAAACTACTGAGAAAAAGGATAAAAAGCAAAAAAATAAACAGCCCGCAAATGATTTGTCTAAAGGAGCAACCGCCGAGCAGGTGGCTGAATCGGCAGTTTATTTTTACGGCGGTTTGGGCGGCAGAGATTATCTCAAACAAATTCGCAAAACAACCGTCGAGCGCGGAAAAATCACTCTTACAAATGCCGAAGGCAAAATCGAACAGGCAAATTATGAACGCTTGATTTTGCGCGGCGACAGTTTAGATAAAGAGCGCATTCGCTTTGACCAGGAATATCCGAACGCTAAATTCGCATTGATTTATAATAACGATAAAGTTTTTGGAATTTTCAACGAAGCTGTTTTCACGCCGCGCGAAGATGCGACAAAGGCTTTCCAAAATCAAATTTGGCACGGACTCGAAGCACTTTTGCGGTACAAAGAAAACGGCTCGACGCTGGCACTTGCCGAACGCGAGAAAATTATGGGCGTAGATTACTACGTTCTCGATGTAACCGACAAACAAACGCGCAAAACGCGCTTTTATATCAGCAGCAAAACCTTACGCGTGATGATGCTCGAATACACCGAAGACAATACGAAATATCGCCGCAAGTTTTACGATTACAACTACGCGCAAGGGACGCTTGTTCCGTTTCGCAGTGTGCTGTGGGCGAACGACAAACAAATTGAAGAAACGAATATCCAAACCATTAGTTTCGGACAAAAAGTCGAGGAAGTTATTTTTAATGAAAGTTAATTAATCTTTCTGCAACTTTGTTTTGGTTTTTCTGTGGAATGAGTTGAGAATATCAACTTTTTGAAACAGGAGAAAATTTATGACCAAATCGAAGATTGCTTTTTCAATCGCCGCTTTTTTTTCCATTTGTCTGCTCAGCCTGACAAATGGTTTTGCCCAAACATCGCCAACTGGAAAACAGATTGAACCGAGCTACGAAGTCGTTCTGCAAACTTTAGTCGCCTCGAACAATACAAATAACAAACCGGACATTCCGCAGACGCTCGCCGGCGCGGTAAAAAAACTGAAAGCAAATTATTCATACTCAAACTATCGGTTGGGAGCAACTTTTTATCAGAGAGTTGCCAATACGGGAACAATCGAGCTTAAAAGCGTTACCAACGAAGCGATTCCAAATCAGGAAAGAAATTTTTCGATTTTTTCCGAGTGGACGCTGCATAATCTTCAAACTTTGCCCGACGCAAAAGGGCAAAACTCAATTCAATTCCAAAGTTTTAGATTCGGACAAAGGATTCCGATTATCACTTCAAGCGTTAGAGACGAAAGCGGAAAAACAAATTCAGTCGTAAATTATGAGCAAGTGGGATTGACTATTCAAAGATGCAGTTTAGCGGAAAACGTGCCGACCGTTATCGGAAGTTTGTCAACCTTTAACCCCGACGAATTAATGTTTTTAGTTTTAACCGTCAAGACTGCCGATTGATAATTTAATAAAGAGGAGAACTTTACGCAACCTTTTCGAGCCGCGCGGCGTGATAAAAACGTCGGCGGCTTTTGTTTTGGCTAAAATTATATTGTAAAAAGTATGCGCGTATGGCTTTGGACAAATTCGAGAATTTGGGCGCGGAAGTGTTACAATCTGCCGTGCCGATTGAGAAGCTATCCGACCATCAATTAATTGAAGCCACTAAAAGCGGTGATGAAGCGGCGTTCGGCGAAATTATGCGCCGTTACCGCAGCCCGATTACGAATTATATCTATCGCTTTTTGAATGATTACGAAGAAGCCGTAGATTTGGCGCAGGAAACTTTCGTCCGCGTGTATTTTGCCATCGAACGTTATCACACGGAATATGCGTTTTCGACTTATATTTACCGGATTGCGACGAATCTTGCGATCAGCGAAATTCGCAAGCGCAAACGTCGGCGGCTTGTTTCCTTAACCGGACTTTTTCAGTATGCAGGCGAAGAAGCGCAGGATTTTAATCCGCCGGACGAGAAATCTCTGCCGGATGAAAATTTAATCGAAAGCGAGCAAAGCCAAACGATAGCACGAGCGATTGCGACTTTGCCGGAGAAATATCGTGCGCCGATTATTTTGCGCGACATCGAAGGCAGAAGTTACGAAGAAATTGCGCAGATTATGGAACTTGGCTTAGGCACGACCAAATCGCGCATCAGCCGCGCCCGCGGGCTTTTAAGAGAGAAATTACAAAAATATTTTTAGAAAAATCCTATGAATTGTCGAGATTTTTTAACTGAATTTGAAGAGAGTGAGCGTTTAACCAAGGCGGCAACGCGCCATTTAAACGATTGTCCGAATTGCAAAAAAACGAGCAGCGAGCAAACTCGCGTTTGGCAGATGATTGATATTCTGCCGCGAGTTGACGCTCCCGTTAATTTTGATTTTCGCGTCAAAGCCCGAATCGCTAATTCAAAATCAGCGGATTTTCAATCGCGATTTTTCCCCGTTTTGCGCTACGTTATGCCGCTCGGCGTGATTGTCTTGCTTCTCGGAATAATAGCTTTTAATGCGAATTATTTTTCGGACAACAACGACGCTACGCCGCAAATTGCGAAATTCGTTCCGCCAACGTCAATCGAAAATGAAACGACGGCAAGCGATCCTTCTTTCACGAATCAAAATATTTTATCTACATTCGGAAATGAAAGTTCGGTTGCTAGCCAATTAAATACAAATACAGTATCTATAAAAGACATTCGGGAAGCACAAATTGCAGCGGTTAATTCCAAGAAAAAACGAAGAACTGAAACGCCGAAAAAGAATGCTGAAGAATCTGACGGCATCGGCTCTCGAGACATCACTGTGTCTGCACCGACGGTAACGCTGCCGCGCGGACTAGATCCGAATCGAAGAATTGAAACTGCGCCGAATGCAGACGATACAAAGTTTTTCACCGCTGAAGAAATTTTGCCGTTCCTCGGCATCGAAATTGTTTTGCAAAATGAAAACCGCACGGTCAAATCCGTCAAGCGAAATAGTTTAGCCGAGCGTTCAGGCGTAGAAGTAGGCGATGTGATTGAGGCGATTGACGGCAAGCAAATCTCTGATGAACCGTTTAGCGGCAGGACGATTAAAGTAAAAACATTAACTGTTCTGCGCGGCGTAAAAAAATTCGAAATTGCTTTGCACAATCAATAGAATTAAAAAACGTTCGGAAAATCTTGACCGTTATTTGAACCTTGTTGCAAGCAGCCTTTTTGCTTCTTTCAATGATTCTTCATATTCAGGAAGATCGGGATTCGGCTTCATTTGAATAATATAATCAAGCTGTTTTTTTGCTTCTGCATCACGATTAACCGCCAAATACGCTTGCGCCAGATGAAACCGAATATAAGTATTTTCCTTTTCCAGTGCAATTGCCTTTTCAAGATATTCAACCGCTTTTTCAGGCTTTCCGCCGACTAATCCGGTTGAAAGTTCAATTTGCGCAAGAACGTCGAACGCACTTGCGCCTTGATATGCGGGTTCAATCTCGATGACTCTGTTCATCGCCGAACGAATGTCATCAACAGAAGTCAAACCTTTCGTTAAGGGCGAGCGTTTGGCTTGTTCGCCCAAATTCGCGCCATACCAGAAGAAACCGTCGGGCTTATTCGGCTCTAATCTGGAAGCAATTTTTCCCGCCGCTTCGCCTTCCTTAAAAATCTTTTCGCCTTCTTTTTCGTCGCTTATTAATTTGCCGAGAAAATAATTGCATCTGGCAAACTTCCATTCGACCTCGTAATTCCTATTGTCCGCATCTCTGACTTGGGCAAGCAGTTTGATGGCTTCGCGCAGTTTCGATAAATCGTTATGCTGTTTGGAAAGTTCTTCGGCTTTCGAGAGATTTTCGGTTATCAGAGCAGTATTTAGTGGTCTTTTATTTTCTTCCGTTTCAGATTTTTTCGCGCAAGAAACAAAAATAGCGCTGATTAAACCAATTGTAATAAAACTGTAAATACACCTTCTTTTCATCTGATAAATTACCAAAAAGCAGTAAAATAAGTTATATTCTAGTTTTTCGTTACTGAACGACGATTCATTTTAATTCATATTGGAAATTCACTCAATACTCGAATGAGCAAAAACGAACAAGCGGCGGCGTTTTACGATTTGGAAGGCACACTCGTCAGCACAAATCTGGTGCATACGCTCGGATTCTACGCCAGGCGGCAGCAAGGGCTTCTTCAAACAATCAAAAAAAGCGCGCAGACATTAGCGAAACTGCCATTTTTCGCCGCGACTGATTTGTATTCGCGTAATGTTTTTAACGAAATCTTTTTCAAATCCTACGCGGGTGAATCCGAAGACCGCCTGCGGTTTTTCGCCGACGAACTTTTTGAAGACGTTCTCAAGCCGGCAATTTTCGACGGAACGTTTGAACTGATTGAAACGTCGAAAAAACTCGGTCTGCGGCAAGTTATCATCACCGGCGCACTAGATTTTACGGTTGCGCCTTTAATAAAGCATTTTGGAATTGACGATTTTGCGGCGAACCGCCTGGAATTCGTCAATGGTTACGCGACGGGAAGACTGCTTCCGCCCGTGATGGCTGCGGCGACGAAAGCAAAATGGATACGCGAATTTGCCGAACGCGAAAATTTGAGTTTGTCGGATTCTTACGCTTATTCCGACAGCATTTCAGATTTGCCGATGCTCTCAATTGTCGGACATCCGGCGGCGGTCAATCCAGATTTTCGTCTCAAACAAACTGCGTTGCAGCACGATTGGGCGATTTTGAATTTGAAGTAATTGGAGATTTCTTATACTGATGGACGTGATTAAATTCACATTAATATTGATAGTAATAGTTCTTCTGATTGCCTTTAGTTTGACCGGAATTAATAACCGAATAATGAGGTTGGTTAAAGATAGGCAATTAAGAAAGGCTCGAAATGATTATTTTAATTTACTCGAAAAGTTAAAACTATTTCCAGACAGCACAAATCTTGAACAGCAAACAATTGAGGTAGGTAGAACTTAATCCAATCTCACAAAAGTAATAAAAGGTGTTACGGTTTATGATGAAGCAGTTTTAATGAATGATATAAATGCAGCAAAAGTTTCATCAAGGGGAGTAAATATTCAAACTGCTGAAGAACGTCTTGCAAAACTTTCTGAATTGAAAGACAAAAATTTAATCAGCGAAGAAGAATACGAAAAACGAAGACAGAAAATTTTAGACGAAATTTAAGAAAAATTTATTTAGTTTATGGCTTTGCAGTTACGCAGAGAAACGCACGAATCAATCATCTACATTGACCGCGACAGCGCACCGCGCATTATACCGTTGGATGCTTGAATAAAATTTAAGCGATATAGAAATTGAATTGAGATTTAGATATAATGGCTACGTAGCTAAGTTGTTGCCAAGATAAATTTTGCGAGGTGAAAAAATGTCGCACACAGTAAAAGAAGCAAAAAATAATTTGAGCGGATTGATTCGCCTTGCGGAAAAGGGTGAGCCGCAGGTAATTCGTCGGCACGACACGGAAGTTGCCGTCGTCGTTTCAATTGCCGATTGGCGGAAAATAAACGGCAAAAAAGAAAGTCTGGTCGAGTTTCTGCAAAAAAGTCCGCTCGACGAAATAATTCCTTTCCTTAACCGAGCGGAAGATTTGCCGCGCGAGGTGTCGTTTGAATGAATTTTCTGCTCGATACCTGCGCGATTTCCGAACCGAAACAAAAAAGACCGAGCGCAAAAGTTCTCGAATGGCTCGACGCGCAAGATGAATCGAAACTTTATTTGAGCGTTTTGTCGCTTGGCGAAATCAGGAAAGAAATCATAAGACTTGAATCAAGCAGAAAGAGAGCCGAACTCGAAAAATGGCTGGAACAATTACGAATGCGTTTTTCCCGACGCATTTTGCCGTTGTCCGAAAAGACGTTTTTGGTTTGGGGGAAAATGTATGGCGAATTTGAACGAAAAGGCATCGTGCGTCCGGCGTTCGATTCGCTTCTGGAAGCGACGGCTTTGGAACACGATATGATTTTCGTCACGCAAAACGTCAAAAACTTTCACGATTCGCAGATTACAATTTTGAATCCATGGGCTGATTGATTACGAAGGCGAACTTTTGTTGAGCGAATATGCTGAATAGGAGAAATTTATATGCAGGCAAATTTAGAACAAGTTACAACTTTAATTCGCGCTTTGCCGCTCGAAGATTTAGGTAAATTGCGTGAAGTAATTGATGAAGAACAAGCTAAACGCGAAAAGAAAGAAAAATCTAATTGGCATATTGAAAGATACAAAAAGGCTCGGAAATGGCTTGACGAACACGGCGAAGAATATATGAATAAATGGGTTTGTCTGGAAGGAGATAAACTCATCGTGGTTGACGACGACGGACGAACAGTTTATCAAAAAGCCAAAGAAGCGGGCATTGAAACGCCGTTTATTCATCACATCGTCGAGGAGCCAAAGTTCTTTTTCGGAGGCGGTTATGAACTCATACGCGATTGAGTTTTCGACACTTCACGAATACGACACGCTCAAAACTGGAATTACACTTCCTGTTACGCTCGGATACAATTCGCTGACCATTGATTTTGAGGCAAAACTCGATACGGGTTCTAGCCATTGCATTTTTGAGCGCAGATTCGGCGAAAATCTCGGTCTTGAAATCGAAAACGGAACACTTGAAAAATTCGGAACAGCGACCGCCGGATTTTTCGCCTACGGACACGAAATTGTTTTGACCGTATTGGAAATTGAAACCGTTGCGACCGTCTATTTCGCCAAAGAAGAATCGTTCACGCGCAATGTTCTCGGCAGACAAGGCTGGCTCGAACGCGTGAAACTTGGGCTGATTGATTACGAAGGCAAACTTCTTTTGAGTGCTTATGGTGAGTAATTAAAGTTTACAGTGTTTGAGATAAAAAAACTATATAAATTGAGGTTATTATGTTTGTCATCATCATTGTTGCGATAATAGCATTCCTTTTATTTACGGTTGTTGCAAATTGCACTTTTTGGGTCGTTAGCTATTGGATTTCTTCACTTTGTGCCGCATTTGCTAACAAAGATAAGAAATTAGTTCAAGGTCTTTCACAAACAACAATTTTGTTAGTGGTAACAATATTCTTATTCATTTATTCCTACAAAGGATGCACTTATGTAGATAGATTTGGTGGCAACAGCGACAATATGCCCGTTATAGGTGGTTGGTTTTTATTGCTGACTGGATTAATAAGTATCTGCGTCACATTCGTTGTTTTTGTTTTTGCTTTTGACGATCCTGAAAAACAAAAAGCATTGGAGGAAGAAAAATTTGCTAAACAGCAAGAAGAAAACTCTAAAGCTGAAGCAGAAATAATGGCTCTTTTCCAAGAAAAGTCTAAAATGTTTTTTGTAAGTCCAGAATATAAATTTGTAGAACAATTTGCAAAAAATATGGGAACAGAGGAAACAAAAATGAGTTCTCAAAACTTCATATGCTACTTAAAACTCGGCAATGGGATTTTTCCTCAACTGAATTAGAAACTTTATTAACCTTTGAAAACAAAATACAACATAAAGAAAATATAAAAACTAAAATTTTAGCAACTAAACCGCAGTATTTACGAGAATATATAAAAGGTTTTTTGCAAATATCAGGAAGCAATGATGAGAATCTAACGGCTTTATTAGAACTCTTACAAGAAAGAAATTTATATAATTACGATTTGCGCGACCTGAGATTTGCCGTAAAAGAAATTGAGAACCAAATTGAGTTGGAAAATTTTGAGAAACGGCTTAATGAAGGAAATGAACAGATTTTTTTTGAAAACATAGACCAGCTAAATGGTTATGAATTTGAAGATTTTCTAAAAACACTTTTTTCTAAAATGGGTTATCAAGTTGAGCAAACTAGATTGTCCGGCGACCAAGGCGCGGATTTAGTTATTGTTAAGTTCGGCGAGAAAACAGTTATACAAGCAAAGCGTTTCGGCGGGAAAGTTGGAAATAAAGCCGTGCAGGAAATTATGGCGGCAATAAGTCTTTACGAAGCGCAAAAGGGAATGGTAATAACGAATAATTATTTCACGCCTGCCGCAGTTAAACTTGCGAATGCAAATAATATTGAATTAGTTGACAGAGACGCTTTGGAAGAATTGATTAACAAACATTGGTAACAAAATAAAATATGGCTTTGCAATTACGCAGAAAAACACACGAATCAATCATCTACATTGACCGCGACAGCGCGCCGCGCATTATACCGTTTGGCGAGGATTTTATTCTCGAAGATTTGCCGATTGGGACGCGCGTGATTTATCCGAATCCGCCGATTAAAGGCTTGCCGAATCGGGAAGCGGCGATTCGTTACGCAGTTAATCATCCGATTGACGCGAAACCGCTTTATGCACAGCTCGAACCGGGAATGCGCGTGACGATTGCGATTGACGATATTTCGATGCCGCTGCCGCCGATGGCAACGCCCGACGTGCGCCAGACGATGCTCGAAGTCATTCTGGAACAGTGCGCGGCAAACGGCGTGGACGACATTCATTTGATAATCGCTATCTCGCTTCACCGACGGATGACGGCGTGGGAAATGGAGCGAATGGTTGGAAGCAAGATTTTTAACGAATTTTACCCGGACAGATATTACAACCACGACGCGGAAGACGACGAAAATCTTGTAACTATCGGACAGACGCGGCACGACGAACCGCTTCGTATCAACAAACGCGCCATCGAAAGCGATTTGCTGATTTACGCCAACATCAATTTTGTGCCAATGAACGGCGGACACAAATCGGTTGCCGTCGGACTGTGCGATTACGAATCTCTGCGGGCGCATCACGAACCGCAGACAATCCGCGATTCGGATTCGTATATGGACCCGCCAGCGTCGGAACTCACTCACAAAATTGATCGCCTTGGAAAATTGGTTGACGAACACTGCAACGTCTTTCATATAGAAACCGCGCTCAACAGTCGAATGTTCAGCGACGGCTACGACATTCTGACGCGCAACGAAGACGAGTTTTCGTTTATGGACAGGATGAAATGGGAAGCGATGAAACGCACTTTCGGCAATCTGCCGCGCGGCGCACGTCGAAAACTTCTGCACCAAATTCCCGCGCAATATGAATTGATTGCCTGTTACGCTGGCGCAACCGAACCTGTCCACGAAAAGATTCTGGAAAAGAATTACCAGCAGTTTGAGATTCCCGTCAAGGGTCAGTGCGATATTTTAATAACGGGCATTCCCGACATTTCGCCTTATAACGTCTATTCATCGCTCAATCCTCTTCTTGTCCAGGTGATGGCTCTCGGCTATCACTTCAATATGTATCGCAACAAACCGCTCGTTCGGAAAGGCGGCGTGATGATTGTTTCTCATCCGTGTTTCGACGAGTTTGACCATAATCAACACGCGCCCTATATCGAATTTTTCCATCGCCTGCTTTCAGAATCACGGGACGCTTTTTATCTGCGCGAAAAATACGAGCGCGAGTTTGCCACGAATCCGAACTATATCGAAATGTATCGGCGCGGCAACGCTTATCACGGAGCGCACCCGTTTTTTATGTGGTATTGGGGCGAAAACGGTCGCCAGCACGTCGGCAAGGTCATCGTCGCCGGCGCGGAAAACGCTCACGTCCCCGAAATGCTCGGCTGGGAACGCGCCGATAATATGACCGAAGCGATTGCCCAGGCGCGCTCCTTTATGGGCAGAAACGCCGAGATTACGATGCTGCATCAGCCGATTATCGGGCTTTGTAATGTGAGCGATTAATCTAAAACGATAAATGTATGAATAAAGAATTGCAGTTAGGAAAATATGAATTTTTTCCGAATGAAGATTATTGGGAAAAAATTTTCAAAGAATTAAAGCAATCAGAAATGACCGCCGAAGAACAGAAGAAACATCTGGAAGATATTTTGAAACTGTTTCAAAAGCGAAAGAGAAAGAGAAAGGGAAAACAAATATGAGTATCTGTTCGTGAATTTGTATGAAAAAGAAATGTATCAAAATTTCCCTACCGCAACCTTAAAAGATTTAAGATTCAAAGAAATACATTTAATCGTCCTTAACTTTTTCGATAACCGTTTGTACTCAATCGGAGTTGTCTATGATGACAATATCAGATGGCAAAACATAGATGAATTCGCCTCACAGGTTGAAAAATCTCTTAATTTGCCGGCAATGAAAAGAGGCGGCTATAAATTTGATGGTAAATATCTCTATTGCGGCAACTATCAAATTAAAGTGATGCTTGCCAATCATAAAATACCCGCAATTCATTTATTTGATGTAACTGTTTTCGACAAAATTATCCAAAGAAGGCAAGAAGAAAAAAATAAAATTCTAAAACAAAAAATTGAAGAAGAAAAAAGGAAGAAACAGATAGAAGAAGAAAAGAAAAGGGTTTTCAAGCCGTAATCATTAAGAAGAAAAAGTTTTAATAGTAGAATGAAATTATCACCAACCGAAATTTTTAAAGGTAAAAAGATTTTCTTTATCGGCGGCACGGGCTTTGTCGGCAAAGTTACGCTTTCAATGCTGCTGAATAATTTTCCCGATGTCGGACAAGTTTACGCGACGGTTCGCGCCAGAGACGCGAAGGAATCGGAGATTCGTTTTTGGACGAGCATTGTTACGAGTCCGACGTTTGACCCGTTGCGCGAGAAATATGGCGACGGGTTTGAAGATTTTATTCGCTTAAAGGTCGTTCCCGTCAATGGCGATGTCGGCAATGAATTTCTTGGCTTAGAGGAAAAAGAAGCCAAAAAGATAATGAAGGATTGCGACCTTATCATAAATTCGGCGGGCAATGTGACGTTTAATCCGCCGCTTGAAAGCGCGCTCAGAACGAATGTCGTTGGGACGAACAATGTTATAAATTTGGCGCGGATGATGAAGCGCCCCGCGCTGGTTCACGTTTCGACTTGTTTTGTGGCGGGGAAAAAAAGCGGCACGATTTGGGAGAATGAGCCGGTGGTCGGTTATTTTCCGAGAAAGGAAGAATTAGTTGGAACGACTTTTGACGTTGATCAAGAAATCGCCGATTGCGCCCGGCTCTCCGAGCAAGCCCGTGAAGAAGCGAAAGACGCGATGCAGATTTCGAAATTCCGCGAAACCGCCCGCGAACGACTGGTAGAAGAAGGACGCGATGCCGACGATGAAGCCGCTTTAAGCTTGGCGATGCTGCGCGAAAAGAAAGTCTGGATTCGGGAACGCACGACGGAACTCGGTTCGGAACGCGCCGATTATTGGGGTTGGACGAACATTTACACTTATTCAAAATCTTTGGCGGAACAGATTATCGCTAAGCAAAACGACATTATTAAAATTCTTGTGCGTCCGAGCGTCGTCGAATCTTCGGTAAATTACCCGTTTCCCGGTTGGAACGAAGGTTTTACGACGACTGCGCCGCTGATACTTATCGCGCTTCGCGGTCAGCCGATTATTCCGACTAATGAAAATCTGATTCTCGATGTGATTCCGGTTGATTTGGTGGCGGGCGCGATGCTTTCCGCCGCAATGAACGCCTTGGTTGACGACAAACCGCCGCTTGTTTTTCAAGCGTGTTCGGGCGATTCAAATCCCAGTAATATGAAGCGCATCATCGGGCTGGTCAGTTTGTATAAACGGCAACATTTTCAGGAGAAGGAAACGGGCAACAAATTGGTTAACCGCGTGGCGGCGATGATTGAAGCCACGCCGGTTTCGCAGCGAACTTATGAATTAACGTCCGCGCCGATGCTCAATAATTTGGCGAAAACAGCAACGAAATGGCTCGACAAAACTAGTCCGAAGTGGGGCGGCGGGCGCATCGCCAATATCGTAGACGACGTGAAAAAATCGGTGGAAAATTTCGAGCGCACGACCGAAGAAACCAAGGAAGCGTTTGATCTTTTCAAACCGTTTATGATTGACAACGAATATCTCTATCGCGCCGACAACACACGCGCTTTGCATTCGTTAATCAAAAAATCCGAGCAGGATTTGCTCCCGTGGTATCCGGAACAAATTGATTGGTATGATTATTGGCTTAACGTGCATTTTCCGGGTTTGCGAAAATGGGTTTTGCCGCAGCTCGAAGAAGATTTAAAGATTCAGGAACGCCGCGCGCACACTTACAAGGATTTAATTGATTTGTTCGACACCGCGACAAAACGGTTTCCGACGCGCGTGGCGATGCGAATCGAACGAGGCGGAAAAAAAGAGCAATACACTTTTGAAGATACGCGGGAACTTGCCCTTCGTGCCGCCGGGTTTTTTGCAGATAATAATATAAAACCGCAAGACCGCGTAGTTTTGTTTTCCAACAATATGCCGGAGTGGGGTTTAACTTATTACGGCATTTTAAAGACAGGCGCAGCCGCGATTCCGATTGACCCGGCGAGTTCGATTGATGAAATCATCAATTTTGTCCGAGCCGGCGAGGCTTCGGCGATTGTTTTAAGCCGCAAACTTTTCGACGAAAATTCCGCCTTAAACGACGAATTAAAAAGGGCGAAAATAGAAATTCCGTTGTGGACGTTTGAAGATGTTTTCGAGATGAAGAGCGAGGCGGAAGAGGCGAACCGAATCGCGCTTCTGCCCGAAAAGATTCTGGCAAATTCAGTTGCTTCTTTAATTTTTACATCAGGCACGACCGGCACACCGAAAGCCGTGATGCTTTCGCACAAAAATTTTACGAGTATGGTTTCGATGCTCTCGTCGGTTTTGGAAATGGACATCACCGACGGCGTTTTGTCGGTTTTGCCGATGCACCATACTTTTGAATTTTCCGCCGGGTTTTTAACGCCGTTCGCTAACGGAACGCAGATTACATATTTGGACGAATTATCGAGCGAAGAACTCTCCCGCGCCATCGAAAACAACCACGTTACGGGAATGGTCGGCGTTCCCGCGCTTTGGGAAATGCTTCATCGCCGCATCAAATCGCGCTTCCGCGAGCGCGGCGATTGGTTCGCGGATTTGGCGGATAACATTATCGAGTTTAACGCTTGGCTTAGGGACAACACGCCGTTCAACTTTGGTCCGATTGCCTTTTTCCCGATTCATCAAGGAATGGGCGGGCGAATGCGCTATTTAATTTCCGGCGGTTCGGCGTTGTCGGAAAAAGTGCAGAAAGATTTGCACGGACTTGGTTTTACCGTTCTTGAAGGTTACGGTTTGACCGAATCTTCGCCGGTTCTGACAGTCGCACGTCCGGGTAATAAATTGTTACGCGGAAGCGTCGGCAAACCGCTGCCGGGCGTAGAAGTAAAAATCAACGAGCCGGACGAAAAAGGCATCGGCGAAGTTTTCGCTCGCGGGCAAAATGTGATGGTCGGGTATTTTAACAACGAGGAAGCAACCGAAGCCGTTCTGCACGACCGTTGGCTGAAAACGGGCGATTTGGGGCGCATTGACGAAGACGGAAATCTGTTCATCGTCGGACGCTCGAAAGATGTCATTATTGATTCTAACGGCAAAAACATTTACCCGGATGAAATCGAAGATTTGTATGGGACATCGCCTCTGATTAAGGAATTGAGCGTCGTCGGTTTGCCGGACGCAGACGGCGGCGAAAAAATTGCAACGCTCGTCGTGCCGGATTACGAACACGATATTTCGCTGGCTCGCGGCGAAGTCAACAAAAAAGTCGAAGAACATTTTCGGCAAATTTCCGCGTCCTTGCCTTTCTTCAAACGAGTAAAAGTTCTGCATCTCACGCCGTTTGAATTACCGCGCACGGCGACGCGCAAAGTTAAGCGTCCCGAAGTCATCGAGATGATTCAAACGCTTGAACAAAAATCGAAAGACAAAACGAAAGTCGTCGCCGAAACGAAGGGCGATGATACAGCTGGGTGGATTCGCCGAATCGTCGCGGCGGTTTCCAACCGCGCTTTGTCGGAAATCGCTCTCGAAGATAAATTGGTTGATTTGGGTTTCGATTCTTTGATGTTCGTCGAACTCCAAGCGGCAGTCGAAGACGCGGGCGGAAAAATCATCTCGCCCGACACTTTGAATGAAGTCGAAACCATCCGCGAACTTTTGACGGCGGTTCAGCGCGTTGATAAACGTAAGCGAATCGAAGAGCCAAAGGCGGAAGAAAAAAACGAAGAAGACGAATTTTTCGTGCCGTCAATCGTCCGCCAAGTCGGAAATCGCATCGTTGATTATGCCCAAGAAACGCTTTACGAAAATGTTTTGAACACAAAAATCGAAGGCGAATCAAATGTGCCGCAGCATACGAATTTTATCGTCGCCTCAAACCACACTTCGCACTTAGATATGGGCTTGGTCAAAAAAGCATTAGGCAAAGACGTGGCGGAACAAACCGTCGCGGTCGCGGCGGCTGATTACTGGTTCGACACGAAATACAAACGCGCCTATATGAACAATTTCACGACGCTCATCCCAATCGAGCGCACGGGCAGTCTGCGCCAATCGCTGCGCCACGTAACCGAAATTTTGAACGAAGGCTACAACACTTTGATTTTCCCCGAAGGCGGGCGGCAAACGTCGGGCGAAATCGCCGAATTCAAACCGATAATCGGTTATCTGGCATTGAACAATCGCGTCGGCGTTCTGCCCGTCTATGTCTGGGGAACTTACGAAGCGTTTCCGAAAGGAATGACGATTCCGAAAACCACGAGCGTCGGCGCAAAAGTCGGCGCAAAAGTCGGGCGATTTTTGGAATACGACGAATTGTTGGAGATGACCAAAGGCGTTCCAAACACCGAAGCCTATCGCCTTATCGCCGCCCGCGTCCAACATGAAATCGAAAATATGCGTGACGGCAAACGCGATAAATTCGATGTCGCGGCGGTTCGCAAGCGATGGCGAGCCGAACGGAGAAAGACGCGCAAGCAAGAGCCGATTATTGATGAGTAATTTATGAATCAGGAAATTAAAATCGAAGATTTAGAAAAAGTTTACGTTGATTTACCAAATCATTGGGCAGTCGGTGGTGAATCAATGTGGGCAAAACCTTTAGAAAATAATTTATACGAAATTCATAATACCCCTTTCTATTCTTATGGCTTGAATTATTTGGACATCGTAAAAGTAGATTCAAGCGATGAAACAAAAAAGCCCCTAGTTTTGGAAGTTCTAAAAGCTAGTGGTCATCTAACAATTAGAATAATTTTTAACAAAGAAATAAATAAAAATTCACAATTGCCGATCCTTGACGAATTAAAGAACTTGAAAATTGATTTTGAAAGAGTTAACGATAACTATGTGGCTTTAGATATTGAACCTTCAGGAGATTACGATGCGGTACTCAAAAGGCTTACAGAATTACAGCAAGATGAAATTTTAGAATATGAGACCTGTGAGTCTCACGTTGCAAATAGTTTTGATGATACACCAGAAGAAAATTAAGTAAAGGTAATTGTAGTAAAATCAAAATATGAGAGATTTAACGCGAATAACTTTTGACTCAAAAATAATGGGTGGAAAACCGTGCATTCGCGGAATGCGCGTGACGGTCGGAATGATTGTCGGTTTAATCGCTTCGGGACATTCGTTTGAAGACATTCTTCGCGCTTATCCATATCTTGAAGAAGAAGATTTGCGCGAATCTCTGCGTTATGCGGCGTGGCGCGTCGAGGAAATCGAAGTGCCTTTAGCGATATGAAAATTTTGATTTAGTTGATGGAGGTTATTCAAATGTTACAAACTTACAAAGCGACGCTCAACGGCAATCAGTTGGAATGGAACGGCGAAGTTCCCGAACAAATAAAGAACAATGAAACCGTGAGCGTTATCATCACAATTTTAGAAGATGAAACGACAGCAAAAGATTTGCGCCCGTTCGGGTTGAGCCGCGGCGAGTTTGTCATTCCCGAAGATTTCGACGCGTCTTTGCCCGAAGAAGTTTTGGCAGGTTTTGAAAACTGATGAAACTGCTTCTTGATACGCACATTTTTCTTTGGTATATCACCGCTGATTTGCGCCTTCCGACACTTTTTCGTGATGCGATTCGTGAACCGAACAACGAAGTATTTTTAAGTGTCGCTTCTTTGTGGGAAGCGACGGTTAAATACAATCTCGGCAAACTTCCTCTGCCGCAATCGCCCGATATTTACGTTCCGGCTGAGCGGCGGCGACATCAAATTAAAAGTTTGTCTTTGCGCGAAAACGCAGTCAAAGAATTAGCTCAATTGCCTGCTTTACACCGCGACCCGTTTGACCGAATTTTGATTTGTCAGGCTTTGGCAAACGATTTGACGATTGTGACAGTTGACCCGCAAATTCAAAGTTATAATGTTCCGTATTTGAAATAAATCGAATGGCGACGAAAAAAACAAAAGCATTAGCGAAAACCGAAAAGAAAATTTTAATCACCGGCGGCACGGGTTTTCTCGGCACGCACATCGTCCGCCAATTTCTTGAAGCGGGCGAAAAAAATCTGCGCGTGATCGCTTCGTCTGTACCGAATTGGATGAAAGACGCAGGCGTGGAAGCCGTCGAAGGTTCGGTGACGAATAGAAATGAGGTTGCCGAAGCAGTGAAAAATGTCGAAGCAATTTTTCATCTCGCCGGAAAGGTTTCGCGCGATAACGAAGATGCCGCCACGATGAACAGAATTCACGTCGAAGGCACGCGGATTTTATGCGAAGCCGCGAAAGAAGCGAGCGTGAAAACTTTTGTGCTGGCTTCTTCTAGCGGCACAATCGCTTGTTCGGAAACAGAAGAAATTTTTGACGAAACTTATCCGACACCGCTTGAAATCATTTTGCGCTGGGCTTATTACGCTTCGAAGTTTTATCAGGAGAAAACTGCATTGGAGAATTTTGACGGCAGGGGCGCGAAACTCGTGATTTTAAATCCATCTTTGCTTTTGGGAATGGACGACGAACGGTTAAGTTCGACCAAACCTGTTTTAGATTTCCTCGCCCGCAAAATTCCATACACGCCGTCGGGCGGGCTTTCATTTGTTGACGTGCGCGATACGGCGGCGGCTTTTATCAATGCTTTGGAACGGGGAAGACATCAGGAAAAATACTTGCTCGGCGCGACGAATATGACCTTTGCAGAATTTTTTGGACGGCTCGAAAGATTATCAAAAGTTTCTGCGCCGATGCTTCGCGTGCCGAAGAAACTGGCAATGGCTGGCTCAAATTTGATTGATTCGCTTTATAAAAATTGGAACAAACGCTCGCCGATTCAGCCAAAAGAAGTCGAACAAGCCGAGTATTTTTGGTATTTCGATACGGCGAAGGCGGAAGACGAATTGAATTTCACCACGCGCGAGCCAAATGAAACTTTGCAGGATACGATTTCTTACTTGCGCGAGAATTTTTTGGGCGAGGGCGTTTTCAAATAAGAGTTTTTTACCGCAAAGGATGCGAAGGACGCAAAGGAAATAAAAATAAATTTAGACTTCAGAAATTCGAGCATTAATCATCAATTTGAATTAATTTAGACGGAAAAATTCTTTGAAATCCTTTGCGTCCTTCGCGTCCTTTGCGGTTTAGAAATCAAACAAAAGTTGATAAAAACTTCGGCATTCTCCGCGCTTTTGTCGCTTGCTCAAAAGCATAGGCAATTTTTATTAAAGTCGGCTCGCTAAAGGCGCGTCCGAAAAATGAAATGCCAATCGGCAGTTCTTTTAAAAATCCCGCCGGAGCGGTGATGTTTGGATAACCGGCGACCGCCGCCAAACTCGAACTCGAAATATAATTGCCGCCGCAATCGCCGTTGATTAAATCAATCGTCCAAACGGGCGCGTTTGACGGTGCGACAATTGCGTCTAGTTTGTTTTGAGTCATCGCATGGTCAATGCCTTGCGCCTGTGTCAACGCTTTTGATTTTTGCAAAGCGAGGCGATAAGCGCGGGTTTGCAGATTGCCTTTTTTGGCGGCTGATTCAAAAATTTCCTGTTTGAAATACGGCATCTCGCGCTCGGCATTTTCTTCATTGAATTTGATTAAATCAGCCAGAGTTTTATACGGCGCATTTCTTTGAACGAGATACTTTTCCAAGTCGGCTTTAAATTCGTAAAGCAGAACTTCAAACTCGGCATCGCCGAATTTCGAGAGCGTCGGGAATTTTACATCAACGAGCGTTGCACCTTGATTTTTCATCGCATCGAGCGCGTCATTCATCAACTTATCAACTTCCGCATTCTTGCCCCAATAATCGCGTGCCACGCCGATTCGCATTCGGCGCAAGCCATCTTTTTGTAAAAAACGCGTGTAATCTTTTGCCGCTTTATTTGCCTGTGAAGTTATTGAATCGTTTCGGTCGAAACCGACTAATACGCTCAATAAAATTGCCGCGTCTTCAACCGTGCGCGTCATCGGTCCAGCCGTATCTTGACTGTGCGCAATCGGAATCACGCCCGAACGCGAAACCAAGCCGAGCGTCGGTTTCAGTCCGACAATTCCGCAGACGGACGACGGACAAACAATCGAGCCGTCGGTTTCCGTGCCGATGCCGATTGCAGCCAGGTTCGCCGCCACGCTCGCGCCTGTTCCCGCCGACGAACCGCACGGATTTCGGTCTATAATATATGGATTCTTAGTTTGCCCGCCACGTCCCGACCAGCCGCTCGAAGATTTTGTCGAGCGGAAATTTGCCCATTCGCTTAAATTGGTTTTACCTAAAATTACCGCGCCGGATTTTCTTAATTGCGACACGAGAAAAGCATCCTGTTTTGGAGTCGGCGCGTCCATCAACGCCAAACTTCCGGCGGTTGTTTTCATTTTATCAATGGTGTCAATGTTATCTTTCAAGAGAACCGGAATGCCGTGCAGCGCACCACGCAATCTTCCGGCTTTTCTTTCTCGGTCGAGTTCTACGGCGATGCGCTCGACATCGGGATTTAATTCAACAATCGAGCGAATCTGCGGATCAATTTGGCGGATTCTCTCGATGTATTTTTCGACAATCTTCTCGGCGGACAGCTCGCCAGATTTCATTTTCGCTTGCAATTCGCCGATGGTCATTTCCCTTAATTCGGCGTTCGGCTCGGAAAGATTTTTATTTTGAGCTTTAGCGTTATTCGAAAAGGTTAGGGCAACCGACGCGGCTGCGCTTGCCTGCAAAAATTCCCGACGAGTTTGCTTCTTAATTTTCATATTTTTTATACGGCAGAGAAATTTAGGTTTTATTTGCTTATAACTTAAAGCTGCAACAGTTGGCAAATATGTTGGACTAATCAAGAGAATTTATCCATAATTAAATCAAAATAAAACAGAGGATAACTTAATGTTTAATAAAATTTCAGCGCTGTTGTTAATCGGATTTATTACATTACAACACGCGGCGGTTTTTTCGATGACGGCTGACGCGGAGGACAAACGATTTGAAGCGTTAGCGACGAAATTCATCCACGAGCTGTTGGAGATGAATCCCGAATGGGCGACTAATTTGGGCGAACACAAATATGATAATCGGTTGGGGGACTACAGTTTAGAGGGCGTGAAAAAATCACGCGATTTCGCAGCGACGTATCTGGCGGAGCTGCAGAAAATTCCGTTTGATAAATTGAGCCAAGTCAATAATGTTGACGCGCGGATTATGCGGCACAATCTCGAATACAGGATTTTTCAGGCGGATGTTTTGCGCAGTTATGAATGGAATCCGATGACTTACAACGCAGGCAGCGCGATTAACGATTTGATCGCACGTGATTTCGCACCTCTCAAAGAAAGATTGGCGAATGTCAAAGGACGGCTCCAGCAGATGCCTAACGTCATTGCCGCCGCCAAAGCAAACCTGAAAAATCCGCCGCGCATTCACACTGAAACGGCGATTGCCCAGAACAAAGGCGTTATCGGATTAATCAAAGGCGATTTGCAGATGTTCATTGACCAAGCACCGGAAATGAAAGCGGAACTTGCGCCCGCACAAGCTAAAGCCATTGCCGCGCTCGAAGAATACGGAACTTGGTTAGAAAAAGATTTGTTGCCGCGCTCGACCGGCGAATTTCGTCTTGGCGATGAGAAATATCGTCAGAAATTAAAATTCGCTCTCGAATCCGATTTGCCAAAGGAAGAATTATTAAAACGCGCCGAAGCCGATTTAAAAGCGACACAGGATAAAATGTTCGCCGTCGCCAGGCCGCTTTATAAAAAGTATTTTCCGAATGAAACGGATGCGGCGAAGCTTTCAAACAAAAAAATCGTCATCAAAGGCGTTCTCGACCGTCTCGCCGAAACGCGCCCGACGAATGAAACGATTGTTGGCAAAGCAAGCGAAGACGTCAAGGAGACGACCGAATTCGTCCGCGCCAATAATCTCGTAACAGTTCCGACCGAGCCGGTTAAAGTTATCGTGATGCCGGAATTTGCCCGCGGCGCATCAGTCGCTTACTGCGATTCAGCCGGACCGTTTGAGAAAAAGAACGAAACTTTTTTCGCCATTTCGCCCACGCCAAAAGATTGGACTGCCCTCCGAAGCGCATCGTTTTTCCGCGAATACAATGATTATATGGTGGAAAATTTGACAGTTCACGAAGCGATGCCCGGACATTACCTGCAATTGATGCACGCTAATAAATTCAAAGCTCCGACGATGATTCGCGCCCTTTTTGGCAGCGGTTCGTTCATCGAAGGCTGGGCGGTTTATGCCGAACAGTTGATGGCGGAAAAAGGTTACGGCGGCGCGGAAGTCGAGATGCAGCAATTGAAAATGAAACTGCGCGTGATTATCAATGCTATCATTGACCAGAAAATTCACACGGCTGGAATGACCGAAAAAGAAGCGATTTCCTTTATGATGAATGAAGGTTTTCAGGAAGAAGGCGAAGCGGCTGGAAAGTGGAAACGCGCCCAGCTTTCTTCAACTCAACTTTCGACTTATTATGTCGGCTCGGTCGAGGTGAATGACATTCGCCGTGCATACGAAGCGAAAAATAAAGGCAAAAAAGATTTGCAAAAAATGCACGACGAGATGCTTTCGTTCGGCTCGCCTGCAGCGAAGTATGTCAAGGAAATGATGAATTTACAATAGAATTTTTAATTCAATAAATGAAAAAATTTGGCAATATAACAAAGGACTATGGATACACTTTGCTTATAGTCTTATCACTTTGCATAATTGTTTTATTTTTCTCAGTATATGCCCAAAACTTTAAAGATTGGACAGGATTTTCAGCAGATGAGGTTTCTTCAGATGTAAAAGTTGTTCCTGTCAAAATTTACCAATCATCTAAAACTCTCTGGGATTGGCTTCAATTACTTCTTATTCCTTTAATGGTAGCGATTATTGCTTATTTGTTAAATGAATCTCAACAAAAAAGACAGCGAGAAACTGAGCAAAATAAGCAATATCAAAATACGTTGGACGCATATTTTGACCGAATGACTGAACTGTTGTTGAAAGAAAAATTAAGAGAGTCGCTTGCAGATTCAGAAGTAAGAACACTTGCAAGAACTTTGTCTTTAACTGCATTAAAAAATTCAGATGGAAAGAGGAAAGGACAAATTGTTCAATTTCTTTATGAGTCTAAGCTTATATTCAAAGGCAAAGATAAAACCGTTATCAATCTTGTGAATGCTGATTTAACCGGGGCTGATTTAAGCGGGCTACGCCTTGAAAATGTATTACTTTCTAACTGTCGTTTTAGTAAGGCAAATTTTAAGCGGGCTATGTTAGAGGGAGCAAATCTTCAGCAATCAAGTTTTCATCAATCTGATATGAAAGAAGTTCAACTTGATTCTGCCGAGTTAGGATTTGCTAATTTTAGTGAAGCAGATTTAAAAGGTGCTACATTTTGGGGCGCTAGTTGTGAATTAGCTCATTTTGAGAATGCGAACCTAAGTGGGGCGATGTTTGGAAGCGATATACAGCTTTCACTAGATGGGAAAAATATGATGCAAGATGCAGTATTAAGCACGGGCAATGGAGACTCCGCCGCAATTTTTGCCGATGCAAATTTGACCAAAGCATGTGTCAAAACCGATCAACTGAAATCTGTATGTTTAAATAACGCTATTATGCCTGATGGAACGAGATACGAAAAATGGTTGAAAAAACAAGAAAAAGATTTTAAAGAGATTAGACATAAGACTGACATAAATTACCAAGACTCTTACAACGAATACAAGAAAAAGAAAAGGAAAAAATTACTAGGTTTTTAGTAATTAGATTTTTCACTTTAAATTAATTCTCTTCAAACTTCCATCGCCGCTGATTTTTCGGCTTTCAATCCGCGCGACCTTTTCAGCTTGAGCAAACGCCTGCATAAAATTCTCGCCCAATACTTTCGAAATATCCTTTTCCGAATAGCCGCGCCGGAGCATTTCATATGTAACAAGCGCCAAGTCTTCCATTCCATTCATTCCGGCAGGTAGAAACGGAACGCCGTCGAAATCCGAGCCGATGCCGACATAATCAATTCCCGCAACTTGTTTAATGTGGTCAATATGGTCAACAATGCGCGTGTAAGGCGCGATATAAATCAGGTTTTCCGCCAAGAGTTTGCGCTCGGCCTCGTTGTAGGCTCCTTGATTGTCTTTGTATTGTTCTTTTAGCGCGTCGAGTTGCGGTTTTAAGCGTTTAGCGCGGTCGTTTTCTTCCGTGTTCGTTCGCGCGTCGAGAAATGATGGGTAAAAATTTATCATTATCACGCCGCCGTTTTTGGCGACTCGCTTTAAAATATCGTCGGGAACATTGCGCGTGTGGTCATTCACGCCGCGTGCGCCCGAATGCGAAGCGATTATCGGCGCGGTCGAAACATCCAGAACATCACTCATTACTTTTACCGAAACGTGCGAAATATCAACCAGCATTCCCAAACGATTCATCTCGCGCACGACTTCCTTACCGAAGTCTGATAAACCATTGTTTTTCGGCTCGTCGTGGTGCGCGTCTGCCCAATCGTGCGTGACGTTGTGCGTCAAGGTCATATACCGCACACCAAGCCGGTAAAATTCGCGCAAAGCGGAAAGGGAATTCTCAATCGCGTAGCCGCCTTCAATGCCCATCAGAGCGCAAACTTTATTTTGCTTTTTCGCGCGTCGAATATCGGCGGCAGTCGTGCAGGGCATCAATTCATTCGGATGTTTTTCCGTTTCGCGGTAAGTTGCATCAATCAAATCCATCGCCCGTCGCATTGCGCCGCCCGTTTTTAGCGTCGCACCCGAAACGTAAATCGAGAAAAATTCGCCCGTTATACCGCTTTGCTTGAAACGCGCTAAATCTGTATGAAACGGGTCGCCGTCTTTGTGGAATTTGCCGACGGAACTTGTGCCTAAATCGAAATCATCATCAACCATCGGCGACGGAATATCATTGTGTCCGTCAACGATTATCGCTTTCCGATGAATTTTGAGAGCCTTTTGCCACAAGGCTTGGTCAGCATCTTTCGGCATTGTTTGCGCCGTTGTTTGTCCCAAAAATGAAAATATGAAAGTTAAAAGTAAAAAAGTTGAAATTAGTTTTTGTTTCATAAGTTTTTTAAGAGTTCAAATTTGCGATAAGTTTATCTTTTTTCTTGTTAATTGGCGAGAGAAAAAAATGAAAAAGGAACAGCTTTATTATAACTGTTCCCTATGCTTCTTAGAAGTAATTGTTCTTAGTTTCTGCCTTACAATAATTACTTGAATTGGAAAAAGTTCAATAACCGAAACGTGATTATTTATAATTATTTCAAAGGAAAAAATTGAATTTTAAAGAAAGAATTTGCTATAATCAGGCGGAGGAAGTTTATGGAAAATATAAACGAGCGAGACACTCTACCGAATTTGGAAACAATTCTTAGTGCGATTAACGGTTTGCGTTTGGAAATGAATGAGCGATTTGACAAAGTTGAAGCGCGATTAACAAATGTCGAAAATGATATGAGCAAAGTAAAGGAACTCCAATTCGTTTTTGAAAATGAAATTGACCGTCTTTTGTCTTTATCGCATAAATCTTTGGAGTTAAGTCACGAAAACCGCGCCGATGTCAGAATTATGCGAAAAGAAATTGAAGCTTGGACGCACGACGTGAGAGAATTGGAAAGAAAAGTCGCTTAAAGAAAAATTTAAAAATAGAACCCCAGCATCTTGCTGGCATTTTTTTGCCGTCACTATTAACTGATTTCCAAGAAAAACTCCGCTTAGATAATTACTGAAGCGGAGTTTTTCTTTTCTCAATTATTGTTTTGCCGTCTGGTTTTTCTCGCGCGGCTTGGCGTTTTTAACGTATTTATCAAACCACGAAATCATCTCGTAAAGTGTGTGTTCGACGGATTCGCGCCCCGCATAACCGTGCGATTCGTAGGGCAACATCACGAGCCGCGCCGTGCCGCCCGTGCCTTGCAGCGCGGCGAAAAGACGTTCGGATTGAATCGGAAAAGTTCCCGTGTTATTGTCCGCTTCGCCGTGAATCAGCAAGAGCGGTTCGTTGATTTTGTCGGCGTAAAAGAACGGCGAAATCTTTGTGTAAAGTTCAGTCGCTTCCCAAAAATTGCGCCTTTCGCCTTGAAAACCAAATGGCGTTAAGGTTCGATTATACGCGCCCGAACGCGCAATTCCGGCGCGAAACAAATCCGAATGCGCGAGCAGATTCGCCGTCATAAACGCGCCGTAACTGTGTCCGCCGACTCCGACTCGTTCCGGGTCGGTGACGCCCATTTCCACCGCTTTATCAATCGCCGCTTTCGCGCTGTCGTTAATTTGTTTGATAAAAGTGTCGTTGACCGTTTCCGGGTCGCCAACCACCGGCATCGTCGCGTTATCTAAAACCGCGTAGCCGTTCAGCAGAAAGAAAAGATGCGAGATTCCGCCGATTGAGGTAAAACGATTGGTTGAACCGGAAACTTGTCCGGCAACCGAAGCATCGGTAAATTCGAGCGGATAAGCCCACACGAGCGTCGGAAGTCGCGTTCCTTCCTTATAATTCGGCGGCGTGTAAAGCGTGAACTGCAAATCAACGCCGTCGGCGCGTTTATATTTCACAAGTTGCTTTTTGATGCCGCGCAGTTGCGATGCCGGGTCGGGAAAGGTCGTTATTTTTTGCGCGGTTTGACTTTGAGCGGTCGAGCGCAGGTAAAGATTCGGCGGGTCGAGCGGTGATTCTTTGCGCGTCAGAAACCGTGTGCCGCTGTCGTCCAGCAAAACGACGAAACCTTCAAATTCAGTGTTGCCCGAACGCCAAATTTCTTCCGTCTTCAAAGTCTGCAAATTCATTCGGCGCAGAAACGGTCGGTCGCCTTCGGTTGACGCGCCCGCGCCGCTCAGGAAAATCTCGTCGCCGTTTTGCTGAATCACGCTGAAACCATTCGGAAGGCGTTTGGTTACAGGTTGTCCGATGTCGTTGTAACGGTCGGCAACGTTCAAATCAAAAATCATTTTCGGCGCGGATGCGGAGGAACGGTAATCCATCATAAACAAACGCCGTTTGCGCGTGTCGCGGTTGTAGTCGCTGTAAAGCATTAAACCGTCTCGCTCGCCGAAAGTTCTGCCAGCAAAACGTTGTTGTGTTTTGACGATTTCGCTCGGCGCGTTTGAAAATGGCGCGGCGATTTTCATTAATTTGTCGCGGAACTCGACTTTGGCTTTCGGATTGCCGCCGTTGAGCGCTTCCGCCCAAACGAGCGTTGCGCTTTCGGTCGGAATCCAACCGTAATTGCGTGGCGCGGTCGTCACGCCGTCAACGGGAATATTATCCTGAAGCGGAACGCTCGCCACTTTATAAATTGATTTACCGTCTTTATTCCAAATTTCGACTTCCTGCGGAAAATCGCTCGCCGGCAAAAGATATGAAAACGGACGCTGCACACGCGATGTTACTATGAAATTTCCGTCGGGCGAAATTGTCGCCGTGTCGAATATCGCAGGCTGTCCGATTTCCTTAATCTTGCCGTCAACGCTGACAACTGCAAGTTGCGAAGTCGCGTAATACTCAAACAAACTTTCATCGTTCGGGCTTCTCAATAAATCCTGATAAGTCCGAATTGTGCCTTTTTTACCGGTCGTTTCCTGAATGTTCGGGGCAGTCGGCGTGAGATTTTGATAGTTTGGAGCCGCGTTGCGTTTTGACGGCACGAGATTAACGAGCAGAGATTTTTGGTCAGGCATCCACGAAAAGCCGCCGAACGCCGTATTGACGCGGGCGTTTTTAATCATTTTCGCCTTTCCGTTCGCCGTTTCGATAGTCCACAACTCGATGCCCGTCGGCGTAATGTTTCCCGCCGCGACGTATTTGCCGTCCGCGCTCCACTGCGCCGAAATAATCTGCGCGTTGGCGGGCAAATTTATAACTGTTTCCTTGCCGTCGGCGATATTTTTCAAAGCTAATTTGACGGCGTAAGATTGACGGTGTGCGCCGTTTGTATTCGGGTTGATTCGCAAACCCGCAAGACGCAGCATCGGCTGCGAAAGTTCCGCAATTGAAGGATAGGTGAGCGGTTCGAGTAGAAGAATTTTGTCCTTTGCCGGACTGATTGAAGTTTGCGGAAACGTCGCCGCGTTCAACACGTCCAACACATCTTTCGGCGGTTTTTTGTATGAACTTTGTGCGAAAAGATTCAGTGAAGACAGAAAAAGAATCGTCACGGAGAGAACAAAAATTTTAGATTTCATATTTACCTCGTCTGTTTGAAATTTTTTATTATTTTACTTGCGATACTCGGAATAATATCACGTTCCTCGGCGAAATTCTCCGTGAAAACCACCAGCACGAATTTCAAGCCGTCGGGCGTTTCGATATACGCGGCATCGTGGCGCGTCTTAGAAGTCCAGCCGGCTTTTGACCAGAGTTTCGCATCCTTCAAATTCAATTCGTTGAGCGCGATTGCCGTAAATCCGTGTGCCTGGTCGTCTGCATCTTTGCTCGTTCCGCTGAAATCACGCCGCATTAAATCCAACATCTGCCTGCTTCGTTCGGCTGAAACAGATTTGCCCAGAGCGATTTCCGCCATCAATCTGGCGGTGGCATTAGTCGTCAGCATATTGCGGTTTTCACCTTTATAATTACGAAATTGCTGTTCGCGCCCGTAAGCGTCTTCGCAGAAAGTTTTTTGATTGACATTGATGTTTTTGTAGCCGAGCGATTCAAAATAGCGGTTCACCGCGTTTCGTTTATACGACCAAGTTTCAAATTCTTTGGCGGGAAGTTCGCTGCCGCTCGAAGTGTCGGTCAAAACATCCAAAATGTATTGCGTCGCTTCATTTGACGAATCAACAATCATATCTTTCAAACCGCGCTGCAGTTCAGGCGAGGCAATTTTGATTCGCCCGTCTTCGAGCCAGCGGTGAAGCGCCGCCATATAAAACAATTTCACGACGCTCGCCGGATAAATTTTTTGTTCGCCGCGATAATTCGCCATTTTCAGATTTTTCGCGTCGCGCATATCAATCAGCGTCGCCGCAATCGAATCGGTTTTAACCTTTTTCGCCGCAAAATTGTTCAGAGTTTCGCCGACGGCATTATTGAGCAGCGTCTGCAAAGCGGGCGATGTTTCTATATCAGTCAAAGGATATGTTTTTTGCGGATTCGGATTAATGTCGCCTTTCGTCTGCGCGGCTACATTTGCAAAAGTTAAACCGATTACAATTAAGCTCAAAAAAATAGAAATTGATTTTTTCATTATTTTTTATTTAATTCTCCAGTGGAAGTCTTTACGGAAAGCGTTTTAGAGAGTATAAACGAAAAGCGAGCCGCAAAAAAGTAAGCTCGCATTACCGAATCAAATGACGGAAGAAAAATTAGTTCGCCGCATCAGCCGTTGGGATTTGTTGGCGATAACAATTAACTTAATTATCGGCGCGGGAATTTTCGGTTTGCCGTCGAAGGTTACGGCTTTAATCGGCAGTTACAGCCTGTTGGCGTTCGTCGCCTGCGCCGTCATCGTCGGTTTTATCGTCGTGTGTTTCGCCGAAGTCGCCAGCCGTTTTCGTGAAACCGGCGGAATGTATCTTTACGCCAAAGAAGCATTCGGCTCGGTCGTCGGTTTTGAAGTCGGCTGGCTTTACTGGATTGTCCGCGTTACAACTTTTGCCGCCAATTGCAATTTACTGCTCGCCTATCTCGGATTTTTTCTGCCGTCGGCAAGCGAAGGAACGACGCGAATCGTTTTAATAAGTTTGGTGGTTATATTGTTAACCGTCGTCAATTTTATCGGCGTCAAAGAATCGGCGATTTTAACGAACGTCTTTACCGTCGGAAAAATTGTGCCGCTTCTGATTTTCGCTGCCGTCGGCTTGTTTTTTATTCAGCCCGAAAATTTCAGCTTTGCAAATACGCCCGATTATAATTCTTTTTCGAGCGCGGTTTTACTGCTTATTTACGCCTACGTCGGTTTTGAAGCGGCGGTGATTCCCGCCGGAGAAACGAAAGACCCGCAGAAAAATGTGCCGTTCGCGCTGGTGACGGCATTAGCATTTTGCGCCGTTCTTTTCATCGTCATTCAAATCGTTTCCATCGGAACTCTGCCGGAACTCGCCAAATCAGACAGACCGCTTGCCGATGCCGCTGGAAAATTTATGGGCAGTTTCGGCGCTGCTTTTATCGCTGCCGGCGCGCTTGTTTCGATTTTAGGAAATTTGAACGGCGGATTTCTCGCAGCTTCGCGGATTCCTTACGCGATGTCCGAACAAGGCGAACTCCCGCAAATTATCGGTCGAACGCACGAACGATTCAGAACGCCTTACGTTTCGCTTTTTCTAACGGCGACGGTGATGCTTTTTTTAACCATTCAATCTTCATTCATAACGGCGGTCGCCATTGCGACGATTACGCGACTGCTGGTTTATGCGACGACGTGCGCGTCGCTGCCTGTTTTTCGTTTTCGGGAAAAATTCATCGGTTTTGCATATCTCAAAAATGACGGCAGCATTCAACCCGCTTTCAGTTGGAAAGAAAACTCACCCGAAGCAAAATTTATCGCGCCTTTCGGTATCGCGGCTTCTGTTTTTTCGCTGCTCTTAATCGTCTGGCTTTTGACGAATGTTGATTTCAGACGAGAAGGTCTGGCGATTTTGATTGCGGCGGCAATCGGATTAATCGTTTATTTTGCTTATCAATTTTATCGAAAGCGTTTTTCGTAAATAATCTTTAAACTTTCAAGCATCAATGTTTCATCAACAATCTCAATTTTTTCAGAACTTTCTGCAATAAGTGTTGCCAATCCGCCCGTCGCCACCACTTTCGGTTTTTCACCGAGTTCCTTAACCATCTTTTCGATAATTCCGTCAACCAAACCGATGTAGCCGAAATAAATTCCGGCTTGAATCGAGTGAATGGTTGAATTTCCAATTATGCTTTCCGGTTTTTTAATTTCAATTTTTGGAAGTTTCGATGTGTTTTGGAAAAGCGCATCGGCTAAAAGATTCATTCCCGCAGTGATGATTCCGCCCAAAAATTCACTTTTATAATTAACCGCGTCAATCGTCGTCGCCGTTCCGAAATCGCAGACGATACACGGTTTTCCATATTTTTCGATTGCTCCAGCCGCCGCAACAATTCTATCAATGCCAACGCTCGACGGTGGATTGTATTTTACTTGCAGTCCAAAATCGAAAGTCGCGTCAAAAAAAGTCGCCGTTTGTCCGAGATATTTTTCGGACATTTTTTGAAAGGTAAAATTGAGTTGCGGAACAACGGAAGACGCAATTAACGCCGAGATTTTTTGATAATCAAAGTTTGAAAGGGCAAGTATCTGGCGAATCAAAACACCGAGTTCGTCGGAAGTTCTTTCGCAGGCGGTGGCAATCCGCCAATGCTCAATTAAATTTTCGCCGTCAAAAATTCCGAGCGAAGTGTTAGTGTTGCCGATGTCAATTGCGAGAAGCATTTAGGAAAAATGAAAAGTGAAAAGTGAAAAGTGAAAAGTGATTTACCATCAATTATTCACTTTTCACTTTTCACTTTTCGCTAATTTCAACCTTGCAGCGGCAAGCCGTCGTAAACAATCTGCCAACCGTTTTTGCGACTTGTTCGCAGACTTTTCGTGAACCATTCGAGAGCCTTTGCGGGGTCGTCGTAAATCTGCACTGAAGGGTTTGCTTCGCGCGGGTCAACGCGGCAGATTGCACCGCCCGCCGTGGCGGTTTTTATGCACAGCAGCGCGACCATATTATTTTTCGACAAAATAGCGGTTCGCACATTAACTTCGTCCAAATCCACTTCATCAAATTCGTCAAATTCGTCAAAGTCTTCTAAGTCCGGTTCAAAATTATCAAATTCCAAATCTTCCGGGTCAAAATCAAATTCGTTTTTCATAATAAATCCTTATAAAAAATACTTCTTACAAGTTACACACTTGCGGCGGAAAGTTCAATCTGTATTTTTCTTCCGTCAAATTTCGATAGTTTGCTATAGTGATTTCGGTTTGATAATTAAAACAAAAGTGAGCAGGCAAATCAATGGAAAATTTAACCGAAAATATAATCGGCGACCAACCTTATCAAAACACGATTTTGTGCGTCGCGTGTATGAAGGAAAACAACGGCGCGGTAACTTTTTGCAGATTTTGCAACGCTGCGCTCAGCTTGACGGATAATCCCGACCATTTGCAAAAAATCGCTATGGAAGGCGCGGTTTATTCTAAAGCCGTCAAAGTCAAACCGAACATCGTGGTTCTCGTCGGAGTTTGGCTGCTATTTTTTCCGATACTAATTGTTTCTTTGCCGTCAGCAATTTCAGTGATGTTTGAGGGCGGAGGCGGAATGCCGTCATTCGTCATATTTTGGATTTTAATCATTATTACCATTTTTAGCGGAGCGATGCTTCATAAGGTAACCCGCAATTATTACAATGCCAGAAAAGCGAATTAATTTCGCCTAATCGTTTTTTCTCAATCTTTCGACCACGCCCGCGTGAATGATTTTTATTTCGCCGTTTTTGGTTTCAACCCGCAACGCGCCGCTTTCTTCGAGTCCGCGAGTTGTTCCCATAACCGATTCATTTCCCAATTGAACCGTTACGCTTTTGCCTCGAAAATATGTTGACCTGGTTGCCCATTCTTGCCGAATTTTTTCTGCACCGTTTTCGTTTTTTAAAATTTGGTAATACTTTGCTAACCGCGTGGTTAAATTTTCGAGTAATTTATCGGCATCAATTTTTTGGTTGTTTTCCTGTTCGATTGAAGTTGCAATCGCTTCGAGTTTAGGCAGAAGGTTTGATGATTTCAAGTTGATGCCGATGCCGATAACCACTGCCAAACCTCGTTTCGTTTCCGTCATTTCCGCTAAAATCCCGCAAACTTTTTTTTCGTTAATGTGAACGTCATTTGCCCATTTTATATCAGGCTTTAATTTGTAAACTTCGCGCAAAACATCATAGACGGCAACCGCGCTCATTAATGTCAGTAGCGGCAGAAATTTACTTTCAATCGTCGGACGCAGAACGAGGCTGAAATAAAGTCCCGCATCTTTCTCGGAAATCCAAGTGCGTCCGTGTCGTCCGCGTCCGTCAGTTTGTTGTTTGGCGACAACACACAAACCTTCGTCCGCGCCCTGTTTAGCTTGATTTAACGCTTCCGTGTTGGTCGAATTAATTGAATCAAAGCGAAGGATCGTAAATTTCATTAGTAGGGAACGCCAGCATCTTACCGGTATTAGGGTTTGCCGGCAAGATGCCGGCGTTCTGTCAAATCGGTTTCCAAAGTGAGTTAGTGTAAAATTTTTGGCTGTCAAAAAAGTATTGCGAAACTTCAAATCCGCTTGTTTGCGCCAAGTCTTCAATCATTGCCAAACTATATTTTTGTGAAATCTCCATAAAAATCGGCTCCCACGCGGCAAAATCGAAAGTTTTATTTAATGATTCGACGAAAACCGTCTGCGCTTTACGGCTGATGAGAAACGACCGCGCCGCGCCTTCAATCGGATGATAGCTGGCGTAGTGCGAAAAATTTTCTAAATTAAAATTTGCGCCGAGTTCGCGGTTGATGCGCGTTAATAAATTCAAGTTAAATTTAGCTGTAATATTCTGCATGTCATCATAAGCGCATAAAATTACACGCGGGTCTTTTTGTAAATCGAATCCGATAAAAAGCA
Organism: Acidobacteria bacterium 28-1; assembly: GCA_002050365.1. Taxonomy (GTDB): domain Bacteria; phylum Acidobacteriota; class Blastocatellia; order Pyrinomonadales; family Pyrinomonadaceae. Next base: position 47,999 of record MWYZ01000088.1, read on the forward strand.
AATCTGTGCTATTCATTACTGCCCGCAACTGCCGGAAAAAGTTTTGAGCTTGTTCTTTACCGAAATTTCCGATGTTTGAGCCAAGGAATAAAATGATTTTGCGTTTGTTTGATTTTGACCGGAAAGTTTCCAGCGTTTGAAAATAATCGCCCTGCTCGGTTTGAATTGAAAGCCCGGGAAATTGAGCTTTAAATTTTTCGGTCAAAAAACTTAACGCTTCTCCGGAAATATCAATTGGAACATAAGTAAAATCAGCAGTTTGTTTGAGAAAATAATCAACCAGAAGGGAAGTTTTTGAGCCGTCGCCCGCGCCGAGTTCAATTAAATCAAAAGTTTCATTCGCTGTTGTAAAAGCTCGAAAAATTTCACCCGTCTGCGTCGAGAAAATCTCAAATTCCGCCTGCGTCAAATAGTATTCGGGCAGTTTCATAATTTCTTGAAACAGCCGACTGCCTTCATCGTCGTAAAAATATTTTGAAGATAAAAACTTCGGCGCGGCAGACAAACCGCGCCGAATATCGTCAGCGAATGTATTTTGCTTGATTGCGCTTGAACTTTGCATTTTCTTTTAGTTTAAGATTCAAGATTTAAGTGGTCGGACAAAAATATATTTGACTATGAAGGAACACCAGCATCAAGGCTTTCAATGAACGCGCTGAGCGTTCAAATACGCTTGCCTTCTCAGCTTTTTACGTCGCAGGGCGTTTGCCAGCAAGATGCTGGCGTTCCTTTATTTGCCAAATAATTCATTTAGCCAAACGAATTCCCGTAAATTGCCAGCGAAGCGGCGGATGAAAAAAGTTGCGGTAAGTTTTGCGGCTGTGATTCGGCGGTGTGGCGACCGACGCGCCGCGCAAAACCATTTGATTAATCATAAATTTGCCGTTGTATTCGCCGAGCGCGCCTGCCGGTTTTTTGAAATTCGGATACGGCAGATACGCGCTGCCGGTCCATTCCCAACGCAATCCCCAATCAAATCGGTCGCTCGCCACTTCCCATTCAAATTCGGTCGGCAGACGCATTTTTTTCCATTCGGCAAAAGCCGCCGCTTCGTAAAAAGAAACGTGGCAAACCGCATTCTCAGGTCGCAGTTTCCTCAAACCGCCGAGCGTGAACTGAAACCATTCGCCGTCAATTTTATGCCAGTAAAGCGGTGAGCTTATTTCATTTTGCCGAACCCAATCAAGACCTTCGGCGTGCCACAAAAGATGATTTTCGTAACCGCCGTCTTCAATAAACTCAAGAAACTCTCTGTTAGTTATAAGGTTTTTGCATATCTTAAAATCATCAAGATAAACTTTGTGTCTGCCGAGTTCGTTGTCGAAATGAAATCCCTCGCCTTGAAAACCGATTTCGTAATTTCCGCCTTCAATTTCAGCAAATCCGTCCGGTTCAATTTCGCCTTTTTCGACGAGCGCAAAACCTTCTTTATAAACGGGAAAAGTCGGATTGACGCTAAACGTATATTTCAAATCGGTAATTAAAAGTTCTTGATGTTGCTGTTCGTGGTTGATTCCTAAAATCAATAGTTCGCGTAAATCTTCCGGCAAATTCTGCTTAAGAAATTCGCGCATTTTTTCGTCCACATATTTACGATATTCAAAAACCCGCTTTACCGTCGGACGCGACAAGTCGCCGCGATGGTCGCGCAAAGTTCTTTCGCCGATGCTGTTGTAGTAACTGTTAAAAAGATAACCGAATTGTTTGTCGAACTCTTGATAGGTGGGCGCAAATTTTTTGAGAATCATCTCCTCAAAAAACCAAGTCGTATGCGCGACGTTCCATTTCGCCGGGCTGACATCCACAATCGGCTGCGGTATGTAATCTTCGGTTTCGAGCGGTTCGCAAATTTCTTCCGTGTAATTGCGGATGTAAGTGTAAAGAGCCTCTAATTCTTGAGGAGTAACTTTTTGCGCGTGTGTTGCTTGCATAGATTTATTAAAACAAAAACCGCATCAAAGGAAAAGTTGATTTCGATAATCTTATTATTTAATTCCGTCGGGAAGAATATTTATTCCATCTTTTTGATTTAAATTAAAAGAGATTTTTCGCAAAGATTCTTTAGCAATTTCCGCCAGATAATAATCTTGATTGTTGAGGTTTGCTTGCAGAATCGGAACGGCGGATTGGTCGCCGATTGCGCCGAGCGCAAAGGCTGCTTCGCGCTTTACATCGTCAAATTCTTTAGGGTTTTGCACGGTTTGAATTAAGACGGTAATTGCCGCCCGAAAAGTCGGGAAAGTTTCGATTAATTTCGGATAATTCGGTTTTTCAACCGATTTAAATCGGTCGGACAAAAAACTTCTAGGCGTGAGAATTTCGACCGCATTTGTTTGAATGATCTGCGCGATTTGTCCGATGGAACGCGCCGCCGAACGCCGAGCGAATTCTTCTTTGGCTTGCGGTTTTCTCTGTAAAATTTTTGTCAATTCAGCAATCACCGCCGCATCGCCGATTTCGCCGAGTGCAACAATAGCAGCGTTTCTCACCTCCAAAACTTTATCCTTTTGCAGAATTTGAAGAAGCGAATTGACCGCTTGAGAATCGCCGACTTTGCCGAGCGCATAAGCGGTTTCGCGCCGGACGAGCGCGGATTTGTCTTGAAGAAGCGGCACGAGATTTCGGACGGCTTCATTTTTCGGAAGATATATGACTGAAAAAGTTGCCGACGCGCGGACGATTTCCGATGAATCTGTTAAAGCCGGAGCGGCGATGCGTGAAGCCGATTCGCTTCTAAGGTTTCTGATTTCTAAAAGCGCATCGCGTTTTTGTTCGGTGTTTCCGCGACTGATTTTTTCAATCAGGATGTCTGATTCGATTTGCGCGAGAGAATTTCCCGCAAAGGCGCAAAGAATGCAAAGAAATAACGAACATTGAAACAACGGTTTCAAGTTCATGATTCGTAATTCGTAATTCGTAATTTCCTTCATACGGAGCGTTGGGCGTTTTGCCGACGCACCTTTTCCCATTCAACGACTTGCCGCGCGCGACGGTTTTCGTAAGCGTCTGAGAGCGATAAAATTAAATCATCGCTCGTTTTGGGTTCTCTTGATTTGGAAATACGATTGGAAAGAAGTTGGGAAATATAATTTACAACCGCGATGGCATCGTTGTCGTTAAGCTTATCAATTTCGCTAGCGATATTTTGGTGTATTCGTTTGACCATTTCCGTTTCTCCTCGTGTTTTGGCGGACAGTCAAACCTTCATACAAAAGATTTAAGTTTCGACTGTCGGCAAATTTAATTTTCTCATCATAAAATCTTATAAATCTGTTGTGGAAGAAAAGCCTCCTAAACTTTAGTCTTTATTAAAAATACCAAAAAATTAAATTATAGGCAATAATTAACTTCACAAACTAGACAATTTTTAAGTTAAGAAATAGAATTCGATTATGATTTTGTTCAGCAGCTCCAACAAACTCCTCCTTAGATAGCCACTCGCCCAAAGTATTTCGGCGACGTGGCGAATCTTTCTATTCAATTACGAATTACAAATTACGAATTACGAATTCCTAGATTAGTGGATAGATTTATGTTTGTTCGCTAAACTTAACTTTTTTGTCAATGCTCAAAAGACTTTGAACATTGAACTTTGAACTCAACAATATGGACGAAAAGTATTTTGCACAAAAGTTAGAACAAAAATGGCAACGGCGTTGGGCGGAAAACAAGACGTTTGAAGTCGAAGCCGACGACGCGCGAGAAAAATTTTACTGTCTGGAGATGCTGCCGTATCCGTCGGGACGCTTGCATATGGGACACGTCCGCAATTATTCAATCGGCGACGCGCTGGCGTGGTATAAGCGTCTGCAAGGCTTTAACGTCTTGCATCCGATTGGTTGGGATTCGTTCGGTCAGCCTGCCGAGCAAGCCGCGATTAAGAAAGGCGTGAATCCGCGTGACTGGACGGAAGAAAATATTAATCAAATGCGCGAGCAACTACAACGGCTCGGCATCGGTTACGATTGGCGGCGCGAGATTGCCGCGCATCGTCCCGAATACTACAAGTTCGACCAATGGTTTTTTTTGAAAATGCTGGAACGCGGGCTAGCGTATAAAAAAATGACGAAGGTAAATTGGTGTCCGAAAGACCAAACAACTTTGTCGAATGAACAAGCATCGGGCGGCATTTGCTGGCGATGCGGAACTGCCGTCGAAAAGAAAGATTTCGCACAATGGTTTCTGCGAATAACCGCTTACGCAGAAGAACTGCTGCAAGGAATGAATGAAATCGAAGCCGGCTGGGCGGAGCGCGTTTTGACGATGCAGAAAAATTGGATAGGCAAGAGCGAAGGCGCGTTCGTAGATTTTGTGGTAAAAAATGCAGATGAAAAAATCCGCGTTTTCACTACGCGCGTTGACACGATTTACGGCGCGAATGCGATTGTCGTCGCGGCGGAACACCCGATTGTTGAAAATAATAAAGCTGGATTTTCAGATGAAGTGTTGGAGAAAATCGAGGAAATTAAAGCTGCTAAAATGAAGGCGACCGATTACGGCGAAGAAGTCGAAAAAGACGGAATTGACACGAATCTAAAAGCAATTAATCCATTCAGCGGCGAAGAATTGCCGGTTTGGGTCGGCAATTACGTGATGATGGAATACGGCACGGGCGCGGTGATGTCAGTGCCGGCGCACGACGAACGAGATTTTGAATTTGCAAATAAGTTTGGATTGCCGATTAAAGAAGTGGTCAGAGGTCAGAGGTCAGAGGTCGGTGAAGAATCCAAAATCCAAAATCCAAAATCCAAAATCGAGCAGGCTTTTACCGATTACGGCGTGCTTGTCAATTCCGGCGAATGGTCTGGAAAAACAACCGAAGTTGCAAAAAGGGAAATGGCGGAATTTGCCGAGAAAAATAATTTCGGCGAAGCAGCGATAACTTACCGCCTGCGCGATTGGGGAATTTCGCGCCAAAGATTTTGGGGCGCGCCGATTCCGATTATTTACTGCGAACATTGCGGCGCAGTCCCGGAAAAATACGAAAATTTGCCGGTCGAATTGCCCGAAACCGCGCCTTTTACCGGCGTAGGTGAATCACCGTTAGCGCAAGTTCCTGAGTTTTACGAAACAACTTGTCCGCAATGCAACGGGCCGGCAAAGCGCGAAACCGACACGATGGATACATTCGTTGATTCGACCTGGTATTACTTTCGTTACACTGACCCGCACAATCGGGAACTACCTTTTAAACCTGAAATCGCCAATTACTGGCTGCCCGTTGACCAATATATCGGCGGCGTTGACCACGCCGTGATGCACTTGCTTTACACGCGCTTTTGGACGAAGGCGATGCGCGACATCGGATTAATTAATTTCGATGAGCCGGTTGAAAATCTTCTAACGCAGGGAATGGTCGTCGGCGAATCGTTTTACTCGAACTCGAAGGCAAGCTATATTCCGCCGGATGAAGTTGAAATTGTCCGTGATGAAAAGGGAAAAGTCGTCAAAGCGAAATTAAAAGCTGATGACTCGCCGATAAAAGTTGCGGTCGAGAAAATGTCGAAATCGAAATACAATGGCGTTGACCCGGACGATATGATTTCGATTTACGGCGCGGACGCCGCGCGGATTTTTGCATTGTTCGCCGCACCCGCCGAAAACGAATTGGTTTGGCAGGAAACCGGAATTGACGGCGCAGTCAGATTTCTACAAAGAGTTTACCGGTTTGTTTATCGCTGGCACGAAACATTAAGGGGAGTGGAGAGTGGAGTGTCGAGAGTGGAGAGTAAAACCGAAGCTCGAGCATTGCGGCGGAAAACGCACCAGACGATTAAACGAATTACGGAAAATTTTGAAAGCTATCAATTCAATACGCCCGTTGCGGCGTTAATGGAATTGTCAAACGCGCTCGGCGATTTCAAAGTCGCTCCCGAAAAAGCAAGCGACGACGAATTGTTTGCCGTTAATGAAGCGTTGCAAAGTTTGATTCTGATGCTCGCGCCGTATGCGCCACATTTTGCAGAAGAAATGTGGGAGAATCTGACCGACAGCGAACGTGGAATTTTGCAGTCGGACGCGAGATTTCCCGTCGCCGATGAGAATCTCGCCAAAGCCGACGAAATAGAAATTCCAATTCAAGTCAACGGTAAATTGCGCTCGCGGGTGTTAGTTTCGCCGGAAACTTCGCAGGCAGATTTAGAAGCGATGGCTTTAGCGGACGTTAAAATCAAGGAATACACCGACGACAAGCAAATCGTGAAAATCATCGTCGTGCCGAGCCGTCTGGTAAATATCGTCGTTAAATAAAACGCTCTTAACAATCAGCGGTTTCGTCAGGAACAACTTCCTGCCAACAACGCGGACAAAACGTGTGTTTTTCTCTTTCTCGTCGAGTGAATGTCGCCGACATCGGCAAACGCTCGGCGAGAAATTTTTCTTCGTCGGTTAATTCTTCCCACCGTTTCATTTGCGGGAAATGACATTTCGGACACATTTTTCTCTGAAAACCTTTCATCATCTTTTTGCGTTTAAGCCTTTACAGTTTAATATCTAAAAAAGTTCTGCAAAATACAATCCCGAAACACGGAAAATTTACGAATGAAAATAAAGAGTCTCTGGTTGGCAACATTTTTTTGTGTGGCATTTGCGCAATTTGTCTTTGCTCAAACGGAAGAAAAATTCGATTTCTATACGCGCGGCGTTTATCGCGCGGGAGTTCCGCGCCCGCAGACAATTCTACGTTACGATGTCGGCGATTTTCACACGACCTACGCGCAGATGGAACGGGTTATTGAGGCGATTGCTAAAGCCGCGCCCGACCGCGTGCGAGTTTTCGACATCGGCGAAACTAACGAGCATCGAATGCAGCACATCGTTGCGATTTCTGCGCCCGAAAATATCGCGCGGCTCGATGAAATAAAAGCAAATAACGCAAGATTAACTGATTCTCGCACGACAAACGCAAGCCAAGCGAATTCAATTATTCAAAATAATCCGGTAATTTCCTGGATGGCTTACACGATTCATGGCAATGAGTCGGCTTCTTTTGAAACGATGATGCAGATCGTCTATCAACTCGCTGCGTCAAACGAGCCGCAAACTTTAGAGATTTTGCAAAACAACGTCGTCCTTGTAATCACGGGCGAAAACCCGGACGGACACGAGCGATTTGTAACTTGGTATAATTCGGTGGCGACGGGAAATGCCGACCGCAATGCGCTCGAACACCGCGAGCCGTGGGCGATTTGGGGACGTTACAATCATTTCCGTTTTGACTTAAACCGCGACAACATCGCCTCCACGCAAATCGAAACGAAGAATTTACAAAAAGCGTTTTTTGAGTGGAATCCGCAGATTCTGGTTGACCATCACGGACAGCCTTCGCAATACTTTTTTCCGCCCGCCGCTTTGCCAATCAATCCGAATCTGCCGCAACCGGCAACCAACAAATGGATGGATGTTTTCGGCAGAGCCAACGCAAAAAGTTTCGATGCTAACCGTTGGGATTATTATGTGCGCGACGTTTTCGATTTATTTTACCCGGGCTATTGGGATTCGTTTCCGTCTCTGAACGGCGCAATCGGGATGACTTACGAAACTGACGGCGGCGGATTTAAAGGCTTAAATTGGACGCGCGACGACGGCTCGATTGCCACTTTGCGTTCGGCGATTGCTAAACATTACGTCGCTTCGATGACGACGCTGGAGACGGCGGCGAAAAATCGCGTCGCTCGATTGCAGGATTTTTACGATTTTCGGCGCACGGCGATTGATGAAGCCAGAACCGATAAAATAAGGCGCATTGTGATTGACCCAAGTTTAGATTGGGTGAAAGCGGCTGATTTGATTGAAATTCTGCAACGCGCGAAAATCGAAGTTCGCTGGTCGCCGTCTTTCACGATGAAGAATGCCCGCAGCTATACGGATAAAAATTCTTTACCGGCAAACAAGAATTTCTCCGGCGGCGCGTATATTGTTGATTTGGCGCAGCCGCAAAAACGAATAGCCAAAGCCCTGCTCGAACCTGACACGCCGCAAGACGCGGCTTTTGTTAAAGACCAGATGGCAAAGTTTAGGCGCAACGAATTGCGCGGAAAATCTCAGCAAAAAGAAGATTACGCTTTTTACGACATCACGGTTTGGAATCTGCCGATGGCTTTCGGCATTGACGCTTTTTGGACGGAAGATGCCGCGCAAATTTCAAATAGCGTTCCGGTGACAGATGCGTTTCTGGTTCAGAAAAAGGCGGAAAAAATTCGCTTCGGGCGGGCGGAAATCGCATACATTATTCCGTATGAACAAGACGCGGCAGCAGTTGCGGCGATTCGACTTTTGAAACAAGGTTTTCGGGTTGCCGTAGCGACTAAATCTTTGAATGCCGCCTCAATGAATTTTCCGCGCGGAACTTTCGTCGTGCGCGTGACGCGCAATCAACCGACGATTCATCAAGCCGTCGAGCGTTTAGCGAACGAATTAGGATTGACAATTTACAGCGCAAATACCGGTTTTCAAGATTCGGGCGACACAGGCTTGGGCGGTGAAAACGTCGTTTCTCTGCAAGCTCCGAAAATTGCAATCGTCGCCGACGAAGCCGTGGATCAAACTTCTTACGGTTCAATTTGGTGGACGCTCGACCGGTACGCGGTTGATTTTACGCCGATGACGATTAACAGCATTAAAAGCGGCGCACTGAAAAATTACACGGTTTTGATTATGCCCGACGGCGCGGCTGGGCGGTATTTCAGCGGGCTTGGAAGCGGCGGCGTAACGACTCTAAAAACTTGGATAAATAATGGCGGAACTTTGATAACGATGCGCGGCTCTTCGGTTTTCGCCGCGCTCAAAGATGTCGGATTGACTTCTTCAAAACTCGTCGGCAGCGACGACGATGAAGATAAAGAAAAAAAGACGGAAACGGACGAAATTGACAAACGTAAGGAAGCCGAAACAGAGGCGAAACCATCGCTGACACCGACGAGCAATAAAAACAAACAAACCGCGCCGGAGCCGACTCCGCCGCCGCAGGAATTAAAATTCGACAAAGCCGACGGGGCACCGCCCGTTTTGCCGCCGATTGCTTCGCCTTCGGCAAATGCGGGCAAAGTTCCCGAGGGCATTCCGGGCGCGATTATGCGGGCAACCGTTGACCGCACAACTTATCTAACCTATGGAATAGAAAATGAAAATTTGCCGGTACTGCTTGCGTCCGGATATTTTTTTCGTCCGTCGAAGGAAGGCACGAACGCGCTCGTTTTTGAACCAAGCCCTAAAAAACCTTTAGCAATTTCAGGTTTTGTTTGGGAAGGTAACACGGAAAGACTTTTGAAAGGAACAGCTTATTTAATTGACGAACCGACGGGCAGCGGGCACGTTATTCTGTTTGCCGAAGAGCCGTTTTTTCGCGGAATTTTCAGAACTATGACGCGTCCGTTTTTTAATTCAATTTTGTTCAATGGAAGTTTCTAAAAAGTTGTCGGTAGTCAGTTGTCAGAGAAAACAAATAAAATCCGACAACTGACTACCGACAACCGATTACTGGCAACTGACAACTAATTATGTTTACTATTCGCGCTGGTTATAGCGATAAAGTCGAAGTCAAAACAAATCTTGAGCGGGCGAGCAAGTTTTTCTCTAACATCAAGAATTTTGTCGAATTAATGCCCGGCATCGAAAGTATTCACACGGACGGGAAAGGCATAACGCATTGGCGTATTCGCGCTGACATTCCGCTCATCGGTGAAATGAAACAAAGTTTTACGGTAGAATTATCGGAGAAGAGCGATGAGCGGATTGAATGGTCGCCAATTGCTGGCGAGAAACAAAATCTTTTGCGTTATGCGGTTGATTTTGTAGAGAAAGGAGCGAATCTGACGCTCATCCAGTTTTCGCAATCTGTTGAAATGCGGCGCAATTCCGCCAGAGAATTGCATTTGCTTGCCGGACTCGCGGGCGAATCAATTATCAGCAGCGAGATGAGCAAGCGCGTCGCCGAGATGATAAAAGTTTTCGTGCGACGAGCGCGGGAACGGCTGGAAAGCGCGAGTTAGGTGTCAGGTAAAACCGAAACTCGATCAACTTGAAACTTGAAACCTAAAACTAATTATAAGGAGTAAAAATTATGAAAACGAAATTTTATTTAGCAGTTACTTTAATTTTGCTCGGCTGTTCGAGCATTTTCGCGCAATTAAATTTACCGCGTGAAAGCCAACGGCAGAGCGTTACGCAAACCATCGGCGATACGACGGTTTCAATCGTCTATCATCGCCCGAATGTCAACGCGCGTGAAGTTTGGGGCAAACTCGTGCCTTACGCGGAAGTCTGGCGGACAGGCGCGAACGAAAACACGACTTTTGAAATTACCAATGACGTGAAAATTAACGGGCAGAATCTGCCCGCCGGAAAATACGGCTTGCATACAATTCCTAATAAGGGCGAGTGGACGATAATTTTCAATAAGGTCAACAACGAATGGGGCAGTTTCAAATATGATGCCAAGCAAGACCAATTGCGCGTGACCGTTAAACCGTTGAAGGCGGAATTGCAGGAAACAATGTTGCTCGGCTTTGAAAATGTTAAGGCACACACGGCGGATGTCGTTATCGCTTGGGAACGAATAAAAGTTCCGTTCACGATTGATGTCGGTGATGTGACGGGCAGAACTTTGACGAATATTCGCACCCAAATGGCGAGTTTGAAGACGGACGATTTCCGCACGCCCGCGCAAGCCGCTGGTTGGGTGTTAAATTCAAAAATGTCAGCCAATTACGAAGAAGCTCTGAAATGGATTGACACTTCAATCCAACGGCGCGAAACCGTCGGCAATCTGTATACAAAAGCGCGTCTGTTAGCGGAATTAAACAGAAAAGACGAAGCGATTGCGACGGTTGAAAAAGCGATTGCGATGGGCAAAGCCGCAACACCGGCGATTGACACGGCGGATTTAGAGAAAAAGTTGAACGAGTGGAAAACTTCTAAATAGAATCGTCAGCAATTTTAACCAAAAGAATCGCTTGACGCGTCTATTGTCGGTGTTATTCATTACCGCAAAACAACAGGGACAGACTTGATAAATCTGTCCCTGTTGTTTTGCGCCGCCGAGTTTCTTCAAACATTTTTAGAAATTTGCAGAACTCTCTTTCGTTAAATTCATGAGATTTCGGTATAATTACACAACCCTTCTATTTAAGAAACACTTCCAGAAAAATGCCCAAACGCACAGACATCCATAAAATTTTAATCATCGGTTCAGGTCCAATCGTTATTGGGCAGGCTTGCGAGTTCGATTACTCGGGAACGCAAGCCTGTCGCGCTTTAAAGCAGGAAGGCTTTGAAGTCGTTCTCGTCAATTCAAATCCGGCAACGATTATGACCGACCCGGAGATTGCCGACCGAACTTACGTCGAGCCTTTAACCGTCGAAACCGTTTCCGCGATTATTGAAAAGGAAAAGCCCGACGCGCTGCTTCCGACCGTCGGCGGACAGACGGCTTTAAATTTATCGGTTGAATTATACGAGCAGGAAATTTTAGAAAAGCACAATGTGAAACTCATCGGCGCGAACGTCGAATCAATCAAAATCGGTGAAGACCGCGAACTTTTTAAAAAGGCGATGGATGAAATCGGCATTCCGACGGCGAAAGGCGGTTTCGCACATTCTTGGGAAGAAGCTGAGAAAATTGTCGAAACGACCGGTTACCCGGCGATAATTCGTCCGTCGTTCACGCTCGGCGGAACCGGCGGCGGCACGGCTTTTAATCCGGAAGAATTTGAGGAAATTGCCAAAGGTGGTTTAGCCGCTTCGCCCGTTTCGCAAATTCTCGTCGAAGAATCAATTCTCGGTTGGAAGGAATACGAACTCGAAGTGATGCGCGATTTGAATGATAACGTCGTGATTATTTGTTCGATTGAAAACTTCGACCCGATGGGCGTTCACACGGGCGATTCAATAACGGTTGCGCCCGCGCAGACTCTGACCGATGTCGAATATCAACGCCTTCGAGATATGTCAATCGCTTGCATCCGCCGGGTTGGTGTGGAAACGGGCGGCTCGAATATTCAATTCGCCGTCAATCCAGAAAACGGAGAAGTGCGAATTATCGAAATGAATCCGCGCGTGTCGCGTTCTTCCGCGCTTGCGTCAAAAGCGACCGGTTTTCCGATTGCCAAAATTGCGGCAAAACTCGCCGTCGGCTACACGCTCGACGAAATCCCGAACGACATCACGAAGAAAACGCCCGCCTCGTTTGAGCCGACAATTGATTACGTCGTTACAAAAATTCCGAAATGGGCGTTTGAGAAATTTCCCGGTGCGGAAGATGTTTTAGGAACGCAAATGAAATCCGTCGGCGAAGTAATGGCAATCGGGCGCACGTTTAAAGAATCGCTGTTTAAGGGCTTGCGTTCTCTGGAAGCGGTCAAACCGTTGCGGCTCGAAGACGTTCCCGACCACGTTTTACAGAGAAAATTGGCGCGTCCGAATTCGCAACGATTTTCTTATATTACTTACGCTCTCAATAATGGATATTCGATTGAAGAGATTTATCGTTTGACGAAAATTGACCGTTGGTTTCTCGAACAATTAGACGAAGTGATGCAGTTGCAAAAATTGATCGAAGACAAAAAACTAATTGATATTTCGCCGGAAATTCTGCGCCACGCGAAAGAGTTTGCATTGTCCGACCGGCGCATCGCTTTTCTGACCAACTCAACCGAAAAAGAAGTCCGCGCACGGCGCAAAGATTTAAATATCACGCCCGTTTATAAACGAGTTGACACTTGCGGCGCGGAGTTTGAATCGTTCACGCCGTATCTTTATTCGACCTACGAAGAAGAATGCGAAGCCGAGCCGAGCGAGAGAAAAAAGATTGTGATTTTAGGTTCGGGACCGAATCGCATCGGGCAGGGAATCGAGTTTGATTATTGCTGCTGCCACGCATCGTTCGCATTGCAGGACGCTAATTTTGAAACGATTATGGTCAACTGCAATCCCGAAACCGTTTCGACCGATTACGACACTTCCGACCGACTTTATTTTGAGCCGCTCACTTTTGAAGACGTGATGAATATCATTGATGTTGAAAAGCCCGATGGCGTAATCGTTCAATTCGGCGGGCAAACGCCGCTTAATCTGGCAGACAAATTACACGCGGCGGGCGTTCCGATTATCGGCACTTCGCCCGATTCAATTGACCTTGCGGAAGATAGAAAACGCTTCGGCGCGTTGCTGGAAGATTTAAAAATTCCTTCGCCGGAAAACGGCACGGCGGTTTCAATCGAAGAAGCGATAGCGATTGCCGAAAAAATCGGTTATCCGATTATCGTGCGTCCGAGTTATGTGTTGGGCGGACGCGCGATGGCGATAGTTTATGACGAGCAATCGCTTGATGAATATATGCGCTCCGCGGTTGACGCTTCGCCAGAAAAACCGATTTTGATTGATAAATTTCTTGAACGCGCCGCTGAAATTGATGTTGACGCATTGGCTGACGCGAGCGGATGCGTCATCGCGGGAATTCAGGAACATATCGAAGAAGCGGGAATCCATTCGGGCGATTCGTCGTCGGTTTTGCCCGCGCAGAAAATCGCCGAAGAACATCTGGAAACGATTCGGCATTACACGCGCCTGCTCGCAAAATCGTTGAAAGTCAAAGGTTTGATGAACATTCAATTCGCCGTCAAAGATGACCGCGTTTACGTTTTGGAAGTTAATCCGAGAGCTTCTCGAACGGTTCCGTTTGTAGCAAAAGCGACGGGCGTTCCGATTGCGAAAATCGCGTCTTTGGTGATGGCTGATGTGAAAAGTTTGAAAGATTTTAATTTGCCCGAAAATTTAAGCGTTCCAAAAATCTTCGTCAAATCGCCCGTTTTTCCGTTCAAAAAATTCGCGGGCGTGGACCCGATTCTCGGACCTGAAATGCACTCGACCGGTGAAGTGATGGGCGCGGGCGAAACCTTCGGCGAGGCTTACGGCAAAGCGATGGAAGGCGCGGGAATCGAACTTCCGATGTCAGGCGCGGCGTTTCTTTCGGTCAACGATTCGGACAAAGGACAAGCCGTCATTTTAGCCAGAAGATTAAATAAACTTGGCTTCGATTTGGTCGCAACTTATGGCACGTCAAAGCGTCTGACGGAAGTCGGCTTAAACTGCGAAACCGTTTTCAAAGTTAACGAAGGTCGCCCGAACATCGTTGACTTAATCAAACAAGGCGAAACCTCGCTGATTATCAACACGCCGCTCGGCAAAACTTCGCACTACGACGAACAAGCGATTCGCAAAGCTGCGTTGCAATTCAACGTGCCGTGCGTGACGACCATCACCGGCGCGGAAGCGTTGATTGAAGCGATTGCGACGAAAAAATCGCAGGCGAGAGTTACGGTGAGAAGTTTGCAGGAAATTCACAAAAGCGGAAAATCATTAATTGTAAATAGTCAGCGGTAAAATAAACTAGATTTTTGTATCTTAATTTGGAAATAAAGATATGCCTTACGAAGAAGAAAAGAAATTAGGAAAAAATCAGAAGCGTATTCTACTATTTGCTTATTGGAATGAACTCTACTTAATAACTCATCATCAATTGCTGAATCAGTCGTGTAAAAGTTTAGTTGAGCGAGGATTAATCGAAATCCAAAACAAAACAGTTTTTTTGACGACACTCGGCAATCGAATTGTTGAAACTAAACTTTTAGACACAGCCGATTTATCAATTAGCTCAATTGATGAACTTTTGATTGCACTTGAAGGAAAATCCGTTGGTGTAGCGAAAGTCAAAAAACTCGGCAAAAAGCAAAAGATTTTGCTTAATTTTATTGCACAAAATCCTATAGAAAAAACAAATGAAAGCGTCGAAAATCCAGTCATTTTGAGTTTGAAAGACAGCGGTTTAGTGAAGTTTGTCGAGGATGAAATTAAGATTACGGAAGAAGGACAGTTGACTTTGGACGACCTCACAAACGAATCAGATGAACCGATAGATTTGCAAATACCGAAAATTCTTAACTCGCTTGGAATTGCGACCACAAAGCTCACCAAAAACGAACAAATGTTTTTGCAATTTCTTAATTATGAATCACCGCGACCCAAAAAGTATGTTCGTAAGGCAACAAGGATAATTCCAAGTCTTGAACAAAAAGGATTAATTGAAATAATTGAAGATGAAATACAAATCACTCCTGATGGAGTGAAGTCTTTGGAAAACGCTTTTCAAATTTCAAAATATAAATTCAGTATTGATGAACTCTTAAAAGTTTTCTTGCTGCCAAACAGAATTGAAGCGGAAAAGCAAGCCCTGAAAAAAAGTAATGAAATTTTGGAACTTCGTAAGCAAGGACTTACACTAGAAGCCATTGGTCAATTACACGGACTAACCAGAGAAAGAGTTCGACAGATTTTAGCGCAAAATCCAGATTTAGAAGAATATCTAAAAGAGGAAGAAGTAGCAAAAATTCGTTCTGAAAAAGAAGAAGTAGAACTCAAAAAACAAAAGTTTTTAGCTAGAAGTTTGGGTTATTTATATCCTGAACGGGTTGCTGAATTGTGGGATTATGACAAAAATGGCGACCTTAATCCAGAAGGTATAACTGCAAAAGGTATTCAAGAAATTTGGTTAAAATGTCCAAAGGATGGGCATTCGTGGAAAAAGAAAGCTAATGATGTAAGTAATAGCTGGGAAAGATACAAGTCTAGCGGTTGTCCTATGTGTGCAGGTAAAACAAAGAAACCTGAAAAACAACCAATGTTGGCAGAAAATTATTTTGAGTATGTGGTTGAATATTGGAATTTTGAGAAAAACGAATCTCTTGGTTTAAATCCTGAGAAACTTACTTTGGGAAGTAATTATAAAGCGTGGTTTAAATGTCCAAAAGATGACAACGAATGGCAAGCTAGTATTGCTTCAACAGTTACTCAGCAATGGTCATTGGGAAATGCAGGTTGCCGAGTTTGTAACGGAACTCATTTGAGAAAAAGAGGCGTTTGGGGAAAGTCGGGAAAATTGTCAGACGAGTTTCCAAACGAAGTTACAAGATATTGGAATTACGAAAAAAACGATGAATTGAAACTTAAACCATCAGATATAACAATTGGTTCATCAAGAAAAGCGTGGTTCAAATGTCCAATTGATAATCACGAATGGCAAGCAGGTATAGCTGCAATCACGAAAACTGCTTGGAAGTTTGGTAGAAGTGGCTGTCCTGCCTGTCGAGGTTGGATTGCAACAGACAAAACTTCTCTGACTAATCTATATCCAGAATTTACTGAAAAGTATTGGAACTATGAACGCAATAAGCAAATAGGTTTATCGCCGGACGAATTGACGAAAGGCGTTCAAAAGCAAGCGTGGTTTAAGTGTCCGATTGACGGTTACGAATGGAAAGTAAGAATATCTGACATCACAAGAAGTTCTTGGAAATTGGGAAATAGCGGTTGTCCTGTTTGCAAAGGGCGTGTTGCTATAAGTAAAAATTCACTACTTTCTTTGTATCGTGCGTTTGTTGTTGAATACTGGGATTATGAGAAAAATAATAATCTAGAGGTTTTTCCAGATTCAGTAACAAAAAACTCCAACAAATTTGCATGGTTTAAATGTCCAATTGACGGTCATAAGTGGCAATCTCGGATAACTGGTATTAGAAGTGCCTCATGGGATTTAGGAAATAACGGTTGTGCGGCATGTAGTGGGCGCGTTGTCACAGATTCGACCTCATTACTTTCTCAATATCCTGAGTTTATAAGTAAATTCTGGGATTATGAGAGAAATAATGAAATAGAGATTTTTCCAGATAAACAAACAAAAGGTTCTAAGAAAATTGCTTGGTTCAGATGTCCGATTGACAACTATGAATGGCAGTCAAGAATAACAAGTATTCGGAAAGCCTCATGGGATTTGGGAAATAGCGGTTGTGCGCGTTGCTCAGGTTGGACAACAGAAGCAATACGTCAATTTGTCAAAAGCCTTGAGCAATATATTCCAAATCTTACGCAATCCGAAAGATATAAGCTATTTGAGCAATCTGGCATTTTGGGAACTCAAAATGCGGAAGGTTTGAAAATCGTAAAGGATATTATCAAAGGCAAACTCAAAGGGCAAAAACTTCGAGATGCTATACAAGGGAAACAAATTGAGAAAATTGAAACTTCATTAGAAACAAATGTCAATCTTGACGCAAATTCAGAATTAAAAATTACCGCAACAGATTCGAGTGTTAGAAATAGTCAGAATTCTCAAGATGAATTTGGTTTCACAGAAGAAATTGAGGAAACAGTTGATTTGCCAAAAATCAAAGTTCATAAAAGCCTTGAATTTTTGAGCAGTAAAATTGTTGCTTCGTCTGACCAAGAAGCCGTTGATTTTTTTGTTGCTTCGAGACGCAATCGTATTTGGGCGGAAGTTTTTGGAGATGAATCTGCCGTCGAAGGAATCGAATTGTTTGCCGATGACGGTTACGGTCGGCAGGTCAGAGACCAATTTCTTGATGAATATAATCAAGCCCGCAATATGCAGATGCCAAGCGGATGGGCGTTTAGGATTGATGGCAAAATCACGCCGCCGAACTTAATGCAAAAAGTGGCGGCGGTTCGTTTGAAAAATCAAAAGCGAATGCTCAACTTGTCGCTCACAGGAACAGGAAAAACGATTGGCGGAATTTTAAGCAGTCGGATTATCAACGCCAATTTAACGATAATAATTTGCCCGCTCGACACGATAATTAATTGGCATAGTGAAATTAAAAATGTTTTCCCCGACAGTAAAGTTACGACAAAAAACTTCAATCCTTACTGGCTCGATGTCGAAGACGGGCATCATTTCATAATTTTGAATCACGAAATGTTTCAGCAACCGTCAACGGCAAGCAATATAAAACAACTTCTCGACCGTTACAAAATTGATTTGATTATTGTTGACGAAATTCACCGCTGCAAACAAAGAAGCGAAGACCCGTCGAAAAGACGGCAAATGGTTTTGGCTTTGATTACTAATGCGACTGAAATAAATCCTGACCTTCACGTTCTCGGAATGAGCGCGACGCCAATCATCAACAATCTCAAAGAAGGGAAAAGTCTGGTTGAATTGGTAACGGGAATAGAGCGAGCGGATTTAGCCGAGAGAGCCACAATAAATAATTGTATGAAATTGCATCAGGCGTTTGTGACGCTTGGTATTCGTTCAAGGGTTAAACCCAAAATCACAATAAGCCGCGTCAAAATTCCGATTGACTGCACACATTTAGTTGATGAAATCCGCGAAAATGGAACATCGGTTTTGAAAATGGAGCAAATCCTGACGAGTGCAAGAATTCCGACAATCCTTGAAGAGATTCGTCCAAAAACGATTATTTACACGCATTATGTTGAAGGAATCGTTGACCAACTAAAAGAAGCGGTTGAAGCGAAAGGTTGGTCGGTTGGTTTTCATATCGGCGGAGACAAAAGCGGTCGTGAAAACTTTATAAACGGTTCGACTGATGTTTTGATTGCAAGTAGTGCGATGGCTGTCGGTGTTGATGGTTTTCAAAGAGTTTGCGACCGTCTGATTTTAAATATTCCGCCTTGGACAAGTGCGGAATTAGAACAACTTGAAGGTAGGGTAAACCGTCAAGGACAAATTCACGATACTCTAACGATTATTTTTCCTGTAACTTTTGGAATTGACGGCGAAGAATATTGGAGTTGGGACGAAGGACGCTTGGCAAGACTTCAAAATAAGCAAACAATCGCCGATGCCGCTGTTGACGGATTAATGCCCGAAGGACAATTACGGACAGAAGCGCAAGCATTCCGAGATTTGAGAAAATGGCTAGATAGATTAAAAGATGGCGAACAAAAAATAATAACTCGCCCAAAAATCTTTGTGCCTCTGCCTGATGTTGATGAATCTGATATTAAGCGTCGTTACGCTCAGTATGGCGATTTCAGCAGAATGAATGCGCGTTGGAATAATAGTTACAGTTCTACTACTCATCAAAGATTGCAGAGAAACCCTGAAGAATGGATGCAGTATCACACACTTTATCAGGAAGCCAGAAAAACTTGGTCTATTACTCCATACGAAGAAACAATCAAATGGCTTGAAAAACGCTCAAATCTGATTATCGGAGATTTCGGATGCGGTGAGGCTCTTATCGCAAAATCGCTTTCTGACAAACATACAATTTACAGCTTCGATTACATTGCGCTCAATGATTCAGTAATTGAGTGTGACGTTTCAAAAGTTCCGTTAGAAGATTCTGAATTAGATGTTGCTGTTTTTAATCTTTCTTTAATGGGACTAAATTCAAAGGATTATTTGCAGGAAGCCGTTAGAACCCTCAAACTGGACGGGCAGTTGTGGATTTATGAAACAGAATCTCATATCAAAAACATTAATAGTTTTGTTAGACAGTTAGAACTTCTTGGATTAAATATCATAGAAAATTATGTAAATTGGAAATTTAGATATGTCAGAGCCATAAAATCTAGAGAAATCCCTATTATTTAGAAGGTTATGTGTAGAAGGATTAGTCCTCCTTGATGCGGAACTGTCATAAGCACTGAAGCGTTGATTGAAGCGATTGCGACGAAAAAATCGCAAGGGAAAGTTGCGGTAAGAAGTTTGCAAGAAATTCATTAAAAAAGCAAAACTCCAGTAACGTATTGAAGTAAATATATGGATGCAATTTTATCTGGGATACATAACCCTTGTGAGTTTTAACATCATCAGCAAGTAAAATCATCCAAGCATGAATCTCATGTGTGTTAAAATTGCGAATTATGGAAATAACGCTAAATTTACCTGAAAATGTCTATCGGAATTTCAGCAAACTGGCTGAGAAAAAACATCGGCGGGTGGAAGAGATTATTACCGATAAACTCCAGGATGATTTCTCGGCTGACAATGCGGATTATGAGGAAACGGTGGCGGGTTGGACGGACGAAGCGGTTTTGGCTCTGGCGAATTTGAAGTTGCCGCAGGAACAATCCGACCGGATGAGCTTTTTGCTCGACCGTTTGCAGGAAGGGTTAATTACCGAATCGGAAGAAAGGGAACTCGAAGTTTACACGGAGCTTTCTCAGATTGCCACGCTTCGCAAAGCCTACGGCATTGCCGAAGCCGTTAAGCGCAAACTTATCAGCTTGCCTGCCGACCTGAAATGAGCAGAATTTCCGCTAAACTCCGCGAAAAGATTATTGATGCGGCTGAAAACCGTTGCGGCTATTGTCAAACTCCGCAAGACCTCGTGCCGATTCCTTTTGAAATCGAACATATTACCCCGAAAGCCGCAGGCGGCACAGACGACGAAGAAAATCTCTGGTTATCCTGCGGAGTCTGCAATAGTTTCAAACACGCTAAAACTCACGCGGTCGACCCGCTGACAAATACGGAAACGCCGCTTTTCAATCCGCGCCGGCAAGTCTGGAGCGAACACTTTGAATTCAGTGAAAACCAAACGGAAATTGTCGGAAAAACAGTTTGCGGACACGCGACGGTTGCCTCTTTGAAGTTAAACAATGCCCGTGTCGTAAAAATGCGAAAACTATGGATTAGCGTCGGCTGGTTTCCGCCTGAACTTTAGAAGTGGAATTCAATGAACATCTAAACGGAACAGTAACCGGCGCGGGAGCATTGATTGAAGCGATTGCGACAAAAAAATTACGAGGCGCGGTGAGCGTGAGGAGTTTGCAGGAAATTCACACTTCGAGAGAAAAAGTAATTGGTGTAAAATAGTTTCGGAGAAAAAAAATATGAGCGCAGTTTTAGATTTACCGAAAACAACTTCAATTTCCAAGATATACAAAGCTGTTGATATAGCTCGTGAACAGCAAGCGGCGATTATTTTATCAAATGTCGCTTGGGAGACCTATAATCAGTTTGTCGAAGAAACGATGGACAAAATTGTCAATCCGCTTTTTTATTATGAAAATGAAAATCTTTTAATTATGGTCAAATCGTCCGAACATGAATTTATCACGGATTATATAGTTCTGTTTATTAATTTTGTTTCCGTCGAATGGTCAATAAATTGCGGCAGTCTCGGTTCGACAACTTATCGAAAAGACGACATCAAACGCGGGTTCGAGCCTGATTCGTGTTTTTATTTTGAGAATGAACCGAAAATGCGCGGAGTCAAACGCCTTGATATGAGCGTTCATCCCGCGCCCGATTTGATTATCGAAGTTGACATCACCAGCCTTTCAACCTTTCGCCAACATATCTTTGCCCATTTCGGCGTTCCCGAAATCTGGCGTTTCGACGGCGAGCAAATTGAAATTTTGAAACTTGAGAACGGCAAGTATGTTGCCGTCGAAAACAGTTTGGCACTGCCGCTCGTTACGCCCGAAAAACTCACCGAATTTATCAAAGAAAGCCAAACTCTCAGCCGTTTGGAATGGACAAACAATGTTAGAACTTGGGCGCGTAAAATTAAAGTTGAAAACGAATAATTAAATTTTTGCTTTAAGAGCATGTCTGCTCGGAAATTCAGATATATCAGAGCCAAAAAGTCAAAACAAATCGCTATTAGTTAAAAAATCATGCGTAGAAAAAGTAGTTCTCGAAATTGCTTAACGACCATTACAAACGCGGAAGGGTTGATTGAAGCGATTGCGACAAAAAAATCACAGGAAAAGGAAAAGGTGAGATGTTTGCAGGAAATTCATTTAAAGAAAGAATTAGCCGCAGATGAAGGCAAATAAACGCGGCTATGAAAAAAATCTCTAAAGCAATCGTTAAAATCTTTGTCGCGTTTTTGCTAATCGTTATTGTTTATTTGATTATGATTTCTTTTCCGCAAGTTTTTTTTAATTCCCGGCAATTTGAAAATCTGAAAGTTTATCATCACGGAAACGCTGATGTTACAACAGCAAGCGAAAAAGCGTTGGCGAAAATCAAAAAGTCGAGCTTATACAATCCGAATTCCGAATACGAAGTTTTTCTGACCGATTCAGATGCAGAACATACTTTTTTCACGAGCATCTGGCGCGGTTCGTATGGCGTATATTTGCTTTTTGCCAATGGAAATATTTTTATTCGACCTTCGCTTATCGAACAAGACAGACTAATCAAGCCGGACGGAAATCTCGTCGCCGAAGACCGACCGTTAAATTATTTCATCGCTCACGAAGTCGCCCACGCGATGGAGTACGAAAAACTCGGTTTTTCAAAATATAATGCACTCAATCAATGGGTTCGTGAAGGCATCGCCGATCATATCGGGCGTGATAAATTCGATTTTGATGAGATGCTCGAAAATTACCGAAATAATCTGCCGTTGATGGATTACAAACAATCCGGGCTTTACCTCGAATATCAGCTTTTGGTTGAATATAAATTCAAATACAAAGCCGCGAACCCCGAATCTCTTTTGGAAGAAAATCCAAGTGAAACGGAAGTTAAAAACGAAATGCAAAATTTAACGAAATAGAACTAAGGTTGCGAAATAATGATTACGCAATTGCAGAAACACGCACTTACGTAAGTGTGTGTTTCATCATAATTTGCGCCCTAACTTCGTGCAGGCTTCTGCACAAAGAAAAGCTATTTTTTATTGATGACCGCTTCGGAAAACCGCTCCATTTCTTCTAACTGCGGGCTGCATTGTAAGAGCAGAAGATTAACGCCGACCGCTTCAAATTCGTCGACGCGCTCGGCAACTTTGTCCGGCGTTCCGATTAAACCCGAACGCAAACCGCGATTCGATACTGAATAATCTTCCAAAGATACTTGCTGTTCAAGTTTCGTATTCGCCAGCCAGTCCTGATAATTGCCGTAACCTGCTGCGGAGTGTCTCACGTCCGTGATTCGTTCCACTTCTTTTTTCACTTCCGTGTCGGAATTTCTGACAATCGTATAACCGGCAACGCCGTATTGCATTGGCGGCAAATTCAATTTCTCGCGCCGCGCTTCCATGTCTCCAATTTTCAGTTTTACTTTTGCCGGTTCATCGCCGTGCATTACGTAAGCGTCGCACAGACGGGCAATTGTATCTTTCGCTTTTTCCGATTCGCCGCCCGCGTAAATGACGGGTTTGTTAATCGGCTTCGGCTGCATCACGGCATCTTCGATTTTGTAATAATCGCCTGCAACCGAAAAATGGTCTTCTTTCCATAAGCGGTCAACAACTTCGAGCCATTCCGCCGTCCGCGCGTAGCGGTCGTCGTGTTCATCAAACTGCACGCCGTATTTGCGCGCTTCGCCCGCCCACCACGACGAGACGACATTTAAAGACAGACGATTGCCGCCGCCGATGCGGTCAATGTTGGCGGCTTGTTTAGCCAAGAGCGCGGGATTGTGAAAAGTCGGTCGCACGGCGACCATCAATTCGAGCGTGTTCGTGACAGCCGTCAAAGCCGCCGCCGTTGACCACGCGTCGAGCGAAGGCGCGTCAACGCCTTTGATGTCGTTTAAATTTAATTCGGCGACGAGTGATAAATCGAAGCCGATTTCTTCGCTCCGCTGCGCGAGTTTTTTCACGTATTCCCAACTCGCTTCCATTTGTTCGTCTTCGACGTTTCTCAGCCAACCGCCGAAGACTGGCATCCAATATCCGTAGCGCATCTTTCAATCTCCTGTTCAAGAAAATCCACCAATCGTTCGTGCGGGTCAAAACCGATTAAATTTTGCGCATCGGCGACGAAATTCGACAGCGCATTGATGTCGTAAAATAAAGGCTCGCCGGTTCTATCGTCAATCAGGTATTCGACACCGCCGACATCAATTTTCGCCGTTTTAACAATTCGTTCAACCGTTTCAATAATCGCTTGCGGCGGTTCAAACCGTTCGATTTTCAAATTGCTTTTGGGCGCGTCGGTCAAGCACATTTCACCGATTGCTGAAATACCATTTGGCTGGTCTTCGATTTGGCAAATCTCCGCTGGACATAAATTAAAATTCTCGCCTTGCGGATAGATTTTAATCGCGTAAAGAAATTTGCCGCCGAGCGTCTCGACGCGGTTAATGTGTTCGCCTTTTTTGGAAATGAATTCCTGCACGAGGGCAGTACTGTCAATTCCCAAATCAATCAAGTTTTGTTCGACCGCCGTTTCTAAATCGTTCGGCGTATCAAATTTAATAATTCCCGCGCCGCGCCCGCCGATATTCGGTTTGACAACGACGGGAAACTGCAAATCTTTAGCGGCGGCAACCGCTTGATTTGCCGAATTAATGACGCGCGTCGGCGGATAAGCGATGCCGAGCGAATCAAGCAGCGCACACTGCAATGCCTTCGATGTTTCGATTTGAAATGCGTCGTAGCC
The DNA here is from genome assembly GCA_002050365.1 of Acidobacteria bacterium 28-1. Lineage (GTDB taxonomy): Bacteria > Acidobacteriota > Blastocatellia > Pyrinomonadales > Pyrinomonadaceae. Next base: position 72,167 of record MWYZ01000088.1, read on the forward strand.
GTTGACGACGCGCACGCCTTTTCCTTCAAGACTCGCCAGTAAACCGCGCGTGTAAAAAATCGCGTTGGCGTGTCCGCGCAAATATGCCGACGCGCTCATTCGGTTAAAAAACAACCAGATATTTTCGCCGAAATTTTCGCTTGGATTGTAAACGTGATGCGCCGCGTCAATTTTCTCAAAAGATATTTCCCGCCGTTTGAGTTCAGCAAAAAGCGGGCGAAACCAATCCGGGTGTTCGTAATAAACGGCAATCTTTTTTTCGTTCATCTTAATTTTTAGAATCTTCAATAATGCTCTTGGCAAAATTTTAGCACAAAAATTTTAGCCGGTTGAAAATTTGTATTTTCAAACTCGAAATCTAATTGTACCATCAAACAACTCTAACCTCTGGGAAAACGATATGACGAAAAAATCACAGGCGAAAGTTTTGGTGAGAAGTTTGCAAGAGATTCATTCAAAGAAGGAATTAGCCGCAGATAAATGCTGATAATTTTAAAGAAATTTATTTAAATCTTTTCGGATAACCGATGCAATAAATAATCGAAAGCGGACTTTTTTCGCCGAATTCTTCGCCGATTTCCCAAATATAATTATCATCGCCTAAATCGTGAGTAAATTCTTTTAGTTCGTCGGGCGTATAAGTTCGCAGTGCGGAAACAACTCCGTCAAATAAGACGACCAACGGGACAATCGGAATCAGATAAGTGAAAACGATTCTCGACCAGCGAAACGGGCGAATCTTCGGCGTGAAAAGCAAAACAAAAATCGGCGTGAGAAGCATTATCAGCAGAGTTTTGGCGCTTCGCGGCGTGGCTTCAAAAATGCCGATGCCGCAATTTTTGTTTGCCGCATCACGCAAAATTTCTCTCGCTTGTGCGGGGCGAAAATGATGGAAAGCCGTGAACATCGTGCGAAACCCGCTTAGGTTATTGGGAACGTCGAGCGCATTGACCGAAAGTTTCTGAAAATCCAAATCGTTCTTTTCCTTCAATTCCCGAAAAGCCGCGAGATTCGGATAAAAGTCGGTTAGAGTTACTTGAACGTCGTCAAATTCCTTTTTTAAACCCACCCAAGCACCGCCGCCGCCCGAACAAAGGTCAACGATTTTCCCAGTTCCAGCGTTATTCAAAGCTGTTTTTAAATGCTGAAAAATCGGTTGATAAACGCTCCCGAAGGTTATCGAAAATTGCAGATAATCGGTTACGGCATCACGAACCGGCGCGGGACACCAAGTTTGTTCGTGTATTTCGATTAAATGCAATCTTTTCATAGATTTTTCATTGCTTGAATTCAAAATCAAAAATCTTGCCAACTTGACACCTTCATTTTTAACCCGAAAACATAATTGCTACAATATGAAAAATGATTTCGAGAGAAAATTATGATGAAAAAACTGTTTCCTAAAATTTTAGTTTGCATTTTGTTATTTGCCACGACGGTATTCGCACAGAGAGATTTGGGTGCGCGTCCGACGGGTTCAGGCGGCGTTTTGATGCCTGAACAAGCGGCTTATGATGTGAAATCTTATGATTTGGCGGTGCGCGTTAATCCGCAAGAGCAGTCAATCAAAGGCGTTTTGACCGCAAAGGCGTTAATCGTAAAACCGATTGATAAGTTCGTGCTTGATTTGGATATGCCATTCACGGTCGAGTCGGTTGCGCTTGTATCTCCTTTAAAAGATAAAGGAGATATACCGCTTAAGTTCGAGCGCAGAGAAGGGAAAATTTGGATTTCTTTGCCGACGATGGAGAAAGCGGGAAAAACGATTGACGTGCGCATGGCTTACGGCGGCAAGCCGCGCGTTGCGCCGCGTCCGCCTTGGGTCGGCGGTTTTGTTTGGTCGAAAACGGCGGACGGCTCGCCTTGGTTTGCGACGGCGGTGCAGAACGACGGCGCGGATTTGTGGTTTCCCGTCAAAGACCATCCTTCAGACAAACCCGAAACGACGACGCTGCATTTTACTGTTCCCGAACCGCTCGTTGCGGCTTCAAACGGCAAACTTCAATCAGTCGTCAAAAATGCGGACGGAACACGCACCTACAATTGGTTTGTATCACAGCCGATTAGCAATTACTGTATCGCGCTCAATGTTGCGCCGTATAAATTAGTCGAAGATAAAGTGAAAAGCGTTTCGGGCGAGATGATTCCGATTCAGTTTTATGTCCTGCCAGAACATTTTGAGAAAGCGCAGTCGCTTATTGATTTGACTAAAAAATACAACGCATTTTTTGAAGAATATCTCGGACCGTATCCATTTCGTGCCGACAAAATCGGTATCGCCGAAACGCCACATCTCGGAATGGAACACCAATCAATCACGGCTTACGGCAACGAATTCAAATATAACGAAGACGGCGATGATTGGCTGATATTTCACGAATTCGGACACGAATGGTGGGCAAATCTCGTGACCGGAAAAGACTGGAATGATTTCTGGATTCACGAAGGTTTTGAGTCGTTTATGGATACGTTCTATATCGAAAAAACGAAAGGTAAAGAAGCGTATTTCAAAGCGATGGCGGCGCGTCAGAAAAACTTTAAAAACGTCAAACCCGTTGCGCCGCGCGAGCCGCGCACGACGACCGAAATGTATATGCTGCCGCCCGATTATACGAAAAGCGATGGCGACATTTACGGCAAAGGCGCGATGATTTTGAACACACTGCGCTTTTATCTCGGTGACGAAGCGTTTTTCAAATCGCTGCGGAGAATGGCTTATCCTACGCCGGAAATGGAGAAAATCACGAATGGTAAACAAACGCGATTAGTAACGACCGACGAATTTCTAAAAATCGCCGAACAACAATCAGGCAAAAAATTAGATTGGTTTTTTGAACTTTATCTACGGCAACCGGCTTTGCCGAAATTAGTTTCGGAAGCGAAAGGAAATCAATTGACTTTGCGCTGGGAAACGCCGAACAATCTGTCGTTCCCGATGCCGGTCGAAATTAGTATCGGCGGTAAATCCAGGCGCGTCGAAATGACGAATGGAAAAGCAACTGTTCAGCTTCCGCAGGATGTGAAATATGAAATCGACCCGAACGGCTGGCTTCTAAAAGCATTGTAAGAAAAAAACTCGTTATAATTTAAGGCGAAGTTTGAACACTCAAACTTCGCCTTTTTTGATTTGTTAAATAATGATGATTTTTTTTCGTTTATCAGTCGAAGTTACACTCAATCCTTAAAAAAAGAATTTTGAGACTTGACCAGGAAATTTATTAACAATAAAATTACGTTTAAATCCGAAATTGAAAATCATTTTCAATAAGAGTAAATTTAGATTTTTCGTTAGCTTTAGTTTTTCCGCGATTTTAGCGAAAATTCTTCCAACTTTACAATTGCGAAAAGTCGAAAGTTTTCAGCGTGGACAGCCTGAAAGCTGATGCATAATAAAAAAAGTTTTAGCTATTGGAACTAAAGACGTTTGTGTACAGGAGTGGTTTTAGCGCACCTTTCTGACCAACTTTAATCATTTAAAAAGTCGTTTCATATTTGCTAAAAATTAGCGAAAGTTTTCCGTTTTAGAAAGTTTAACGACAGAAGTTTACAAACAATGAATCTATCAAAATTTTTATTATTGAAGCGTTTGAAAGGAATGCTTTTTTTCTCCGTAATAACATTATTATTTTCAGTTTCGCCAATGCTCGCACAAAATTCTTCGAGCGTTTTGCAAGGTGTTGTGGCTGATGAACACAAGGCTATTATTCCCGAAGCGAAACTCGTTCTGCTTGATGAAAAAAGCGCAAAGCGCGAAACAGTTTCTGATGTGAACGGTAATTTTAAATTTGATAATCCGACTCTCGGAAAATACCGTTTGACCGTCGAAAAAAAAGGCTTTGCGCTGTTTGCCGAAAACGTCGGAATAACCGACAGACGCCACCTCACGGTCAAACTCGTGCCGCATCTGGCGGCGATTTTGGCGACGGAAACGGCGGCGCAAAAAACATCTTCCTTGACCGGAAAAATAATTGACGGCAACGGCTCGGTAATCGGCGGGGCAGAGGTCGTTTTGAAACGCGAGGACGTACGTTTTGAACGATCTACGACCACCGACGACGACGGAAGTTTCGAGTTTGCAAATTTAACTGAAGGCAGTTATATGATTCGCGCTGCGGCAAAAAACTTCGGTGCAGCGGTCAAAATAATTGATTTGCACACAAACGAATCAATCGAAATCAGCCTTTCGCCGCAGGCAATTGCCGAAGAAGTTTCCGTGATGGCTAAAAGTTTGGCGGGAACACGGGAAAGTTTGTCGGAAATTCCCGGCTCGATTGAACGCCTTGACGCGCAAACTTTAGAAAACAGCCGAGTGTTTAATTTCTCGGAAGCCCTACGAAAAATTTCGGGCGTGAATGTGCGCGACGAAGAAGGTTTCGGCTTGCGTCCGAACATCGGAATTCGCGGTACGAATCCGACGCGCTCGACCAAGGTTTTGCTGCTCGAAGATGGTTTGCCTTTGAGTTACGCGCCTTACGGCGATAACGCTTCGTATTATCATCCGCCCGTCGAACGCTACGAATCAATCGAAGTTTTGAAAGGTTCGGGGCAAATCGCCTACGGTCCGCAAACCATCGCTGGAGTCATCAATTACATCACGCCGAATCCGCCCGAAAAACCGACTTTCAATTTAAAGTTGGAAGGCGGCAATCGCCGCTTTTTCAATGGCGGCGCGGGCTTTGGCGGAACAATTGGAAAATTCGGCGGAATTGTGAATTTCAACCACAAACAAGGCGATGGCGCGCGCGCAAACATCAACGCGAAACTTTACGATTTTTTCTCAAAAGCGACTTACGCCTTAAATAGCCGCAACGCTTTGACCTCCAAGTTTACGTTTTTCCGCGAAGATTCAAATCAGACTTACACGGGCGCGACCGAAGCCGAATTTCGCGCCAATCCGCGCGGCAACATTTTCAAAAATGACTATTTCAACACGCGGCGTTACGGTTTCGCGCTTCAGCACACTGCCGTTTTAACTTCAAACATCAATCTGACCACGAATTTTTACTCGAATAATTTTTTGCGCGATTGGTGGCGACAAAGTTCAAACTCTTCGCAGCGTCCGAACCGTTTGAATGTTGACCCGGATTGCCGCAGTCTGGCGGATTTGAATACGACTTGCGGAATTGAAGGGCGACTTCGGGATTATTTGATGATTGGCATCGAGCCGCGACTGAATGCAACTTTCAATTTAGGCGCGGTCAGAAACGAATTTAACGTCGGTTTCCGCGTTCATCGTGAAGACCAAGACCGGATCCAAAAAAACGGCGATTTGCCGAACTCGCGCGACGGCGTGATTGCCGAAAATAACGAACGTCAATCGCTGGCTCAATCGGGCTTTGTGCAAAATCGTTTTATTTGGAAAAATTTTGCCTTCACGCCCGGAGTCAGAATTGAAAGAATCGAATACCAACGCACCAACACGCTGGCAAACGGCGGCTCGGGCGCAACCGGAAACACGACTGTCACGCAAGTAATTCCGGGTTTCGGCGTGGCTTATTCGGGAATTAAAAACACGACGATTTTTGCCGGAGCGCATCGCGGATTCGCGCCGCCGCGAGTCGAAGATGTTGTGACAAACGAGGGCGGCGTGGTTGATTTGGATTCGGAGCTAAGTTGGAATTACGAAGTCGGCGTTCGCATACGTCCGTTTCGCGGTTTTGAAATCGCTTCGACGTTTTTCCGCAACGACTACGAAAACCAAATTGTCGCCGCTTCGATTGCGGGCGGCACGGCGTTCACCAACGGTGGCGAGACTTTACAGCAAGGCTTTGAATTTTCCTCGCAAATTGATTCGGGAACAATTTTCCGCACTAGTCACAATTTTTATTTCCGTGCGGCTTACACTTTTTTGCCCGTCGCCGAATTTCGCGGAACTCGTTTGAGTTCGATTACATCGGCTTCGACTCTGAATATTTACTGTCCGGCGACGCGGCGCGTTTCGTCAACCGCTTGCTCAATCACCGGAAATCGTCTGCCCTATGCGCCGAAAACGCTGTTAACTTCGAGCGTCGGTTATTCGCACCCGATTGGCGTTGATGCGTTCGTCGAAAACGTCTTTATCGGGCGGCAATTCGGCGACGATTTGAACGCTGTCAATCCGAATGCCAACGCCCAACTCGGCGCGATTCAAGCGCAAACCTACTGGAATGCGACGGCGAATTATAAAGTTGAAAAATGGCGCACGACATTTTATGTTACGGCGAAAAATATCTTTGACCGAACCTTTATTGTTGACCGCGCACGCGGCATTTTGCCGTCAAGTCCGCGACTAATTCAAGGCGGCGTAAAAGTTAGTTTTTGAGAACAGGCATCAAGCAGGAAGAATAAATTAAACTTCTTAATTTTAACTGTTGATGTTACGCAAACCGAGAAAAACGATTGGAACGCAAGCGTTCCCACTTGCTATAAGCGTCGCTCCGACGCGAAAAAGAATGCAGCCGAACAACCTTTTATTTTGCCGGAAAATCTTGAAGACATTTGGACAAAAGCCGAAACTCATACGCCAAATAAATCAATCAACTTACGCCTTCCGATTGCAAAAGACGCAGCCGTTTTTACGATTGAAGAAGGAATTTACCGGAACAATTTTGCGCGTTCGACGCTGACCATTGATGCGAAGACCGCAGAAGTTACGAAATGGGAAGCCTATGGCGAACAAAACTCAGGGCGGCGGCTTCGCTCTTGGATTCGCTTCACACACACGGGCGAAACGGGCGGCATTGTCGGACAGTTTATCGGTTTTCTCGCCTGCGTCGGCGGCGCGGTTCTCGTTTGGACGGGGATTTCGATGGCTTTGCGACGCTTCGGAAATTGGCGAACAGGCAAGCGTAATGCTTAAAATATCGCTTCGAGCTTTGTGGTAATCTCGCTCGAAGCATTCGGTCGGGCAAAGCGAAGAACATTTTGCTTCATAGATTTAACCCGTGTTTCATCATTTACAAGCGCGTCAATTTTATAGGCGAGCGTCGGCAAATTATTGCATCGAATCGCGCAGCCTTTTTCGAGCAGATGGTCGGAATTGCGTTCTTCCTGTCCGGGAATCGGATTGACGACGACAAAAATTAAACCCTTAGCTAATGCTTCCGAGGTGGTCAATCCGCCGGGTTTGCCGACGATTAAGTCAGCCGCCGACATATATTCGTCCATCGCGGTTGTGAAACCGATTAATTTGAAAATAACTCTTTCGTTGTTTAATTTCTCAGACGAAAGTTTTTCTATTTTCGCTTTTAATTCTTCGTTGCGCCCGCAGATTGCCAAAACTTGCGCCGGCGTTTTCAAATCGCTCAGAGCATATAAAAGATGTTCGATGTTGCCGACGCCGAAACCGCCCGCCGAAACGAGAATCATCAGTTTGTCTTTTTCTAATCCGTATTTCTCGCGCATCTCGAATTTATCTTTAACTTCGGCGAAAATCGGGTCAATCGGAATTCCCGAAACAGTAATTTTATCGGCAGGAATTCCGAGTTTTTCGAGATGAATGCGCGTCTCCGTCATTGCGACGAAATACTGTTCGTAATGATGACAAAGCCACAGCGCGTGAACGTCGAAATCGGTAACGACAATCGCTTGCGGAAAATTGATTTTGCCTTTTGCCTTGAGCCACGAAATAATTTCGGCGGGAAGAAAATGCGTGCAGACGGCAATGTCCGGCTTGTAATCTTTCAACAATTTGATAAGCGGTTGCGTGTTGAGCCGGTCGAGCGCGAGCCTGCGTCGCTCGTTTTGCCAGGGCGTATCGAGCGAATCATACATCCAGCCGAGAACTTCCGGCATCGTGTTGACCATATCAATATAGGCTTTGCCGTAAAGCCGTCGAAAAAGCGGATTCGTGTAATTTAAAACATCAATGTTGCGAATTTCTTCTGCCGCGCCGGATTGTTTGAAGGCTTTTTCGACGGCTTCCGCCGCCCGCAGATGTCCCGCGCCGACTGCTGCTGATAAAATCAAAACCTTCTTAAACATAGATAAAAAGTGAAACGGCAAGTGTAAAAAGCAGAAAGTGGAAAGTGAAAGCCAGACCGTTTGAATGTTAATATACTTGTAAATTTTCGGAAACAGAAATTTCCAAATGTAATTTTGAGCGACTCAAACGAATTTAAAACAGCTTTCATAACCGAAGGCGTGCGTGCGATGTTTTTATCAACGCTCGCCTTTGCTTTGGCGAATGTTTTTGTCAAACAAGTTTCGCATCTGCCGACGATGGAAATCGTCTTTTTTCGTTGCGCGTTCGGCGTGGTTTTTTGTTACGTCGGATTGCGCAAGGCAGGCGCAGGCTGGCGCGGCTCGAATCGAAAGTTATTATTGATGCGCGGACTTTTCGGCACGACCGCGCTTTATCTTTTCTTTCTTACTGTCAAGGAAATTCCTTTAGCGAGTGCGATGACGATTCAATATCTGTCGCCGATTTTTACGACGATTACCGCTATTTTTCTTTTAAAGGAACGAGTAAAACCCGTGCAATGGTTGTTTTACGCGATGGCTTTTGCCGGCGTTTTATTTGTCGAACAATTCGACACGCGCGTTACATTATTGTTTCTAGCGATAGGAATCGTGTCGGCATTTTTTTCGGCTGTGGCTTATAATTTGGTGAGAACTCTGCGCGAGCGCGAACATCCTTTAACGGTCGTTTTGCATTTTCAACTCGTCGGCTTGATTGTCGGATTTCTATTTACGATTTTTAATTGGGAAATGCCGACCGGTTGGGATTGGTTTTATCTTTTTTTAATCGGCGTGTTTTCGCAACTCGGACAGATTTTTTTGACTAATGCTCTGCAAAGAGAACGGGCTGCGAGCGTGGCAATCGTCAATTACACGGGCTTGACTTACGGTTTGCTGATTGGCTGGTTTGTCTTCGGCGAAGCGCAAACCGTAGAATCTTTGTTAGGAATGCTTTTTGTCGTCGTCGGCATTGTGTTGAGCGTAATTTACAGCAAACGGCAAAAGGATATTGAAAGTATCGAGGCGACGGCGGGGTGAGACAGTTATCAGTTAACAGAAACTGATAACTGATAACTGATAACTGATAACTGAAAATATGTTCAAAGAAAAAGTTTTAGCGTTGATTTTAGCGGGCGGAAAGGGAAGTCGGCTCGGACTTTTGACCGACAATAAGGCTAAGCCGGTGATTCCGTTCGGCGGCTCGTATCGGTTGATTGATTTCGCTCTGAGCAACTGTGTTAACAGCCAAATTTCTGATGTTTGGGTTATCGAACAATATGAACTGCATTCTTTGAACGAGCATCTCTCGAACGGCAGACCTTGGGATTTGGATAGAACTCACGGCGGTCTGCAAGTTTTGCCGCCGTTTGAAAACGATGACAAATCGGACGACGAAGGCGGTTTTGCTAAAGGAAATGCCGACGCAATTTATCGGCACATTGATTTTATAGCCGAATTTAAGCCGGATATCTTGTTGATTTTGAGTGCCGACCACGTTTATAAAATGGATTTCCGCGACGCAATTCAAACTCATTTGGAGAAAAAAGCGTCGGTTACGATGGTTACGACCGGGCTTCCCATAGGCGAATCGGCTTCGCGCTTCGGCGTAGTGGAAACTGATAAAAACGGGCGCGTCAAAAAATTCGATTACAAGCCAGACAAACCGCAAAGCGATTTAGTAACGACGGAAATTTTCGTTTATGACGCGAAAATCTTGTTCGAATCGCTGAAAAAATTAAACGAAGGAAATAAAAAAATAAAGGATTACGGACACGAATTGCTGCCCTTTCTGGTTAAAGAAGGAAACGCTTTTGAGCATCGCTTAATCGGTTACTGGCGCGATGTCGGGACGATTGAAAGTTATTGGCAAACGCAGATGGAACTTCTCGACGAAAAGGAAAGATTATTTTTCGACGATGAAAATTGGCGAATTCTGACGCTCGGTTCACAACGCGTTCCCGCTTTTATTTTTAAATCGGCAAATGTCCGCAACAGCTTGATTTCGTCCGGCTGCCGAATTTATGGGGCAGTTTCGCGTTCAATTCTAAGCGCAGGCGTAAATGTCGAAAGCGGCGCAGAGATTTCTGACTCAATCATTTTGCCGAATTCAACAATTGAAAAAAATGTGAAATTAATGCGCGTTATTGTTGATACCAATGTAAAAGTTTCAAAAGAGAAGTCAAAGAAAATCGAAGAAATTAGAAGCAAAGACAAAAATGCGATTGTCGTTGTCGGCAAATATAAAATTCAAAGCTCAAAAGAAATTGAAGATTAAAAATGTCAGAATCGTTTGCGGTAGCGGGCGGGCTTTCAAGTAAAATGTAAAAAGGCAAGAGTTGAAGACTGATTCCATACTTTTTACTTGGCGAAGCTAACCCGCCCGCTACCGCAGGCGGTTCTGACACGAACACGAATTATGAAATATCAAGACCCGAAAGTTATCAAAAAAATTTTGAATGAATGTCGGACAATCGCCGTCGTCGGACTGTCGTCCAGCCCAATGCGTCCGTCGAACGGCGTGGCGGCGTTTATGAAAAAACAAGGCTATAAAATTATTCCCGTTAATCCAAACGAATCGAAGGTTTTGGGCGAAAAATCTTATATGAATTTGTCCGCCGTCGAAGAGAAAATCGAATTGGTCGATGTTTTCCGTCGTTCCGAAGAAGCCGGAAATGTTGTGGACGAAGCGATTGCTGTCGGCGCGAAAGCCGTCTGGCTGCAGGAAGGCGTGATTGATTTAGAAGCCGCCCGCCGCGCCGAAGCGGCGGGTTTATTGGTTGTTATGGACAGATGTTGGCTCAAGGATTTTATAAAGTATGGCGAATAAATCAACGATAAAAGCCGTCGTCGTTACCGTCAGTGATTCGCGCACGGAAGCGACGGACGTATCGGGCGTAACTTTAGTCGGATTGCTTTTGGGAATCGGCGCAGAAATTACCGAGAAAATTATCGTGTCCGATGATTTTGAGGATTTGCGCCAGACGCTTTTCGCGTTGACGATGCGCGATGATGCGAATTTAATCGTTACTACCGGCGGAACGGGTTTTTCCGAGCGCGACAACACGCCCGAAGCGACGAGTGCAGTTATCGAAAAAGAAGCAAACGGAATGGCGGAAGCGATGCGTTTTGAAACGGCGAAAAATACGCCGATGGCGATGCTTTCACGCGGCGTGTGCGGAATCAGAAATCAAACTTTAATTATTAATTTGCCAGGTTCGCCAAAAGGCGTAGTTGAATGTTTCGAGGTTATTAAACCCGTCTTGCCGCACGCAATAAATCTTTTGGCAGGAAAGACAAAACATTAAGAAGTTAGCCACGAATAACACGAATAGCACGAATAAAAACAATAAATAATTCGTGCTAAGTAGTTGAACAAAATTGAACGATAATTTGAAGCCACAGATGGACACAGATTTCTAATTAATTTTATCTGTGTTTATCTGTGTCCACGCGAAGCGGGATGGTTTCATTTCTGTTAAATTTAATTTGTCTGACTACTTATCCATGTAATTAGTGGCTGATTTACTTCTGGATTGATTTCTGAATAAATGCCGACGCGTCTTCTTTCAATTTCCGCAGAGAGTTTTTCTCGATATACATCATATGCCCGGCTTCATAGTAAGAAACCGAGATGTTTCGTCTCAAAGTCGAATCGAGATTCATCGCCGCGAGCGTGTATTCAGTGGCGAAATACGGCGTTGCCATATCGTAAAATCCGCTGGCGACGAAAATTTTCATAAACGGATTTTTCTGCATCGCGCTTTGCAGATTCGCCGCTGTATTTGCATAGCCTTGACTGACGTTAAAATTCCACGGCGCGTTAATGCCGCCGCCGAGAATATAGTATTCCAAATCAGACCGAAAACCTAAATCGCGCCGCACATAATCGTTAAAAGTCGCCGTATAAGGCGGACGAATCGCATTCATACTCGGATCGGTTTCGGGATTATCGGTCGCCGCATTCCGGTCAATGCCCGTAAAACGGCTGTCAAGTCTGCCGGTTGTACGCCGCTGGTCTCGAAGCAGTTCTTTATTAAACGCGTCCAAATTAATTCGATAGTTATTTTGTTCGATAAATGTTCGGCTCAAACCCGAATAACTGCTGAATTTTTCGAGCAGCGTTTGTTTTTCGCTCGCTGACATTCGGTCGCTTCGGACAAGTGCGGGCGCGTATTCTTTGATTGCCCAATTTTCCGCTTCGTCCAAAACTTGCCTAAGCGGTTTGCTTTGCAGATTAGCGGGAAGACGCTTGTGATACCACGCCGTCGCCGTGTAAGAAGGAAAAATAAGCGGATAAGTTACGTCGTTGCCTTCGGCAAAGCGAATCGTCTGAAAATTCAGAACGCTGGAAACGAGCAAAATTCCGTTGAGTCCGATGCCGCGCTCAAATAAATGATTTGATAAACCTGCCGCGCGAGCCGTGCCGTAACTTTCGCCGACCAGAAAAAGCGGTGAACTCCAACGTTCGTTGCGCCCAAGATACAAGCGGATAAACTCGCCGACCGATTCGATGTCGCCGTTGACGGAAAAGAATTTACTTGCCAGTTCGGGTTTCATCGCCCGCGAATAACCTGTGCCAACCGGGTCAATAAAAACCAAATCCGTCTCGGTCAGCCAAGTTTGTTCGTTGTCCACGAGTTGATAGGGCGGCGGCGGCATTAAGCCGTCGTCGAGCATTTTTACTCTTTTCGGACCGAGCGCGCCGAGATGCAGCCAAACTGAAGCCGAACCCGGTCCGCCATTGAAGGAAAACATCAGCGGACGATTAGATTTATTGACACTCGCGTTTTCATCGTCGAGCGTGTAAGCGATATAGAAAATTTTGGCTTCCGTCTCGCCCGTCTGCCCGTTAGTAAGCGGCATAAAACCGGTCGTTACCGTGTAATTTAATTGCCGTCCGCCCACCCTAATCGAATGTTTAGTTTCCGCCGTCAGCGTGTTGAGAAATTCGGCAATGCTCGGAGTCGGCGTAGGTCGCGGCGGCGATTGCTGCGCGGTGGTTGGCGACGTTTGGAAAAATAGAAAAAACGATAAAATAATTGATGCAAACATATTTTTAATGAACGCCAGCATCAGACTGGCATTTCTTTTGCCGCCAGTGATGACGGCATTCCTTATTTATTATTCAGATTCGATTCTTTCGAGCAAATCAGGTTGTTGACCTTCAAATTCTAAATAACGTTGTCTGTCCTCATCAGAAAAATTGACATTCATTTGCAGATGTCCGCAGTGAACGCATGCAAAAACGGTAACCTCTTGAACGCCGATGCCGAAGACGGCTTTCCACATCGAAACTTCGAGCGGTTTGAATCTAGGTTTCGCTCCGCCGGATTCGTCGAGAATTTTTCCTTCGATTAAATTTGTGCTTTCGCAGGCGACACAGTTCATATTTGATTTTTACAAGGTTCAAATTAATTGAAGCCTGTGCGCAATTAAATGTCTGTTTCTTCAATAACTTATATCTTTTCGACGAGTTATTGAACAGACCTTTTAGAATTTACAAAAATAGCTCATAGCTGACAGCCAATAGTTATCGGCTATCCGACTGAAAATGACTTTTTGAATTGCGCACAGGCTTCAATTAATTAATAAAATCGATGCGGGCGAAAATAAGTTAGCCCTTGCAACGAAATTTCAACGAACAACTTCGCTGACGATTTGCCCGTTAATCATCGTTCCCGTGCAGTGTGTCGTATATTCAAACGGGTCGCCGTCATACATCGCCAAATCAGCGTCTTTACCCGTTTCGATTGAGCCGATGCGTCTGTCTAAGCCTAAAATTTTCGCCGCGTCAATCGTGATAGTCGCCAGCGCGTCGCGCATTGACAAACCGTTTGCCGCCGCGATGCCGGCTTCAAAAAGCACAACGCGGGTTTTCGGGACATAACTTTCAAAACCGCCTTGAAGCGCAACCATAATTCCCGCCGCTTTTAACTTGGACGCGGTTTCCAATGAAAGATTTTCGGTTTCGCTGCCGGCGCGATACATTGTCGGATGAATTATAACCGGAAAACCCGAAGCCTTGATTTCGTCAATCGCTAGGAAGGCTTCTGCCGCTCCGTCCAGAACGATTCTGATATTAAATTCCTTGGCAATGCGGAGCGCGGTTATGATATCTTGTGCGCGATGCGCTGTAACGAGCAACGGAATTTCGCGGCGCAGAACTTTCTGCATAACGTCGGAGCGCAAATCAGTCGGAGTTTGCGCCGAAGATGAATTTTGATTGTCGGTGTTTTGATTGTTTTGCGTCGGCGGATTTTTTAAAGAAGAATTCGGATTCTTCATATTCGGACTGTTATCATTTTTGTTTGCCTGATTGTTGCCGCCTGTGCGAGTAGTTGAATTTGTCTGATTGTTTCGGTTGTTTTTTTGACTGTCAATTTTGCGAACGGCTTCAAATGCTTTGATCAATTCGGCGCGGAGCATCGCCGCTTGTTTGGCGCGCGTGCCGGGCGATTTTCCGCCGCTTCCAAGTGCGCTATCACCTAAGGTTACGGCAATCATCGCCATCGGAACAATAGTTACCGCTTCGACCGTTTTGCCGAATGTTTTAGCAATCATCGTTTGACCTGAAATCAATGCGCCCGGTCCGTGTCCGGTGTGTATGGTCGTAACGCCGAATTGCCTGACCCATTCTATTAATTTTTCTTCCGTATTATACGCGTCAATGGCGCGAAGTTCGGGCTGCATCGGCGACGAAGTTTCGATCTGCATTTGGTCTTGCGGCTGATTTAAGTATCCTGCCAGACCGACGACCGAATGTGCATCAATCAGTCCGGGCGTTACTACTTTCGCAGTTATTACGCGGTAATTATTCGGGATTTTAATTTGACTTGCCGCGCCGACGGCTTCAATTTTTCCGTTATTGACTAAAACAACGCCGTTTTGAATCGCCTCGCCCGCCATTGTCCAAACGGTTTCGCCTTTGACAGCGATTTGCGCTTGCGCGACGATTACAAAAATAAAAATAGACACCGCAAATAAACACAGATGGACACAGATAGAAAAAAGATTTTTCATTATTTTTGCCTTTTGCCTTTTACCTTTTGCCTTAAAATTCATTTTCCACCTCCCAAATCGTCATCGAAACAATCAATGTGAATTTCGCGGTCGCTGCTTGCGCCGTAACCGCCCGTGGCAATTAATAAATCTTTCGGGTCGGTGCGGTCAAACACTTTTTTGCCTTCGATGTAAGTTTGCAGAACGTGCGTATAAACGCTTAACGGGTCGCCCGACAAAACGATAAAATCAGCGTCTTTGCCTGTTTCCAAAGAACCGATGCGGGTTTGCAAATCGAGCATTATCGCGTTTGCCATCGTCAAACCGTAGAGAGCTTTTTCCCTAGACATTCCGGCACGAACGGCAAGCGCGGCTTGCCGTATAAAAAAGCGCGAATCGGTAATATAATCATCGGTGTGAAAACCGACTAACGCGCCGGCTCGTTCGAGTGCCGCGCCGTTTTCAAACTTTGTGTCCACCGTTTCGAGTTTGCCGCCGGGCGAATCAATCAGAATTATTGAAGAAGGAACTTTTGCTTTAGCTATTTCGTCGGCGACTTTCCACGCTTCGGAAACGTGATGCAGCACAACCCTGAAGCCGAATTCCTTTTGCAGACGCAGAACAGTCATAATGTCGTCGTGGCGATGTGTGTGAAAATGCACGACACGCTTTCCGTCAATAACTTCAACTAATGCTTCCATCGCTAAATCGCGCGGCGGCAATTTGGATTTGTCGCTGCCGGATTTACGGACTTTTTCGCGATAATCTTGGGCTTTGATAAATTGTTCACGCACGAGTGCGGCGGATTTAGCGCGAGTGCCGGGAAAATTTCCGCCGCCTGAGCGAATGCTGTTAGTGCCGTTGGCGAATTTGATGCCGCCCATATACTTGCCGTCTTTATCGTAAATCAAAAGGTCGTCAATCGTGTTGGCGTTGTCGCGCAGCTTTAGATAAAGCGTCTGCCCGCTGTTGAGATGACCGGAGCCGGGCATTACATTAACAGTAGTAATTCCGCCGGCTTGAGCGCGTTGAATTCCGGAAGCGCGAACATTGAGCGAATCAAGCAAGCGAACGTCCGGCTGAATCGGACTGGAGCCGTCCGCGCCTGTGCCTTCGCCGATATGACTATGAGAATCAACAAGTCCGGGCATAATCACTTTACCGCTCAAGTTAACTGTAATGACATCCGACGATAAGCGAACGGTTCGCGCATCGCCGACCGCGGTGATTCTGCCGTTTTGAACAAGCAGAATTCCTTGCTCAATCGGCTGTCCGACAACGGGTATTATTTTAGCGTTGATGAACGCCGTAGGTCTTTCCTGTCCGATTAGCAAACTGACGGCAAACAGAGAGATACCGATTAAATACAGAAATTTTTTCATTTTTGTTTCCTTCGTAAAAGTTAAAGAGAAATGCAAATCTAAATTGCAACGAAACCGTGCGCGTGTCAAGAATTCAGACACGAAAGGGTGAAAAATCTCCCCGATTTTATTTGATTCAGGTCTAATAAATTCGAGTTAAATCAACTAAACTTAAAGTTTGCGCTGAAAGTCTAAAAACTTGGCACAGTCTTTAAATGTAGCAGACCGAAAATCTGAATCTATATTTACTGGAGAATTGAGATATGAAAAAATTACTTGCATTATTTTTGGGACTCGCCTTTTTGCTGACTTCATTTGCGCCGGACGCTTTCGGGCAAACGAGACGTAAAAAGAAAAAATATCGGGGTTTGGCGACCAACACCGCAATCGTCGGCGGAAGCACAGCCGCCGGTGCGTTAATCGGACGCGGGCGCAACGGCGCATTAATTGGCGCAGGCGCAGGACTTCTTTACGCTTCGAGCCGCAAGGGAACGAAACGTCGCCACGAAAATTCAAAGGTTCGTCGTTACTCAAAAGTGGGCGGCGGCACATTGCTCGGGCTAGGAACGGGCGCGGCAGTCGGCGATAAAAAAGGAATGATTGTCGGCGGCTTGGCAGGCGCGGGCGCAACTTATCTTTACACGCACAACGGTAAAAAATACTATCGTGCGAAAAACGGAAGAGTATATTCGCGTAGATAAAACTAATTTTTTCAATGCATTAAGCGACGGACTTTTTAAGTTTCGTCGCTTTTTTCGTTGATAGGCAAATTAACTAAAAATTTCGTGCCTCCTTTGGCATTAGCCGCAACTTCAATTTTTCCGCCATGAGCGGTTACGATACCGTAGCAAACCGCTAAACCCAAACCTGTGCCTTTGCCCGTCGGCTTGGTTGTAAAGAACGGGTCGAAAATCTGTTTGAGATTTTTTTCCTCAATTCCGTTTCCGCTGTCGGCAATAAGAGCTTGAATTTCCTTGTTAGATTGGGAAGTTTTAACATACAATTCGCCGCCAACCGGCATCGCATCTCGCGCGTTGAGAAAAAGGTTCAGGAAAACCTGCTGCAATTGGTCGTGGTCGGCGAAAACCGACGGCAAATTTTCCGCATAATCTTTTTTTAGGTGCAATCTCTGAAATGATTTGTCGAAACTCGCCAGGCGGAGACTCGTTTCAATCACATTATTTAAATCAACCAAACTTTTGGCGGCTGGACGGACACGCGCAAAATCCATCATATCGCGCGTAACCTGCGTGATGCGCCCAATCTGAGTTGAAATTAATTTTAATCTTTCCTGTGTCTCTGAATTCAAATCATTTTTCGACTGCATCATTTGAATCAGCGAAGAAATCGAGGCGAGCGGATTGTTGACCTCGTGCGCGACTCCGGCGGAAAGCGTTCCCATTGCGGCGAGTTTTTCTGTTCGGATTAGTTGTTCGTTAAGTTGGCGAAGCTGTTCGATGTCGTCCGCCATTTTGCGGCTCATTTCATTAAACGATTCGGCAAGCAAACCGATTTCGTCGTTGCTTCGTCGTAAATCTACTTCCGTTCCGTATTCGCCGTTTGTAACTTGAACGGCGGCGACCGTCAGACGCTGAAGCGGACGCGAGATTGTGCGAACAATTAGAAGCACTAATAAAAGATTCGGCACAAGCGCGGAAATAACGCTGAAAACCAAATATCTGCGCCACGCTTCAAATGTCATTCCGTCGCGGAAAGCCCACCAGACAATCGGGATTTGAAAAATGATAAAACTGACGATCGCCACCGACGCGATGCTCAAAGCGATTTTGTAAGCAATCGGAAAAAGGCGAAATTGGTCGAGCGCGGTTTGCAGTGAGAAAAGTTTGAAGTTGGAAATCGCATAAGCGTAAATTAAAACGCCCGGCAGAACGAAAATCGTGCTATACGGCAGAAGCGCGTAAATCCCAAAAAATGGTAGAGCGATATTTGCCAGCGTTTTCAAAACGCCGGTAATTGCCACCGCCCAGAGAATCGCGCCAATTTGCTGACCTTTTTGGGTGCCGCGATATTGACGATATTTCTTGTAAAGAACAAATGTGCCGTAACCGAAAACAAAATAAACATAACCGACAAAACCATACGCGAGCGGTGCCAGGTCAATGATAAATTTATTGTCATCAAAACCAACCGCGCGCCAAAGCAATCCTAAAACGGCGGCGGGAATTAAAACCAAGCACGGCGCAAAAAGAACGGCAGCTTTTCGGCGCGGCGTGCGTAAATTTTCGGGAAAAACCCAAGCGAAAACAACCAAAGCACACTGCATTAAAAGAGCGATGATAAAACTAGCCGAAGCCCACCAGTCGGCTGAAGCATTCTCGATTTGAAAATTCCAAAAAATTAAATCTTTGATTGTCCAGAGTGCGAGAAATGAAATAAATGCGGCGAAAGTTTGATGAGCGCGGTTACGCGGGTTGGCGACGAATACATAAAATCCGAGCGAAACTAACAGAAACAGCGCAAATAAATGTAAAAGGACGAGCATTTACTTTTGTTTTAGCCTGAAAGAGTTAAAAAAGCAAAGACAACCAATTTTTAATCAGCCGTGCAGGCGTGCGAAAATCCTTTTCCGTAATGATTTTTCAGTTGACTTTTAACAAAGATTTTGGGATTGCTGAGTAAGACGCGCCCGTTGATATTTACCAGCCGAGAATAAAAGCGCAGACGATAAAAGTAATGCCGAAGGAAAGCGGCAAAAAATGTTTTAATTCGAGTTGATCGCCGCATTTCGTCAAGCGATGGAAAATTGCAAAGGCGGGCAAAGCCAAACTTCCGACTGCCGCGCCAAACATCGCGCCGAATACTGCGCCGAAAAGGAAAATAATAATGCCGCCCGCGCCGCCTGCCAAAGCTCCCCACAAAAATCCGATAAACGGCAAAACCAAGAGCATCTTCGACCAAGATAATCTTTCGAGTTCGCCGACTATTTTTCCGACAACTTTGCCCGAAAAGTATCCGACCACAGCCGAAATCAAGTTAACAATGGCAACGACGCCGAGAATCCAAAAATCTTCACCGCGAAAATTTCCCGCGTTCATAAGAAAGCGTGCGAAAATTGCAGCCGGCGGAAATATGCCGAGAAGAAGTCCGAAATAGGCGAAGACTTGTTTGTCAGACAGCGGGTTTTTCATTAATGCCGCTTCCATTCTTTCTTTTTCAGAATGAAACAACATTTTTTCACGGGCAATTTCTAAGTTGACGGCGAGAAGCGTATCTAATCTTTTCTGCGTAAGGCTGTCGTCGCTCGTATTGCTTGAAAATGAGTTGAATTCGGTTGAGCGTGTAATAGTTTGTGTTCCTGCGGATTCCATAAATCTTTCTCCCGTTGTAAGACGCTTGGCGCAATGTCGGTTTGCAAATTCATCGCAAATAGTTTTTCGAGACTGTTTTCGGCTTGTTTATCTTTTAATAACCGTACAAACTTGACTGCTAAATTTTCAAGATTTTTTTTGTCCGTCATCGAATCGGACAATTTCCCAATCATTTGTAAAAAATCCTGCCGCGCTTCGGTTTGATGAAAGGCAAGTAGCTTTCGGTTGCGTCGGTGCAGACAATTTGCGGCAAGTTCAACGTTTGAATTTTCGGCTATGCGAAAAACTTCTTTTTCTCGTTCAGAAACTTTAGTAAAAGCTTGTTGATTGGCGAGGGTTAAACCAACGTATCGCTCAAGCGTTTCACGAAATTCAAAAAGCGAAAAATCCAGACGGCTTTCTGAAAATTTTTTTTCAATTTCTTTTTGGATTAGATATATATTACCTTCGTCCTCAGCTTCAAAAGCGGATGTCAAATAATAATTAGAATGCAGATTCTTGTTTGAAACAAGAAATTGACGGACAAAAAGAAAAGCGAAAGGAATCCAAAAAAAGAATGTTAGGAAAACTTTGAGCCAAATTATTGGTGATTCAGCTTCATTGCGGCTTTGTAGAAAATAATAAACGCCGAACGGTGCGCCGCAAGCTAAGTAAATAATAATAAAATCAGTCAAGTTCATCGCAATCTGAATGGGCAAGGTTTGTGCCGCCGGCGAAGCGTAACTTCGGGGGTTATTTGTTCGCTCTCAAAAGCCTTAAAAATAAGAACAGCTGAAATAAATAGTGGGAACAAATTATGCGATTGAATCGTTAGAGAAACTAGCAAAGCGCAAAAAATAAATTTTAGCCTTTGCAGAATGCAAAATTAAATTTTCATATTAATGAGAATGCAAAATTTATTTCTCACGAACGTCATAATGTGGCATTCGGATTGCTTAGACGAAAAGGAAGAGAATTAGATTCACCCTCAAAAGTATCGGATTCATACAACATTCAAATATTTAAGGTTAAGGCAAAGTAAAAATACGACAATGACTGCAAAAGCAAAAATTAAAGTTATCAAGAAGAGCGAATTAAAAATCGCGGAAAAACCCGTTATAATCGAAAAAAAATCTAACCAAGCGGCGCGTGAAATGGTTTCGACGGTTTCCAATTGGGTTAATGAATTCCAGCAACGCCGCCGCGACGAAACAAAACAAGCGATTGAAAAATTCTTCTCAAATCAACCGCAACCAACGGGCGTGTAATTTTTTCATACAATTCTAGATTGCTGTTTTTGTCGAGTAGCCAATCTTCAATTTAATTTAGGAATAGTCATTTGTGGCTATTCCTTTTTTATTTGTGTAAAAATAAAATTAGATAAATATCAGCTTTTATTCATAGACTTAAAACTAAATTGTTGTGCTAAACTGCTTGAAAGTTTAGAAACATCGGACAATATGAATGGAAAAGTTTGTATAGTTACAGGCGCAAGCAGCGGAATCGGACGCGCCGCCGCCACTCTGTTCGCTAAAAATAATGCACAAGTTGTTGCGGTCGGGAGGAATGTCGAAGAATTAAAAATTCTACAAACTGAGGCGCGAACTGCCGATGAAAATGTAACAATTCAAGTTGCCGACGTATGCGATTCGACACAAATCGAAAAATTAGTCTGCGACACGACAGACGCCTTCGGTCAGATTGATGTTTTAGTGAACGCGGCTGGCATCATTTTGAACGGTTCAATCGAAAATACGACGCTCGACGATTGGGATGAAATGATGAATATCAATCTTCGCGCCGTTTTTTTTATGATGCAGCAATGCGCCCCGCATCTAGAAAAAACAAAAGGAAACGTCGTTAATGTTTCGAGTGTGGCAGGACTTCGCTCCTTTCCGAATGTGCTTGCTTACTGCGTTTCCAAAGCGGCGATTGACCAATTGACGCGCTGCTCCGCGCTCGAACTCGCGACGAAAGGCATCCGAGTAAATGCCGTTAATCCGGGCGTGGTTGTAACGAGTTTGCACAAGCGCGGCGGAATGGCTGATGAAGATTATCAAAAATTTTTAGAAAATTCTAAAAAGACGCACCCGATTGGAAGAGTCGGCGAACCGGAAGAAGTTGCCGAACTGATATATTACTTAGCATCGGAGAAGGCTGCTTGGATAACGGGCGCAACTTACGAGATTGACGGCGGTCGCGCTCAAACTTGTGCTAGATAAACTTTGTCGAAAATGAAAATTCAACTTCTGCCCAGCACATTTGATGAAAACGGTTCGGCTTCGCCGCGCCAACATCTGGCGTGTTTTATAATTGATGACTGCGTAGCAATTGATGCGGGAAGTTTGGCGATGGCAGCGTCAACCGATCAGTGGAGTCAGATTCGGGACGTTGTTTTAACTCACGCGCATCTTGACCACATTGCCGGATTGCCGCTTTTTATAGACGATTTATTTTCTACTTTGGACGCGCCAATTTTTGTTCACGCAACAAGAGAAGTTATTGAAACGCTTGAACAGAATATTTTTAATTGGGCGATTTATCCGCGTTTTTGCGAGTTGGAAAATGTGAACGGCGCGGTAATGAAATATCAACCGTTTGAAATTGGGAAGGAATTTTTCGTCAAACATCTGCGCTTAAAACCAATTTCAGTCAACCACCGAGTTCCAACGGTCGGATTTATCATCGCCGACGGCGAAACGACTTTTGCAATCAGCGGCGACACGGCGGAAGTTGACGGTTTCTGGCAAAGTTTGAACTCAGAAGAAAATCTCTCCGCGCTCCTGATTGAATGTGCTTTGCCTAATGAACTCGTAGAATTAGCCGACGCTTCACATCATTTAACGCCGCTCGGTCTGCAAAAAGAATTATTAAAATTTAATCGAAAGGAATGTTCGGTTTATGTGATTAACATCAAACCGATGTATCGTGAAACCGTTGTTCGGCAGATTGCAGAATTAGGAATCGAAAACTTACAAATTCTTGAAATCGGACAAGTTTATGAATGGTAAGAATTGTTATCCGATGCAAATTATGGATTTTGCCGTTTAAAATTCACTGCTTCAAACTCGCTTTCGCGGTGTTCGCCGGCAAATCCGTAGAGTGTTACACGCCCGTTTCGCAAAACTTCATTAATCCGAAAAGTTCTTTCCTCGCGGCTTTTGCCCGGCATAATCTCGGCGCGAAAAGTTATCGGCATTTCTGGTCGCGCCCAAACATTTGGCGCGGGAGTTTCTTTGAAAATTTTCATACTAACTTTCCACTTCCTCTTTTTTCTTGTGCTTGATTTTCCGCTGCGCCGGATGTGCTTTTTCTTCCGGCTTGGCTCTGCCAAGCGTTTGACTCGGCGGCGCAATCGGTTTACGAATCGAGTCAAAAACGGGACGTTCCGTCTTTCTCTTTTTCTTGCTGTCCATACAACAGAAAATTTACACTAGAAAATCCTGACTGTCATCTGTGAAATTCTACTATTGACAACGGCGACAGAAAATTTCACTATTAAAAAGTTTTAGCTCTTAGCACGAGCAAACCGTATCAACTACAAAAACTAGGGGCAAAATTTGAACGGAAGATTAAACCGCGGAAATCAGACCCAAAGAATTTCTCAAAGGACAAATGAACATTTGCCCGTTCATTATCGCCGTCCCTTCTGGCTGCCCGCATCAAATTATTATATTTTGACATTATCCGCGACGGTTGCATTCTTTTTTCTCGTCTGGGGAATTCTTCACGAGGGCGATGAAGAAACACCCTTTATAGTCGCCGGAATCGGAGCGAGTTTAGTATTGGGCAGCGCAGTCGTCATACGCGAAATTTTTCTTAGAAAAGCTCGCCATCGGTATTTGTTAGTTGAGAGAAAACTCGATTACAATGTGAAAAATTTTTCGCTGCCGTCAAAATTGAGCAATAATGATTTCGATAAACTTACTTTAGAAAAAAATGCGGCAATTGTTAAAGAAATTCAAAAAAAATCTGAAACGGTTCGTGGTTTGGGAAATTTTTCAAACGGGCATTTAGAAGTTTTTGAAATTTGCAACAAATATCTCTCGGTCGCTGAAAAGCAATTGGAGACGGTTAGAGTCGGCTCACCGCGCCTTGCCGGGTTGCGGCGCGGGCGTGAGATTGTCAGCGAACTACACCGCTATCATTTATTGTCTTGGGCGGAAATAGAAGCGCGTGAATTAACGCAGAAAGCCCGAATTTATGTTACAGTTTCTGAAAAATTGAATACGGCGCAGGAAGCCCTAAATATAGTAGAATCAGCTTTGCAATTTTATCCGCAGGAAGCGCGTTTAACCGAATCGGAATCGGCTCTACGAGATTTTATTGCTTCGATAAAAATTTCGCATTGGATTGAACAAGCGGAACGGTCGGCATTTAAAGGCAATTATAAAAGAGCGATAAGCCTCTATCGAGATGCGCTATTTTTTCTCGACCGCGAAGATTTGAAAAATGAAGATCGGGAGGCAATCGCCGATAAAATAAATGTGGAGATTGAATCTTTGCGCCAGCTTTCGGTGAATAAAAAGTTATTATAAAAGGGGTTTAGAATAATTAATGAGTACTCAGAAATGTCCTAGATGTAACAGCCAACGAGTTCGAGTCGGTTATCGTCACACATCTTTGTTTTCAAAGATTCTTTTTCGGTATAATTTGTTGTGCGACAACTGTAACTGGGAGTTCAAAGGTTTTGCCATTCCCGGCACGGTTTCAACCAGACCCACTAAAAAACGAAAAAAAACGGTTGAAGATAAGGACGAAAATAAAGCTGAAGCATTTTAACCCTATTTATAATAGACCAGCGGGAATAACGACGAGTATGAGAAAATGAAAAGTAAAAAGTTGTATCATTTCTCATATTTTTTTTGGCTCAATTTGTTTTGGCAAACATCGATTTTCGCTCAAACTCCGACACCAACACCTGAAATTATTTTAGAGAACGTTTCGGCATCTGCTTCAACATCGGTTTCTGCTGTCACAGACGAAATAAATTTAATACACTTCGGCGATTTGATTGACGTTGATGTCATCGGAAGCCTCGAATACGATTGGCGCGGAACGCTCAATCCGGAAGGCTTTTTGGACGGCATTGATTTTATCGAAAATCCGATTTACGCCATATGTCGAAGCGAAGAGGAAATTGCCGCAGAAGTTGTAAAAGCATACAGCAAAACTTTGCGCGAACCGAAGGTCGTCGTCAAAATTCTCGACCGTTCAAACCGTCCGCTTTCGATTCTTAACGGCGCGGTCAAAACTCCGCAACGCTTTCAGATAAAACGCCCGATCTTCCTTAACGAATTGATAATTATTTCAGGCGGATTGACTGAAACGGCAAGCGGCGAAATAAAAATTTTTCGTCCGCGAAATTTGAACTGCCAACAAAAAATTGCAGAAAAATCTGTTTCAACAGTTCTCGACGGAGAAAGACTTGAAAAAATTGTTACCGCCAGCCAAGACAACGGTTCAATTTACCTCAACATCAAAATTAGTGATCTGCTAAAGGGCAAAAAGGAATCCAATCCACAAATTTTAAGCGGCGATATTGTAACGGTTCAAAAAGCCGAATCAATTTATGTTATCGGTGGCGTGGCGAATCCAAAGCAAATTTCTTCAAGGTCAGAGATTACAATCAGCCGCGCCATTGCCAGCGCCGGCGGTTTAGCGAAAGACGCAAACGCGAAAAAAGTTACCGTCTATCGGCGTGAAGGCATTGAAACTATAAAAATCGAAGCTGACTTGGATAAGATAAAAGCTAATCTGGCGACCGACTTAATATTAAAGGCTAGTGATATTATAGAGGTTAGCCGAACTGGGCGTGAACAGAGAAAGTTTCCTCCAATTCTTAAAGTTGCGGAAGCAAGCGAGAAAAATTCCGCTAATCTTCCGCTAAGAATAATTGATTAAATAAGGCTTTTGTGAAATAATCTTCTGTTTTCGATTGTTATAGATTAAAGAATTTAGAAGTTATAAAATTGTTTCCAAAATAATGGAAAAATTTTGAAAAAAAATATGGCAGGTGAACAAAGTAGATATAGTCGTCGCATCATTGCGCTTTTTTGGTTGCTTCTAGTTAGCATTGTTATCGGAACATTGCTTTATTTTGAACAGATTGCGATTCTTTATGTTTTGGCAACGCTTTCGCTTGTGCTTTTACTTTTGGTCGTTGGCTTTGCCGATTTAGAAAAGGTCGGAAGAGAAAACATCGAAGGATATATCGGGAAGGAAGGAAACTTGTAATTTTGATGTCGAAATCATTTAAATTTTTATCGGCTTGGTTGTGGTTGTTAAGTTTTACCTTTTCAACGATGGCTTATGCGACGCAATTTGCCGATGAAGGCGAAACTATGCGGCTACACTGGAAAACCAATTTAATTCCGATTGCATTTTCGACTTCTTTAACAAAACAAAATCCTTATATTAACCGTGCCAGCGATGTTTTAGGCGCAGTTGAGAAAAGTCTTGAAACTTGGGAGAAAGCCGCTAACATAAAATTTCAGGTTTCTTGGACGGACAAACAAACCATTAGCCCGTCAGGTAAATCCGGCGACGGCGTAAGTTTAATTACAATCGCGCAAACGCCCGAAAATCTTTTATTATTCGGAAGCGACGCTAAAGAAGTTTCTGCAAGAACACGCATCTTTTTCAATCGAAAAGGTTTTATCACCGAAGCCGATATTGTCTTAAATCCTTACGAGCAATTTTCTACCGATGGTTCAATCGGAACTTTTGATTTGCAAGCAACTCTGACGCATGAAATCGGACATCTTCTCGGACTCGAACACTCAACGGTAACGGGAGCGACAATGCACGATTATCAAGCAAAAAATGGCGTGTATAATTTATCAAGTTTTAGCCCTCGAACATTAGGTGAAGATGATTTAACAGGCATTCGCGCACTTTACGGCGCAACCGCCTCGGATGAAGAATGCTGCGGAACGATAATCGGCAATTTAACCCTTGTTAATGGAAAAGCGGCAAAGGATTTTCAAGTTTGGGCGGAGGATGCGAAAAGTGGGCGAGTGATAGCCGGAGTTACGAGCAATACGAGCGGAAATTTTCGTATCGAAGGTTTACACGGCGGACAATATAAAATTTATACCCAAGATTCCGGGAAGAATTCGGAAAAATCTTACGCGGTCGAAAACATCGGCGAAATTGAAGTTGCGAAAGGTAAAACTCAAAACATATCCAAGAAATTAAAAAGCAGCCGAAAAAATTTTGCGGTTCAATTCGTCGGATTTAACGGGCAGATTTCAGATTTAGCCGTGCCGATAAATGGCGGGAAATCTTATCTGATTTATGTCGGCGGTCAAAATTTGAATTCTGACAATTTAACAATTGGTTTTAATTCTCCTTATTTGAGCGCGACACCGAAAACTTTAGTCAATCACGATTACGGCGCGGATATTTCGGTCGTAAGTTTTGAAGTTAAAGTCGCTGGCGAAATTCCTTTTGGTGAATACAGTTTTTTTCTTAAAAATAAAGATGATGAATCGCAATTTGCAGTTGGAAGTTTGACAGTCGAAGCGGTTGACAACCCTTGGAATAGCCATCAGTTATTAGAAGGCAAATAAGCATAAAATTTTTTTAATCGTTCCTTATAGGTTTAATTCCCCGTAGCTCTGCTACGGAAATAAGGAAAAAAGATTTTTCCGATTTAAAACCTCGCGGCTCTGCCGCGCGAAAAATTTATTCCAAAATTTGCAATTTCATTTTCAATGTGCATAATCTATAGATGTTCACCTCCCCGGTGAACATTTGGTCACGAGGGGTGAGGACTTGTGACCTAGGAGCGACGGTGTGGGAGACGTCGCTCTTTTAATTTTAAAAAGATAAAAACGACCGTAAAGAAACTTTTAAAAAATCATTTTACAATTGACACGCTTTTTCACTTACACATTTCTTCTGACTTAAAGACTTGACCTATAAAATAATCAGCGTAAAATTTCTCTTGTTGTTTGAATCGTAAAATAAAGTAGGTTGACCTCCTATATTGGTGCGGGTAGCTATCGAAAATCTATCAAATTTAATATTGACTGCAGATGTTCAAAAGAGTGTTAGCGGTCTTTTTTCATTTATTTGAGATTATGGCGAAAAAAGATAATAGCCGTTTTGGAAATTGGCTGTTGAAAGGTGTCAGGGAAATCGAAGGTCCGCACGAAAAAGAAGGGCAGCATCATCAGCATTCTTGGTGGAAAGTAATGTGTCTGACGGGCGTTGATTATTTCTCGACGCTCGGTTATCAGCCCGGCATTGCTTTTCTCGCGGCGGGCGCGTTGTCGCCGATAGCGACTTTAGTGCTTGTTTTACTAACGCTTTTTGGTGCTTTGCCAATGTATAAACGCGTGGCGGAGGAAAGTCCGCACGGCGACGGCTCAATTTCGATGCTCGAACACCTGCTTTCGCGTTGGAAAGGAAAAATGTTCGTGCTGGCTTTGCTCGGATTCGTCGCTACGAGCTTTATTATTACCATCACGCTTTCGGCGGCAGACGCAACCGCGCACATCATCGAAAATCCGTTTGTCGAACATCATCTCCAATTTCTCAATCACAGAATTATCGTTACTTTGATTTTAATCGGCTTTTTAGGCGCAGTTTTCTTAAAAGGATTTAACGAAGCCATTGGCATTGCCGTCGGCATTGTCGTCGTGTATTTGGTTTTGAACATTATCCTTATCGTCACCGGGTTACATCAGGTTTTTGCAGTGCAGCCTGAAACCCTGACAAATTGGAGCGCAATGCTTTGGACGCACCCCGAAGTCAACGGCAACGTATTTTTAATGATTTTTGCCGCACTTTTGCTTTTTCCGAGATTGGCGCTTGGTTTGTCGGGTTTTGAAACCGGCGTGGTGGTAATGCCTTTGGTTAAAAGCGACGAGAAAATTTCGGACGAAGAAAAATCTTCGATTCATAATTCGAGATTGCCCGATGTCGAGCCGACGAAAGACCAGCAAAGACATCTCGAAGGACGTATCCGCAATGGCAAAAAACTTTTAAGCGGCGCGGCTTTGATTATGAGTGTAATGCTTATCGGCAGCAGTATTATTACGACGATGCTAATTCCCGCAGAAAAATTCCAAGAAGGGGGCGAAGCCTACGGACGCGCCTTGTCATATATTGCCCATACATATCGCGGCAGCGTTTTCGGAACAGTTTACGACATCAGCACAGTTTTAATTTTGTGGTTTGCGGGTGCGTCGGCAATGGCAGGACTGCTCAACATCGTGCCGCGCTATCTGCCGCGTTACGGGATGGCTCCCGATTGGGCGCGAGCGACTCGACCGCTCGTTCTGGTTTTTACGGTAATCGCTTTTCTCGTAACGATTCTTTTTCGGGCGGATGTTACCGCGCAAGGAGGTGCTTACGCAACGGGCGTATTAATGTTGATGACATCGGCAGCGGTTGCCGTGACGATTTCGGCTTGGCGAAAATCCGAAAAAAAATGGATTGCATTTTTAATCATTACATTAGTTTTTATTTATACGACCATTATTAATATAGTTGAACAGCCGAGCGGAATAAAAATCGCTTCTTTGTTTATTTTAGGAATCGTAATTACATCGTTTGTCTCAAGAGCGTTGAGAACGACGGAAGTTCGAGTTGAAGGCATTGAACTCGACGCGCAAACTCAAGAATTTATTGACGAAATGGTGGCAGGCGGCGAGATTCGGATAGTAACGAACAGACGCGAAACCGGAGATGTTTCCGAGTACCGTTTTAAGGAACACGAAAAGCGCGTTGACAATCATATTCCTTCGAGCGACCCGATTGTTTTTTACGAAATCGAATTAAGCGATGCTTCAGATTTTACGGGAAAATTGTTAATTCGCGGAGTTGATGTCGAAGGTTATAAAATTTTGCGGACGGAAGCGCCGGCTGTTCCGAACGCAATCGCCGCTTTGCTTCTGCATTTGCGCGATAAAACGGGAAAAATCCCGCACGTTTATTTCGGCTGGAGCGAAGGCAATCCGATAGCTTATTTAATTAGATATATTATCTTTGGCGAAGGCGATACCGCGCCGGTTACGCGGGAAATTTTGCGCCAAGCCGAAGAAGACCCTGAACGCCGTCCGAGCGTTCACGTCGGCGGTTAGGCACAAAATGACTAACCATATATTCTTGTTTTTTGCCGTTTGCAAATTCATTTAAGTGAGCGTATATTCCAATCTTTGACAATTATTGTTGCCGAAGTTGCTTGATAAAAAAGCAACACGGGGGAACCAACTTTTGGGGCAAATTGTTTTTATAAACAAAGAACACTTCCATTGTTCTAGCCCGTCAGCTAACCTCGTAGGCAGATTGGAAGACAAGCCATTTTAAATCGGTAGATTTATTTTTGACCACAAATGTGATGACTTGCGTTTGTGGTTTTTTATTTTAAATTTATGAACAAAACCGAAAATGCTTTGGACAATCGCTTTCGACGCTGGCTGTTTCAAGGCGTAAAGGAAATCGAAGGTCCACACGAAAAAGAAGGAGCGCATCACAAACATCCGTGGTGGAAGGTGATGTGTCTAACGGGCGTTGATTATTTCTCGACGCTCGGTTATCAGCCCGGCATTGCTTTCGTCGCGGCAAATGTTTTATCGCCGATTGCTACTTTGATTGTTGTTCTCTTGACGCTGTTCGGCGCGTTGCCGATTTACAACCGCGTCGCAGCGGAAAGTCCAAAAGGTGAAGGCTCGATTGCGATGCTCGAAGCATTATTTTCGCGTTGGAAAAGCAAACTGTTCGTTCTCGTTCTGCTCGGATTCGTAGCGACGGATTTCGTCATAACCATCACGCTTTCGGCAGCTGACGCGACCGCTCATGTTTTGGAAAATCCTTTTGTTATCACCCATCTGCCTTTCTTAGACCATCCAGTTTTGATTACTTTGGGATTGGTTGCGCTGCTCGGCGCGGTTTTTATCAAGGGATTTAAGGAAGCAATCGGCATTGCAGTTTTTCTGGTGGCGATTTATCTGGCTTTGAATTTAGTTATCGTTGGTTTTGGAATCTATGAAATTTTCAACCATCCCGAACTTTTAGCAAATTGGAAAACTGCGCTTTTTACTCATAAAACGGCGAGCGGCGGGCTGGAAGCCAGAAGCCTTTTGATGGTAGTCGGACTATCGTTGATTGTATTTCCAAAACTCGCGCTCGGTCTTTCCGGCTTTGAAACTGGCGTAGCGGTGATGCCGCTTGTGAAAGGTCCCGGACGTATCGCCAACACTAAAAAACTTTTAATGTCGGCGGCGTTGATTATGAGTTTTATGCTCATTTCAAGCAGCTTTATTACGAGTCTGCTGATTAGCGAAAAAGAATTTTGTCCTCAAGTAGATTGTGGAAATACAGAAAAGGCAAACGAAATACCGGAGTTCTGCGCTTGCACGCAAGATGAAATCGCGGGCGGCGTTATCAAAGAAAAAGGGAAGGCAAACGGACGCGCTTTGGCTTTTATCGCTCACGAAAAGCACGGAGAAATTTTCGGAACATTCTACGACATCAGCACGATTTTAATTTTGTGGTTCGCAGGCGCGTCGGCAATGGCGGGACTTTTGAATATCGTGCCGCGCTATCTGCCGCGCTACGGAATGGCTCCCGAATGGGCGAGAGCGACCAGACCGCTTGTTTTCGTTTTTATGGTCATCTGCTTCGCCGTAACGATTATTTTCAAAGCCGACGTTGACGCGCAAGGCGGCGCATATGCGACGGGCGTTTTATTTTTGATGTCGTCCGCCGCGATTGCCGTTACGATTTCGGCTTTTCGGCGGAAAAACAAATGGGCTTACGGATTTTCGCTAATCTCTTTGGTTTTCGCTTATACGACCGTTGCCAATATCATCGAGCGACCCGACGGAATTAAAATCGCTTCGCTTTTCATTTTCGGAATTATTGCCGCGTCATTCATCTCACGGGCAATGAGAACAACCGAAGTGCGGATTGATAAAATCGAGTTTGACGATAAAGCAAAAGAATACATCAACGAATTGGCAAATGGCGAGATTCGCATCGTTGCGAATCGACTCGAGGTCGGCGATGTTGAAGAATATCGTTTCAAGGAACACGAAAAGAGAGTTGACAATCACATCCCGTCAAGCGACCCGATTCTTTTTTATGAAATAACTTTAGGCGACGCTTCCGAGTTCAAAGGCAAATTGAAAATTCAGGGCGTTGATGTCGAAGGTTATAAAATTCTGCGAACGTCCGCGCCCGCCGTGCCAAACGCGATTGCCGCGCTGCTTCTGCATTTGCGCGACAAATCGGGAAAAATCCCGCACGTTTATTTCGGCTGGAGCGAAGGCAATCCGATAGCTTATTTAATTAGATATATTCTTTTCGGCGAAGGCGATACCGCGCCGGTAACCCGCGAAATTCTGCGGCAAGCTGAACCAAATCCGGAACTTCGTCCGAACGTTCACGTCGGCGGATAAATTTACCGAAAGTTGGAAAACTGAAAACGATAAACTAATATCGAACTTTTAACAACTTGAATTACCGGTTTTAAGAATTTTTATCTAACGTTTTCCATCAAAGTCGGATTCATTTCCAAATAACACGAACGGCAATAGACGGGACGACCTTGTGATGGGTAAAAAGGAACTGTTGTATAGCCGTTGCATTTGGCACAATGAACGGCGACTTCTATTTTTTGTTTGATGCCGGTGTCGTTAGCGGTGAGAATTGCGTTGAGCCGCTCATTTTTGGCGTGTTTGCATTCCTTACAGCGTTTCGGCGGATTCTGTAAGCCTTTATCACGAAAGAAGATTTGTTCACCAACCGTCCAAACAAAATCTTTTCCACAATCTATACACGCAATATTTGTGTCTTCAAAGTCTGGCTCGTCAGCGAAGGTTTTTTGATTAAACTCTTTAAGATTGTCAGATACAATCTTTTCCATTAATTACAACGCTTCCTTTAATTTTAAAAAGATTTTATTTAACATTGAACGATTAAATTACTGATTCAATATTAAAAACGACTCAGTTATAAGAAATAAATAGTAAATTTTAAGAATTCGGAGCCGTTAATCAAAGAGATAAAAATTGATTATATTTGTATTTGAAATTATAACTAACGAGTAGGCGTGTCAAGTTTAACTTGGAAAAAGGGAACTAAACCACCCATTAATGTAAAAATTATGAAAATTTTGGTCATCGGTTCAGGCGGACGCGAACACGCGCTTTGCTGGGCGTTTAACAAAAGCGAAAAAACTTCAAAAATTTTTTGCGCCGACGGCAACGCGGGAATTTCCGAGATTGCGGAATGCGTTTCAATCAGTCCCGACGACATTCACGCTTTAACAGCTTTTGCCGAAGAGAATTCGATTGATTTAACCTTTGCCGGCGGGGAAACGTCTCTGGCTTTAGGAGTGGTTGACGAATTTAAAAAAAGAAACTTAAAAATTATCGGCGCAAGTCGCCGCGCCGCGCTGCTCGAAGCCAGTAAATCATTTGCCAAAGACTTTATGACGCGGCACAACGTTCCGACCGCCAAATATCAAACTGCACATTCGACCCAAGAAGCCGTCGAAATTTTAAGAAGCGGAAAATTCGGCGACACAGATTCGTCGGTTGTCATCAAAGCCGACGGGCTTGCGGCAGGCAAAGGCGTAATCGTGGCTAAAGACAGAGCAGAAGCTGAGCGAGCGGTAAATGATTTGGAAAATCTGGTTGGAAGCAAAGCCGTCGAAAAAATCGTTTTGGAAGAATGTCTAATCGGGAGGGAAGTTTCTCTTTTGATGTTTGCCGACGGCGAAAATTTCGCGTTGATGCCGCCCGTGCGCGACCATAAACGAATTTTTGAACGCGACGAAGGCGCAAATACCGGCGGAATGGGAACAATCACCGGCGCAAATCTATTGACCGAAAATGAAACTGCGAAAATCGTTAATGAAGTTATCAAACCGACTTTAAAAGGTTGTCAAACGGAAGGTTTTCCTTTTCGCGGAATTTTATTTTTAGGCTTAATGATGACGACGGGCGGCGCAAAAGTTTTAGAATACAATGTTCGTTTCGGCGACCCGGAAACGCAGGCAATTTTAGTGCGTTTGAAAACGGATTTAATCGAAATTTGCGAAGCTGTGCTTTTCGGGTCGCTAAGTAAAGTCAAAATCGAATGGGAAGCGGGAAGTTCGGCTTGTGTCGTTCTAGCTTCAAAAGGTTATCCGCAAAAAGCCGAGACGGGAGACATAATTAAGGGCTTGGATAAAAATTTTGAAGATGTAAATATCTTTCACGCGGGAACAAAAAAAGACGCGGGCGGAAATTCTATCACGAGCGGCGGCAGAGTTTTGGGCGTTACGGCGAAAGGAGATGATTTAGACGAAGCACTTGAAAAAGCCTATCGCGCGGTCGGCGAAATTTCTTGGAGCGGAATGCAATATCGTCGGGATATTGGAAAATAGCTCTTAATAAATTTGCAGGGAATTTGAATAATTTTCAAAATTAATTTTCATTTCCGCCAAATTGTCGCCGCCGAATTTCTCGCGCATCGAGTTCGCCAACACAATTGCCAACATCGCTTCGCCAATAACGCCCGCCGCCGGAACAGCCGTAACGTCCGAGCGTTCAAAAGCCGCTAAATCTTCCTGCTTGGTATCAATATCAACCGAACGAAGCGGTTTTTTCAGGGTTGAAATCGGTTTCAAATATCCGCGAACGCGAAGTTCTTCGCCGTTGGTAATTCCGCCTTCTAGTCCGCCCGCGCGGTTTGATGTTCGTTTAAAATTGTTGTTTTCAAATATAATTTCATCGTGAACTTTGGAGCCAAATAGAGAAGCGTTTTGAACCGCATTTCCAATTTCGACGGCTTTGACGGCTTGAATTGACATAAATGCTTGGGCGATTCGTCCGTCTAATTTTTCATTCCAAGACGTATGTGAACCGAGTCCGACGACGACGTTTTTAGCCACGACTTCAAAAATACCGCCGAGCGTATCGCCGTCTTCTTTTGCTTTATCAATTAACCCGGACATTTGTTCTTCGATTTCTTTATCAGCGCATCGAAGCGGTGAATTTTCATCAATCCGGCTGATTTCTTCAAATGTTTTTTCAAGCGGATTTTTGGGAACACTGCCGAGTTTGACGACATGGCTTTTTATCACAACACTGAAGTTTTCAAGCAGTTGTTTAGCAATTGCGCCGCAAGCGACACGCGCCGCCGTCTCCCTTGCCGAAGCGCGTTCTAAAACGTCGCGCAAATCTCTCGCGCCGAATTTTTGTCCGCCCGCGAGGTCGGCGTGTCCGGGACGCGGACGTTTGACGAGCCGCGGATTCTTCGGCTGCATTTCTAGTTTTTCGCTCGACATTACTTCCTGCCAATGAACAAAATCACGGTTTTCGATGATTAAAGCGACGGGCGAGCCGAGCGTTTTGCCGTGGCGAATGCCCGACAAAATTTGAACCGCGTCTTTTTCAATTTTCTGCCGTCCGCCGCGTCCGTAGCCTTGTTGCCTGCGCCACAATTCAAAATTGATTTTTTCGACATCAATTTCCAAACCCGCAGGCAAACCTTCGACGAGAGCGACGAGGGCTTTGCCATGCGATTCGCCGGCGGTCGTGAATTTGAAAAACATATTTATCAGCGGTCAGCGGTTAGTAGTCGGTAGTCACTTGTTTCGTCCGTTTCAAATTTAAGTTTATCTGTGTCTGCCTGTGCTTTCAAATTTCCTTTTCTCCTGAATACAATTACTCCGATACTTGCCAAAATCAAAAAACCTCCGAAAAATGTTTGCGGCGGAAGTCGTTCGCCTAAGAAAATTCCGCCGATGACGACGGCAATTAAAGGGGTTACGAGAGAAATCATCATCGCTTTGGTTGATTCGATTTTACTCAAAAGCCAGTAATATAGCCAAAAGGCCGCAATCGTTCCGAAAAGCGTCAGATAAAGAACCGAAAAAACCGCCCGCCAAGTCCAATTTAGGTTTAGCGGATTGCCTTCGACTGATAACGCATAAATAATTATCGGCAAAATTCCGCAAAGCATTTGCCCGAAAACGAGTGTTGCGGGATGAAGATTTCCGCCGTAGGCTTTAACTAAAATCGAACCGTGTGCCGCCGCGTAAGCACCCACAACAATCGCCGCACAGCCTGCAAAAGTCATTAGACTATTAATTTGTAATTGTTCGATAAAAATTACTGCTACACCGCAAATGCCGAGCAGAATGGCGACGATTTTTAACCAAGTTATTCTTTCATTCGGAAGATGAATCCAAGCTAAGACAAGACCGAAAACCGTAATCATCGCTTGCAGAACCGCCGCCAGTCCCGAAGAAATATACTGCTCGCTCCAAAAAACAAGACTATAGTTGACGGAAAATTGCAAAATTCCGGTCAAAGCCAGCAGTTTCCAATCGCGCATTGTTGCGGGTAGTGGAATCTTTTGAAAAACTATTATAAAAGCTAAAATTATAAGAGCAAGAACGAATCGGGCGGCGGCGAAAGTAATCGGGGGCAAATCCTCAAGTCCGATTTTTATAAAAACCCAAGTCGTTCCCCAAATTAAGCAAAGAATAAGCCAGATGATTATCTTCATTTATCAACATCACAAAATTTTGTCAGAAAATTAACCGCAGATGAACACAGATTAACACAGATAATTTTAATTCTCTTATTCGTATTAATTTACGTTTATCTGTGATTAATTTTTCTCATAAAAGCTGAGTTGTGTTTCGCCTTGCTTCAAAACGCGCCAGCGTCTAACCTCACCGACGGCATCGGGTAGAGTATTTTTGGTGTGATGTTCGACAACCAAAATTCCGTCATCGTTCAGCAAATTTGAAACATTGGAAGCGAACTCAAATAAAAACTGTCGGTAATTTTCTTTATACGGCGGATCGTAAAATACAATGTCCCAAGTCGTAGCTTGCTTGCGCGAGATATATTTTTCGGCGGTGCTGTGAAAAACTTCCGTTTGTTCGTCAGGTATTTGAAGAAGGTCGAGGTTTTCTTCAATCAAAGCGCAGGCACGCATTGATTTATCAACAAAGCCAGCGAAACCCGCGCCGCGCGATAAGGCTTCGATTCCGATTGCGCCGGTCCCCGCGCACAAATCGAGAAATCGTGTTTCGGCATCAATTTTCGGATTTAGGATGTTGAATAAAGTTTCCCGCAGACGGTCGGATGTCGGACGAGTTTTGTGATTTGTGGGACTTTTCAAAATCAGTCCGCGATATTCGCCGGCAATTATTCGCATTTCTATTTAATTACGAATTTCAAATTACGAATTACGAATTGTTAAGAGTTTTTCGTAATTCGTAATTTGAAATTCGTAATTTGAAATTCAATTTTTCTCGTAAAAACTCAACGCCGTATCGCCCTGCACGACGACGCGCCAGCGTTTCATAACCCCGAATGTTTCGGGGAAAAACATTTCGGCGTGATGCTCGATGATAAGAACGCCGTGCGGTTTAAGTGCTGCGCCGCGACTGAAATAGGCGAGAACTTCATCGTAATTTGAATCATACGGCGGGTCAAAATAAACCACGTCCCAAAAGCGACGGCGTTTCTCCATTCTTTTCAAAAACGGCACGACTTCAATTTTATGAATCTCGCCGTGTCCTTCCTTTATGTCGCAGCTTTCCAAATTCTTCTTGATATAACTGCACATTTGAGCCGACCGCTCGACGAAAGTTCCGAGCAGTGCGCCGCGCGAAATCGCTTCGATGCCGACGGTTCCCGCGCCGGCGCATAAATCCAGAAATCTGCCCGCGCGAACACGCCGAAATAAAATTCTGAACATTACTTCACGAATACGCCGCGCCGTCGGGCGCACTTTGGCGGAGGTCGTACTTTTCAGATATTTTCCTCTGTGTTTTCCGTCAGTAACTTGCATGTCCGATACGATGCGAATTTGTTCTTCTTGTTCCCAAGTCTTGAGAGTTTTTCCCTTCGACGCAAAACGTCCACGGGGTTGAAATTTGTCGTTCCGCGACAAAAAACCCGCATCGCCGCGCCGATTATTATCCCTTCCCAGATTATTATCTCTTCCTTGAAGCCGCGTATCGCGGCTTTGATTTCGATTTTCACTGTTTTGATTTAGATTATCGCGGCTTTGAAATCGGTCGTTTCTCGGTCGAGATTGGCTATCACGTGGTTGAAAACCTCTCGCTCCAGATGGACTATCACCTTGTTTTCTGAAATTATTAGTTCGATTCAAAGGTCTCGGAGTGTTATTCGTTGTCGGTCGCCGGTTTTCCATTTTTCTTCCTTATATAAAATTATTGTGTGAATAATTTATGAACACTGACAAAATATATTTTTCACACAAGTTTATGATTTTTGGCAAATCAGCAAAATCTACAAAACAAAGTGGAAGTTTTAACTTTGAAGAAAGTTTTTCGTCTTGAAATTCGCTAAAAATTAGAGCTGCAATGTTTCACTTGAAAATATTTTTTATCGTTCCTTATAGGTTTAATTCCCCGTAGCTCTGCTACGGAAATAAGGAAAAAAGATTTTTCCGATTTAAAACCTCGCGGCTCTGCCGCGCGAAAAATTTATTTGATAACTATAAAAAGCAATATAACCGAATCTTTTAGAAAAGTTCAATAACAAAATGCTTTTTTTAATTTTAACTAAAACGATTTAGTTAACCGATTCCTGCAAGTCGGAATCGCGCATCGGCTTTGGTTACCTCGATAAGTCTTGAAGTTTCACCGGTCAGGCGCTTTTGTGTTAAATAAAATTCCGCTTCTTGACGCGCTTTATCCAAAATCTCCAAGTCTCGGATTATGTTGCCGATTTTAAATGTCTGAACGCCCGATTGACGCGTGCCGAGAATTTCGCCTTGCCCGCGGATTTCCAAATCTTTTTCGGCGATGCGAAAACCGTCGGTCGTTTCTTCCATAATTCCTAATCTTTCGCGGGCAACGGCGGTTTTTTTATCGCCCGTCAGAAGTACGCAAAAAGATTGTTCAGCTCCGCGTCCGACTCGTCCGCGGAGCTGATGAAGCTGTGACAAGCCGAAGCGTTCGGCGTGTTCGATAATCATCAAGGACGCGTTCGGCACGTCAACGCCGACTTCGATAACCGTTGTCGAAATTAAAATATGCGTTTCGCCGCGAACGAATTTTTGCATTATTTCTTCTTTTTCCGAACCTTTCATTTTGCCGTGCAGAAGTCCAACTTTGAAACGCGGAAAGATATTATCGCGTAATTCTTCATACATTTTCGTCGCTGCTTTCAAATCAATTTTCTCCGATTCGTCAATCAGTGGATACACAACATAGACCTGTCTGCCAAGCGCAATTTCTCGCTCGATTCCTTTGTAAACGCCGTCACGTTTGTCTTCGCCGACAACAACGGTTTTTATCGGCGTTCTGCCGGGCGGCAATTCGTCAATTACCGAAACGTCCAAATCGCCATAAACCGTCATTGCCAAACTGCGCGGAATCGGTGTCGCCGTCATCACCAAAATGTCAGGATTAAAACCGCGTGCGCGAAGCTCGCCGCGCTGCATCACGCCAAAACGATGCTGTTCGTCCACGACGGCTAAACCTAATTTTTCAAACTCAACCGCATCTTGGATAACAGCGTGTGTTCCGACCACCGCGTGAATCTCGCCGCTGGCAACTTCCGTCTGGATTCGACGCTTTTGGGCGGCGCGAAGACTGCCCGTCAGAAGCTCGACGCGGTAATTTGATTCGGCAAAAATTTTCTTGGCGTTGCGGGCGTGTTGTTCCGCCAAAATTTCAGTCGGAGCCATTAAAGCGGTTTGATAGCCGTTTTCCATCGCGGCAAACATTGCAAGAAACGCGACGATTGTTTTTCCGCTTCCGACATCGCCCTGCACCAGACGATTCATCGGCGCGTCCGACTGCATATCGTCGAAAATCCGTTTTACGACTCGTTCCTGTGCGCCGGTTAATGTGAACGGCAACAGCGCGTTAATCCGTTCATAGATTTTATCGTTGATTTCGATTAAAGTTCCTTTCGGCTCTTTCGTGCGCTCACCGCGTTTGAGTTGGAGCGCGAAAGATACCCAAAAGAATTCTTCAAAAATCAACCGCCGGTGCGCATTACTTCTGGCAGAAGCGTATTCGGAAATGTCTGAATCTTCCGGCGGAAAATGAATTTCTTCGACGGCAGCGGCGCGTGTGATTAGATTTTGCCGCTTGCACAAATCGTCGGGCAGAGTTTCTTTCACCGAAGATTTATCGAGATTTTGCAGAATGTTATAGATAATTTCGCGCAGCCGTTTGGTTTGAAATTGTCCGAGTTTACGATAGACGGGAACGCGCCGCCCGACGTGAATCATCGCAAATTTCGGGTTATCCGCATCTTCGATTAAGTCTTCATCATCAGATTTTGGATTTTGGATTTTGGATTTTGGATTTGGTTTGAATTTGCCCGTCGGCGCAGACGTTTTTGATATAACGTCTTCTGCGGTTAAAAGATTTTTCAACAAACCGAATGAATCTATATCTTCAAAATTCGGCAAAATTTCCAATTCGTCAGGTTTGTTTATCCGCAATGCAAACGTATTTTTACGCCCGTCCCATTCCCATCTGCCGTAAGCGACAAAGCGTGTTCCGCGCTCGAATCGTTCTTTCCAATAATTGACGATGCGATATGCGCCTTTGCCGGAGATGAACCACCAGACGACGACCGGTTTGCGCGTTCTTTCAGCGTCGCCCGCCGTAATCTCGAATATGAAAAGCGGCGGTGCTTTCGGACCGCGATTTTTACCGACTTGAAAACCGCCCGCGACGCGTGCGTAAAGTTCCAGAGACGCTTCCAGACCTTCGTAAATTTCGTCAATTTGAATCAGATTCGAGCGGTCTTCATAACGCATCGGAAAATAATTCAGCAAATCTTCAATCGTCGCTTCCGTCAAATCGTTTTTGTATGTAAAGGCGGCAACCGCCATCGCCAGTTTTCGCCAC
Organism: Acidobacteria bacterium 28-1; assembly: GCA_002050365.1. Lineage (GTDB taxonomy): Bacteria > Acidobacteriota > Blastocatellia > Pyrinomonadales > Pyrinomonadaceae. Next base: position 112,636 of record MWYZ01000088.1, read on the forward strand.
ATCGCTTGCGATAAATCGGCCAAGTCGTATTTGTAAAGTTCGAGAAGCGGAGTTTGAAGCGCGAGTTTCATCGGGAAAATTTTAGCACAAAAGCATTATGAGATTTGAGAAGCGAGAACTGAGAACTAAAAAATTATAAATGATGCTCAGGTCATTTGAAAATTTAAATCTCTATTCATTTTTCATTAATTTCACGATTAAATAATGATATTCATAAAGTTAAACAAACGAAATTTAATAATTTGTTTGTCCAAACTATATTTTCGGCTATAATCCGTGAAAATGGCAGCGGGAGATTTGCGATGAAAATTTTAGTTTATCTCTACGATGAGAGCGGAAAAGAAAAGGAAGTCAATTTGGAAGAAATTGATATTAATAATCTAAATGATCAACAACTGCTGTGGATAAATATCTTGGAGAGAGATGCTGAATCTGTTAGGCGCGTAACGACGGCTCTGCATTTAATAAAAGTTCCTATCAAAGGTATTTTGAGAACACGCGAGAGACCGAAAATTTTTAAGTTCCAAGACTTTTATCATTTTTTTATAATTTCCGTAGAAGTTGACCGAATGGGAAAAATTTGTCCGATACCGATTGATTTTCTGGTTGGGAAAAACTTCGTCGTCACCGTCCACGACGGCGACGTAAAATATCTTCAAGAATTTACAAGACGTGAAAAAGGTGAAAGGCACATCGGCGACCTCGATGCCGAAAGTTTCGTCGCCACAATGCTTGATTTACATATTGTTTCACACTTTAATGTTTTGGAAAAAATCGAGAAAGAGGTGGACGAAATGGACGAAAATATTTTGAGAAGGGATTTGGAAGACGAAGAATTTCTCAAACAAATGGTCAAATTGCGAAATGAAGTTTCAAAACTTCGCCGCTGGTTTTTGCCGCACCGCGATATTTTTTATTCGCTTTCCCGACCGGATTTTAAGAAGGCAGCCGATGCCGATTCGCTTGAAAATTTTCAGCTGCTTAATGAGCATTTTGAATCCGCCGTCGATTCGATTGAAAGCTCGCGCGAAACGGTTTTGAGCCTTTTCGATTTATACACGACAAAAACCTCGCATCGAATGAATTACTTAATGAAGCGATTGACTTTTATTACTATATTGGTCGGCGGTATGGGCGTGATTGCCGGCGTTTTGGGAATGAACTTTGAAGAAGAATTTTTCAAAAACTCGAACGCTTTCTGGTTTGTAATTGCAGGAATGTTGACGCTGGCAATTTTAACCACCCTTTACGCGCGAAGAAAAAGTTGGTTTTAAAAAGGTTTTAGAAATTTTCTCGGTTCAATTTTGTTTGAACATAAGCTGTATTTGATAAAGTGATAACCGAAGTTAAAAAATATTACGATGGAAAGTCAGAGGAAGTGATTGCCGAGTTTGGTAAATCTTTTTACTTTGACCGAAGACTTTTCTTCGCTGACGTGCGCGTTAGCCTCGCTTATTGCGACGCACTTTTTCAAGCCGGAGTCTTAACGCGCTTAGAATCCGAGAGAATCAAAAATGGTTTACAGGCAATTGTCAAACGTGCCGAATTCGACAAAAATTATTTTGAAGAACCGGCGGCAGATAACATTCATTCATTTGTCGAAACGCGGCTCCTTCAACTCATCGGTGAGACAGGCGGAAAATTAAACGTCGGACGAAGCCGCAATGAGCAGACGGCAACTGCATTGCGGCTTTGGTTGCGTGAAGAGATTGGAGAGATTTCAAAACACACGCGAGATTTGCAAACGGCTTTGATTAACGCGGGCGAGCGGCAGAAAGAAGCGGTTTTGCCCGCCTACGCCAATCAGCAAAAAGCGCAACCGATTCTCTGGGCGCATTGGTGTTTAGCCTATTTTGAAATGTTTGCGCGTGACCGTGAGCGTCTAGACGAAGTTTGGCGACGAATCAATGTTTTGCCGTTGGGCGCTGGCGTTCTTGCAGGAACTTCTTTTGAGATTGACCGCGAAGAAATTGCGCGTGAACTAAGTTTTGAAGGCGTGGCGGCAAACAGTTTGGATGCAGTTGCCGACGCGGATTTTGCCATTGAAACGGTCGGTGCGTGTTGTTTATTAATGATTCATCTATCGCGTTTGGCGGAAGATTTAATTTTATACAATTCGGCGGAATTTGATTTTATCAAATTAACCGATTCATCTTCAATCGATTCATTTTTAAGACCGAACAAAAATCTCGAAATTTTAGAACTCATACGCGGTAAAACAAGTTGTGTTTTCGGACATCAAACCGCCCTTCTCTCAATGATGAAAAGTTTGCCGCTCGGTGTTCATAAAGATTTGCAGGAAATACAAGAAACTGTTTTCGATACTATTGATACTGTGAATTCATGTTTGAAAATTGTGCAGATTAATCTGGAAAACATTCGCCTTAATGAAGCGAAAACAAAAGATGCTGCGGCTAAACAATACTTGAATGCATCCGAATTAACGGATTATTTAGTTCAAAGAGAAATTCCATCTAAGATTGCTCAAGAGGCGGTCGGCAAAATAATTTTATATGCCGTTTCAAAAAATAAAAATTTGGATGAATTGAGTTTAGAAGAAATGCGCGGTTTTTCTGAAATTATTGATGAAGATATTTTTCACGCTTTAAGTTTGGAACAAACTCTTGCAAGCAAAAATCAAATCGGCGGAACTGCGCCCGAAAGAGTTTTCGAGGCATTGGAGAGTGCGAAGGTAAGTTTGGAAATGGAAGAAAATTAAAAATGAACGACTGCATTTTCTGTAAAATCATTAAAAATGAATCGCCGTCTCATAAAGTTTGGGAAAACGAAAACTTTTTAGCTTTTTTGACTCTCGGCTCACTTAATTGCGGTCATACATTACTTATACCGAAGAAACATATTGATTACATTTTTGATTTGGAAGAACCTTTATACACAGGCATTTTTCTAACAGCTAAACAACTATCCAAACCTCTCAAAAAGGCGATGGCGGCAAAAAGAATCGGAGTTATTATTGAGGGTTTCACCGTGCCGCACGTTCATATTCATCTCGTTCCGCTTCACAATGAAGATGAAATTGATCCGCAAAGAGTGAAAAAGATGACAGATATGGAACTTGCCGAAACAGCCGAAAAAATAAGTAAAAAAATAAAAAGCGGCGATGAATCAATTTTGTAAAAATCTACTAACCGAATGGCGCAAACTCAATTTGCCTTTTGCCGACGAAACTTTTGTCGTCGCAGTTTCGGGCGGCGCAGATTCATTGAGCTTGATGCTCGCAGTAAATGAATTAAAAGAACGTCGAAAATTAGATTTGCGAATCGTCATCGCCCACTTTAATCACAATTTACGCGCTGCGGAAAGCGAACTTGATGCGCAATTCGTCAAAGAAATTACTAATAAGTTTAACTTTGAATTAGCCTACGGAATCCAAAATCCAGAATCGAAAATCCAAAATCAAACGGGCAATCTCGAACAAAACGCACGAATCGCGCGTTACGAGTTTCTCACCGAAACGGCGCAAAATCTTGACGCTTACGGTATTTTGACCGCGCATACGCTCAACGACCAAGCCGAAACTTTTCTGTTGAATTTAATTCGCGGAAGCGGTTTAGACGGTTTAAGCGCGATAAAGCCGATTAGAAGTCTTGAGTCGAGAGTCTTGAGTCAAAAGTCGGAAGAAAGTTTAAGCTATGAAGAAAAATCCAAAATCCGAAATCCAAAATCCAAAATCCAACTGGTTCGTCCGTTGTTAAATTGGGCAAAGCGCGAAGATACGGAAAACTTTTGCCGTCTTAACAAAATTGAATTTCGGCATGACGCGATGAACAATGATTTGGCATTTAAGCGCGTCCGAATAAGAAAAATACTGATTCCTTTACTTCAAGAATTCAATCCGAAAATTATCGAAACATTAGCAAAAACTTCGGAATTATTACGGGGCAGCGCAGAACAGTTAGCCGCCAGCAGTCGACGTGCGGCAGAAAACTTCTCGCTTGAAGAGCGAGAATCAAAGGTTGAAGACGAAATTAAAAACTTAAGTTTGAAAGATTTAAAAGATGTTTTTCCGTCAATTCGACGAACGATTTTGCGCGAATGGCTGAAAGATAATCGTGGAAATCTCCGCCGTTTGGAACTGAAACATATCGAAGCTGTCGAAAAACTAATTTTCAGCCGCAAAAGCGGCAAAGTTGTTGAACTGCCGGACGGCGAATTGGTCTTGAAAAAAAATGGGAAATTATATTTCCAAAAAACTAAGGTTGAAAAAAGCCAGTCGGCAAACTACAATCAAAGTTTGGGTTTTGAAAAGCCCGCACAGCCGCATTCAGAAAACAACGGTTGATAATAAAATATCATCAAAAGGCTGTATCTAAATTTGAAGGATAAACTTTCGATCAAAACGTTTGAAAGTTAATTTTGGAGGCTATAAAAGTTGAGTTCTAAAGCAAAACAAATTCTGTTGTGGCTGATGATTATTTCCAGTTCGTTGCTGTTTGTTTATTTTCTGCAAGGTAACAAGGGCAAGAATCCGCAAGATTTGACGATTGATTTAGCGATGACGCGAATTGAAAATAAGGAATTTAAGGAAGCCTTTTTCAAGCAGGGCGGAGTTGAATTCGTTGACAGAAACGAAGGTAAATTTGTTACGACTATCGGCAGCGACGCAACTCGTGAAACGCTTCTGAAAGCTATTACTGATTTTAATAAGGCAAATCCGAGTTCGCAGGTTAAAACCAATGAAGAGGCAAGTTCGAGCGGCTGGGGCTGGATTTTGTTAATCAACGCTCTGCCATTTCTTCTCTTGATTGGTTTTCTCGCGTTCACTTTGCGGCAGATGCAGGCAGGCGGCAATAAAGCTTTGAGCTTCGGAAAGTCGAAGGCGAAATTGCTGAACAATCAGCAAAAACGCGTTACATTTAAAGATGTCGCAGGCGTGGAAGAAGCTAAAGAAGAATTGCAGGAAATTATCGAATTTTTGAAAGACCCGCAAAAATTTCAAAAACTCGGCGGTAAAATTCCGAAAGGCGTTTTGATGGTCGGACCGCCGGGAACCGGTAAAACTTTACTGGCAAAAGCAATCGCGGGCGAAGCCAATGTTCCTTTCTTTTCAATTTCCGGTTCGGACTTTGTGGAAATGTTCGTTGGTGTCGGCGCAAGCCGCGTTCGTGATTTGTTTGAACAAGGCAAAAAGAACGCGCCGTGCATTATTTTTATTGACGAAATTGATGCGGTCGGCAGACATCGCGGCGCAGGTTTAGGCGGCGGACACGATGAACGCGAGCAGACTTTGAATCAATTGCTCGTCGAGATGGACGGTTTTGAATCGAACGACGGCGTAATTCTCGTCGCTTCAACTAATCGTCCCGATGTTCTTGATCCGGCGTTGCTTCGTCCGGGAAGATTTGACCGCCGCGTCGTCGTTGGTCGTCCCGATGTAAAGGGACGCGAAGCGATTTTGAAAGTTCACACGCGCAAGATTCCGCTTGATGAAGCGGTTGATATCAACGTCATCGCTCGCGGAACGCCCGGTTTCACCGGCGCTGATTTAGCGAATATTGTAAATGAAGCGGCTTTGAGCGCGGCGCGTTTTAACAAAAAAGTTGTTACGATGTCGGATTTTGAAGTTGCTAAAGACAAAGTTACGATGGGCGCAGAACGCAAAAGTATGATTCTTTCCGACGAGGAAAAGAAACTGACCGCTTATCACGAAGCCGGTCATACTTTGGTCGGTCTGAAAGTTCCGTCGGCTGACCCGGTGCATAAAGTTTCGATTATTCCACGCGGAATGGCTCTCGGCGTTACGATGCAATTGCCGGAAGGCGACCGTCACAGTTACACAAAAGAACATCTGACAAGCCAAATTGCGATTCTGATGGGTGGACGCATCGCCGAAGAAATTTATCTCGGCGCGAACAACATCACGACAGGCGCGTCGAACGACCTTGAACGCTCAACGGAACTTGCTCGTTCGATGGTTTGTGAATACGGGATGTCGGAACTCGGACCGCTGACTTTTGGCAAAAAAGAGGAGCAGATTTTTCTCGGACGCGAGATTTCGCAACACAGAGATTATTCGGAAGACACGGCGATAAAGATTGACCAGGAAGTCAAGAAAATCGTCGCCGAGCAATATGAAATAGCGAGAACGATTTTGAAAGAAAATCACGATGCGATGTTGCGTTTGACCGAAGCTTTACTCGAAAAAGAAACGCTTGACGGTGTGCAGATTCGACGTATTGTAGCCGGACTGCCGCTCGATGAGGATAACGAAAGTCCGTCTTCGACCGATGGCGGAAATAATCAGCAAACGGAAGAAACTTCAAAAAATCCGTTCAAAAAACCGATTCTTCCGCCGATTACACCGAACAATCCGGCGACGGCTTAAGAAAAGGTAAAAAGTACAAAGGTAAAAGGCAAAAGTGAAGTGTTGGCTTCACTTTTGCCTTTCGCATTTTTTGTGATCATTTAAGGCACAAAGGCACTCGGAACGAGTTGCGCCGGACCGAAATATCAGACTAAAGGCAAAGTAAAGTTTACGCTTTACTTTGCCTTTTATTCTTTTGCGATTCCGCAATTTTTTCCGCGCCCGAACTCACGGCAACGCAAAGCCAGTCAAGATGACGGACGCTACCGCAACTAAAAACCGACGCAATTTCCCGGATTGGGAGCATCAATTCGGAATGCTCCGCCGGGCGGAACGTCGAAATAAGTTGCCCATAACTCAAGTCTTTGGCTGGTGCTTTCGTTGCGGGCGATGTGAACGTGTCCTTGACCTCTGTCAATAAAGGATTGACCAGCCGAATAGGTGCGAACTGTGCAGGTCGGATCATCGCTGTCATAAAAAGACATTTGACCGGACTTTATCAGCACAACCGTCGGTCCGGGATGGCTGTGCCAACCAGTATTTCCGCCCGGTCCGATGACGATTTGCTGCACCACCGTTTCCTTTGCGTTAGTTACATTAATCTGCCTGCCATTAACCGTGAATGTAACATTGGTTGGATCGGCAAAACTTGCTCTAGCGAAAACGTCCGCGTGCCAGATGTTGAAACTAGGCGTTAAGACAGCGGCGACGGCTACAACAGAGAACGTAGCGACGATTGCCGCCAATGCCAATTGCCGACCTTTGACGACGGCGGTCATATTTTTTATAGCGCAGAGTGCAAACGAGCAAAATCTGACGCTTAGTTGTTTGTAATTCATTTTCTTTTTCTCCTTAGTTTTATTTTTGTTATTGCTCTATCGTTTTCGAGAAAACTTTCTCGAAAATTCTCTCTCTCTAATAATTAGCGCGACAGTTTTTGAAAATCATTGGCAGCGCAAAAGTTAGAAGATGTTAGTTTTTTCATTTTCCGCAACAAGCGGCGCAACGCCACCGCCGTCACCGCCAGCGCGATGATTGCCGAAAGAGTTGTTAAAGTAGTTTTGATTTTCAAAAATTTTTTCCTCTAGCTGAATTTTGTTGACTTTAAATTTACGAATGCGATTAGCAGTTTCGGGTAGTCCCGATTTGTGATAACATTCGCCTGTCACTGAACAGTAAATTTTTCTCGCCGGAAAAGTCCTTTGTTTTCGGCGAGGTAATTCTTAGAAAACCATTAGAAAACTATTAGAAGGCGTATGTTCCTGGAAACTAACAACTTCGAGTTCGGAGAATTTCATCTCGACGCGCGGGAAAAAGTTTTACTGCGCGACGGCAAGCCGCTTCCAATCACTCCGAAAGCATTTCAACTGCTCTTCATTTTGGTCGAGAATCACGGTCATCTGGTCGAAAAGGATGAGTTGATGAAATCGGTTTGGGCGGACAGTTTTGTCGAAGAAGGCAACATCACCTTTACGATTGGGCTGCTGCGAAAGTTGTTGGGAGACGACACGAAAAATCCGCGTTTTATCGAAACCGTTCCCAGACGCGGTTATCGTTTTATCACCGATGTCAGGCGAGTCGAAATTGCAGAAAGGGAGTCGGAAAGACCGGAAGACAAGGAAACAAAAATCGGTTTATCGGCTGATTTTCCTTTTCCCCTTTCGCCTGTCTCACATTCCAGCAATACGCCGAGTTCCAGCGCGGTCGTCGCTCTGGCGGATTGGCGACGCGAATCAAATGAAAACGAGCCGGTAGAAGAGGTTTCATCCGGTTCACCCAAAGAATCAACCGAACAAACCGTCAGATTCGAATTAGCTCCAACAAAGTCATATAGCGAGAGCAAACACGCGCCTAAATATCGCGTATCATTTGCCGCATTTGCGCTGGCTGCATTTCTAATCGGCTCAATCGCGCTCGGTTATTATTTCTACGGTAGTAAAAAGGCTTCGAGCGCGGACGGCAAAAAATCAATCGCCATCTTGCCGCTCAAACCCATTAATACGGCAAACCGCGATGAGATTTACGAAATTGGGATTGCCGATTCATTGATTCACCGGCTTAGTTCGATGAAAGGATTTATCGTCAGACCTTTGAGCGCGACTCGTAAATATGCCGACATCGAGCAAAACTCGCTTGCCGCCGGACAGGAGCAGCAGGTTGATTACGTTCTCGCCTCGAATTATCAATTGGCGGGCGGGAAAATTAAAGTTACGGCACAACTTATAAATGTGGCGAGCGGGCAGATTGAAGAAACTTACAAAAGCGAAAAAGAGGCGGGCGACGTTTTTGCGATGCAGGACGCAATCGCGGGCGAAGTCGGAAACGTTCTGCTGGCGCGATTCGGCACGACCTAAAGCAGTCTGACGGCAAAGCGCGGGACGACTAATGAAGAAGCGTATCGGCTCTACCTGCAAGGAATGTATTTATATGACAAAAGAACCTCGGCGGACGCGCGAGAAGCGGTTAAAGTTTTAGAGCAAGCCGTCAAACTCGACCAGAATTACGCTGCGGCGTGGGCGGGCAAGGCTCACGCGCACCGTTATGTTGCCAATCTCGGACGCAGCACCAACATTCAGGAGGAATATCAAAAATCAATCGAAGCGATAAATAAAGCGTTGGGGTTAGACGAAAATCTTGCAGACGCGCATAGCGCTTGGTGCGAAAACAAGATGTATTACGAGTATGATTTCGCCGGAGCGGAGAGCGAATGCAAACGCGCAATCGAATTAGACCCCAATTCTTCGCTGGCACACGAGATATATTCGCGTTACCTGAATAGTCGCGGGCGACATGACGAAGCAATTGCCGAAGTTAAGACCGCGATAGACCTTGCTCCGACATCGCTTTTCAACCAGAGAAATTATGGCGTCGCTTTGTATTATGCCCGACGCTATCCGGAAGCCGTCACGCAGTTCAAACGGGTGATAGCAATGGATAAGGACTTTGGCACCACTTACCCTTGGCTTATCAACGCATTGCAAATGCAGGGCAATGAATCGGAAGCCTTTGAATGGCAGATGAAATTTCTAGCATCACAGAGAGCAGATGAAGAAACCGTTCAAATTTTTAAGACGGCATATCAAACATCCGGTTGGCAGGGCATTTTGCGTGAGCAGGTCAAAAGATTTGATGAAGGCAATCAGGCTTATTTTTACGGCGTAGGTGTGAATGCCAAAGTAGGGAACAAGGACAAAGCGTTTGAATATCTGGAGAAATCGTACGGGCGGCGCGAGTTGTGGATGGCTTATCTTCAAGTTGACCCGCGCCTTGATTCCCTGCGCGACGACCTGCGCTTTGATGAATTGGTCAAGCGCGTCGAATCGAAGTAATGGTATTTGCCCGCGAAACACGCAAAAATTTAGCCGAAAATCGAAATGTTGTAAAATGTTGTCGGAGGTCTTTTGGAAATGTCAGCCGAAGCACTCGATTCAATCAAGAAACAAATGGCGGTTTTAACCAAACAGGAAAAGTTTGTGCTGGCAAACTATCTTTTGGAACAGGCGAAAGCAGAAGCGGAAACGGAAAACGGCAAAAATATCGAAGATGACGAAGCGAAACGCCGCCAACTCGAATGGTTAAAAACCAACCGTGAAAAATATGCCGGACAATACGTTGCTTTGGACGGCGATAAGTTAGTCGGACACGGCGCAACTATTCGTGAGGCGCACGAACAAGCCAAACAAAACGGCGTGAAAAGCGCGTTTCTCGTGCGTGTTTTTGCGGAAGAAACAACCGTTTCCGCAGGTTTATAAACGATGTCTTATCAACTCAATTTTGAAAAGTTTTTAACTTATAACATCGGCGACGAAGGCATCGGGTTGGATGTCGAAATAAAATTTGGCGAGGCAAGCGCAAAACTTCACGTTAATCATTCCGATTCGCAAGTCGAAAACTTTATTCAGGGCGGACTCAATACCTTGGAGCGAGGCGCTGATACGACCAGCGTTGATTATGGACTGGCAGTTCAGCTTGCTTCTTTTACGCCGCAGATTTTGAACGAATTCCGCTTTCAATACGCACAGCGCGCGTCGGGCAATAAAAGAAATGAATTTTCCGGCACGGGACCTTCAGTCGTGATTACCAGTGTGGCAAACTTCGGCTCACCGAACAACACGGATACGATTTTCCCACTGCGAAGAATAACGCAGATTCAAGACAATCTGACCCGAACAACCGGAACTCACGTCGTCAAATTCGGCGGCGGTTTCAATTTCTACAATTACAACGAGCGTTCAGCGATTTTTTCCACATACACATTTTCTGCAAACAATCCAATAGACGCAATTAACGCTTACATCAACGCCCGCAATGGAACAACCCCGCGCGGCTACACTCGTTACGAAGAAACCTTCGGCGACCCTGAAATCAACTACAAGGCGACTTTCTGGAATTTCTTCGCGCAGGACGATTGGAAACTAACGCGCCGTCTAAAAATTAACTTCGGCTTGCGTTACGACCTTTACCGAATCCCAAAGGCTGATTCGATTTCGCCGTTTCCCGCTTCGCAAAAATTTAATGTGGACAAAAATAATTTCGCGCCGCGTTTCGGAGTTGTCTATGCCTTGCGCGAAGGAAATCGCCCGACAATTATTCGCGCCGGAGCCGGAATTTATTACGACGCGCCGCTTTTAGCGATGTATCAGCGGGCATTGCAAAACAACGGGAATCTGAAATTTTTCAGTTTTAGTCTTAATGGAAATAACGGCGGAATTTCAATTCCAAGCCCGAACGCGCCCGCGTTTCCGAACACTTTTTCCGGCTCTCTGCCTGCCGGTTCGGTTCTGCCGCGGCAAAATATTGACACGATTGCGCCAGATTTTGTGAATATGTATGCGATTCACGCCAACATCCAACTCGAACAGGCAATTACAAACGACCTTTCGTTCGGCGTTGGTTATATCCATTCCGGCGGTCGTCATATTCCGGTTTACCGCACCATCAACCTTATTCCGTTTGGCTTTTTGGCGGACGGCAGACGAGTGTTTAGCAGGCTGGTCAATTCTTCTACTCGCTTCGACCCGAGAACTAACAACATCCTGATGGTTGAATCGGCAGGCGTTTCGGAATATAACGCTTTGACCTTGCAATTGACCAAACGGCTTTCACGCGGGCTGCAATTCAGCGCGAACTACACGCTCTCGAAAGCCGAAGACGACGCACCCGAACAAAATACGACAACCGGCAATATTCAAGGTTTGGTTTTGTCTGACCCGTTCAATCGGCGTTTGGACAAAGGCAATTCGTTTGCCGACCAACGCTACACTTTTGTAATGAGTCTGGTTGCCCGTCCGAAATTTAACTTTGAAAACAAAACGCTTCGCTATCTTTTCAACCATAACCAAGTCGGAATTATCGCCACCGCCAACAGCGGCGAAACTTTCAACATCATTTCCGGTTTAGACCTCAACGGCGACGGCGATTTGACTTCGGACAGACCCGTTGGCATCAAACGCAATTCGGGAACAACTCCGCCGCAATTTAACGTGGATTTACGCTACTCGCGTTTCTTTAATTTTACCGAGCGTTACAGGTTGGAAGTCTTCGGCGAGTTCCAAAATCTTTTCAACATCAACAGCATCGTCGGGTTCAACAACGTAAGAGTAATGACGAATCCTGATACCGGCGAATTAATCGGCGAACTGCCCGATTTCCGGGCGCGTAACCAATCAACCTCGCAGGACAGCCGCCAGTTTCAACTCGGCTTCAAGTTTATTTTCTGAATTTGAATTAACGGGAGACTTCTTTTTTCTTTGCGTTCCCGGCGTTCTTTCTAGTTTAATTGATGTATGTTTTGGCAAACGTCACGTCGCAAATTAACCTTGAAGAAAACTTTGGTAATGGCGATTTTAAACGTCACGCCCGATAGTTTCAGTGACGGCGGAAATTTTTTTTCTATTGATGACGCTCTCAAACAAGCCGAACAATTAATCGAGGAAGGCGCGGATATTCTCGACATCGGCGGCGAATCAACGCGCCCGAACAGCGCGAGAGTTTCGACGGAAGAAGAAATTCGGCGCGTCGTTCCCATTATCGAAGCGATTGCCAAACGCTTTAATGTTCCAATTTCAGTTGACACGAGCAAAGCGGCAGTTGCTGAAAAAGCTATCGAAGCCGGCGCGGAAGTTATCAATGACATTTCTGGTTTGCGGTTTGATGAGCGAATTGCAGAAGTTGCCGCAAGGACAAATGCGGGTTTGGTTTTAATGCACTCGCGCGGCGAGTTTGAATTGATGCACAAACAAATGCCGGTTGAAAATATCTTGCGGGAGGTTTCAGAAGGTTTGAAATGGAGTATAGAAAAAGCCAAAGTATATGGCGTAAAAAAAGAAAATATCGCGCTTGATGTCGGCATCGGTTTCAGTAAAACTTTCGAGCAGAATTTGGAATTAATTGCTAAACTAAATCAGTTCTGCCAAGAATTTTCAGATTATCCAATTTTAATTGGAACTTCGCGCAAATCTTTTATAGGAAAAATTTTAGGCGATGTTTCAACCGACGAAAGATTACAAGGGAGTTTGGCGAGCGCGGCGATTGCCGTTTGGAACGGGGCGAACATCGTTCGAGTTCACGACGTTAAAGCGACGGTTGAAACGCTGAAAATTGTCGACATAATTAAAGAACGTGCCGGCATCTCAAATCCAGTAAGTTAACTGCTTTGAATTCTGCTGAATTACAAACTCAAAAATAAAAGGTGTAAAATATAACTTTCAGTCAGGAGTATAAAAACAGTGAAGATATTTTTTACTTTATTAATAACTTGCGTTCTCGGGTTAAATTCTCTAATTGCACAAAATAAAAGCGAAACGGACAGAGAACGTGACGGTCTGCGCGGTGCGATAAAGAAGGTTGAAACTTATCTTGTTGATTTTTTGCCGCAAGGTGATGTGATTGTCGAGCAAAAACGTCCTTGGATTATAAATTCCTATAATGTTAAGGGCAACCGTTCCGAGCAGATTGTCTATCTTCAAGACGGAAGGTTGCATACAGATGTCTATATCTATGATGCCGAAGGCAGAAACATCGAATGCCGGACTTATTCAAATGCTACCGATAAAAACTCTTAACAAATATCAAAAATACGTCCACAGATTCGATGATAAAAGTAATATGATTGAACGGATTGTTACTGAATTCGACGGAAGTTCTACTGCTCGTTTCGTTTATAAATATGACGCGAAGGGAAATAAAATTGAATATCGAAATTACTATTACACCGGCGCACTTGGCGGTAAAACCGTTTACACATATAACGAAGATGGAGAAGTAACTAGCCAAACTCTTTATCAAGGAGAAGATTCATTAAGCGGAAAATCAATGTTTTTGTATGATAAAAAACAAAAGACTGAACAGACAATAATATATCAAGGTGAAACTTTGAGATACAAAATTTTGTTTTCGATGGACGGTAAAGGAAGAATTGTCCAACAAGAAACTTTAGAATTTAATGCTGTTCCTAATCAATGGACTTCACACGCTCCCGAACCGGGAAAAGTCGTTCTTATCTATGACGACGAAAGAAAAACAAAAGAAGAAATCAAATTTAATAAAAACGGTTTTATGGAAAGAGCGGATTTATATACCTACGACGAAAAAGATAACGAGACTGAAAGAGTTTGGTATGAATCGGGCGGCTCGTTCGATGAGATAATGCAATCGAAAGACAAAACGCTTGCTGCTCAAAAAAAACTTCGGGGAATCTTCAAAGGAAAAATAACTTACCGATATGAATACGACGCGCAAGGCAATTGGACGAAAAAAACTCGTTTGTATCAATCGCAGGAAAACGAACAACTGAGACCGCAAAGTGCGGAGTATCGAATTATCAGTTATTACTAAAATACCTCGGCTTAATCGTAAAGTATCCTTTTTTATTAACTATGAAACTACTAAAAATTACATTTCGTTCCGCACCAATCATAATTTTACTTCTTCTCGTTTCGGGCTTTACCGAATGTTACAAACCCGTCACCAATTCGGGCTTGCCAAAGCGTATTAAAACCGTTGCCGTTCCGGCGTTTCAATTTGAAGTCGAAGGAGCGCGTTACCGTGTCGAATCGCGTTTTACCGAAGCTATTACGAAAGAAATTATCAAGCGCGGGCGCGGTTTAAAAGTTCAAGGCTCACGCGAAAATGCGGACGCGGTGGTCGAAGGCACAATCCGCAACTTTAGTTTTTCGGGTGTTTTACTTGACCGCAACGGTCGCGCGCGAGTTTATGAAGTAACGATTGTCGCGGCGGTTACGATTCGGGATTTGGACGAAAATAAGATTCTTTACGATAATCAAAACTTCATCTTCCGCGATTCGTTTGAATTTTCCGAAGACCCACGCTCGTTTTTTAATGAAGAAGACCCGGCGGTTGAACGAATCGCGCGGTCGTTTGCCGAGTCGGTTGTTTCGACGATTGTCAATGGCTTGGGCGTAAAAGATGAAAAATGAAAATGAGCAAATAAAAATCTATGCTTACTTCAGAGAAAAATTCTCACTTATCAAAAAAATCATCTTTAGGGGAATTTATTTTTACTTTTTTGATATATATTTAAATAGCAGTTACTATTAATTACTTTCAATGTATAAAAGCAGACACAAAAACGAAAGCTAAAACTTTATGCTACTGTTTGTTACAGAAAAAGTAAGAAAACAATTCGGCAAACGGACGACGCATCAATGCTAATCTCCGTAACGCCGAATTTTACCGCCCGGACAACCAGCTCGCCCTCAGACGAAAGACCCGGGTAAAACATTTATGTAATTAAAAACCGAAATCGCTTGCCGATTTCAGACAAAAGAGGAAACTATGATTTTTAGAAAAAACAGAAAACTCATGTTTATCGCACTCGTGCTAACGCTCGTGTTAGCATTTGAACTAACACCGTTGCCGCTAACAAATGCGTCCGACCACATTGACGGACCACAACTAGCCAACGACCACGCTTCAGACATTAACGATATGTATTTTTTTCTCGACCCGAACGACAATACGAAGGTTGTGATGGTTATGACCGTCAATCCGTTTTTGATTTCGTCAGAAATTATCGGTCAAGCCATTTTCGACCATAATCTCAGATACCGATTCGAGATTGAAAACACCGGCAACGCGGAACCGGATTTATTTGTTGATGTCAGATTCACACGCGGAGTTGGGCGTGAAACAGGACCGCAAACCGCTACCATTACGCTTCCCGGCGGACGAACATTCACCGCCCCGACAAACGTCCCGACGCAGGGCGCAGATACGAATGATATTGAGCCGCCGGCACTTAACGTAACAACTGATGCGACAAGCGGAGCCAGTTTTTTCGCCGGTATAACGGACGACCCATTTTTTCTCGACAACACCGCCGCCAACCGCTTTGTGTTGTCCTCAGTTCGCAATCCCGGCAATCCTAACCGAGCGATATTTGCGAATCGTGCCGGATTTAATGCGCCCGACGGTTCAGACCCCAATTCAGACCATCAAAGAGCGGGTCAACTTCCGGCTCAAGCGCGGAATCGAGGTCTCGACCAAGGTCCGGGACGCGACACTTACGCCGGATTCAACACTCTGACAATCGTCGTCAGCGTTCCGGTGGCATTGGTGCGCGGAGCTACCGGTCACGAACTCGGATTAAACGGCGCAACGCAGCGTCAGCAAACCCAAACCGTCAGAACCGACGGTCAGGTTGTCGGCTCCGGTCCATTTATAACCGTTGACCGCGAAGGCAATCCGTTGGTTGTTAACGGACTTATTCCGCCCGCCCGCAAAGACGAGTATAACGGCGCACCCACGACTGCCGATGCGAACGGTGTTTTCAGAGCAGACATCATTCAATCGCTCCGCAATTTCGGCACGAACGATGCGAACATCGCCGTTTTCCTGAATATGATTCAGGTGCGGGGCGACATTCTACGACTCGATTTCTTGGTTCCGAACAACGGACCAGGCGGCGGCAACAACACGAACGGAGGACCAGCGAACCGAGGCGGTCGTCGTTTGCAGGATGACGTGGGTGACGCGACTTTCACGCTAATCAATAACGGTCAGCCTCTGGGTGATTTTGTTGACCGCAACGAATTCGAGTTCGGCAATACGTTCCCGTTCGTTGCGCCGCAGATTATGCCGAATCCAAACGGCATCAATAGCCGGGATACCAGATTACGCTTGTAATTTTCTTACTCCACGCCTTGCGCCGAAAATCATCAACTTTCGGAGTAAGGCATTTTTCTGAAAAGGAATGAGGCGAATTGATGAATGTGCTTGCAAATCTTTCATCTTTTTCCTCGTTCCTTATCTTTTGCAATTATGCAGACATTAAAAAGTAAATTTAATTTATTCGCGCCGCTTGCAGTGTGCGCCGCGCTGACAATGAGCGCGTGTAGCGGTGCGTCTCAGCCTGCTAAACCCGACCGCGCAACAACACTTGCAGTGCCGCCCGCCGCGCCGCTCGCTTCGGACGACAAGGCGACGGAACAAGCCATACGCTTTTTAGAAGAGCGCGTCAAAAGCGACCCCGAAGATTTCAGCGCAAACGGCAAACTCGCCGGTCTTTATTTGCAGCGTTTGCGCGAAACCGGCGATTTAGTCTATCTTGATTTAGCTTTTCGCGCCGCTCGCGCTTCACTTGATTCGGTGCCGGAAGAGAGAAACGCCGGCGGGCTTGCCGCACTTGCACTAGCCGAATTTGCCGCGCACGATTTCGCCGCCGCCCGTGACCACGCGCTTCGATTGGCTGAACTCGAACCGCGCAAAAGTTACCCGCAAGGAATGTTGGGCGACGCTTTAATAGAATTGGGCGAATACGGCAAAGCCACCGTGGCATATCAAAAAATGGCACAAATTGACAGCGGCATCACAACCAACAGCGAAATAAAGCAAGCCCGGCTCGCACAGCTTCGTGGCGACAATCAAAAAACACAAAAGCATTTTTCGATGGCATTGACTCTAGCACTTAACTTGCCCGCGCCGCAGCGTGAAACCGTCGCTTGGCTTCGCTGGCAATTGGGCGAAACGGCTTTCGTCGTCGGCGATTATGAAAGTGCGGAAAAACATTACCGCGATTCGCTCGTAACTTTTCCCGATTATTTTCGCGCCGTCGCTTCGTTGGGAAAAGTCCGCGCCGCGCAAAATGATTTAACGAGCGCAATCGAACAATATGAAAAAGCCGTTCGCCTTTTGCCCGACCCGCAATTTGTCGCAGCACTCGGCGATTTATACAAAATCGCGGGACGCGACGAGGACGCAAAAAAACAATACGAATTAGTCGAGCAAATCGGGCGTTTGAGCGCGCTTAACGGCGCACTTTACAATCGCCAGCTTGCGCTTTTTTACGCCGACCACGATTTAAGACTTGAAGAAGCATATAAACTTGCGGCGAAAGAATATGAAGTAAGGCGCGATATTTACGGCGCGGACGCGTTGGCTTGGACTGCGTTCAAAGCAAATAAAATTTCGGAAGCACAGACCGCAATGAAAGACGCTTTGCGATTGGGAACGCAAGACGCGAAACTTTTTTATCACGCCGGAATGATTGCCCGCGCAAGCGGCGACGAAACGACGGCGAGCGGGTTTATTAAACGTGCGCTTGAACTCAATCCGCAATTTGACCAGCGCCAATCGGCAATTGCCGAAACATTACTTGAAAATCGTTAAAAATTAAAATTTACGAACAAGATTATTTTGACAAGAAGTAAAAAAATGAGTGAAGAAAAGCGTCCGAATAGAAGATTGAAGCAACTAAAAGAAAAAGATGAATCCGCTTAGTCGTGAAGATTTGCGCAATCAACTGAAACGGCACGAGTTTGCGCCGGTTTATCTGCTGTTCGGCGCGGAAACTTACCTGCGGGATTTAGCGGCAAAGACAATTGCCGATTTGGTTTTGGCTGGTTCATCTCTTCGGGAATTTAACGAAACCGAGTTTAGTCTGAGCAACTCTCCCGTTCAACACGCACTCGCTTCAGCCGAACAAATGCCGATGGTTTCAGCGCGCCGGGTTATCAGAGTGATGAACGTCGTCGTTTCAGCGAGCGGGACAAAAGATAATTTGCGCGAAGAAGATGAAGAAAGTTTAACAAGATATTTAAATAATCCATCAAAAACCTCAGTTCTCGTTTTCATCGCCGATGAACTCGACAAACGCCGTAAAATTTCCAAACTTCTTTTAGAAAAAAGCACATCGGTTGAATTTGCGGAATTAAAAGACGAAGAAATGCTCGGTTGGGCAAAAACGAAATTAAAAGATTTGCACTCCGAAGCCGACGAACGAGCCTTGCGTCATTTAGTCGGATTGGTCGGAAGCAACGTCCGTCGCTTAACCAATGAAATCGAAAAATTGACCGTCGCTGCTCTGCCCGACGCGCTGATAAATTTTGAACTCGTCGAATCGCTCGTTCCCGATTCGCGCGAGCTTTCTAATTTTGATTTAACCGATAGCCTGCTTGCCAAAAACAAAACCCGCGCTTTGCAGATTTTGAAAAAAATTTTGGACGACGGCGCAGAGCCATTAATGCTTTTGGGTTTGATTGCCAGCAATTTTCGCCGCCTTTTTATGTCAAAAGAATTAATGCGGCAAGGTGTTGAACGCCGGGAAGTGGCGCGAATTATGAGATTACCTTATGGCAAGCAAGAAGATTTTCTCGCCACCGCCCGCCGAATTGAAACAGAAAAGTTAACGTGGATTATGCAAAGAATCGCTAAAACCGATGTGGCAATTAAAAGCTCAATCGGCGGCGGCGGAACAGCCGGCTCGCGTCTGCAAATCGAAATGCTGGTCTGCGAACTGGCAAACTTTTAAAAAGGATAAAGGCTGAAGGAGAAAGGATAAAAACAAGAAGCAAATTCTTTTGTTTATCCTTTCTCCTTCAGCCTTTATCCTTTCCTCAAGCGGCTTCTTCAATTTCGCGCACAACCTCAAGTGCGGGTGTTTTGCGCTCGACCATATCCTTTGTAATTATCAATTCCTTAACGCGTTTTTGTGACGGCAGAAGATACATCGGCTGAAGGAGAATTTCTTCCAAAATCATCATCAAGCCGCGTGCGCCGACTTTCCTATGAAATGCTTGGTGGGCAATTGCTTTGATGGCATCTTCGGTAAATTTCAAGCGAACATTGTCGAATTCAAACTTGCGCTGATATTGTTTAATCAAAGCATTTTTCGGCTCGGTCAAAATTTGAACTAGTGCCGCCTCGTCGAGTTCGTGCAGAGTTCCAAGTACGGGAAGTCGTCCGACAAACTCCGGAATCAAACCGTAATGGATCAAATCTTCCGGCTCCAATTTATCAAACGCTTCGTTTTGTCTTTGTTTGCTTGATTTGACTTCGGCTTGGAATCCTAATGATTTGTTGCGAAAGCGTTTTTCGACAACTTTTTCCAAACCGATAAATGCGCCGCCGCAGATAAATAAAATATTAGTCGTATCAACGGGACAAAATTCCTGCTGCGGATGTTTGCGTCCGCCTTGCGTCGGGATATTGGCGATTGTTCCTTCTAAAATTTTCAGTAATGCCTGCTGAACGCCTTCGCCGGAAACATCGCGCGTGATTGAAGGATTGTCGTCTTTGCGGCAGATTTTATCAATTTCGTCAACGTAAATAATGCCTGTTTGAGCGCGTTCGACATCGTTGCCGGCGGATTGCAGAAGCCGCAAAATAATGTTTTCGACATCTTCCCCAACATATCCGGCTTCGGTTAAAGTCGTCGCATCAACGATGCAGAACGGAACGCTTAAAATTTTGGCGAGCGTTTGCGCGAGCAGTGTTTTGCCTGTTCCCGTCGGACCAATCAACAATATATTAGATTTTTGAAGTTCGACATCCTGGCGGATTTTCGCCATCTCGATTCGCTTATAATGCTGGTAAACCGCCACCGACAAACGCTTTTTAGTTTCATCTTGTCCGATAACATATTCGTCGAGAAAGTTTTTTAACTCTTGCGGTTTCGGCAGTGCGGAACGAACCGTCGCCGTTTCCGCCTGCTCATCATCGTTGATAATTTCATTGCAGATGTCTATGCATTCGTTGCAAATATAGACGCTCGGACCGGCAATCAGTTTTTTTACTTCGTTCTGTGATTTACCGCAAAACGAACAGCGCAGGATTTCTTCGGGTCGTCTTATCATAAAATAGTGAATAGTGAATAGTGAATAGTGAATAGTGATTGATTAATTTTTCACTTTTCGTTATTCACTTTTCACTTGTCTCGGTGTTCGATAACCTCGTCAATCAAACCGTATTCTTTTGCTTGAATCGGCGACATTATGCGATCGCGTTCAACGTCGAGTTCAACTTGGTCGTAGGGCTGTCCGCTGTGATGCGCGATTATTCGTGAAGTCATCTCACGCATCCGCAAAATTTCTTCCGCCATAATGCGAATATCGCTTTGCTGACCGCTTGCTCCGCCCGACGGTTGATGAATCAAAATGCGCGAGTGCGGCAGAGCAAACCGCTTTCCTTTTGTTCCCGCCGTCAGCAACAACGCCGCCATCGAAGCGCATTGCCCGACGCAAATCGTCGTAACATCGTTGCGTATAAACTGCATTGTATCGTAAATTCCCATACCCGCCGTTATTGAGCCGCCCGGCGAATTGATATACAAATTGATGTCGCGTTCCGGGTCTTCGGCTTCTAGAAAAAGAAGTTGTGCGACAATCAAATTCGCGACCATATCGTCAACCGGCGTTCCGATAAAAATAATGCTGTCTTTCAAAAGACGTGAATAAATGTCGAATGCACGTTCGCCCCGCGAAGTTTGCTCGACTACCATTGGAACTAACATAATTTTTTCTCTTTTAGTATTTGAGCAGTTTGTTTAAGAATAAGTTTAACTTGACGGAGATAAGTGTTGAAATAACGGCTATTGCCATTAGATTTTTTATTCTACAGATAAACTTAAAAATTGCAAACTCTCAAAATAAATTTATTCTTTTATTCCTTTTTTGCCGCTTTTTTCTTCGGCTCTTTAGTTTCGGTTTTCTTCTCCGCTTTCGGCTTTTTTTCGACCGCTTGATTATCTTTTTTTGCCTTTTTACTTTTTACTTTTGCCTTTTCTTCTTCTTCCGCTTCGGCAGCCGGCTGATTTTCGTCAATCCATTCACCGTCGGTAATTTTGGCGTGGTCAACTAATACTTGAACGGCTTTGCGCGTTCGCAGACTATTGGCAATGTTAGCTTCGCCGCCTTGCTGCTGGCTCAAAGAATTGCGAATTTCTTCCGGCGTAGTCCGGTAATACTGCGCCATCCGAGCAATTTCTTCGTTGACTTCTTCGTCGGAAATTTCGACGTTTTCAAGTTCCGCGACTTTTTCAAGGAGTATCGCGCCGCGCACATCACGTTCGGCTTGCCCCTGCATTTGCGTATACGCCATTTGAACGAAATCTTTATCAACTTTGTTCAAATCAACGCCGCGTCCAGCCATATCCTGGGCGAAATTGTTCAATAAATTGCGCGCCTGCAAATCAATCAAAGCGCTCGGAACTTCAAAATCGTGCGCTTCGATAAGTTTCGCAATTAACTCGGAGCGAAGGCGATTGTCAGCTTCTTCTTTAGCCACAATCTTCAAATCTTCGCGCAGCTTCGAGCGCAAATCTTCCAAAGATTCAAAATTTTCATCCAGACTCTGTGCCCAATCGTCGTCTAATTCAGGAAGCTCAACTTTTCCAACGCTCTTGATTTTGGCTTTGTAATTAATGGTTTTACCCGCCAGCATTGGTGATGTAAAATCTGGCGCGTAAGCGACCGTGAATTCTTTTTCCTCATCTTCTTCAACGCCATTCAGATTTTCCGTAAAGGATTTTTCGATATTGGCATCGCCCAATTTAATTTCCAAATCGTCGGCTTTGATTGGTTCAGTATTTTCATCATCGGCAAATGTGCCTTCTAAATCAACAATCACCGTGTCGCCGTCCTGAGATTTTCTATCTTCGACGGGAATCAATGTTGCCGATTCCTGACGACGTTCGTCAATGATGCGTGAAAGTTCATCGTCGGAGAGCGGGCGCGTGCGGCGCGTAACTTCTAAATTTTTATATTCCGGCGCGGGAATTTCCGGCATCACCTCGACGTGAACGCGCAAAGAAATCGGCTGCGAACCGTTGACTTTTAGGTTATCTGGATTTTCAATATGCAGATGCGGTTCGCTCAGTGGATTCAAATTAAATTCTTGAATTGCTTCGCCGACTTTTGGGGAAAAAAGTTCCTGCAAAACTTCGGATTTTATTTCCTCCTTATAGCGCAGACGAATTACGTCGAGCGGCGCATAACCTTTGCGAAATCCGTCAACCTGCACCGCTTTCGCATATTTTTTACTAACGTTATTATAAACTTCCCGCACTTCTTCGGGTTCAATCTCGATTGTAATTTCTTTTTGAGTTGGAGAAACTTCCAACAATTCGGTTTTCATTAATAGTTAATAATGCCTTTATTTGTTACGGAAAAAATATGACAACGAAGGCTTTCCTTTCTAGTTTGGTGCAAGAAAAGAATAACGAACTTGCCTGTAAATGTCGAATAAGCCTTTTTTAGAAAGATACGGTCGGCGACTTTTGAAGCGGAAATTTTAAGGTTGAAAACTGTAGAAAATTAAAGACACAAAAATAAAGTCGGGCTTTCCAATTAATAATGGAAAAGCCCGATTTCTAAAAAAACTAATCGTTCCAGGAAAGCCGAAATCGGTATCTGTCCGCGCCGCCTTTCGAGTCAACGATTTGCACAATGGTCGTAAAATTATTACGGCGATGCGGTTGTTGGACGATAAAAACTCGTCCGCGTCCATCTCTTTTATCAACCTCAACATTTGCATTTCGGCGCGGCGGGCGACCGTTAAAATTATAATTGGCATCATCATAAGCCCGTCCGCTAATGTGTCTGGTTTGCGCGTTTCGGTTGCGAATTCTAACTTGCACGACATCATCAACCGTACCGCTCCACTCCATCGAACCGCTCTGAGCGCGAACTGTTTCAACATTTCCAAATAAAGTAACGGCGGCAAAAACGGCAACCGCGAAAGCTATCATTTTTAAGTTTTTCATTTTGTCTCCTAAGTTTTTAATTGACTGATTTTTAATTTAAAGATTTCCGCGCTCAAATTTGCTATTTAAAACAACGGAAAATGGGAAAAAGTTGGTGCTGAGGGCGAGACTCGAACTCGCACGGATTTCTCCACGGGCTTCTAAGACCCGCGCGGCTACCGGTTACGCCACCTCAGCAAAATAAATTAATTTTCAATTTCTTTTCGTTTTACGCCCTGAATAATTATCGGTCAAAGCGTGGCAATTTGGACATAATAATTGTAAATTTGAAAGTCTATTGTCAAAATGGTCGCCATTAATATGATGAAGTTCCAAAGGCATTGATTCACCTAACCACTCTTTTCCATTACAATTCTCACACATTCGTTGCTTTAAATTATCCTTCAGTAATCTTACCTTTAATTTATGACTGCTAATCGTGCATCCTTTAGAAAGGTATTCGACAGTCATCTTTCGCGTAGGTGAAAGTTTGAATCCTTTTCCGCCCATATTACCTTTGTATAATAATCCAAATTTTTTCAAATATCCGTCAAGAGTGGCTGGTCTACATTTTAGTTCACGACATATATGAGATTTCGGGCGCAGTTGTGAAATCCACAATTCAATTTCTTTTTGTCGTTCAAATATATCCTTCCTCATTTGTCTAGATATAGTTGGAAAATAGCTACCAATTACGCCATCTCAGCATTTTCAACAAAAAAGCAAATTTGAATTTATCGGATTAGCCCAAAAATGTCTAGCAGGTTCATTTTGCAGAAAATTATTTCGGCAGATATTTTCGCTTGTATTCTTCCAAAGCTCGGTCGGCGTCTTTCATCTCGGCGATGGTAATCGGTGTATTATCTTCGAGTCTCATTGATTCCTTATCTTTCACCAAAAGTTTATAGCCGACCGCGCCGCCGACGGCGACAATGCCTAATAAAAACAAATACCACAAAGCAGAATAGACAATTCCGATGACGGAGAACGCTAGCATTGCTGCTAAAACTAAACCGATTGCGATAAGAATTATTTTGATAAAATTCATCAATTTTTACTTCCTTTTCAAATAAATAGTAACGCATTTCCTGAAAACAATCCAAAATCGTATAATCCAAAAAGTTTAAGTTTATATGATTCAAAAAGTTACAATCAAACAAGTTGCCGACGCTTTGAACGCCGAGATTCGGACGGATGAAAATGCTTTTGTCTCCGACGTAACGCACGATTCGCGGCAAGCGGGAAAGGGCGTACTGTTCGTCGCCGTGCGCGGTTTGACGACTGACGGTCATCGGTTTGTCGAGGACGTAATGCGGCGTGGCGCGGTCGGTGTAATTTCCGAATTTGACGCGCCGGAAAATTTTCAAGGCGCGTGGCTAAAAGTTGCCGACGCAAGACGTGCATTGGCACAAGCCGCCGCCATTATCAACGGAAATCCCTCGCGTGATTTGAAACTCGTCGGCATCACGGGAACGAACGGCAAAACGACGACGACTTATTTAGTTTTCGCGTTAGCCGAAGCCAACGGCGAAAAAGGCGCGATGCTGACAACAGTCGAATATCGAATTGCCGAAAAGAGCGAATTAGCCGTCCGCACAACTCCCGAAGCCTCTGATACAAACAGATTTTTGCGCCACGCAATTGAAGACGATTGCGAAATGGCGGTGATGGAAACTTCTTCGCAAGCGATTGACCTCAATCGCTGTGATGACTTGCAATTTAAGGTCGCCGTTTTCACCAATCTCACGCGCGACCATCTCGATTATCATTTGACGATGGAAAATTATTACTCAGCGAAAAAGAAACTTTTCGACGGAAGTTTAGGCGAAAAGCCGGCGTCAAGCGTCGTCAACATTGACGATGAATACGGCGCGAGATTGGCGAATGAATTAAAGGCGACCAATCAAAAAGTTGTAACTTTCGCGCAAAATAATTCAGCCGATTTAACGGCGGAAAACATTGAAGTTTCTTTAATTAAAGGAACGTCTTTCGTTTTAAAAACTCCAAACGGTGAAAGAAACATCACGTCGCCACTTGTGGGAAAGCCACACGTTTATAATATGCTCGCGGCAACTGCAGTCGCGCTCGAACTCGGTTACGATTTGGATAAAATCTCCGACGGTTTGAAAATTTGCGTCGGTGCGCCCGGACGTTTTGAGCGTGTTCCCCACGACGGCGATTTCGCAGTTGTGGTTGATTACGCACACTCGGACGACGCGCTGCTTAATACTTTGAAAACGGCGAGAGAATTAACGAGCGGAAAAATCATCACGGTTTTTGGCTGCGGCGGCGATAGAGATAAAACAAAACGCGTACCGATGGGCGAAGTCGCGGGAAATCACAGCGATTTGGTAATTGTTACATCTGACAATCCGCGCACGGAAAATCCTCTGCAAATTATTTCTGAAATCGAAGTCGGCTTACAAAAAACGAACGGTCAATATCTGGTTACTTCCGACCGCCGTGAAGCAATTCATCAAGCAATCGCCAAAGCCAAATCAAATGATGTTGTGCTAATTGCAGGCAAAGGACACGAAACTTATCAAATTGTCGGCAACGACAAATTTCATTTCGATGATAGAGAGATTGCGCGGGAATCGTTGGAGAATTTGAAGGAAATTTAGAAAAGAAATTAGCCACGAATAATACGAATAACACGAATGAAGGCAAAAAATAATTCGTGTTATTCGTATTATTCGTGGCTATAATTTACGCGGCAATGCGCACTGCCGTTGGTTCAGCCTCAACATCGGAATCTTCCATAAACAGATATTTCTTCCATTCGGGTTTCGATTCGGCGTAATGGCAAAGCAGAACGCGGTCGAGTCCGACGCTTAAATATCTTTGCGGAGTCAACAGTGGCATCCTCGCTTGGTCGGGTGTGCGATTTCCTTTGCGCTGGTTGCAGGGAACACACGCCGTCGCCAGATTTTGCGGGACGCTTTCGCCGCCTTGAGCGCGCGGCAAAATATGGTCAAGCGTCAAATCCGAAGCGTGTCGGTGGTCGCCGCAATACTGACAGCGATATTTGTCGCGGATGTAAATACGCGCCCGTTTCATCGTTGATTCGTTGCGTTTGCGGTGGACGTTAACGTATGTCCGTAGGCGAACAACGCTCGGCACCGAAATCGTTTGCGACGGCGAGCGCAAAACATTCGCGCCGTCATTTTCCTCGACAAAAACTTTGCCGCGAAACCACATACAAACCGCTCGCGCCACGCCAACCGTGCCAAGCGGTTCATATGAAAAATTTAAGAGCAGAACTCTACCCGTTATCAATGGAATCACCTCCTCGAGATTGTTAATTGTTTAAATGAAATCAAATTCAAATCGGATGTAATCGCAATATATTGTGTAAGCCTTTACGAACTGCCACTATAATAAACGATTCTTATGCGATTTGTATATGAATTTTTTGTAAATTGTTATTTCACTTTGTTATTTTGAAACAAATCAGAAAATTTGAATAAATTATTTTTGACTTTCAATCAGACAAATTTAACTGCATTTTGAAATTTTTTCGTGGTAAAATCTTCACGACGAGCGGAGTAAAATGAACGAAGCCAAAAAAATGCAAAGATTACATCAACTCTCGGTCAAAGGCGAAACTTTGACGGCGGTAGAACAAACCGCGCTGCAAAATTGGTATGAAAATTTAGACCGCGAAGAGGAGTTGATTTTGAACGATTCTCAGCCGATTCAAAACGCCGAAGAATTGCGCGAACAACTTGCCGATACGACTAAACAATCAGTGAAAATAAGCCGTGAAATCGAATCTTTGATTTCGCAAAACACCGCTTTGCGAAACGAAAATCAATCATTAAAAAACTCTCGAAAACAGTCTGTAATCCTTTATGAATGAAGAAAAATCATCATTCCCGATTTTTTGGTGAAAAATTTCCTTTTAGATAAAATTGAAAAAACATTTTTTGGGAAACGGTTTATCAGGACTGATATATTTGGAACTAATTGTGCAATTTTCTTTGAGTGGTGTAGTCTTATTGCAACAAAACATCAAAAAGATTGGAAACCTTTCTTAAATTCTTTTGGTGTAATGGAAAATGAACAGACTCATCTTCGTAATATAAAAGACAGAAGTTTAGATACAACAATAATTCCTTACTGCGAAAATTTGACGTTTTTTGAAATATTTTGGAATGAGTTAAGACTTTTGGATAACAAATTAGAGGAAAAACCTTTAGATACGTACAACAGAAACAAAGATATTAAGTTGCCTGTTGACGGTATTTTAGATGCGGCTTCGTTTTGGGCGTTAAAAGGTGCTGTTTTTGGATTAGTTTATCCTGAAATTACCAAGAAAATTTATACAAATGGCTTGAAAAACAATCAAATGATTTACGACATTTCGGAATACAGTAGGATAAATGTCGCAGAAAAGTTAGGGACACAGAAACTTTCTGCCTATGATGATAAAAGAGACAATTTAAACTTAATTTATGCTGACTATGTATTCCGCAATTGTTCGGATGAAATTATCTCAAACCTTATTCTTTGACAAAAATATTTAAAATAATGCACGATGCAGAAATTCTTGTATCGTGCGTTATTTCATTTACCCTTTCACGCAAACGACTTGCTTCAACTGCGCGACGACTTCGACCAAATCGCGCTGATTACGCATCACTTCGTCAATGTCTTTGTAAGCCGACGGGATTTCGTCAATTACGCCCGCGTCTTTGCGACATTCAACGCCCGCCGTTTGACGTTCCAAATCCTCGCGCGAGAACGACTTTTTCGCCTGTGTGCGCGACATCTTGCGACCCGCGCCGTGCGAGCAGGAATTGAAACTCTGCGGATTTCCCAAACCCGAAATGATGAACGATTTCGCGCCCATCGAGCCGGGAATAATTCCGTAACGACCCGCTTCGGCGTTGATTGCGCCTTTGCGCGTGACGTAAACTGTTTCGCCGAAATGTTCTTCCGCCGCCACGTAATTGTGATGGCAGTTGACCGCGATTTCCGGCGTGAAATCTTCGCCCTCGTTGAACATTCGGTTAAATTGTTTGAGCAGCCGCTTCATCATAATCTCGCGGTTTTTGAACGCAAACGCTTGCGCCCATTCCAAATCGCGCCAGTAATTCTTGAACTCTTCAGTTCCTTGAATAAAATAAGCGAGATTCGGGTCGGGAAGCTCGTTCAATTTATGCAGAGACTTCGCCGTTTCAATATGGCGCGAAGCGATTTCATTCCCGATATTACGCGAGCCGGAATGCAGCATCAGCCAAACATTATCTTCGGTATCAAGACAAACTTCTAAAAAATGATTGCCGCCGCCGAGCGTGCCGAGTTGTTTCATCGCCTTCGCCTTGCGGTGCTGGACGCCTTTGTGCAAATCGCCGAAACTCTTCCAGCCTTCCCACGCTAAAGATTCGTCAACCGCATCTTTGTGTTCATTGAAACCGACTGGAATTGTGCGCTCGATTTGATGACGCAAATCTTTCAATCTGCCTTCGAGAATTGAGCTTTTGAAAGGCGTTTTGACCGCCATCATTCCGCAATTGTGAACGAAAACTCCGGCTTCCAAAGCGAAATTGTGATATTCGGGAACGGTCAAACAGTAAACGTCTTCGCGTTCGGCAATTGCTTTGACGGAAACGACTTTGTGATTGTAACCGTGTAAAGAGCGACGATGATTGTGCAAACCAATTCCGCTTTTCACTTGTTCGCCGCAAGTTTCGCAATCGTAAAGTCGATTGGCGATTTCCTTGCTTTTGGCGCGACCTTTTTCGCTTTGATTATACGAGACGAGAAACTGCTTTCCGCGTTTGCCATTACCTGCGACCGACGTTTTGAAATGTTCGGGATTTTCTACCATATATTTCAAAATGTTTTTCGTTCCGCGCTCCGCGAAATACGAATGACCTTCGGCGGTTTGTGCTTTTGCAAATAAAGCCGCGACTCGCTTTTGTTCAAACTCAGGAGATTGCCAGTGTTCGTTGCGGTCAACCAAATTGCGATGATAAACCGAATGTGCCGACGCGCTCATAAATTCCAAATTTTCAGGACGATTATCGGCTTCACCAAAATTTTTGTGATGAATCACCGTTTTGTCGTTCTCAAATCTTGGAACGTCGCCAAGCAAACCGCTTCGGGCAACAATCCAGTGCGCTCTTTGCATTCTGCCCGAATAATTTTGCTGAACAAGAACGTAACCGTCTTTGTCAATTTCACGATAAAGCGGCATTAAAGATTCGCCGGTTTTCAAATTTTCAGCTTCAACAAAACTTCCGTCACGAAGCATAAATTTGTGGTCGGGTGTGCAGCGAATTTCTGCGCCGTTATCCAAAATGATTTTGACGAGTTCAGCATTTGCGCGCGTCTTTTTCGCCGTCGCTTTTGCGGCGACAACCTTTCCGCTTTCCGTGCAGGCATAAACGAAAATCTCTTTGTCATTTTCCGCAAGTTCACGAAGCGAATAAGATTTTCCGTCGAGCGTCGGCACGAGCGTGTTGCCCGTGAAACAACCGATGTCAACGCCGACAGTGGCCGGAATCACCGCGTCTTTCGTCGCAATGACCGACCCGACCATCGAGCCGATTCCGAGATGCGCGTCCGGCATCAGCGCGACGTGCTTATAAAGACACGGCAAACGCGAGACGTTGCGGAGCATATTGTGTTCGTCGGTTGAAAGAGCGTGTCCGACCCACGAAATAATGTCGGCTTTCGCGCCGCTGATGTTTAGTTTGTTATGTGGCATATTTCCTCCTTTTTCATTTATCATTTGACATTCAACATTTATCAAAAGTCGCTGATAAAGAATAAGTGTTCAATGATAAATGTCGAGGGCGACAAGGTTGTGAAAGCGACGCTGCACATTTTCAAGATGTAGTCGCAATCGGCATTCGCCCGAAAGTTAAATTATAATGTTTAGATTGTAAATTTGGCGACAAGTTTTGGCGAGAGTTCCGCCCGTAAATTTTTATGGAGCGGGCGAAACTTGAACTCGCTCAACCTGAAAAGGTTTTTACCATGTATTCTCAACCGGCATTCGCCAATGGCGACGAGTTTGCTGAGAGTTCCGCCCGTCAATCGAAATCGGGTGGGCAAGAATCGAACTTGCTAATCCAATGTATTCCCGACGGCATTCGCCAAAAATTAAAATCTGGTAACAATCCGACTAACAGATAGTTTTCTTTCTTTAACACCCGAATTCAGCCGCGCAAACGTATCAGTCCTGCCGCTGTATGTCTGAAACCGCATTGGTCGTAAAAATTTTGCAGATGCGGCTCGAAATCCACATGCAGCCACTCGACACCATGTTCTTTCGACGCTTCAGCCGCGCGTTTTACCAACTCGGTTCCGATTCCGCGTCGTCTGAATTCCTTGTCAACGGTCGTATCCAAAATAAATGCGTGCTGCGCGCCGTCCCACGCGACATTAACAAAGCCGATTAATCGCTTTTCATGATAAGCGCAAACAAAAAGCAGGCTGTGTTCCAGAACCGGAAGAAAATCCCATGTTTTATGATTTTACCCAAGCGTTGGCAAACAGCGTGTTCAACTCGTCATTCGTTACTGCCGGACTGATTTGATAATTAATGTCGAATTCATTCATAAATTTTTATCTAAGCCTCAAAAATCAATATACTGCCGACGGCATTCGCCAAAATTTAATTTGAAGGTTGAATTTAATTAGTTGAGGTTGAAATGTCCTTCTCGAAAGCCAACTGTCACGATAAATCTAGTGTATGAAATGAATCTAACAGCTTGAACGAGTATGGTCGAGAAAAATGTGTCTAGCTAAGAAGCTGTCATCTGATAAAACTTCTTGCAACTCCCGCAATTTATCTGGAGAATCATGAAAGTAATATCCATTAATCCATAAGTCCGTGACATATTCAGGAAAAAGTAATCTTCCGTTTTTCGTAAATCTTACCTTTCCTGTTTTACCGCTTTGCATTTGCTGAGACCATAGTTGCCGAGCATCTATCAAATGTTCTTTGAGTTTGTCGCTATTAAGATGTTGTTGGCACAAATTGAAAACTTTAAATAAGAAAATAGCTTCATTATTAGAAACAAATTTTCTAAAAGTAAGTAAAAAGGAACGTAAGAGATCCTCATCTGGTTGTTTACTCGAAAATGATAATCCGTTTACTCGGTCAAAGTTGAAACTTAATGAAGTTCCAAATCCGTTTAATATCAAACGACTATTAAGGAGTTCTTCTGCTCTTTGCACAAAAAGTTCTAAATTTTCCCGAACAGAAAAAGAATTTTGTATAGTGTTTCTTCTAGCCATAACTACTCCGTCAAATTACAAATATTCTAATCATTAAATAATACTTAATGAAAGTGAATAACAAAATCGCTTTTGCTACTCACTTTCATTTTACAATTCAACCTTCTCAATCACACCAACCCAATATTCCGCGTTCAGAGTTCCTTTCGAGAATTCCGAAACGACATCGAACACCGTGTCGGAGAAACCGCCGATGTTGAGAATGTCGGCGCGTTCCTGCGCCTGGCTCGAAGCGTTTGGCTGGATGTCTATGCAGACGAGTTTCGCGTTTCGGTTGCGGGTTTTGAATTGATTCCATTCGGTCATCGTGTCCGTTCCGTTATTCCACGAACGGTTTGAATCAATCCACGATTCGTTGTCCGAAACGTAAATTAGCACGTCGCCCGTTGCGCGTCGGCGATTCAATTTTGCCAGCGGGAGCGAGCAGTTCGTTCCGCCCGAAGGCAGCGTCGAGAGCCGTTCGGCGTTGGTCATCACCGAATCGCGCGGGTTCAGGCGAATCTCGTTCAGGCGGTCGCTGAACGGCAGAATTTCCGCCGTCGGATTTTTCCGCAAAATCGCCGCCGCAACTAACGCGGCGATGTCAATACATTTGACTTGCGAAGTCGCGCCCGGACGATAGCCCGTCGCGGGCGAGTGCATCGAGCCGGAAACGTCGGGGAAAACACAAACTTTCCCCGCAATTTCAGGCACGTTTTCGATTGCCGTTTCCATCGCGTCCTGCAACGCTTCGGTGATTTCACCAGGCATCTGCGCGTTGGCGTTCGCCGCCTGAAAAGCCGACAGCAATTGAAAGGGAAAAACTTTCGAGCGGCGAATCGCTTCCGCGTCACGAAGGCGATTGGCGATTAGCCCGACCATTTCCGCATCCGCCAGAACGCTGTGACGCGAGAAAGTATTCAGATTCAATCTCGTCATCGTCCAACCCGCGTTGCGGGCGATTTCCTTCCAATGCGCCGTTTCAAGCGGCAGAGCCGTCAACATCTGAAACGGAACATTCGGAATTTCGCCTTCACTATTCGCCTTGAAACGCTCGAACGATTTCACAATCTCCGGCAATTTATCGGCATCAATATCGCGCCCGGTAAAATAACCGTAAAGTGCTTCGCGTTCCGCGTCAGCCGGTTTCGGGTGAACCATTTTCAAAATGTCGGCGAACGAAGGCGTTTGCCCGACGGATTGTTTGAAAATCTGTTCGGCACGTCTGGTTTCAAACCATTCGCGCACGAGACGCTTCGGCAGAGAACCGAGCGATTTACACCCGACCGCGCCGCTTCGCATAATCTGCACAAAGTTTCTGAGCATCTTTCCGTTGTCAATAACGAGCGGAAAGGTTTTCTCAAACAACGCTTTGTCTTTCATCGAAAGCACGGCGACGAGCAGCGCGGGCATATCTTTCATATAACCGCGAGTTCGGGCAAAGACGGCAGTTTTCGCCACGAATTCCGCGTCGAGTTCCTTCGCAAGCGCGAGAACTTTTTCAAGCTGCTCACCGGCTTCGGCGTAAAAAGTTCGGGTAAAAGTTCCGGTCGCCCCATATTGCGCGAGCGCTTGTTTCGGCGAGAGTTTATAAGCCTTTCCGCCCGCTTCGTTGATGGTGTCAGCCTTTGGCGTGAACATTCCTTTAACGGTTTGAAATAGATTTTTATTTGCCATATTTTCCTCCTGATTAATCAATTACGGATTTCAAATTACGAATTACGAATTGAAAACAAATTTCTGAAATTCGTAATTCGTAATTTGAAATCCGTAAATGGTATTAAAAAGACGACAAAGTTTAATGAAACGTATTTTTCGCGCTCTACCTAACTGAGCTACGTTCCGCAAAAATTCGGAACGGTCGGGCTCGAACCGACGACCTCGCACTTAGCAGGTGATGTAGTTCCACCGGCATTCGCCGCAAAATTGAATCGCAATGGAAGGAATCGAACCTTGTCGTCTGCCGCTTATCAAGCGATTGCTCTGCCATTGAGCTACATTGCGAAAAAAAATTGGTCGGTCGGGTGGGATTTGAACCCACGATATACGGATTAAAAGTCCGTTGCTTTAGCCAGACTTAGCCACCGACCGAAGGAATTTTCGATTTTAGATTTGCGATTTGCGATTGAAAGAAAAACAAATAGCAAATCTAAAATCGAAAATAATTGGCTGACAGGGCGGGACTCGAACCCGCGACGTTCGCTTTAACAGAGCGACATTCTACCGACTGAATTACCTGCCAAGAAACTGAAAATTTTTAAGACAAACAATCGCCAATCGCAAATTGCAAATCGCAAATCACAAGGGTAGGCAAACGCGGCGAAAAATTCGCATCAGCAGACAAAAGACAAGTGTGTTCGTTGCGAACAAAGGAATGAATAATCAGGATTCTTTTGCCCTCGCAAACTTTTCGTCCGCGTTTGTTTTGGTAGGATTGTTTTTCGAGTAGAATCGAATCGGGGCAACAGGACTCGAACCTGTAATCTTGCGGTGATCTGCCGCTAATATCGTTTATAAAACAAATTGTTTTGCCATTAAACTATGCCCCGTTTGAGATGGTTGCGGAGACAAGATTTGAACCTGTAGTCTTCGGTTTATGAGACCGATATTTTCGCCATTTAAACTACTCCGCCGAAATTATTTTTGTTCGATGCGTTTTACCCATTGCAATTTTCCGTCGGTAAAACGCGCCTGATATTCAAACCATTCATAATCGTTGTTTTCAAGCGAGCCGACAGAAGTGTAAAAACGAACGTCGCCGTGATAAGCGATTTCGACATCGCCCGTCGGACTGCTCGTTAGCGAGCCGCAGATTTTTCCGAAAGGTTTTTTCCATTCGGGTTTGTCGTAATACGGACGCTCTTCTTCGGGAACGGATTCGTAGCTGACCGCGTGAAGAATCAAACGCCCGTCTGCCGTGATTGTGTAATCGCCCAAAACTTTGTCCAAAGATTTTGTCTGAAAAGTTTCGTTTTGAACCGTCGAATCGGGCAGCGGATATTCGCACTTTAAATAATCGAACATTCCCATAAAATTGTCCTCCTCGTGTAAAATTGTTGGAGGCTATCGCGGGACTCGAACCCGCAGCCGACTGTTTACAAGACAGTTGCTCTTTTATCCGTTTGAGCTAGATAGCCATTTCGATTTTGGATTTTAGATTTTGGATTTTGGATTGGAATAAAATCGAACCTGCTTATAAATTTGCAAGATTTTTCTTTCTGTTAGATTAATCTATCAGCCAAAACATTTTAATTATTAGATTTCAGATTTAGAATAATCTAAAATCCAAAATCTAAAATCCAAAATTGATATAGCCGATGTCGGACTCGAACCGACGACCTGCGGTTTAGAAGACCGCCGCTCTCGTTCCGTCTGAGCTAATCGACTGTGCTAAATTTTGATTGAGAATTGATCTCAATTCTCAATCAAAGTTTATTTGGCGGACGCGGTTGGTATCGCACCAACCTTTTCGGCTCTTCAGACCGACGCTAATCTGTCTCAGCTAAACGTCCTTGAAATTTAACCTGCCGCGCTTTTTGCTTTGACTTCTGGTTTGACGATTTTGCGCTCGTCAATTGATTTGGCTTCAATCTCAATCGCATCACGAACGGCGTTGACAATCGCGGCGATGCGGCGAATTTTGTAAAGGCTTTTGGCACGGTCTTCTTTTGAACTCAAATCGAAATCAAAAGAGATGTGACGATAACAGTCGCTTAAAGCCAGTTCGATTTTGCCCCATTTCCAGCCGTTTTCATTCTCAATCGGGATGTCGCGCGTGTCTTCAACGATGCCGATGGCGAACGCCCGCATATCCAAATCGCGGTTTAGAAACATTCGTTTTCGCACATGGTATTTTGTGCGCTGTTTGTTGCTCATTTTGTTATTCCCCTCAAATAGATTTTCTGAAAATTGTTCGTTTGTTTTTCAGAAAGTCTATGAAAAATTAAATGTTCATAGTTTCATTGCGACGACCTCCGTAAAGTAATTTTCCAACATAGTTTTTCCTCCGAATAAATTAAAAAGTTTGGCGGGACTGACGAGAATCGAACTCGCACCTTTCCGATAGACAATCGGACGCACAGCCTTTGTGCTTCAATCCCGGAATTTTGGGTGGACTGGCGGAACTTGAATCCGCATTCTTCGCATTCACAGTGCGACGCTTTGCCGGTTAAGCTACAATCCACAAAAGATTTGAGACGACAAGTTTTGTCGAGATACTTATTCATTTTCATTGATGTAATCCCGGCGGCATTCGTCTCGAAAATAGAATGGGCGACAAAAATTGAAGCGACGTTTTTTCTGAGCTAAATTTGCTTTCGCAAATTGTCGGAATTGAACCGACGACCTTTGATTTTTCAATCAATGCTCTGACCGATGTAGTCATCTTCGGCATTCGCCCAAAAGTTCAGAGTTACGGCTTCAACCTTAACTCTGAACTTTTAATTTTGGCGGAAACGGCAGGACTTGAACCTGCACGAGTTTGACTCGACTGTTTAGCAAACAGTTATGGCTACCGTTTCATCACGTTTCCGAATAAAAAATTTGGAGCGAGCAATCGGATTTGAACCGATGATTAACGGTTTTGCAGACCGTCGCCTTTGACCGCTTGGCTATGCTCGCTTAGGTATTTGGCGAGAACGACGGGACTCGAACCCGCAATTTTCAGCTTGAAGGGCTGGCGGCTTAACCGATTTGCCTACGTCCTCTCGAAATGCGCGTGGAAAGATTTGAACTTTCACTGAACAATGTTTAAGACTGTCGCCTCTGCCGTTGGGCTACACGCGCTCACGAAAAAATTAATACTCGCGGCAAGATTTGAACTTGCACGTAAATAGTTTTTGAAACTATCGCCTCTCCCGATTGGGCTACGCGAGCAGATTGAAAATTGGTGGACTGAAAGGGATTCAAACCCTTACGAAAAGTTTGCAAGACTTCTATGCTCTCCGGTTACATCATCAGCCCGAAAAAAAGTTGGAGTCGAAGGCGGGATTTTCACCCGCACGAGTCTCGTTCTCACAAGGCGAGTTTGAACCTTGTGCGTCTCATCATTTCGCCACTTCGACCTAGAAATTTTAATACCGACGGTGAGATTTGAACTCACATCACCACGCTTCTAAGGCGTGTGCCTCTTGCCGTTGGGCTACGTCGGCGCAAAAGAAATAAATTGAAAAAGTTTGGTCTGGGCGGCTGGATTCAAACCTGCGAAAACTTGCTCCCAAGGCAAGTCCGTATAGTCATCTGCGGAACGCCCAGAAAAATTGGCTGGCGAGGCAGGACTCGAACCTGCATAAACTTCGCGTCTTCTGATTCAAAGTCAGAGATGTTTCCTTTACACCACTCGCCATTGGAGCTAAATTATTTGGAAATTATGATAAGTTTCACCAGAGAAAAACTCGAAAAAGCCGTTAGCGATTCAAAAAGTTACGCAGAAGTTTTGCGTAAAATCGGTTTGTGCCAAACAGGTAATAACAATCAAACAATTAAAAAATACATAAGCCTTTGGAAGTTGAACGTCAGACATTTTTCTACTCAATCCGAAAGAGCAAAACTGTATTTAAACAAACCGCCAAAACCCTTGGAAAGTATTTTGGTTAGGAACAGTTCTTACAATCGAACTAATCTCAAAAAACGGTTATACGATGCCACACTAAAGAAACCGATCTGTAAGATGTGCGGACAAAATGAAAATTGGCAGGGCAAGCAAATGTATTAAAAACAAATTCATCATTCAGTGTTCATAATTCATCGTTCGAGTCTGGTGCATCGGGAAAGATTTGAACTTTCACAGCTTACCGAAGCCACAGTTTTACAGACTGCCTGCCTTAACCAACGGCGACCGATGCGTGAAAAATAAAAAATTGGTGTAAAATAAAAAAGGCAGAGATTTAGACAGACGGAGACATAGAAATGCCTCTCGATGTTGCGGATTGTTTTCTTTGGAACTCGCCAAAGTTTTTATCGAAGAAAACAATCTTTCCAAACTCTCTGCCTTTTTTTGTTTTTGTTTGAAAGTTTTGCTCATCGCCGCATCTTCGCGCACGACGGGCAAAACCTCCAAACTAATTTCGGTTATTCAATTGTCAAATATCGTAAAAACGAAAAGGAGCGGTAACTTTTAAGTCTCTCAAGAGAAACTTGCGTTACCGCTCCCTTTAACAATTTCGAGTCTTTCAAAAACAAACCCGCTAAATTTTTACGTTTCGGGAGCGGAAACAAATCGCTCCCGCTTTTCTAAATCTTTTTCTCCGTGCGGTCTAAGCCGCCGAGTTTCGCTTGATAATTCGGATTATCAAAACCGGCACACAAGGACACACTCAGGCTGACGCTAAACCGCATCTCTCTTGGTGCGGGCGAGACGTTCGATGTTCCGTTTGTATGTATCCAGTTTTGAATCACAAAAATTATCTCCCAAAAATTTCGTTTGCTCTTTCGGCAAACAGTTGAAAGTTTTAGCACGCTTCGAAATCGCTTGTCAAGCAATTTTTTGAAATTTTTTTAAAACGTGAAATTTCACTCAGAAATGTCGAAAGCCTTTCGGCTCTAAAACCAAGCTTTTTTCGTCTAAGATAAGTTCAATTATTTCTGCATTTGCAGTCATCTCGCCGATATGCGAAAAGTTACGATTTTTTAGCTCGTTTTCAAACTGAGATTTTTTTTTCGGATTGACGGTAAAAAGCAATTCAAAATCTTCACCGCCATTTAAGGCATAATCTAATTTTTCATCAAACGATTTTCCGATTGCCCGCAGATTTTTATGCAAGGGAAGTTTATCGGCGAAAATTTTCGCGCCAACTTTGCTCGCACGGCAAAGATGCGCTAAATCGGATGAAAGCCCGTCACTTAAATCAATCATCGCGGTTGCCACATTTTTCTCATTTAAATCTTGCGCCGCGTGAATCTGAGGAAGCGGGTTAAGCTGTTTGAGAAGCAAATTCCTCTGCCAAATCTTTGCCCCATCGTCGTAACGAACACCGTTTTCCAGCAAGGTTAAACCAGCCGCTGCTCCGCCTAAACTTCCCGTCACGTAAATTAAATCGCCACGCCTGGCGGTCGAGCGCAGAACGGCTTTTCCTCGTTTAACTTCGCCTGCGACAATCGAATCAATGACAATTTTGTCAGGCGTTTTGGAGATGTCGCCGCCGACAATTTCGACAAAGAATTTTTTTGTCAGGCGGTAATAGCCGTCATAAAATTTTTCGACAAAATCCGTTTTCCAAATTTTCTGTGGGACACCAATCGAGAGCATCGCCCAAACAGGCTTCGCGCCCATCGCAGCCACATCCGAGAGCGAAACAGCTAACGTTTTGTGTCCGAGAAATTCGGGCGTTGTCCAATCAAGCCAAAAATCAATATCTTCGACGAGCAAATCGGTCGTCATCACCAAATCAGTTTTAGAATCTTTTGGCATAACAGCGCAATCGTCGCCGATTTTTGATAAAGAATAGCGGCGGCGAATTGTTTCGATAAACTCAAATTCGGATTTCATAAAAATTCTCTAAGTACAGGACAAAAGAAACGTAAGCTGTTGAAAACGTTGCTTTTGTCCCGAGTTTATTTGAATCCGGCAGAAACAGTTTCGCAATGTATCAAATCCAAGCCGGAAAATGCTTTTTTCCGCTCTGCCGTGTTTCTTTATTTTGATTGGCGTTTCGGCACTCTCGAACTCACCCGCCAGGAGTGCCCAACAACCTGCCAGCGTCAGCAACGATAATAATTTGCTGACTCGCGCGGCGTCCGTCAAATGCGTGTCTTCGAGCCTGAAACCGCGCGTTTTGAGGATTCCGAACAAGGTTTCGATCTCCCAGCGCATCCCGTATTCAAGCAAGATTCGCCCGCTTTGTTCAGATGAGATCACAATCACATGGTCGCCGTCGGCTTTCCGACAAACTCCCACAAAGAC
>MWYZ01000058.1 GCA_002050365.1 Acidobacteria bacterium 28-1
ACAGACATTGAAACTCTTCATCAGTCAAACCGGTGGCGGCAAGAAACTCTTTCGGCTTTTCTTTTAACTCCGCATATTTTAACATTTACATAGATTAACCGATTTTACTTATTTCCAATAATGTCTATTGTAAGCGGGAATGACGATTGATATTTTCATCCGATTTTCAGAGCGACTAGACAAAGACACACGGCAAAAACTAAACTAAAAACTTTATAAAATCAAACAAATTTTAATAGCTGGAGATTAAATAAAATTTTATGGCACAATCGGCAAACGATATAAGAAAAGGAATGGTTATTTTATTTGAAGGAACGCCGTGCAAGGTGATGGAATTTCGCCACCATACGCCCGGCAATCTTCGCGCAATGGTGCAAACGCGCCTCAGAAATCTGCTGACGGGCAGCTCATTCGAGCATCGTTTCCGCTCGAACGATACGCTCGACCGAGTTGTTCTCGAACAGCACGATATGGAATATCTCTATTCGGACGGCTCGCACCATCATTTTATGAACACGGAAAACTACGAGCAAATCTCCTTGACCGAAGATGAACTTGGTGACGCGGTGCAGTGGTTGATGCCGGGTTTGAAAATTCAAGTCGAGTTTTATAATGGAACGCCGATCGGCGTGCAGCTTCCGGCTTCGATGGAATTGACGATTACCGATACCGAACCCGTAATGAAAGGCGCAACCGCTTCCAATTCCAACAAGCCGGCGACGCTGGAAAACGGCGTAACGCTTTATGTCCCGCCGTTTATGACCGTCGGCGAACGCATCCGCGTTAATCCGAGCGAGTCGAAATATATGGAAAGAGTTAAATAAAGTGAAAAGTGAAAAGTGAATAGTTAATTTTTAACTCTAACTTTTCACTTTTCACTTTTCACTTTTCGCTTCTTAATGTTCCTTTTATATAGTTTTCTTCTAACCGTTGGTTTTCTCGTTCTGCTTCCGCGTTTTTTGTTTCAAAAAAAATACGCGGCGGGTTTTCGACAACGATTCGGAAATCTGCCGGCTTTTGACGCGGAAGGGAAATCCGTTTGTTGGCTGCACTGCGTTTCCGTTGGCGAAACAAACGCCGCTCGCCCGTTAGTGAGAGAACTTAAAAAAAACTTTCCTGAATACAAATTAGTCATTTCAACCACGACGCTCACCGGTCAAAATCTCGCCCGTGAGATTTACACTGAAGATGCGGAACTCATTTTTTATTTTCCGTTTGATTGGAAATTTTCGGTGCGCCGCGCTCTACGGAGAATCAATCCTGCCATTGTTCTGCTGATGGAAACGGAAATCTGGTTTAATTTTGTGCGCGAAGCCGGAAAATTCGGCGCGAAAGTCGTTGTCGTCAACGGACGTTTGTCGGAAAAATCGGCAAGCCGTTACGCCTTGATTCCGAAAACGATGCAGCGCGTTCTGCATTATTTTGATTTAGTGTTAATGCAAAATCAAAAAGACGCAAATCGTTTAATCAATCTCGGTATCCGCAGCCCGAAGGTGAAAGTTACGGGAAACATCAAGTTCGACCAAGCAAC
The DNA here is from genome assembly GCA_002050365.1 of Acidobacteria bacterium 28-1. GTDB lineage: Bacteria > Acidobacteriota > Blastocatellia > Pyrinomonadales > Pyrinomonadaceae. The sequence goes on from MWYZ01000058.1 coordinate 1,532, forward strand.
CAATGACGCGGAAAGCGATTTGACCAAGGAATTTCGCCAGCGTTTCGCGGTTTCAAAAGACGCGCCGCTCATCGTCGCGGCAAGCACGCACGCGCCGGAAGAATCATTTGTTTTGGACGCTTTCAATTTGGTTTATAAAAACGCGGCGCCTGAAAAGCTGCCGCGCCTTCTGATTGCGCCGCGCCATCCCGAACGGTTTGCGGAAGTCGCTCAAATTATAAAATCAACCGGTTTCAATTGGACGCGGCGCGGCGAAGAACCTTCATCACGCGATAAAGTCGCCGAAATAATTCTGCTTGACAGCATCGGCGAGTTGCGGGCGATTTACCCGCTGGCGGAAATCGTCTTTGTCGGCGGCAGCCTTATTCCGCACGGCGGACAAAACATTTTAGAACCGGCGGCGGCGCGGAAAGCAATCGTCAGCGGATTTTACACGATGAATTTTGAAGCCATCATCAAAGAATTTTTATCTCAAAACGCTTTGATTCAATTACCGAAACTAGCCGAAAAAGATGTTTCCGCCAAACTCGCCGAAACATTTGCCGAACTTATTAACCATTCGGAACGGCGCGATAAATTAGCGGCAAATGCTTTTCAAGTATTGCAGTCCAATCGCGGCGCGACTGACAAAACCGTCGAACATCTCAAAATTTTAATGCAACCGAAATGATTTTCCTCTATTACTTTTTCGCCGCCGTTCTCGTTTTTCTCGGCTACAAATCTTTGCGTGGCGGAATTGAATATCTAAAATTCTTTGAAACCGAACTTGCCAAGCCCGAATCAAAATTTACACCGTTTTGCTCGATAATCGTGCCATGTCGCGGACTTGACCAAGATTTGCACGAAAATTTATCGGCGCTGTTCCAGCAAAATTTTCCTGATTATGAGATTTTGTTTGTGATTGATGATAAAGCAGACGAAGCAGTAAAAGTTATCGAAGAAGTTTCCCGCAAAGGCGCAAAAACCGCAAAGTTGGTGGTTGCGGGCAAAGCAACCCGTTCGAGCCAGAAAGTTCATAATCTTCGCCAAGCCATTTTGAAAGTTTCAGAAAAGAGCGAAATTTTCGTTTTTGTAGATTCTGACGCAAGACCAAGCAAAAACTGGCTCAGAAATTTAGTCGCGCCTCTGCAAGATGAAACAATCGGCTGCGCGACGGGTTATCGCTGGTTCGTCTCGAAGAAAAATAATTTCGCTTCCCGTTTGCGCTCGGTTTGGAACGCTTCGATTGCTTCAGCTTTGGGCGCAAATGTGAAAAGAAATTTCTGTTGGGGCGGCTCGACGGCGATTCGGCGTGATGTGTTTGAGCGATTAAATTTGCGCGAAAAATGGCGAGGAACTTTGTCGGATGATTTTACTGTAACAAGGGCGATGAGCGAAGCGAATTTGCCGATTCATTTTGTGCCGCAGTGTTTGACGGCGAACGTTGAAGATTGCAATGGGCGCGAACTTTTAGAATTTACGACCAGACAAATGAAAATTACGCGCATTTACGCGCCACACCTTTGGAAAGCATCTTTAATCGGTTCATTTCTTTTCACTGCAGTCTTTTGGTCGGGCATTGTGCTTCTGTTCTTCGTTTCAAATTTTCATTTTTGGCTGACGTTAACGTTTTTACTTGTGATTTTCGCGTTCGGGTTTGTGAAGGCGTGGCTGCGGTTGAAAGCGGTCAAGTTAGCTTTAAACGATTACGAAAAAGAATTAAACCATCAACTTTTATCACACTTAACGCTTTGGACAATTTCACCACTTCTTTATTTTTACAACTGCCTCTGCGCTCTGTTTTCACGAAAAATTGTTTGGCGCGGCATCGAATATAATTTGAAATCGGCAACCGAAACCGAAATTTTATCAACTAACAATCGTCAACTTGAATCAATAGAATAGAAAAGTTTGTCGTCAAAGTTTTCTCAAAATATTTTTTCTAATTTTTATTCAAGATTTTGTAATTTAAATTAATCAAATGAGATTTGAAATTTTTGCTTTGTTTAACTCAAAAACAATTCGCTCCTTTTCGTTTTTAGCTTTTTTAGCTTTCCTCTCGGTCGCCGTTTTTTATCAAACGGCATCGGCTCAAACAATCGCGCAAGGTCCGCCGACCGGACAGAAAGGCAAGCCGCCGGTCATCGTCATTCCGGGTTTAATCGGTTCGGAACTTGTCAATAAAGAAACCGATGAAGTTGTTTGGTTTGATTTGCAGCGGTCGAAAACCGACGATTTGCGCCTTCCGATTTCCACAAATCTTGAGAAAAATCGAGACAATCTCGTGCCGCGCGATATTCTGCGAAATATCAAATATTTAAGGTTTTTGCCCGAAACTGAAATTTATCAAAAACTGGCTGCATCGCTGGAAATTCCGGGTGATTATAAGGAAGGAAAATGGGATGCGCCAAGCGAGAACGGCTTTCAAGATACTTATTACGTTTTCCCATACGATTGGCGGCTCGATAATGTTGAAAATGCTCGCTTGCTGGTTCGCCGATTGGCTGAATTAAAAACAAAACTGAAGCGTCCCGGTTTGAAGTTTAACATCGTCGCCCATTCGATGGGCGGTTTAATTGCGCGGTATGCCGCGATGTATGGCGATACGGATTTGCCCAATGGCACGCGCCGACTTATCCCGACGTGGGCGGGCGCAAAGCACATCAACAAAATTTTTCTCGTCGGAACTCCGAACGAAGGTTCAATTTCGTCGCTCAACGCGTTGGTCAAAGGCTACGCTTTGGGCGGCGGCGGAATAAACATACCGTTTATTCAAAGCCTCTCGAAATACGACATGTTCACGCTTCCCGCCATTTTCCAACTGCTGCCGCATAGCGGGACGATTCGCGTTTTTGATGAAAATCTAAAGCCTCTGAAAATTGATATTTATAATCCGGAGACGTGGGAAAAATACGGTTGGGCGGTTTATGATGACCCGAAATTTTCAAAGGAATTCACCATTCAAGAGCAGGCGCAAGCAAAAGCGTATTTTCGCGTGGTTCTGAGTCGTGCCAAGCGTTTTCATCAAGCCTTGGACGCGAACATCAACGCGAAAAGCGCGGTTCCGATTTATCTGCTTGGTTCGGAGTGCAAACCGACGCTTGACGGAATGGTGATTTACCGCGACGAGAAATTTCGTTGGCGGACACTGTTTGATGCCGATGAATTTAAGCGAAGCGACGGCACAAAGGTTTCCGGCAAAGAGTTGAAAGAATTACTTTTCGTCAAAGGCGACGGCGTGGTTACCCAACGCTCATTTTTGACTTCGACGCTGACGGGCGCAAAACCCAGAAAAGATGGTTTTCAAACGGCTCTGCTCGCACAGCACGTTTCTTTTGCGTGCGGTGTTCACAATGAGCTTTTGAGCAATGCGGAAGTTCAAAATAGATTGTTTATCGATTTAGTCAGTAAATAACAGCGGCGAAAAGCACAAAAATTAACCGACTTAGTTTATAAATCCCAACCGTTCCATCAATTGCAAAGGCAGTTTGGAGCGGTTGATTTTTTGTCGGTGGATAACTATACTTTGCGCCGCCAGCGAAAATCGCGTTTAATTCAACGCGTTGGTCAAAGGCTACGCTTTGGGCGGCGGCGGAATAAACATACCGTTTATTCAAAGCCTCTCGAAATACGACATGTTCACGCTTCCCGCCATTTTCCAACTGCTGCCGCATAGCGGGACGATTCGCGTTTTTGATGAAAATCTAAAGCCTCTGAAAATTGATATTTATAATCCGGAGACGTGGGAAAAATACGGTTGGGCGGTTTATGATGACCCGAAATTTTCAAAGGAATTCACCATTCAAGAGCAGGCGCAAGCAAAAGCGTATTTTCGCGTGGTTCTGAGTCGTGCCAAGCGTTTTCATCAAGCCTTGGACGCGAACATCAACGCGAAAAGCGCGGTTCCGATTTATCTGCTTGGTTCGGAGTGCAAACCGACGCTTGACGGAATGGTGATTTACCGCGACGAGAAATTTCGTTGGCGGACACTGTTTGATGCCGATGAATTTAAGCGAAGCGACGGCACAAAGGTTTCCGGCAAAGAGTTGAAAGAATTACTTTTCGTCAAAGGCGACGGCGTGGTTACCCAACGCTCATTTTTGACTTCGACGCTGACGGGCGCAAAACCCAGAAAAGATGGTTTTCAAACGGCTCTGCTCGCACAGCACGTTTCTTTTGCGTGCGGTGTTCACAATGAGCTTTTGAGCAATGCGGAAGTTCAAAATAGATTGTTTATCGATTTAGTCAGTAAATAACAGCGGCGAAAAGCACAAAAATTAACCGACTTAGTTTATAAATCCCAACCGTTCCATCAATTGCAAAGGCAGTTTGGAGCGGTTGATTTTTTGTCGGTGGATAACTATACTTTGCGCCGCCAGCGAAAATCGCGTTTAATAATAATGCCGAAAATCATTTGAAGTGGGAGAGCCGGTGGTGAATAAGAATTTGCTTGAACAAGACGAAAACCAGTCGAGCGAAATAAAATCAGAAACAGAAAAAGCGGCGCACGAACCGTGGTTTGAAAAAATAGCCGATTCACATTTTTTTGAAACAGGCGAAACGGAAAATCTGCACGAAGTTCCTGAAATGATGATTGATGCGCCGAGCGATTTAGAAACGGCGGACGCGGCAAATGCCGAATCGTTTGCTGAAACTAAATTCGGAGAATCACAATCAGAAAACAGCAATGAAAGGCTTTTTCAAACAGCCGCCGAACCGGAATCAATCGCCGAAACCGCACGCAAAAGCGGTCTGGCTTACGGGGCGGCGATAACGCTATTCGGTTCGATAGTTTTTATGTTGATTCTCGGTTGGTTTGCCGATTTGCTTCTTGGAACTCAGCCGTGGGGAATTGTCGGCGGAATTGTTTTGGGAGCAGTTATCGGGTTTTTCCAATTTTTCAGAATCACTTCGCAAATCTTTAAAAAGTGAAAGAGTGAAAAAGGTGAAAAGGGAAAAAGTTGTTGAACGTCGCCCTTTTCCACTTTTTCACATTTTTCCCTTTTCACCTTTTCACCTTTTGCCTTTTCTTCCGTTCCTTTGTAAAATCTAAGTTTCGCAATGAGCGAGGCTGACAATATAATCGAAACCGAACAACCGACACCGACCGTGATTTCGCATCGGCGAATCTTATGGACGATGGGTGTAGTCGCGCTTTTCGCCAGTTTGGCAGGATTCATTTTTATTTCGTGGCAGTTTGGTTTTGGTGTTGTTCTTGGCGGAATTTTATCTTTAATTAATTATTACTGGCTGAAAATTTCGCTCAAAAAGATTTTCGACCAAGCCGTTAGCGGCTCGAAACCGCGATTTTTAGCAGTTCGATATTTTGCCCGTTATTTGACGCTCGGCGTAATTTTATTAATTATTTTTTTGACTAAAACCGTGCCGATTGTCGCCGTGATTTTAGGATTGGGGAGTTTTGCTTTAGCGATTGTTGTCGAAGGTTTGATACGTTTATTTTCATCCGTTTTTAACAGCAAGGAATTATAAAAAATGTTTTTATTTGCAGAAGGCGGCGGGCATCATACGCCGTTGATTGTCGAATTTATTAATCATTATTTGGGCAAACCGGTTTACGATTTTCAGCTGGCTTACACTTATCCGGCGTGGCAATGGCTTTTCGATAAATTGGGAGTGAAAACTACTCCCGCTGTCGTTTTCGGTGAGTATACGCCGGAAAATGCGATTCCGTGGTACACGGTTATGTTCGTCATCGCTTGTGTTTTAACGATGATTCTCATTTGGATTTTCAAAAGCAAATTATCGGAGGATGACCCAAAGCCCGGACAACTCACACTCGAAGCCGGATTTCTCGCGCTCAAAGATTTAATCATCTCGGTTGTCGGCAATCACGGTTATCGGTATTTTCCCGTAGTCGCCACGTTCGGCGTGTTGGTTTTAGTTTCCAATCTGATGGGACTTTTCCCGCTTTTTATGTCGCCGACGGCTTCGGTCAACGTAACCTTCGCGCTCGGCATCTCGTCGTTCATTTATTACAACTACATAGGCATCAGCGAAAACGGACTCGTCAACCACTTGGCGCATTTCGCCGGACCGCGATTGCCTCTTCTGATGGCGATAATCATCACGCCTTTAATTTTCGCCATCGAACTCGTCAGCAATATGATCCGCCCGATTACGCTCGGCGTGCGACTTTTTGCCAATATGTTTGCCGACGAGCAGATTTCGAGCCAGATTTCCGGTCTTGCTCCGCCGTTTACGCAATTTCTTTTGCCCGTTGTGCTGATGCCGCTGGCGGTTTTCGTCGCTTTTGTGCAGACGCTCGTGTTCACGCTGCTTTCGATGATCTACATCAGCGAAGTTTCACACGCGCCGCACGACGACACTCACGGCGGCGAACATTCGGAAGCGACCGGCGAAGCCTTGGCGACGGCGCACGTCTAACAATTTTGGATTTTAGATTTTGGATTAAATATCGAATCTGAAACTATTAAAAAGTTTTTTGAAGGCTGGAAAGCCAAATTGATTTTGAAAACTTGCATTTAATACGAGATATGCCCGCACGCGACAGGAGCCTCGACTCCACGGAGTAGAAATCGAGCGCATACCGGAAGTGAGGCGAAATTATAAACCGACGCAAGTTTGACGAAATAAGTTTTGCCGAAAAGTCTTCGCTAATTAAAAAATAAAATACAGGAGACAAAAAATGATTAAATTTAAATATATTTTCTTTTCCGTTCTGGCTTTGATGATGATGGCGATTCCCGCTCTCGCGCAAGCGGGCGCGGCGGACAACGAATCAACCGTCAACGCCGCGAAAGCAATCGGTGCGGGTGTCGGTTTCGGTTTGGCGGCGGGCTTGGCGGGCATCGGTCAAGGTCTGGTCGGCTCGCGGGCGGCGGAAGGCGCGGCTCGCAATCCGGGCGCGGCTGGCACAGTGCAGACGCTGATGATTATCGCGCTGGCTCTTATCGAGTCGCTCGTGTTGTTCGCGCTGCTTATTGTTTTCGTCAAATTATAAAAAGCGAAAACTCAATTTTTGCGGATGAAGTTTGTAAAACGACTTCGTCCGCATTTTCTTTGCTTCAGACTTCGAGTTACAACTTGACGCAAGATTTTTGAATCGAATCGTTATTTGAGGCGTATAATTAACAAAGCAAATTATTGCGATAATAAATTTTGAAATTATTGGGACATTGATTTATTAGGATTATTTAGGATTGATTATGATTTTTAAAACTTAACTAATCGTAATAATCCTGGTAAATCAGCGTTCGGTTTTTAAGTAAAATGTTAGACCAATTTATCGGACAAACTATAGAGGAGAAATACCGGATTGATTCTGTAATGCGCGAAGGCGGCGGTTCGGGTAAAACTTATCGCGCCACGCATCTTTTGATGGAAAAGCCCGTAACGGTCAAGATTCTCTCACCTGCGCTCGCCGTTGACGAAAAAATCGCCAGGGATTTTTCCGCCGAAGCCCGCACGGTTTCGCACATTTCGCATCCGAATATCTTAAACGTAACCGACTTCGGCTCGGACAAAAACGGCTCGGTTTATATCGTCTTGGAAGGCGCAGACGGCGAAACTCTAAAGGAAGCAATCGGGCGCGAGAAGAAATTTTCATTTGAACGCGCCGCCAAAATTGCCAGCCAAATTGCCGCCGGGCTTAATGCCGCGCACGCTTACAAAATTGTTCACGGCAACTTAACAAGCGAAAACATTTTTCTCACCAAAACAATTAATAATACTGAACTCGTTAAAATTTTGGATTTCGGCGCAGGTTCATTAAACGAGAGTGATTTGGCGGACAATGAATTTAACTCGAATAAACTGGCGTATCGCTCGCCCGAACAAAACTCTTCGGTCGCCGAAGCTGATGAACGCTCGGATATTTATTCTTTGGGCGTGATTTTTTACGAAATGCTGGCGGGCGAAGTTCCATTCATGGCGGAAAATCCGATTGATTTGATGATGAAGCAAGCGCAAAATCCGCCGCCGCCGCTCTCGGCTTTTCGTGGGGATTTAATCGCTAACGTCGAGCCGATTATTATCCGAGCGTTAGCGAAAAATCCTGAAATGCGCTATCAATCCGCCCAAGAATTTGCCAGCGACTTAAGTAGCATTTTAAATAATGTGGATGAAATGGAAACAATCGTCGTCCCGAAAGTCGCCGGCACCTCCGACAATGTAAATAATAATTTATGGAAAACCGCGTTTGTTGTTTTGGCGGGAATCTCTTTGTTGGCAATCAGCTTGATTTACGCGACATCGAGTAAGCAAACTAATCCGCCAACGCAAATGCAAACCGACCTCAACGGTCAGCCGGTTCAACCGCTGAATCCGGCGACCGGAATGAACGAACTCGGCGCGGCGAACACGATGACTTATTCGCCGGAGATGTTAGGTGTTTCAAATACGTCGAGTTTGCAGCCGGCGATGCCGAACGGCGACGGCTTCGGCGACGGTTATAATCCTTGGGCGCGCGGCGTTCCGCCGCCGGGTGCGCCGCCTTATCCGGTTGCGCCGGGCGGACAAGTTTATACGATTGACCCGAACAACGCGAACAGCATTTTTATGCAGGACGGAACGGTGCTTGTTCCCGTGCCGACGAATACAAACACAAATGCCAATGTAAAACTGGCGGCAACACCGACCGGCAAACCGACACCTGCACCGGCGAACACGGCGCAGCCGCAGCCAACTCCGACGGCGGAAACAAAACCAACGCCGCCGGCAAAAACACCGACGCCCGCGCCGAAACCGACAACGCAACCGGCGAAAACTCCGCCCGCCGCTACTGAAAAAAGCGCACAGAGCGGGAAAGAGCAAGATTCGTAATTGCTGAAATAATTTATGAGTAAACGTCGCGCCTGTGTCCAACGTGCAAAACGGTTATTTCTTTGCCAGTGTCTTCTATTTCATAAATGACGCGGTAATTTCCGATTTTTATTCTCCAGCCTTCGCGTCCGACCAACTTTTTACAACCAATTGGTCTGGCATTTTCGGAAAGTTCGAGAATTGCGTCACGAACGCGCTCAAAGTCCGTTTTAGGCAAATCAGCCAACTCTTTTTGGGCGCGTCGAAGAATAGAAATTTTGTAAATCATTTTCGGCTGTTTTCAATTTCCTCAATTGCCTGCGAAAACGGAATCGCTTCATCATTTGCCGATTTTGCCCGGTCGAAAGCGCGAATTGAATCAATTTCTTCCAACGCTTCGAGAAATTCGCCGTATCTTTTTACATCAATCAAAACCGCCGTGCGGTTTCCTTTCTCATCAACTACGAACTGTTCTTTGCTGCTAATCATAAAAAAATTCTATTCTTTGTTGCCTATTTTTTGCAATGTTATTCGCGCCGTCTCAATTAAATTCTCTTCTTTGGTAACTACCTTTAAAACGCCGCTCGGAGCGAAAGAGGATTCTGGATTCTCCGATAAAAACCGCATCAATTTTTCAGGCGCAACTCGTGCGTTTTCGCCTAGCTTAACTGCCAAACCATCGCGCGTTTTATCAACCGATATGACACGCATCTGTTCCGCCGTTTTTCTAAGCCTCGCGTAATCGAATAAATTATCAACTGATTCGGGGATTTTGCCGTAACGGTCGCCGATTTCCGCGTAGATTTGCCGCAAAGATTCTTCCGTTTCGGCAGATGAAATACGTTTATAAGTCCGCAGACGTTGGGCTGTTTCGTTGATATAATCGTTCGGAATTGAAACGTCCGCGCCGAGATTTATTGAAACACTCGATTCTTCGACGATTTCTTCGCCCTTCAATTCCTGAATCGTGCGCTCCAACATTTTTGTGTAAAGGTCAAAACCGAGCGCGTCGAGTTGACCGGATTGCTGCCCGCCCAAGATATTGCCCGCGCCGCGCAACTCCAAATCGAGCGCGGCGATGCGAAAACCCGCGCCCAAGTCGGAAAATTCACGAATCGCCGAAAGACGGCGTTTGGCAATCGGCGTTAATTCGAGTTCCGACGGAATCAAAAGATAAGCGTAAGCGCGGCGATTCGACCGACCGACGCGACCGCGCAATTGATAAAGCTGCGACAAGCCGTAATTGTCGGCGCGATTGATAATAATTGTGTTCGCTCGCGGAATATCAATTCCGTTTTCGATAATCGTCGTCGCCACTAAAATATCGAATTTATAATCAATAAAATCAAGCATTGCCTGTTCCATTTCCTTTTCGTTCATCTGTCCGTGCGCGAAGATGATGCGGGCGTGCGGCACAATTTTTTTGATGTGCGCGGCGATTGATTCGATTGATTCGACGCGGTTATGAATAAAAAATATTTGACCGTTTCGTGCCAGTTCCAATTCAATTGCCGATTTAATCACGCCTTCGGAAAATTGAACAACTTGCGTATTTATCGCCAATCTGTCGCGCGGCGGCGTTTCAATCACCGACATATCGCGCATTCCCAAAAGACTCATATTCAAAGTTCTGGGAATCGGTGTGGCACTCAAAGTCATCACGTCAACCTTCTTTTTTAATTGTTTTAATCGCTCTTTGTGCGCCACGCCGAACCGCTGTTCTTCGTCCACGACGACCAAACCGAGTTTCGGCAATTTCACATCGTTTGACAAGATTCTATGTGTGCCAATTAAAATATCAACCTTGCTGTCTTCCGCCGCTTTGACAACCTCCTTCTGTTCCTTCGCCGAACGAAAGCGCGACAGCAATTCGATTTTCACGGGAAACGCAGCAAAGCGTTGTTTGAAACTTTCAAAATGTTGATATGCGAGAATGGTCGTCGGCGTTAAAACGGCGACTTGTTTATTGTCCATCACGGCTTTGAATGCGCCGCGCATCGCCACTTCCGTTTTCCCGTAACCGACATCGCCGACAATCAATCTATCCATCGGCACGGCGGTTTGCATATCTTCCTTCATATCATCAATCGCCGTCGCTTGGTCAACAGTTAATTGATAAGGGAAAGCGTGTTCAAATTCGATTTGCCACGGCGTGTCGCCGGAGAAAGCAAAGCCCTCCACAAGTTTGCGTTCGGCATACAGCCGCAGCAGTTCGTCCGCCATATCGCGCATCGCGCGTTTCGCTTTCGCCTTTGTTTTCTGCCAGCCGATTCCGCCCAGACGGTCAAGCGTCGGCTGTGCCGATTCGCCCGAAGAAAAACGCGAAACTAAATCCAATCGCTCAACCGGCACAAATAACTTTGCATTTTCGGCGTAATAGAGAAGCATAAACTCACGCGATGCGCCGCCTGTTTCAAGAATTTGCAAACCTTCAAACCGCCCGATGCCATGGTCAACGTGAACAACAAAATCGCCGGCTTTCAAATCTCGAAAATCCGAGATGAACGCGCCGAGATTTGATTTGGTTTTTGGTTTTTGGATTTTTGTTTTTTGAAATTCCTGCCCGGTTGTTTCGCCGAAAATATCCGTTTCCGTATGAACAATTAAATCGAGCGCGGGAATTTCAAAACCGCCCGACAAATCGCCGATGAGCAAAGAAGTTTCTGGAACAGAAATGTCATAGTCGCGCAAAATTTCACTCAAGCGTTCAGCTAATCCGTGTGATTGAAGAACGAAAAGTCGTCCTTCGTCATTCGTTCTTTGTCCTTTGATTCCACTTTGCGAACTTTGCGCCTTTGCGGGAAAATCATTTTTTTGTTTCAATTCGCTTGCAAACTCTTTGACGTTGCCGTGATATTTGCGCGTCGAGCGCGATTGAATCTCAAACTCGACGGCTTTTTCGGCGGTTGAAAAAAGAAACAACGGCTTGTTCTCGTAATTCGTAATTCGTAATTCGTAATTCTCCTTCGGGCTTTCCGCCGCGAGTGAAAACTGTTCGTCGGTTTGCGCCGCCGTTCTGCCAAGTGCGCGAAGTTCGACGCGCTGTGTCGTTTCAAATTTTCCGCGTAAATCTTCGCCGCTTAAAAAAAGTTCGTTCGGTTCTAAACCAATTTCGCCCGCGTCCGATATTTCCGCAAAACGATTATCTAAATTTTCACAAAAAGTGGAAAGCGTTCGTTCGATTATTGAAGGTTCGTCAAAAGCAAACACGCAATTGTCCAAAAAGTCGAACACGCTCGACTGGCGCGGATTCACCAACGGAAACAGAAATTCCCAACCCGAAAAGTCTTCACCCATCTCGGCAAATTGCGTTCGGTCTTTCAATTCTCGCGCGTGTCTTTCGTCTGAAAATCTTTCTCGCGCAAAAAACGCCCAATCTCGAAAATCTTTTGCTGTCGCGGAGAATTCGCGCATCGGCGCAATGGAAATTTCTTTCAATTGCCGGGTGGAAAGCTGTGTTTCCGGGTCGAATTCCCGAATAGAATCAACCGTATCACCGAAAAACTCAATCCGCACCGGCAATTCCGCATCGGGCGACCAAGCATCAATAATTCCGCCGCGCACAGAAAATTCACCGATGTTTTTCAAAGGCTCTTCGCGCAAATAACCCGAAGCGACGAGTTTTTCGATTAAAAGTTCGGGCGCAAAATCTTCGTCGCGTTTCAGATGCGCGCCGAGATTTTTTATTTCATTCGGTGCAAGCGTTTTCGTAATTAAAGACTTTGCTGACAGAATCAAAAAATCGGATTTTACCCGCGTTAAATCCCACAAAGCCAAAGCGCGTTTTTCTAAAGTTTCAGTGTGCGGCGAAACGTTTGCGTAAACGTCGGATTCAAACGATGGAAGAGTCGAGATTTTGGATTTTGGATTTTGGATTTCTGATTTCTGCAACTGACCACTGACCGCTGACCGCTGACCACTCCAAAATTCGAGGTCGCATTCCCAAGTATCCGAATCTTTGTTTGAATCGGTAACGACAACCAACGTTTTGTCCGTTTCTCGTTTCAGTTCCGCCAAAACAAACGCCTTGGCGGAGATGGAAGTCAGACCGCTGAGAGAAATTATTCGCGTTCCGCGTCTGATTTCATCGCGGAGACTTTTTAATTCAGTGATTGTTTCGGCGGCAAAATTCATCGGTTAAAAGTTAAATTATACATAGTCGCAGCGGTTTAGCGAAAAGATACGATGCGTGTTGATAACGCTATCACCATTGGCTATCATTTTATTAGATGAACCGAAAACACCAGAAAACTTTGCGGGCGGTTTTCAGCGTTCCGACAGCGGCATCAATTAACTTTTCTGACATTGAAAAATTACTCGTTGCGCTCGGCGCGGAAAAGATTGAAGGCAGCGGCGCGCGCGTGGCTTTTGTGATGCCGGGCGGCGAAAAATGGGAACAGCATCGTCCGCATCCGCAAAAGGAAGCCAGAAAGTATCAAGTTGAATCGGTTCGTGAGTTCTTGAAAAGGTTGGGTTACACAAATGAATAATTTAATGAATTACAAAGGATTTACCGCAAAAATTGAATTTTCCGCCGATGACAATGTTTTTGTCGGGCGGCTGATTGGTATTGACGACATCGTGATGTTTGAAGCCGAAACAGTTGAAGGATTAAACAATGCCCTACAGGAAGCAGTTGATTTTCACATTGAAGTCTGCGCGAAAACCGGCAAAAAAGTAAAGAAGAGTTATTCAGGCAAACTGCTCTTTCGTCTGCCGGATAAACTTCACGCCGCGATTGCCGAAGCTGCTGCCCGGCGCGGCAAAAGCATCAACGAATGGGGCAAAGAAATTTTTGAAATGGCGGTAAAAAAGTAAAAAGTAAAAAGGCAAAATTAAAAAGTGAAGAATGTGCCAACTTTCTGTCATTTGAACGACTATGAGCATTCCCGAATTTAATGAAATCGTCGAACCAAACGACCAAACAGAAGCCCGCCGCGAGCATCTCGAACGATTAAGAGATTTAATCGGCAACGTCTATCCGAATAAATACAGGCGCGAAGTTCTCCAAGACGGACAGGTAATTATTCCAGACCAAAAGGCGACGATTACAAACGTCGCCCGATTTGCCAGACCGATAAAAGACAAACATATTTCGGAATTGCCGGAAGGCGAAAAACCGTCCGACGAACATCGCGACGCGGCGAACGCCGAACTAAATCAATATCGCATTCGAATTGCCGGAAGATTAGCCGTTCCGCCGCGCGTAATGGGCAAAGCGGCGTTTGTTCATTTGTCGGACGGCATCGAGCGTCTGCAAATTTACGTTCGCAAGCAGGACGCGAAAGCCGTGAATAACGACACGGGCGAGACGATTGACGAAGAAGGCACGGCTTGGGAATTATTCGGACTGCTTGACCACGGCGATTTTATCGGTGTCGAAGGTTTTTTGTTTGTGACGAAAACCGGCGAATTGAGCGTTCACGTCGAGACGATTCAGTTTTTGTCGAAAGCGATGTTTCCGATGCCCGACAAAATGCACGGCATCAGCGACCCGGAATTGCAAAGGCGTTTTCGTTACGCCGATTTGATTGCATCGAGTCTGCAAGTCGAGCGCGACGATTTGACGACGCGCGAGGTTTTTGAACGCCGCGCGAAATTAATCAGCGGAATGCGCCGGTTTCTTGACGACAACGGATTCATCGAAGTCGAAACGCCGATGCTCACGCCGAAAGCGACGGGCGCGGCGGCGAAGCCTTTTAAGACGCATCATAACGCTTTAGGCATTGACCTTTACGCCCGCATCGCGCCGGAACTTTATCTGAAACGCCTGACCGTCGGCGGTTTTGAAAAGGTTTACGAACTCAACAGAAATTTCCGCAACGAAGGTTTGTCCCAAAAACACAATCCCGAATTCACGATGCTCGAATTCTACGCAGCGTATATGGACGTGAACGGAATGATGGATTTCGCCGAAGCGATGATTAAGGAATCGGTGCAGAAAGCGACGGGCGGAAGTTTGCAGGTGAATTATGATGGACGCGCAATTGATTTTTCAAAGTTTGAAAGATTGACGATGAAAAAGGCTATTGTTAGACATTGGCGAGAAGAGAATAGGCAACTAGGTAATGAATTTTTTGAAATTCAATGGCTTGATTCTCCTGTTCAGGTTGCAAGACTTAGAAGGTTCTTAGCATATATGTCTGTTGCAGAAGTTGAGTATGTCCAAAGTGCAAATCCTACGAGATACATCATTGAAGATGCTAAAAAGATTATTGATGAAAAAGCTATGGAAGCCAGAATAAAGGAGGCAAAAAACATTTGGTTTTCAGTGTCGGATGAAATACAAGAGAATACTAGCGAAGTATTTGAAAGTTTTGAAAAAAATGTTGTAGAACTATTTGAAATAGTAGCTGAAGAAAAACTAATCCAACCGATCTTCATCATTGATTACCCGAAATCAATTTCGCCTTTGTCAAAAGCGTCGCCGGAGAATCCGAACGTCGCCGAGCGATTTGAATTGTTTATCAACGGGATGGAATGCGCCAACGGTTTTTCGGAACTCAACGACCCGCAGGAACAATACGAGCGGCTCATTGACCAGATGAAAGAGCGCGAAGGCGGCGACGAGGAAGCGATGGTTTTGGACGAAGATTACATCCGCGCTCTGGCTTACGGAATGCCGCCCGCCGCCGGAATCGGCATCGGGATTGATAGGTTGGTGATGCTTCTAACGAACAAACATTCGATTCGAGACGTGATTCTATTCCCGCATATGCGACCGGAGAGGAAAGAAGGGGAGACGGTAGAATAGATGCGGAAAAACGTTCGGCGGCGTAATTCCGCGAGTAATCAAACGATATGAAATTTGCCAAAATCATATTTTACGTGGCGGGCGTTTACGGCTTGATTGTTTTGTTTCCGCAGTATTTTATGGAGGCGAAAAACAGTCAAGATTTTCCGCCGCCGATTACGCATCCAGAATATTATTATGGTTTTATTGGTGTCGCGCTCGCGTTTCAGGTTTTGTTTTTGATTATCGCCCGCCGTCCCGTTCAATATCGCGCGGCGATGATTCCGTCTGTTATCGAAAAATTCAGTTTCGGCATCGCCGCAGTCGTTTTATTTTTGCAGAATCGGCTGGCAATGCCTTTATTTGCGGCAGGTTTGATTGATTTGATATTCGGATTACTTTTCATCGCCGCATTTTTGAAAACCGAACCCTACTCGTCCGATTAAATTAACCGCTAAGATTACGGAAAATTTAATCATTAAATGAGACAATAAAATTAAATTTGTTTTAAGGAGCAAGAAAAATGGCACAAAGAAAAGATGACGTATTTAACAGCGATGAAAAAAACACGATTAGAACCGGCAGCGACATTCCGGGCGGCGACGGCACCGTTTCCGACGAAGATATGAATGCCATTTCCGGCGGCAAACGCAAGAAAACCGGACAAGACCATTCAACTGAAAACCGAGAAGATATGATGCCGACGAGCGGTGTCGGCGCAATTCAGAGCGGTAGCGATACGACTTCGGACGTGGCGCATCTCGTAGATGATGAGGAATAAAATTATGTTTACAGACGTAGAATCGCAACTCGAAGGCATTAAGGAAATTTTCGCCGATGCAAAACGCGAAGACAACTGGAACTTGGACGAAGAAATGCTTTACAGCTTTTACTTTGTGGACACGAGTGTTGATAAACTCGAAAAGCTCGGTTTGAAACTCGAAGCTGACGGCTACGATTTCGTAGACGTGTTTGAACTCGGTGACGAAGACACCGACAAGCCGACGGGCGAATATCTGCTGCATATTGATAAAGTCGAAATGCACACGCCCGAATCGCTGGCGCAACGCAACATCGAATTTCAAAAGCTCGCCGACGAATATGAAATCGAAACCTATGACGGCTGGGAATTCGGCGAAGTCGGCGGCGAAGAAGGTGACGAAGAATTTGAAGACGAAGACGAAGAATAAATCAAGATAAAACAATTTACAGGGATAATGGAATGAACCGAGGGTGAATCAAGATAAATTTTACATCCTTGTTTATCCTGTTATCCCTGTAAATTTTTGTAGAAAATTGAGAAACTCCGACGAACAAAGCAAGCCTTTGGAACGGGGCGAAAGCGTAAAAGTTTTGCGCCTCTGGCAGATGATTTTCCTCGGTAAAGGCACGTTTGTCCGTCAATTTATTCACGCTTTAATCAGCATCGCGCTGCGGCTTTTCTTTCGCCGCATCGAAGCCGTCAACGTCGAGAAAGCCCCGCAAGACGGCGCGATTATCTTTGTTCTCAATCATCCGAACGGTTTGGTTGACCCCGCGTTGGTGTTCGTTAGCTTGCCGCGCCGCGTTTCTTTTCTCGCCAAATCTACGCTTTATGACAATCCAATCGCCGGATTTCTCCTGCGGACATTTGAAATTTTGCCGATTTACCGGCGCATTGATGCGCTCGGTGATATAGCGAAAAATCGTTCGACGTTTGAAAATTGCCACGAGCTTTTAGGTCGCGGACGCTGTATCGCTATTTTCCCGGAAGGTATTTCGCACGATGCGACTAAACTTCAACCGATAAAAACGGGCGCGGCGCGGATTGCATTGGGAGCTTTAGCCGTCGGCGAAGATTTGAGAAAAAACGGTTTGAAGATTATGGCAGTCGGACTTTATTACACTTCAAAAACCGCTTTTCGGAGCGAAGCGTTGATTCGTTACGGCGAGTTATTAGATGTCGAACCGGTCGAATTAGACGAAGCCGGCGAACCGCCGCGCGATGCTGTGTTGCGTCTGACGAGCAGAATCGAAACCGCTTTAAAAAACGTAACTCTGAATCTCGAAACGGCTGGCGAACTCGAAACAGTCGTCAAAGCCGAAGCTCTTTTTTCGTCGGTTTATGAAAATCTGCTTTTCAAACAAACCTTAACGCAAACTTTTCAAAGATTACAGAATCTGGCTGAAAAATACAAACTTCTCGGACAAAACGAACCGGAAAAAATGCGGCGCTTGAGCGAAAAAGTTACGCGATACGAAAACAATCTGCAAACGAGCGGCGTAACGACCGAAAGCCTTTCGGTTTTGCAGCACCCGACGGCTTATGTTTTCCGCTATTTAATTTTGCGAATTGTGATTTTAATTCTTCTTGCGCCGTTTTCGATTGTCGGTGCGATTGTTCATTCGCCCGCCTATCTTTTTTCAAATCTTCTCGGTTTAATGGTTACCAAACACGGCGACGACGCGGCTGGCTCGACCTCGAAAATTCTCGCCGCTTGTATTTTTATGCCCTTGACGTGGCTGATTGTCGCCGGCACAATTTTTTATTTTTTCAGTTGGCAATTTGCACTCGCTTCGATTCCGCTGACAATTTTGTGCGGTTATGTCGCTCTCAGAAGTTTTGAAACGCTGATTGATATGCGCATCTGGCTCAAAGCGGCGTGGCTTCTTATTCGTCAACGCGCGTTGTTTTTGCGTCTACTGATTCAGCGTGAAAGTTTGCAGAGGGAAATCGCCGAGATGATTGAGAAATAAGCCAAGGAAAAATTTCATAAAAATGCGCGGCGGGAAATTTTCCGACCGCGCTTTTAATTATTGGACGATAAACTTGGATTAGAAAACTAATCTTGCGCCCAATACGATGCGCCGATTACCGCCGTTTGTTCCCCATTGGTCGAGGAAGTTCGGCGCGTTGATGCGTCCTTCGGGCACACCGAAGTTGCGATGGTTCAAGACGTTAAACATATCGGCGCGAAGCTGGATGCGAACATTTTCGGCAATCCGTGTATTTTTGATAACGCCGAAATCAACGAGTGCCAGTCGCTGCGCCCGCAAGATATTGCGCCCAGCGTTTCCAACGCGCTCTTGTCCGCGCGATAAACGCCTAAACAAACTCGCGCCGCCCGCCTGTAAAATATCCGGTATCGTCATACTCGAAAGGTTTAAAGTTGTATTTAAATTCGGACGAATTGCGTTTCCGACCAAACCGTCAATCCCAGCCAGAGCACCGGACGGGTCTTCACCGTTGAGAACCGTGAACGGCGCACCGCTCTGAATAGTAAAGAATGAATTGACTTGAAATCCGCCGAGAAGTCGCCCGACGAATCCTCCTTGTTCTTGGAAAAACGGCAGTTCGTAGACGAAATTGCCCGATAAACGATGTGGTCGGTCGAAACTCGAACGAGCGCGGTCGCCTTCTAAATTAAAAGAATCCTGTGCAACGGCAACTTCCGCGTTTGACGGATTAAAGGTTTCCGATGCCGTATCAATAAACGAACTGTAAGTATAGTTAACACCGGCGCTAAAGCCGCGGCTCAAGCGTTTTTCCAAACTAGCTTGCAAGGCGTTATAAATCGAATTGGCTTTATTGCCTCGCAGACGAATGATACCGAGTGTCGGGTCAGCCCGCGGCGCAAGAACGATTGGCACGACATTATTGTTATTGTCACGACCAATCGCATTACAAGTTGGACAAGCAACGCGCGGATTGGCATCAATCGTTTGAAACAATCCTGTTCCTTTGGTTCTGATATAACCAACCTTCATCACCAAATCACTTGCTAATTCACGCTGCACTTCAAACGAGAATTGATCAGTTGCCGGTGAGCGGAAATCGCCCGCGACTACTGTTCGGGTCAAAAGATTAGGATTTGAAATATTCGGAACGGTAGTCGCTCTCAGTGTCGTGAAAGCACTAGCGGACGGCAAAGTTACCGAAGCTAAATATGGAAATCCACCGGCGATATTCAGATTAAGATTGATATAATTGGCATCATAAGTGCGCGAGTAACCGCCTCTCAAAACCAATTTATCGCCGCCGGTAATAAAACCGAGTATGCCGTCGCCGCTCGTGCGCGGATTAAAGTTAAAGCCGATGCGCGGCATAAAGTTGTTTTTATCAGTCGTCGGCACAGGCGTTAATGCAAAACGCGGGTCGTTTCCGTTTGCCGCCAAGACTCGTTTATTGGTTTCTTTCAGGTAACTAAAAGAATCTCCCGGAAATTCGTAGCGCAGTCCGAGTGTTAAAGTAAAATTCGGCGTGACGCGCCATTCATCCTGGACATAAGTATAAAATTCGTTCCAGCGATAAAAACCGATTGTATCGCCGCCGCGCAACGGAAGATTGATGGTCGAGGTTTGCGCTATATCATCCACAAAATTTTGTAGTGTAGTATACGCAAGACGACCCCGAACAGTCGGGACAAAGAAACTTTTGACGTCAGTGCGGCGCAGGTCAACGCCGAATTTCAAATTGTGATTGCCTGTCGTATAAGAGAGTGAATCCTGAATTTGATAAGTGTCATTGATGCGAAACTGCGGTAAATTAACCGCCAATCCGATAGCCGTGCGGCTTGCGGCAGCGTTAAAACCAGTCAATCCCAAATCGGAAATTTCAATTGATGGAATTGATTCGGATGACGGGTCAGCGGCATTGGTAACCGAATCGAACCGCGTCCAAGCGATACGTGCTTCATTAGATAGTTTGCTGCTTAAAATACTGTTTAGCACGATGGTGGCGGCTTTTGTTTTCGTCGGGCTGACTGTGGTCAATCCCGGCGGTGTAACTTGTCCTGTGCCGCTCGATTCCTGAGAATCAAACCGATAACGTCCATATAAAAGGTTTCGGTCGCTGATGCGATGATCAATTCTAAACGAACCTTGGTCGTCGTCGAATTTAATCGATGACGAACCAGTTATGTCACCGAGCGGAACGACATAAGTTTGTCCGTTAGCAGTAAAACTGCGTGTTTGACCGTTTGGCGTGCCTGCAGGAAGAAACTGCAAAAGCGCGGCAACCTGCGGGCGATTACCGACGGCAGCCTGCAAAATCGCCCGTCCGGCTTCAGTCGGCGCGCCGCGCAGTGTGAAACCCGAACCCAACTGCCGGTCAGTCCAGCGTTGATAATCGCCGAAGAAAAACGTCCGGTCGGTTCCTTTCCAAAAAGTGGGACCGCCTTCGCCAAAAGCGAGAAAGGTTAACGGACCGCCGAAGGTAAAGCCGTATTGAAATTCTTTACGAAACGGTGACCGTTTTCTTTCCTCGATAGTTGCGTTCGGGTTGCAAAATCCGGCGCGTTTATCAAGATTGCTGCAAGAGTTTAGACTGTTGTTATTATGAAAGACAAAAGTCGAACCGTGGAAATTGTTCGTGCCGGATTTGCCGACAAAGTTAACGACCGCGCCGGAATTGCGCCCGTATTCGGCTAAAAACTGATTGGTAATAATTCGGACTTCTTGAATTGCATCCGGGTTATTAATCGCTATCTGTCCGCCTGAAACGCTCGGATCGTTAATGTCCTGCCCGTCAATCATAAAATTGTTTGAGCGCAGACGACCGCCGTTTGAGGAAAAACTGACTCCGTTGGCAAAACCGGTTTGCCCGGAACTTAGTTGACTAACACCGGGAACCGAGAGCAAAACATTATAAACATTTCGATTAGTCGCAATTGGAAGTTCGGAAAGGCGTTTTTCGTCAAATCTGGTGCTGACTTCAGCCGTCGTTGTATTTAAGAGCGAAGCATTCTCCGTTACCGTGACAACTTCCTGAATCCCGCCGGTTTTCAGTCCGACATCCACGACGGCGTTTTGGTTGACGAGCAACGTAATACCTGTTTGAACATATTTGGCGAAGTTTGCGGCTTCGACCGTAACTTCATATCCGCCGATGGGCAGGTTGACAAAATTATACCGACCTTCATCATTGGTTTGATTGGTGCGGTTAAATCCTGTTTCGACGTTTCGCACAGTAACGGTTGCATTGGGAACAACTGCTTGTTGTGCGTCTAACACCGTTCCCGAAATCGAACCGGTAGTTGACTGTGCCGAAGCGAATCCGATATTACTCAAAATCAGTAATGCGGCGAGTAAAAGAAAATGAATTTTTTTGTTCATACAATTCTCCTAATAAAGATTTGAATCTAAGTTTAAATTTGATAAAGCGAAGACAGAAAAGAACTCGGTAAAAAAATCACGCAATCTTTATTCCCGAAAATCAAACTAAGTTATTGCAATGATTAACGATTAAAAGACAATAGACAACCGTATGAAGAAAATGTTTTATATTCAAAAAAATGGATTGAGAAAAATTTGAATAATATTATAAAGTCGCAATTTAAGAAACTTTATTAACCGATAAATTTCTTGAATTTTTCCGAATGAAAACCCCTTTTTACACAACTTTCGCGCTCGTCTGTTTCGCGCTCAATTCGCTTTTGTGTCAACTTGCGCTCGGCGCAGAAACAATTGACGCGGCGAGTTTTACGACGATTCGTTTGATTTCCGGGACGGCAACGCTTGCGGTCATTTATTATTTCTTTGACAAAAAACGTGAAAATATAATTATTGGAAATTGGCTTTCTGCGTTTTTTCTTTTCGCTTATGCCATCTGTTTTTCTTTCGCGTATATCAATCTGACGACCGCAACGGGCGCATTGATTTTGTTCGGATGTGTTCAGGCGACAATGATTATTAGTGCGCTTGTTAAAGGCGAGCGTCCGAAAATTTTAGAATGGCTCGGACTTTTGCTCGCGCTCGGTGGTTTGATTTACTTGGTTTTTCCCGGACTTGCCTCACCGCCGTTTTTTAGTTCCGCGTTAATGGCTCTGGCGGGAATTGCTTGGGGATTTTACACTCTGCGCGGGCGCGGAAGCGCGAATCCTTTAGCCGAAACGACCGGGAATTTTGTCCGCACCGTTCCGATGATAATTTTGGCGAGTTTGCCGTTTCTTTCAAAAATTCACTTGTCGCAAAAGGGAATCATCTTTGCTGTTCTGTCGGGCGCGATTGCTTCCGGCATCGGCTATTCGGTTTGGTATTTTGTTTTGAAGTTTCACACGGCGACCCGCGCGGCAATTCTGCAGCTTTCCGTTCCGGCTTTGGCTGGATTAGGCGGTGTAATTTTTTTATCTGAAATTATTTCCTTGCGCTTGTTGTCGGCGACAATCTTAATTCTTGGCGGAATCAGTTTGGCAATTTTCGGAAAAAGAAAGAAAAATTAATCGGTTTTTTGAAATTCAGCGATAAAGGCGTAACTTTTATAAATCGAATTTACCGACAATTTACCCAAATTTTGCACCTCCAAATTTTCGAGATGCGGCAATAATTCCTTTGGATATTTGACGTGAAATTGCTCGAGCCAGCTTTTTAGAATTCGCCGAAACCACGCGGGCAAATCTTTTTGGTCGTAAAAATCTACGATATAAACGCTTCTGCCCGATTTGAGATTTGCCAGAGCATTCTCGATTGATTCTTTCCAAGTCGGAATTATCGAAATCGAATACGAAAAGTATATCGTGTCGAAAGGATTTTCTGAATTAAAAGTTTTCCGGTAATCAAAGTCATCGGCAAGCGCGGTTTTCAAACTGATATTTTTTAATTCTTCCGCGCTGACTTTAGCTTCGGCGGTTTTCAGCATTTCCGCCGAAGCATCGAGACCGTAAAAGCGCGAGTTTGGAAATTTCCTCGCTAAAATAATCAAATTTCTGCCTGTTCCGCAGCCGATTTCCAAAACATTTTCACCTTCGGCGACGTTCATTTTTTCAATTAATTTATCGCGTCCGAGCAGGTAATATTTGCGCGTTAAATCGTAAAAATATCGCTGACGACGATACATTTTGTCCATTCTCTCGAAAACACCATTTCGATTTTGGATTTTAGATTTTGGATTTTGGATTTGTTTAGCACCCATTATTTCAACGTGTAAAGATAAAATCCGCCGTAAATTGAAGCTCGGTCTTGTTTGAATAATTCTTGGGAAAATTCTTTCTGACAATCGAATTTTGATTGCAAATCGGTCGGCAGATTCGTCTCAATCGGCGAAATCGCGCCGGCGGTGCGGAAAATTATCCGCGAACCGTTTTCGGCTTTTTCCCAAATTGCTTGCCAAAGTTCGGTCATTGTTTCGGCGTTCATCCAATCCTGTGCGTCGAGAAAAACAAAACGATTGAATGTTTTAATCGGATTTTGCTTAATTTCTTCGGTTATCGAACCGATTTTTGTTTGCAGGCGATTGGCATTAGCTTTTAGAGTTTCATAATTTTCTTCTTTCAAATATTCGGGAACGGCTCGACGATTTTCCGTATCGTATTTTCGCCCAAAGGCTTGCCAAGCAAAATAATTTTCGTTAATCGGATAATCGCAGGCGAGCCGTTTGGCGCGTTCACGATAAACGTCAATCACGCTTCCGCCTTCCGCCAAATCTCGCCTTAGTTCGTCGTATTGCTGCGGCGGAATTCCCAAACCGAACATCGTGACGGGCATTTTTCCGATTACTTTAATGACAAACGAATCAAAAAACGGCGCGATGTGTTTTTGATAAATCTTTTCTTGCTCTTCAAGCGAATTAGCTTTTAAAATCTCGTCGGTTCTGCAACCTAAGAACCGCGCGAATGTATGAAAAAAGCGCAGAAAATAACCGTTGCGCGAGTGTTGGTAAAGCCCGTCATTCGCAAAATAATTTACTCGGTTGCCGTTAAATAAATTTCCAAAAAATCCATTGCCTTCCCAAAACTTTTTGGTGCTTTCGTCTAAGTTCGGCGCGATGAATTTTTTATAATTTTCGACGTTATTGGAGTGTTTGCCGAAGCCGAAAAAATTAAAGAAATCTTCATAAGTCGGCAGAAATCTAAGTGCGGAGATTTTCAGATTGAGCAGGAAAATATGATGACGATTTAAGTCAACGGCAGTTACCGATTCGGGGTTGTCGATTAAATAGTTCAGCGCGTTGCAGCCGCCTGAAGAAATCGTCAAAACGCGCGAATCTTCGTTTAATCGTAAGGCTTGCAAATCAACTCGCGGGTCTTCCCAAATCTGATTATAAACAAATGCATCGAACCAGAGGGCAAAAAGTTTCTGCAGCACGCTCTGCGTTTTTGACGAATTTTTTTGCTTGACGGCTTCGAGAACAAGTTGTTCGGAACTCATAAATTATTATTAAAAATCGCCGTCAACGTTTGGAATCGGACTGCCGTGCGGACAGCTTTTTGGAAAGCCGAGTAGCGCGTCCATGCGCTGCTCGAATTCGTCGGAAATGTGGTGTTCGAGATGTTCGGCTTCGTCGTGAACCGTATCCGACGGATATTTGAGAACTTCCGACAAGAAAAGTTCGAGAAGGCGATGTCGGCGCACTATTCGAATCGCCAAAGTACGCCCTTTTTCGGTCAGACTAACTCCGTAATAAGGAAGGTGCGCGACGAGCGATTGCTGTTCCATCTGTCTGAGCATTTTTGATACGGCGGGCGGGCTGACTTGCAGTTGTTCCGCCAGATTATTCGTCCCGACTTCCTGCCGTTCGGTGTCGCGTTCGGAAAGCGTCCAAATAGCTTTTAAATAATCTTCTTTGGATGGCGAAACTCTTTTTTTTCGTTCGGTTGAAATCTTCATCTTAATCTCTGGCTGGTAAATTTCTCTTTTATTTCTTCATAATTTGCTTTAAAAATCAAATGAGTAACCGTTGCCGTCAGCAAACAAACCGTGAACCCAAGAATAATCGGCAGAAGCATTATGTTTCTTATATATTAAATCGGCTCTACGTCATAAACCATTCGCGGAAAATCTGTGCCAGCAGCCAGGCGTTGAGCGATGCGATGATAACGGCGACAGTGTAACTGAGAATCTTGCGCCACAGCGGATTGACGAACTCGCCCATCTTTAATTTATCGCTCGTGAACATTACGAGCGGAAAAACTGCGAAACTCAATTGCATACTCAATACCACTTGACTAAAAATAAGCAGTTGCGTTGTCCCTGACGCGCCGTAGAAAAACGTCACGAAAACCGCCGGAACAATCGCAATCAAGCGCGTAATAAGCCGCCGCAGCCACGGACGCAGACGAATGTTTAAGAAACCCTCCATCACGATTTGTCCGGCAAGCGTTCCCGTCAAAGTTGAGTTTTGACCTGAAGCGAGAAGCGCAACGGCAAACAGTGTGCTTGCGCCGGACACGCCCAAAAGCGGCGAAAGCAGTTGGTAAGCATCGCCGATTTCCGCAACTTCCGTATTGCCGCTCGTGTGAAAGGTCGCGGCGGCGACAATCAAAATCGCGGCGTTGATAAAGAGCGCGAACATCAACGCAACGGTCGAATCAATCGTCGCAAACTTTATCGCCTCGCGTTTGCCTTCCGGCGTGCGCTCGTAATTTCGTGTCTGCGCGATGGACGAATGCAAATAAAGATTATGCGGCATCACGGTTGCGCCTAAAATTCCGATGGCGATGTAAAGCATCTGCGGGTTGGTTATGATTTGTGCCGAAGGAATAAAACCGCTCAATATGCCGCCGATTTCGGGACGCGAGAAAATTATCTCCGCCGCAAAGCACAGACCGATAGTGGCAACGAGCGTGATGACGACGGCTTCGAGCCATCGGAAACCACGATTCTGCAAGAGCAGCAGAATCATTACGTCAAATGCTGTCAGCAATACGCCGTAAATCAGCGGAATACCGAACAACAGATTAAGCGCAATCGCCGAGCCGATAACCTCTGCTAAATCACAGGCGATAATGGCGACTTCGCACAAAATCCATAACACGAATGAAACAGGCGGCGAATAATGGTCACGGCACGCCTGCGCCAAATCTCGCCCCGTAACGATACCTAACCGCAGCGCGAGGCTTTGCAGAAGTATCGCCATCAAGTTTGAAATCATTATGACGGAAAGCAGCGTGTAGCCAAAGCGCGAACCACCCGCTAAATCAGTCGCCCAATTGCCCGGATCCATATAACCGACGGCAACCAGATAGCCGGGACCGGAAAAAGCCAGCATCTTGCGCCAGAAACCCAAGCCTTTTTTTATAGGAACGGTTGCATTCGCTTCCGGCAAACTCGGCTGCGGCGATTGTCTGCGCCAGCCGTTTATTGGTGTTATTTCGCTTATATTACTATCCATAAAATCTCCTGCTTATTGTTGAGATAACTATTACTTAGTATTATTTTGACTGTTTCTTAAACGGATGCTCGAAACTCAAGTAAAAGAAAATTCCGCGTGTCCCGCGGCTCGGCCCGATTCCAATCGGGACAGCCACGCCCGGAACAATTTGCAAACCGTTCTTAAAGTTGTGCGCCCAGCGAATGCCGGGATTAATTAAAACTTCATTTTCGCGGCTTGTTTGGCGAAAACCTTCAACCTTTTCCGTGTTGTTCCAAACCGATTCGAGCAGCACATTAAAACGCAACGCTGCCAGCCAAACGATGCTTTGACCAAGATTGTAATCAACTGTTCGCGCCCGTTCGCCGAGAATGTTTTTGGCTCGTGGCGTGAGCGTGAAACCGGCGTTTGAATGCGCGACAAATTTTCGGGAAAACTGGACGCTGACGGGCAGATTAAATTGAAAACCGATGCCGCCCGCGCCTCTCTCTTTGCGGAAATTTCCCGTCGGCAAAAGAAGCGAAAAACGCGGCGCGACAGCTGTTTTTTTATTGCCGACAAGTTGATAGCGATAGTTTATTGCCACGTCGCCGATGCCCGTTTCGCCGCCGGAAAAGCCGCCGACTTTCTGCACGGGCAAGGTCAAACTGAGTTGATGTTTTTGATTCGGAACGGGAATTTCTTCGGTAAAAGTATAGAGCCAATCGCCGCCGCGCGAGCGCGTAAAAGTGTTGATGTGTTGAATAACTCCGGCTTCTTGATTGTAAGCCTCTTCAATCAAAAAACTGTTGTCCTGAATCGGTGGATTTTCTTCCGTGTTTTGGGCGAAAACTCCTGCCGCGCAAATCAATAGCATAAACAGCAATTGCAAATTTCGTTTCATCATAAAATTAATCCGTTCTTAAAACTAAAAAACTCCTTCGCGGCTCGGAATCGGGCTGCCGTGCGGAAATTTTTCGGAAACCCTAAAAGCGCGTCAATTTTCGCTTCAAATTCGTCGGAAATGTGATGTTTTGAATTGTTCGGCTTATGATAAACTCCAACTCGCTTTCAAATAATCTTCCTATAAACCTTTAAAGTCGCAACTTTTTTAGTCGAATCATTACCATCTTTAAAAATGAACGATGGTTAAATTTCTTCAGAAAAAAATTTAACCAAAGTTAACAATATCGCAAAAAAGGTGTTTTGGCTAGTTCGGTAAGCGAATAATTTTCATCATTCACTTACCGAACTTTTATTAACTACCTTTTGATAAACAATGCGGCACGAGTTAAGTCAGCAAAAGCGAACAATTAAAAGAAACCCAATAACAAATTGAAAGATTATTCATTGGTCAAAACCAATACCGGGTCAATGTCAGACGCTCGCCACGCCGGATAAAGCGCACCGACAAGGCTTCCGCCGATGGCAATAACGATTGCCGTTAAAATCCAAATTAGGCTGAATTCAAACTGCAAATCGAAACTCGATTGAATAATGTAAGCGGTAAGAAATGAAGCGGAAAATCCGAGAAGAAGACCGAGAATTCCGATGAGAAACGCTTCGCCTTCGATAACGCTGATGATAAAGGATTTTGACGCTCCCAAAGATTTCAAAATGCCGATTTCCTTGCGCCGTTCGGTAATCGTCGTATACATCGAAAGCAAAACAAAGACGATGCTGACAAATGCGCCGAGTCCGACCAGAACGCGCAAAAATGTGTTCAATGCGGGAATTCGGTCTTGCGCGTCAATTATCAAATCGCGCGTTAAATTAATTTTATTTCCCGGCAATTGCCCGTCTATTCTCGCGGCAACTTCGTCCGGGTTTGCGCCGTCTTGAATTTTAACGAGAATATACGTGCATTTGTTGGGCGATTCGAGCGCGTCCTGCATCGCGGCGAGCGACATTTTTATTCGTGCGCCCGACGGCGGCGCGAACACGCCGACGATTTTGTACGGCTTGGCGCCGAAAAGTTCCATCGTCTCGCCGATTTTTAATTTATCGTCTGCCATCTGCCGTTCGTCAATCACGATTTCATCGTTTGCCGCCGTCCCGCGCCCCGCAACGATTCGTATATTGTTCATTTCCGCAAAAGGCTGCCATTCCACGCCGTCGAGTTGGCGAATCCCCCAGCGTCCCGTCGTGTCGGGCGTGATATAGCGAATAACGGGAACAGTTGATTTTACTCCTTCGATTTCAAGCAGACGTTCAGCGTAAGTCGTGCTGACAGAAGCATTTGAACTCGTCGGTTCCATCGCGCCCGGGCGCGTAAAGAAAATTTCCGCATCCAAGTTGAAAGCGCGATTCGCCATATTTTCGGACAGTCCACGCGCCAAACCTGTAAAAAGCAAAATCAAAATAACGCCTAACGACACGCCGACGACACTTATTAATGTGCGGAACGGACGGGTTTTTAAATTGGCTAAAATGAGTTCTAACATAAAACTTCCTTTACAAAATCAAACTCCTTCGCTTTATCTATATTAGTAAACAATTCGTTTCGCTTTTGAAAATCTTCGTATATTCGGTCGTAAGTCGCTAGCAGTCGGTCGGTAGAAATTTCGCGCGTATTGGCGCGGACGGCTTCAAATGCTCGCTGGATTTTCCCGTTTCTTAAATTTTCATCAGTGATAATTTCACGCACGGCGCGGGCGAAGTTTTCCGCCGTCGGCGCAACTAGCCAAGCGTTTTCGTTCGTCGCGTAAGCGAGCAAACCGCCCGCGTTCGGCGCGAGCGTCGCGGTGCCGGAAGCCATCGCTTCGAGCGGCGCGATGCCGAACGGTTCGCGCGGATTCGGATGCACGAAAACATCGCAATTAGCGTAATAATTAGACAGCGTATCCTTATCGAGATGTCCGAGTTGAATAATTTTATTCGGAATTCTTTTTGCGGTCTCGTCCTGTAGCCAATCGGCTTGCGGTCCCGCGCCCGCCACTAAAAGACGGTAATCTTTTTCGGAATCTTTCGCCAAAATTTCCATCAATTCGGGAAGCAGTTCGACGTTCTTTTCGGGCGAAATTCTTCCGGCGTAAAGCAAAACGATTGAATCGGCTGGAATGCTGGCGCGTTCTCTCATTTCGCGTTTTACGCGGTCGGATTTTCTCGCTGGTGAAAATTGTTCGACGTTCACGCCGCGCGGACAAACGAAAATTCTCTCTTCAAAAGGAACTCTCGGAGCTTTGAAGACGCGCCAGCACCAATTAAAAAACCAATCCGAACGGCGCGGGTTTTTCGATTTTTCGACTGAGTCATAAAATTCTCCAGCCGTATATGGTGAATTGGCGAGATGAAAATCGAAATTCGGAAAATTGTAATTGCCCATCACGCGCCGCGCAATCCATTTGCCGATGTTGCCACCAACGAGAAACGAACCGATATTGTCGTCCATTCGCTCGCACGAAAAATGAACTAGCAACGGTCTGCCGAGTTGTTTAAATTTGCCGATGCGAATCATCGCTCCCAACATACTAATTGTGTATTTATCGGTTACTTCAATCAAATCTGGCTTTTCCGCAAGCAGAATTTTGCGAATGATTGAATCGTTCGGCATATATTGCCAGGGCATAATTATTCGATAGCGTTTGTCGAAAACGGGCGAGAATTTGGCGGGAACGTAATAAATTCGGGCAAATTCGTTGACTTCTTCGACTTCTTCCGTCTCGCCCGGCACAATCAGGCGAATGTAACGCCGATGCCGTTCGGCGGCGGCGAGCAAATTGTTGTAAGAGGTACTGATGCCGCCCGAATCTTTGTGGTAGTAATTAGTGATGTGAACTGATTTTATTGGCACAGATTGATAATTTTATTTGAATGCGAGGTGATTTCTATAATTAGAACACTGATTTTTTAGGATTGATTAAGATGTATTATTACTTTACTCATCCTAAAAAATCATAAAAATCTTAAACAATTAGCGTCCTATTATTTTAAGCGCGAATACCTTTGCGAAAGTTCACAACCATTTTATAATACTCGAACATCTTTTCAAAAACGCACTCCCACGAATTTGCTTGGGCAAAAAGGCGTGCCGACTGTCCGAGAGCCGGTAATTGCTCCCGGTTTTTAATGAGCCGCATAACCGTTTCAATAAAATCTTTCCGGTCGTCGGCGACGAAGCCGTTTTTGCCGTGGTCAATCAAAAATTTCGGACCGCCACCGGACATCACCACTGGCGGCACGCCCGACGACATCGCTTCCAACACGACATTACCGAAAGCGTCGGTTTGCGACGGGAACACGAACAAATCCATATCCGCATACGCTTTCGCCAGTTCTTCACCGAAAATCTCGCCGGTCAAGCTCGCGGAACGCAAATTTTTTTCCAGCCAGCTTCTCTCGCTTCCTTCGCCGATAATTAAGAATTTGTAATTTTCGATGTTCGCCTGTCGGAATGCCGTTTCGATTTGACCGAGAAATCGGACGTTTTTTTCGGGGCGCAATCTGCCGACAAATCCGAGAATAAATTCATCGTCATCGCGCTGTCGCTTGGTCGGCGAAAAAAACTCCGTGTCCACTCCGCGTCTGAGCAAAAACGACGGGCGGCGCGTTAGACGGCGAATATCGTCAACCAATTCTTCGTTCGGCGCAAGCTGCATCTGCGCTAAAAAATACAGTTTCATCAATCCTTTCAGAACGGCGTATTCGACAAATTTCCCAATCTTTTTTCTTGCCTTGCCGGGAACAAATGGAAGTACGCTCATCAATCGCTGAGCGGTATATTCGTGAGTGTTGGTGTGCCAAGTGGCGACTGCCGGAATTCGTCTGAAGTGCGCGAAATAATACCCGAATTGGCTGATATCGTTTAAGCCGGTAATATGAATTACGTTCGGAGCAAATTCTTCTAAAGTTTTGCCAACCAACTTTTTATACTTCCACAAAAACGGGTCGTATCTGAGTGCGCCGTCCATGGGAATTGAAGCTCGCCCGCGCTTTAAATCCAGAAAAGAAACGCTTCCGTCTTGAAAATTTCCCGTCTTTTCGCCAGAACGGATGCACATAAACGGATGCTCTTTTTTTTTTGCGAAATTAACCAATCGGCGTAAAAAATTGGCGGCTCCATTTGTTTCGTGGAAAGTGTCGGCAAACAACGCCACTCGCGGAATATCGTTCATCTAATTAAAACGGAACTCCAGCATCTTGCTGGCAAACGTCACTCGGTGACGCAGGCGGTTTAATGTTTCAAGCGTTTGTTGCCAGCAAACTGCTGGAGTTCCATTAAACCATGATTTAGCAGTTTTCATTTAACGCGCCGGTCAACAATTTGTAAAACGAACGCAACAAACAAAGTGAAGACAAAGAAAACCGCCCACGCTCCCAGAGCGGTTGTCCAAGCCCACGACCATTTGCCGCGAAAAACGCCTAAAATTGTGCCGACCGTTAAACCGAACGCCAGAAAAATACCGCCCGCAAAAAGAAAATTTTTGTTTTTAACGTGGTTAATAATTTCGATTGGCAAAAACGAAACGAACTCGGCGATGAGCAGGGGAAATCGTTTTATATCGCTCCATAAAGATTTCGTTTCTTGTCCTGCGCCAACCAGCAAAACGCCGTGCCGCATAATAAATAAGTTGAACATCGCCGAGAAAACTGAAAACAAAACAGAGACGGCAAAGGCAATCTGCCGCGAATTGTTACTCGAAGCCGGAACGACCGCACTGAAATAATACTCCTGCGCATAATGCGTAAAAAATTCGATGGTGTGGCTGATAGTCGGAAGCGAAATCGTGACAATTAAAGTTGCTAGCCAAGCCGGTGTTGCGCGGCGAAATGATTGGACAAGTGCGCCGGATGCACCGGAAGTTAAGAAACGAAAAGAGAATTCGACCATTGCCGCCGCCATTGCCGCCCGCCAATTTTCCCGGCTCGCCTTGTAAACCGTCACGTAAAATGATGCCCGCAGAAGTGCACCGAGCAGCGCGGCTTTCCAGTTCCAACGGGTGATAATCTGCCACGGATGCGACGCGAGACTGCGGAAAACATCGCCGACCGAGATTCGCTCGTCGCGTATTTCTTCCAAGTCATCGGCGTCGGCAATTGAGCGATGCATGTGTTCTGAATTAGTCATTTAATATCTTTTTCCGCCAAAGCGATTGCGTAGGTTTCCGCATATGCCTGATAAACCGCTTTGAAGACCATGTCCCACGAGCGCGATTGAGCGAATTTACGCGCCAGCTTTTTCATTTTCGCCAGCTTTTCCGAATCGTTTATCAATTCCAAAGAATACTTGACGAATTCGTCAAAGTTCTCGGCGATGAATCCGGTTTCGTTGTGGCGCACGATAAATTTTGGTCCGCCTTGATTGGTAACAATTGCCGGAACACCCGACGCATTGGCTTCCTGCACGACGTTGCCAAAGGTTTCGGTTTCCGACGGGAACACGAAAACGTCCATATTAGCATACGCTTCGGCTAATTGCTCGCCGTCGAGAAAACCGGTGACTTCCACGAAGCGCATATTCTTTTCCAAAAATCCGCGCTCGTCGCCTTCGCCGACGATGAGAAATTTGAAATTGACTTGACCGGCTTCGAGCAATTTTTTTTCCAAATCAACTAATCGCCGCACGTTTTTTTCGGCGCGTAACCGTCCGACGAATCCAAAACGAAAAACGCCGTCGCTCACGGTTCTTTTCGCGGGCGAAAACGTTTCCGTATCAACGCCGCGCGTCATCAAAAAAGCCTTGCGCTTTGTGCCTCTTGCTAATAAATCAATTAATTCCTGGTTCGGCGCAAGCACGACTTTCGGGATTTTGTAATAAAGAACCGAGCCGTCCAAGATTTTCTTTTCGGCGAAATTCGTTATTTTGGAAACGTAAGACGCGGGAAGAAAGCTAAACATTTTTGCTAGGCGATGCGCGGCAAATTCATGGATGTTCGTATGCCACGAACCGATGACCGGAATCTGCATTTTCCAGCCGAGATACGCGCCCGTAATACTCACGTCATTTAATCCGGTGATATGCAAAACGTCGGGGCGAAATTTTACTAATTCTCGTATAACACGGGTTGAGTGACGTTGGAAAAGCGGGTCGTAGGCTAAATCCTCATCCATCTTGATAGCGACCGGCGAGCGTTTGAGCGAGAGATAAGTAACCGTTTCGTCTTGGATAATTTCGGTTTTTCTGCCGGCGTGGATACACAAAAAAGGATAGCCGTTTTTCTTGGCATATCCGACTAATTTTTGACTGGTCATCGCCGCGCCGTTGATTTCCAAAAACGAATCGGGAAAAAAGGCGACGCGCAAAGGTTTATTCACAACAAGTTCAAACCTCAAAGTTCAAGATTCAAAGTTTGAGGTCGAAAATCAACTTTGAACTTTGAACCTTGAACTTTGAACTCAACAGTTAGCTTGCCGGTGCTTGTTCCGCCGCCAGACACCTAGCGATTTCCTGCAAATCGGGAATTTCAAATTTCGTTTGCGAAGCGTCTTGCGGCACGCGGTCTTCGCGCTTCACCGCGTAACGAAACAGCGGGCGCAGACGCGAACTGCCCGAAACGCCGAGCGTCCAAACCGCCCAACGCAACCACGTCGGACCGCCATAAGTCCAATGCACGGAAAGTTTTCGCAGTCCGTGTCCGTCGCCGATGTCGTAATGA
Source organism: Acidobacteria bacterium 28-1 (assembly GCA_002050365.1). Classification (GTDB taxonomy): domain Bacteria; phylum Acidobacteriota; class Blastocatellia; order Pyrinomonadales; family Pyrinomonadaceae. Next base: position 35,664 of record MWYZ01000058.1, read on the forward strand.
ACGCGGTCAAACCATTTTTGCCGACCTTCGGAAAATTCGGGGTAATGTTTCAAAATCTCTCCAAACGATTGGAGTTGGCGCGAATGAAGCGGTTGCTTATATTCCGGCATTAAAACGACTTCGCTTCTTTTATCAACGCGAATTTCTTCAGTGAATTCGCTGAAAGTTTTCGCGTTCGTTAAATTGAGAACCGTGTTCGGCTTGCAGCCGTGGCGGTCGCCGCCCGTCACAATCGGATAACCGAGAGCTTCCGCCATTTCAATCACGGCTTTGTTTTCCGACCATTTGCGAAAACCGTTGATTTCAAGGGCGTGAATCCAGCGTCCGTGTTCTTTCAGAAAATTTTTGAGCAAATGAGCGTGCTTTTCTTTGCCGACAATTTCAATATCCCAAAGCGGATGATTGAGAACAATTAAAACTTCTGGCAGAGCATTGAGCATCAAAAACAATTCATTGAGTTTTTCCGCGCTTTGATTTTCTTCGTTAAAAGTATAATCGAGCAGCGTTTTAGTTAGCTCGACGGCACGGTCTTTCGGCAGATTGTGAACGCCGACGTGAAAAAATCCATACGAAAAGGGAACCGTCCATTCCAACGAAATCGGGGCTTGTTCGTTCGCCGTGTGTTCGTTGATAAGCAGGTTCGCATCAATGCTGTCGTGGTCTGAAATAGATGTGATTGCTTCGAGTCCAGCTTCGTTAATTTGCCGCTTTTCGATGTTATAAACTTCTTGGGCAGTCATTGGCGGCGACCAGTAAGCGGTTGAAAAATCAGGGGCTTTACCTTCACGCTGCAAATATCTTTCGCGTTCCTTCTTCCAAAAATACGCGATAATCGGGAGTTTGGCGGCGTAATGCGGCACAAAATCCAGCATTTCTTTAGAATGTTCGGTATGGCAATGGAGAGAAACACCTGTTGTCGCTTCTTTGCCCAAGTCTTGCGGCTTATGCAAAATATGCAGTCGGGTTTGTCTTAAAATCATTTATTTCTCCGAAGAAGAGCCTCAATCAAATTTTTTAAACTACCAAATCAAATGTCTAAAGTAAAATTCGTCAGATGTTTTGTAACAATAAACTGTTGTATTCGTTCGTGTTGAAATTCAATTAAAGGGAGGGAGAACCGTTTGACTTGAAGAAGTTTAACATAAGTTGTGAGGGAAAACTATTTCAATTTTTCAAAGCAACAAAGATTTAACGAACACTTTCACCTTTCGTTTGCAATTTATAAAAAAATCTTTTGAAAAAAATTGTCATAAAAATAATTTTTGCGGTGTTCTCATTTTAACAAAAGGAGAATTCCTAAGTTAATTTGAAAATGGAGAATGCAATTATGTCTTGGTTATATACAATAATTTTCGCCGGGTTGATTTTTTCCTCCGAAAGCAATTTGCCGGAGGTTAGCAATAATTTTACGGATTCAAATGTTCAAGCAATCGTGCAGCAGGATGAAACCGAAAAATTCACGCAAACTTATCCGCTCAACGCTAACGGCAAAGTCAGCGTTTCAAACGTCAACGGTTCGATTGCGGTTGAAACTTGGGACAGAAACGAGGTGAAACTCGAATATGTTAAAACCGCCGACAGCCGCGAGCGTTTATCGGAAGTTCAAATCAGAATCGAGGCACGACAAGATTCGTTTAGCGTCGAAACAGATTTTGAACAATGGAAACGCAATGATGGAAAATGGAAAAAAAACAACCGATTTGATATTCAGTATCGCTTGATTGTTCCGCGCAACGCGATTTTAGATGAAATCGAAACCGTCAACGGCTCGGTCAGCATCACGGGCGCGAGAAATGTGACCAAAGCGTCGGCTGTCAATGGAGAAGTTCGAGCGACAAACTTGCGCGGCACGGCAAATCTTTCGACCGTTAACGGAACTGTCGAAGCGGATTTTGAAGCGCTGCAGGCGGTCAGCAAAATTTCGCTCGAAACGGTCAACGGCACGGTCAATTTAACTATTCCGTCAGACGCAAACGCCACCGTCAAAGCCGATACGCTCAACGGCAATATCACTAACGATTTCGGTTTGCCCGTTCGCAAAGGCGAATATGTCGGACGCGATTTATACGGCAAAATCGGAAGCGGTGATGTGCAGATACGCCTGAACAGCGTCAACGGCGCATTGTCGGTCAAACGCAAAAATGACGGCAGAAACGTAAATCCGGCGATTAATCTTTTGAACTTAAAACGCGAAGATGACGATGAAGATTGGGACGATGAAAATAACTCTAAGGTTAAACCGCCAAAGCCGCCGAAACCGCCGAAACCCCCGAAGCCGCCCACCCCGCCTGCAAACGTCGAACTTGACGGCGAGGCAATTCGCAAATCTATCGAAGAAGGGTTAAAACAAGCGGGAATAGAACTCGAGAAGATGGGTCCCGAACTCGAAAAGGAATATGCCGAAGCGATTAAACAAGCCAAAAACTTAAACTCGGAAGAATTGAAGGCGCAAATCCGGCAAGCGCAGGAGAAATATCGGGAAGCACTAACGCGAATGTCTGAAGCAAATTGGACGGTCGGTTCGCCCGCCATCGAGAAAAAAAGCGGTTCTTTTGCAGTGAAGGGAACGCCGAAAGTGACGGTTGAAGCGAAAAATTCCCATGTTTCGGTGCGCGGTTGGGATAAACCGGAAGTCACTTACTCAATTATAAAAATCTCCCGCGGCAGTCAAAAATCACTTGAGAGAGATTCGGCGGTCAGCGTCAAAAATTCGGATTCGGAAGTCAGTATCAAAGTTTCGGAGGAAACAACAATGCCCGGCGGTGGAGTCTATGAAGATTTGACAAAGGTGCGCGTTGAAGTTTTCGTTCCGAGAAAATCTAACTTGAGCATCATCACAAACGGCGAAATTCGGCTTGAGGGCGTGTCGGGCGAAATTGATTTGCAAGGCACGGAAGAATCGGTCAACGTCCGCGAAGCAGACGGGAAGTTGAGCGTCAAAACCGCCCGCGGCAGAATCCGCGTCATCGGTTTTCGCGGCACGTTCGATGGGAAAACAACCGACGGGGCGATGAACCTTGAAGGCGATTTTCAAAATCTCTCGGCGCGAACGATTGACGGCACGATTGTTTTAACTTTGCCCGAAAACGCCAATGTCAATATCGAATCAAATCGAAAAGATATTGTCAGTGAAGGCGTTTCACTCAATTATCAGGGCGACGGGCGAAGCACTTCCGTTTGGAAGGTCGGAAGCGGCGGCGCAAATCATCTGCTTTACACAACCGCCGACGGGCGAGTGATTGTTCGCGCGGCGAACTCAATCAAGACATATTAAAATTTTAATACGTGCCAAAGTTTATGAGGCTTTCGCGCGATTTTTTGAAACTTGCTGACCATATCTACGTTTATTCAAAGACAAAGAATCTTATCTTTGTTCTCCACCCGACAATTTATTTTTAACATCAGGTGAACCGATGAAAAAACTGTGCATTCTTTTATTTATTTTAATTTCTGCAGTTTACATCCAAGCGCAAGATACAAGTTCAGCGGAAGCGGGCAAAGTAGAATCGGCTGACGCAAAAAAATCGCAAGACTTAAAAAGCGGCGGAAAATTTAATCTGCCGCCCGAAAAAGCGAATCCTGTAAAAGTCGCCAGATTCATCGCCGCGCCTGTAATTGACGGAAGGCTCGACGATGAAGCGTGGAAATCCGCACAAATTTTAAAGGATTTTATTCAAACCGGACCGGGCGATAACGTCGCGCCTTCAAAACCGACCGAAGTGATGCTCGGTTACGACGAAAAAAATTTCTATATTGCGTTTCGCTGTTTTGATGAAAAAGACAAAATTCGAGCGACGGTTGCCAAACGCGATAACGTTTTCGGCGAAGATAATGTGCGCGTCTGGCTCGATACTTACAATGACCAACGCCGCGCTTACGTCCTCGGCTTTAACCCGCTCGGAATTCAGCAGGATGGGATTTTTACTGAAGGACAAGGACCGGATTTTTCGGTTGATATTGTGATGGAATCCAAAGGCGTTATAGAAGATTGGGGCTGGTCTGTAGAAGTTCAGATTCCGTTCAAATCTCTGCGCTACACCGCCGGCAAAGACAAACTCTGGGGCTTTAACGCAGCCAGAAACATTGACCGTTTTAACGACGAATTCGATTCGTGGCTGCCCGACGACCGCAACATTTCCGGCTTTTTAATTAAACACGGAAAACTCGCCGGAATGGAAGGCATCAAGGTTGAACGAACGCTCGAAATTGCTCCGAGCATTACGGTTTCAGAAAGCGGAAGACGAAGACGCACGATTTTTCAATCTACAGTTAACAATCTGCCGTCGGGCGCGATGCTCGACCCGGGACGTTTTCTCAATGAAGGATTGAAGCAGGACATCGGTGTCAACTTTAAACTCAACATCACGCCGAATGTAACGCTCGATGCCGCTTATAATCCGGATTTTGCCGAGATTGAAGCAGACGCTCCAGTCGTTACGGCAAATCAGCGTTTCCCGATTTTCTTTCAAGAAAAACGTCCGTTCTTTCTCGAAGGCTCGGAGATTTTTCAATCGCCGCTGCAAACTTTTTATTCACGAACGATTGTTGACCCGGACATTGCCACCAAGCTGACTGGCAAAATCGGTAAAAACTCGTTCGGCTTTCTCGTCGCCTCGGACAAAGCGCCGGGTAATTATTCGGAAGAAGAACGCGACGATCCGGGAATCAGACCGCGACTCGGCGAATTTTTAGACAAAAACGCATATTTTGGTGTTGTTCGCGTCAAACGCGATTTTGGAGAACAAAATAACGTCGGCTTTTTCGGCACGATGCGCGTCTTTCCGAGACAACGCAATTTCACGAGCGGTTTTGACGGAACTTTTAAGCTCAATCCGAAAACCGTGATGACCTTTCAAGTTGTCGGAACACACTCGCGGCGCAGCTTTTACAATCCCGAAACCAATCGCGCTCCGTATCGCACGGGGAACGGACTTGGTTATTATTGGAGTTTAGATTACACCAAAAAAAATCGCGGTTTCTTTTTAGAAGCCTTCGGACGCTCGCGTTACTACCGAGCCGATGCAGGTTTTACGCGCCGCGTAAATACGAACAGCATTTTCTTCGCCAATCGTCTCAGCACTGAACCGAAGCCGAAAGCAAAATTGATTCGCACTGATTGGCGACAATTTGCACGACTTAATTACGATTGGAAAGGACGTTCGCAGGACGGCTTTATCGGCACAAACTTTCAATTTCAATTACAGGGAAATCTGTTCGTCTTTACCGAAATGGGCATCGGTTACGAACGGCTTTTTGAAGAAGAATTCGGACCAAAACGCAGAATTAGACCGGATGGTTCGATTCAAAACGGCGCATTTTTCGGCGCGCCGGAACGCTCGGCTTATCAGCCTTACGTTAATGTGAGCATCAACAAAACCGTTAGTAAAAAACTTTCACTGCGTGCATTTACCGGATTAAACTGGAATAATTTCGATTTCGATTTCGGCAATGGAATCGGCAACGGTTTTGAAACGCGCTTTCCGCGCATCAGCCCGGCTTTCTCAGAATACTTAAACAGCTCTGAATACTTGGAATATCTGCGTTTGCGGGCATTAAATCCGAATGACCCGAATAATTTTCCGCCCAATGAGCCGCCGCTTGATCCGGGCAGAGGAACGCAATTTGATTTGCAAGCCGGTTTTACATACAAACCTGTTGACCCGCTAAACATTTCATTCGATTACACCAAAAGCAAATTGACGCGCTACGATACAGACAAAGCAGCGTTCGATGCTAATATCGTAACTCTGCGTTCGACGTATCAATTCACGAGGTTTATTTTTGCTCGCACGCGCATTGATTATAATTCGCTCCGCTCAAACGTGAGCGGACAAATGCTTTTAGGTTGGAATCCAAGTCCGGGAACTGCTCTCTACGTCGGCTACAATGACAATTTCAATTACAACGGTTTTAATCCGTATACCGGACAGTTAGAGCCGCGGTTTGAACGTAACAATCGCACATTTTTTATTCGAGCGTCGTATCTGTTTAGGAAAAGTTTTTAAAGTGGAAAAGTTTAAAAGTGAAAAGGTGAAAAAGTTTGTTGACTTTCAACAACCGACTTCTCCACTTTTCCACTTTTTCACTTTAAACTTCTACTCAAATACTTTATCAATTGGAGTAACGCTCACGTCCGCCGCCTTAACCGGAATCGGATAAGTAAAAATTATCTTATCTTCATCAGTAATTTCCTTTGACTTCGGCGCGGCGTATGAAATCGTCGCCGGCTGGTTGTTGACGATTTGGTTGCGTAAACCTTCGGCGTCTTTGGTAATTATCACGACGCGCATTTTGTTCGATGCGAGATGCGTTTTGATTGCCTGATTAACATCTGCCAAAGTCAATTTCGACAAAGCCATTTTCATATATTCGTTAAAATTCGGAATGCCGTAAAACTTTGAATCGAGCGCGTAACCGAGTTCCGCATCTTTCGTCTGCGTCAAAATGTTGACGTATTTCGTCAAAAACCCGCGCGTTTCTTCAAAGGTCTGCTGGTCGAGCCCGTTTTTAACGAGTTTGTCATACTCGTAAAGCGTCGCACGAAGCGCGAAGTTAGCGTTTTGCGGTTCGACGGGGCGAATCCAGATTTGAAAAATCTGTTGCGAACGCGCCAGATTCGGGTCTGGGTCGAACTGAAACATTCCGCGCGGAAAGTATTCGATATACGCATAATCGCCGTAATTCAAACCACGAAGCTCTCTAAGCCGTCCGTAAAGATAACTGTTTGACGAGCGATGTTGCCCGAAATACGACGCGACCAGTGCGAGCGCGGCGTAATCTTTGTGAGCGCGATTGACGCTAATCGGAAAACCCATCGAAATCGCCGTCGCGCGAGTTTCGCGCTGAACGATATCAATCTTCATTCCATCGGAGAGTTTCGGCGCGGCAATTTTTTGCACCATTTTCTCGCCTTTCGGCAATTTTGCAAAATCAGTCGTTAATTCGTTAGAAAATTTCTGGTCGAACCCGCCCGAAAGTCCGAGAACAAGGTTTGCCTGCGTGTAATTTTTCGCGTAGAAATCTTTTACATCCTGCAAAGTCAATCTTTCGAGCGAAGAAACTTTGCCCATCGAATGATTTTCGTAAACCGTGCCGGCGTAAATGATATTGTAAAGTCGTTCTTTGCCGAGTTCTTCGTCGTTACCTTCGCGCAAACCGGTTTTCAAAAAGTTTATCGCATCTTGTTTAAGGCGTGAAAAATCTTCTGGACGAAAGCCAGGTTCGAGCAGCATTTGGCGAATGAGCGAATAATACTTCGGCAAATTGTCAACATGCGTCTGCCCAACAAAAGTCGTCATTTCCTTATCCGCCTGCCAACCGAAACCAGCCGCCATCGGATAAAACTGCGCGACAATTTCGTCGTAAGTTAGATTTTTACTTCCGCCGTTGGCAATCATCGCCGCCGTCAAACTCGCCACGCCTTCTTTGCCTTGCGGGTCGCTCGTCGCGCCGGTCAAAAATTGGATGCGCATTGAGACAAGCGGCGATTTGCTCGGCTGAAAGACGTTTGCTGAATCGGCTGATTTCATATTATTTCCCTGTGATTTAGGCGTTACCTTAAATTCTTTGACCTGCGCGAAACCTGGAAACGCCAAAGCGAAAAGCATCAAAAGTAAAAAAGCATTTTTCATTTTCAATTTACTGATTTCCATTATTTGCCTCCTTTTTTCGTCGCCAAAGTTATAATCGTCTGGTTATTGTCGGTGAAGTATTTCGCCGCCATTTGGCGAATGTCTTCGGTTGTAATCGAATCATACAAGGCAAAACTTTTATCAATCGTTTCCGGCGAGCGGCGAAGCGCAACGTAACGCGCCAGAGTTCCGGCAATCGCGTCATTGCTGTTCATCGCCATCGAAAAACCGTAACGCATCCGCGAGCGTGTTTCCTCCAACTGTTTTTGCGGAATCGTTTCCGCGGCGAAGCGTTTGTAGGTTTTTACAATCTCATCGCGCACGTAATTTAAATCTTTCACATCTTTGACCTGCGCCGTCACTGTGAAAAGTTCCGGGTCAATGTGATTATCGGCATCAGGCGAGATGAAAACAGCTTTTTGTTCTTTAATCACGAGCCTTTGATACAATTCAGAATTATCGCCAAAGGCAATGGCGCTCAGCAAATCGAGCGCGGCTTTATCCTTTTCAGTTTCAGAAAAAGCCGGCGCGCGGTAAGCGACCATCACAATCGGGAGCGTCGCGGAACTCCAATCAATATGCTTGCTGCGGGCTTCGGTTTGCGCCGGCTCGACCGGAATCGTTTGTTTATAATTGCCCGGTTTCCAATCGCTCCAATACTTTTTCACCTTTGCCAAAACTTCCGCTTGGTTAATATCGCCGACGATAATAATTGTCGTGTTTTCGGGACGATAAAAGCGGTTGAAAAATTCCAGACCGTAAGCGTATTGATTCGGGTAATCTTTGATGTCTTCGAGATAACCCATTGTCGTGTGGCTGTAGGTATGTTTACGAAAAGCAGTTTCACGCATCACTTCATACATTTTGAAAAACGGACTCGCCGAGTTTTTGTTGTATTCGCCTAAAACCGCGCCGGCTTCTGTTTTAAATTGCTCTTCGGAAAATTTGAGTTTTTGAAAACGGTCGGCTTCGAGGCGCATAATTTCGTCCAAATCTTCTTTAGCGAAAGTTTCGTGATAAACCGTGCGGTCGTCGGATGTATATGCGTTTGAAGACGCGCCAGCTTTTTTCATAACTTCGTCAAAGCGCCCAGCGGGGAAGTTTTCACTGCCGCGAAACATCAAATGCTCGAAAAAATGCGCGTATCCACTTTTGTTTGCTTCGACTTCGTTACGCGAGCCGGTGCCGATGACTATATACAACGAAACGAGATTTGGATAATCAGTCGGGACGGTTACGACGCGCAAGCCGTTCGGCAAATCATCGGTTTTATACTGATACGGTAAGACCTTGCGCGTCTGCGCCGCGGTTGTCAAAATCGAAGCTGCCAGAAATAAAGTTAGAAAAAAGAGAAAAAATTTCATTGTCTGCTCCTTGAAAAGTGTTTTAAAATCTTATTTTGGATGAATTTCAGATTATTTTGTTGCTTGCTGAATAGCAAACAACTCTTTACTTTCAAAAAGATACGAAACAAATGTGGAAAACTTAAAATTTCTTGTTGTAATTTATCAACTTATGTTGTATAAATTATAGCGGACAAACCATTTCTTGATTTTTGATAAGGAGATTATAATGAAGTTAACCAAAAGTTCTTTTATTTTTGCCCTAAGTTTCTCCCTCTTTTTCGTTTCTTTCCCAAGTTTTACAACCCAAACTGTTTTCGCCCAAGAATCGCGCATTGCTCTGCAACGCGGTTACCGCACCGGTTATTCAGACGGCTATATGTCCGGCTACCGCGATACGATTGAAAACGCGGCGAAAAGTTATGACAAACATAACGAATATACCAAAGCCGATCGCGCTTACAGTAAAGAGTATGGTTCGGTGGAAGATTACCGCGACGGTTATCAGCAAGGTTTTGAACGCGGTTACGACACCGGATTTGAAAAACGCTCGTTTGACGCGACCGTTCCGCTTAATTTGGCAAAGCGTGGCGGTGTTTCGGCGACGACAGTCGGCACAACGACGACTAAAACGACGGTCGAGGAAAAATCGCCGACCGAAGCAGTCATCGAAACGGTTGTAACCGACAAAGTTGTCGAACCGGTGGTGACGAATAATGTTGAAGGACAAGTTTCCGAAAATACCGATAAAACTTCTACGACCGATACCGCAAACACACCAACAACGCCTGCAACCGAACAGCCGCCGATTTTAACTACGGGGACGGAAAGTAATAATTCCGGAGTGAGTAGTGAAACGGCAATTTTAATTCCGACTGAAACCGAGTTGATTATCGAATTACTTGACGACATCAACACTGAAAAAAACCGCGAAGGCGACCGCTTCAAAGCGCGGGTGATTTCGCCGAACGAACTCAACGGCGCAATTATCGAAGGAAGAATTTCAAAAATCCAAAAACCGGGGAGAATTAAACGACGAGCGGAAGTTTTACTTTCATTCGACCGCATCGTTTTGTCGCAAAATCGCTGGAGCAATTTCAACGCGATTTTGACGGAAGTTCTTCCGCTCAAAGGTGATAACGTCAAACGCGTGGACACCGAAGGCATGGTTGAAGGTAAAAGTTCGGTTAAAAGCGATTCGGTTAAAATCGGCGCGGCAACCGGCACAGGCGTAGTTGTCGGCGCGATTGCCGGCGGACCGGCTGGCGCGGCAATCGGCGCCGGAGTCGGTGCTGCGTTCGGAGTCGGCGCAGCCGTCGTCGAACGCGGAAAACACATCAATCTTAACAAAGACCAGCAGCTTCGCATCAAGTCTGCGTATGAAACGCAAATCAGATAGCCAATTACGAATTACGAATTAAAGAACATTTTCCGACATTCGTAATTTGAAATTCGTAATTGATTAAGTTTGGCGCGAACAAAAGCCGAGCAACGCGCCTTTTAAATTCTACGAGATTTTTCTGCAAAGTATTTTTGTTCTCCTTTTTGAACTTTGCGACGATTTCGTAGAATTTTTTGTTTGAACACAGAAAGTCGAACGTTCATGTAAAATAAGCAGGTAAGACAAAGTAATGAGGTATAATGGTGGAATGAAAATACCAACCAAATTTGTCAAAGCTTTGTCTGATGAAGAACATACCAAACTTCTTGGGAA
>MWYZ01000091.1 GCA_002050365.1 Acidobacteria bacterium 28-1
ACAGACATTGAAACTCTTCATCAGTCAAACCGGTGGCGGCAAGAAACTCTTTCGGCTTTTCTTTTAACTCCGCATATTTTAACATTTACATAGATTAACCGATTTTACTTATTTCCAATAATGTCTAATATACGAGACAGGTAATAAAATCCATCGGGTTTTGAAGAATCCGATTTCAATTTAGAAACAATATCTTCCGCAAAAGACGCGCCTTTTTCTTCATCCTTTTCATAAACTTTCTTTAACAAACTAATAAGTTCGTAGTTAAAACCTTTCGCCAAAGTTTTGCGACCTAATTTCAAAGCCGTATCAACATTTTTTTCGGCAATAGCATTCAACAGCCGAGTTTCAAAATAAATGTCGTTGCCTTCTATCTGCTTGCGAAAAGTCGGATTAGAGATTGCGGTCGCCGTGTCTGTGAAAAACTCGAAGGCAAGCTGCGGGTCGTGTTCGGCGATTGCTTTGGCAATCTGTTGGCGAACATTAATGGCTTTGAAAAACTTCCGGGTAATTTGCGTTTTCGAGCTTGTATCAGTCGAATAAACGTCAGCCATTTCGGGCGCAACTCCAAGCGAAGTTAGCTGTGCATCATATTCGGTTAACAATTGCCGAAAATCGTTGATGACGGTTTGAAACATCGTCCGCGCTTCTTTTTCATCGTTGAACCACATCAAACTCGCTAATTCCGCCGAAAAACTTATACGATTTTCAAGCGTCCGCAAACTGTTCACTTCAAGGGAAGTCTCGCGCAAAAACGCGACGCTTTCCTTACGCAATTCGGCGGAAATTTCGTCCTTTTTAACGGTTTCGACTCGGTTAATTTCGATTGTTTGCGAAAAGTTTAGCTGAACAAGAAATAAAAATAAAACTGGCGATAAAAATAAATTCCGAAACATTTTATTGACTCCTTTAAAACAGCATTTGCCAATTAACTGAAGCCTGTGCGTAATTCATTTTTGCTAACTAAAACTTATTGTATCGTTAAGAGGCGGTCTTTGACCGCCGTTGTCAAGAGTTTGTGGAACGGCGGTCAAAGACCGCCTCTAAACGATTGGAAACATTGATGTTTAATTACGCACAGGTTTCAATTAACTACCAGATTTTTTATCCGATTGCCGACCATTAAATTCAATTATCTTTAAAATCTAATGGTCATATTGTTCTTCGCTCAAATTAGATTGAAAATTTTTCTCATTCTCTTCAGCGTTTGGGTCGAGTAATGCTTCGGCGATGCGATAGCGCGAAAAAAATCCAACTTCAGAACGGGAAAATTTTCCAGCTAATCCGACTGTTTTTTCAAAATCGGCGGCAGCCAGATTTTTTATCAATTGTACAGCTTTCGGAGCATTCCGGTAGGATTCCGCTTCAACGGTGTCGAGCCGCAATTCGTCATCTTTGACCGTGCCGTAATCGTTAAATTCACTGAGCAAAATCGCTGCGCTGATTATGTCGTTAAAATAATTAATATTTGATTCCAAAAACGAAAAACTTTGGTCTGGCGTAAGAACGGCGGATGCCTGCGCGAGTTGCAGAATCGAAGCGAGATTCTTTCGATTTTTCATTCTGCCCGAATACGTCGAACGGGCTTCGTCCAGCAAATTTGAAGCGGTTTTCCTGTCGCCGCCTTTGGCAACCGTCAAAGCCAACGCCGTTAAAATTTCGATGCGTTCTTCCGGTGATTTTAGTTTGGCGAGCGTTTGCCGGACTTCACTCAAATCGCCTTTTTCCGCCAGCGCAAGCGGAAGTGCCGTGTCAATTTGTTTATCTAGATAATCATACTCGCGCTTTGTTTTAATCCTGCCGTAAAATTTTTTAGCGTCTTGAACCGCGCCGTCAGTGAAGGCTTTCTGGGCGGCTTCCCGATAAAGTTCATCTCTTTCGGCGACAGGTTTCTTTTCAATAATCTGCAAAATTTCATCGGCTGATTTGTCTTCGATTTCAATTTGAAATGCTTGTCCATTCATCAAATTATTTAATGTCGTCATTTCAGCCTGTCCTATTTTGTTTTTTATAGCTTGGGCTTGGACGGGAAAATACTTGGTGATTTCAGGCATTATTTTCGATACTTCATAAGATGACAGGTATGGCTGACGAACATATTTTTGCGCCAGTATTCCAATCAACTCCTTGATTTCGTTATCAGTTAATAAATTTGGTTTTTTGTCTTTCGCGGCTTGCCGATTAAGTTTTTTAATTGTATCGAGAAACGATTGAACTTCCCAAACGTTGATAACGGAACCAGCGCGTTGACTACCGACTGTCGCCGTATTCATTGCCGAGGAATTCATCATTTTATTACTGTTGGACGTATAATCATACGGCGAACTGATAGCCGAATCCTTATTTTTGATTTTGCTTGAAATATCTTGAGCGAGTTTTGTGCCGAGTTCCGTATCTTTTTTATAAATATCTTCAAGAGCGGAAAAAAGATTGTAGTTAAGCCCATTTTCAAGATTTTTTTTGGCGATTTCGTAAGCCTGTTTCGGGTCTTTAGCGGCAATTTCTGCGGCTAGGCTAAGTTCGAGGGCTTGGTCATCCTCAAAAAAATTCAAACCGTCAGCATTTTTTCGACTAAGTGCTTGCAATGCTTCAAGCGCAAATTTCGGGTCATGAGCGGCAAGCGTGACAAGAAGTTCATTACGCAAATTTTTTACATCATTGAGTATTGCGTATCTTTCATAATTTTCCTCTTCGGCTTCTGGAACTTCCGAAGGGATTTGTCCGAGCATCGTGTTCAATTCGGCAACTGCGTTTTGAAACAACGTTCGAGCTTGTTTCTCGTTGCTCTCCCAAAGCAAATCCGCCACATTTATTCGCGCTGATATACGGTTGAGGGGCAATGAAAATTGCTCGCTTTCACGAACTAAATTATTCAATAAACTCAAAGCCTTTTCTTTTAGTTCAGGCGAAACGTCGCGGGTCGAAGCAGGATTTTTTGGCGTGGTTTGGGCAAACGCGTTTCCAAATAATCCAAAACAAATCACAAGTACAAAAAACTTCTTTATAATCATTTGAAATCTCCAAAATATTCTGTCTATAGATAATAATCCGTTAAAGAAAATTAGTAAATAAATCTAATAATTTATGTTAAATATAAAAAGAAATTTAAAATCATTTAACGATTCTTGGGTATTTCGCAGATGACGCAAAAAAGAAAACGATTTTCAAAAACTTATCTATTCTTGGTTCGCACAATTTAAAGATTTTAGATTATTAAATTCTTGTGTGCGGATTTAATACATTCACTAGAAACACAATTAGACTTTAATTAATGGATTTGAGTATAAATCAATCAAAATAAGGATATTTATAAGAAAAGAGAGTAAAATATTTTTTGGCATACCGGTTGCTAAATACTATGCAAAGGTGAAAAAGCCTTAGGGAAATAAAAATAAAAAGGGCGACAGGAGATGAGATTATGATTTCTTTAATTATTTGGATTATTTTAGGATTCTTGGCTGGTTTTATTGCAAAATCAATTATGCCGGGTCCTGATGGCGGCGGTTTTATTTTAACGACTATTCTTGGTATAGTCGGGGCAGTTGTTGGAGGTTACATTGGCGGATTACTGTTTAATACTCCAATGGTTAGTTCCTTCGATAACATTGGCAATTCGCTACTCAGCTTTGTTTTTTCAGTTATCGGCGCGATTGTCGTTTTAGCGATTTATCGTTTGATAACGGGAAGAAGTTTGAGCAACTAACAAATTATTTATCTAAAATAAAAGAGTGGTCGAAATTTTCGACCACTCTTTTATTTTAATGCTGAAAGAAATTTGTGCATCGCAATAGCAACTAACTTTGCAGTTCGATTATCAGTATCAAAATTTGGATTGACTTCGGTAAATTCGATAATTTTTGTTTGCGGCAAAATGCCTGCTAAAACGGATAAGTTTATAAATTCATTTGCCGTCAGACCAATCGGGCTTGGCGCAGATACGCCCGGCGCATCTGACGCTCGAACCGAATCAACATCGAAACCCCAAAAAGTTGAGAGTTGAGAGTTGAAAGTGGAGAGTTTGTCCTGTATTTGAGATTTAAGATTTGAGATTTGAAATTCTTCTAGACTAATTAGATTAACGCCTAGTTTTTTTAGGTAATCAAAATAAGCAGGTGAAGCCGTCTGAGATTGATAACCAATTTCATAAAAATTTTCAGGCTTTAGATGTTGTTCATCAAGAAGTTGACGATAAGGTGTTCCGCTATTGCGCGGCTGGTCAGCGCGAACATCGAAATGAGCGTCTATATTAAGTGCCAGCCAGTTTCTTCTCCCAAAAACATTTGCTACTGCACAACCGTCCGCATAGGAAACATCGTTTCCGCCGCCTAAAACGATAATTTTCTTCCCGTCGCGTAAAACTTGTTCGACAATTTTTGTATGCAAATCGTGAGTTTCCTCTAAAGTTTCTTGGATAAGTGTATCGCCTAAATCAAAAATCTTTGCGGAGATTCCGAAAGGCGTAAGTTTATAAAATTGGGAGCGAATTGCATCGGGTGCAAGCTCCGCGCCCAATCTTCCATTGTTTCGCCTCACACCTTCAGCCTGCGGACAGCCTAAAATTACGACTGCCGCCCTCTCAAAGTTTTCAAACGACGAAGACACAATTTCGCCAAGCCGCACATCATTTACATCATTTTTACAGAAAAACGAATCTTGCTTTGGTCGTGTAGTATTTAAGAAAAGATCAAACATAGTAAACAACGGCTGATTCATCGTCTTCAAGTATACTTTTTGCTATCATAACATCTCCTTTTTAAGATTGCTTTTACTGCCAAAGCCAACAACGGTTTAGCATTGTCAAAAAATATTAATCAGCACTTTTTAGAAACGTAAACTATGGTAAGAATTGTAAAATCTCCAACCGGAACGAAATTAACTTGTAAAAATTGGCTTATCGAAGCTGCTTATCGAATGATTCAAAACAATCTCGACGCAGAAGTAGCGTTCGACCCCGATAACTTAATCGTTTACGGCGGACGCGGGCGAGCGGCGCGAAATTGGAAATCGTTCGACCAAATTTTAGAGAGTTTGAAGAATCTTGAAGCAGACGAAACTTTGCTTGTTCAATCGGGCAAACCGGTTGCCGTTTTTAAAACCCACACCGATGCCCCGCGTGTTTTGCTTGCCAACTCCAACATCGTGCCGCATTGGGCGACGCAGGAAAATTTCGACCGATACGAGCGGGAAGGCTTGACGATGTATGGACAAATGACGGCGGGAAGTTGGATTTATATTGGCACGCAGGGAATTTTGCAGGGAACTTATGAAACTTTTGGAAGCCTTGCCAGACAGCACGGTTGGGGAACGCTCGCGGGTAAATTTGTTCTCACGGCAGGTCTGGGCGAAATGGGCGGAGCGCAAGCGCAAGCGATTACATTTAACGGCGGAGTCGGATTGCTGGTTGAAGTTGACCGTTGGCGGATTGATAGACGTTTGCAGTTAAAACAAATTGATTTAGCGACTGAAAACCTTGAAGAAGCGTTAGAAATGGTAAAAGAATTTACCGACAAAAAAGAAGCAAAATCAATTGCGCTTTTGGGAAACGCGGCGGAAGTTCATTGGCAGGTTTTAGAAAAAAATATCATTCCCGATGTCGTTACCGACCAAACTTCAGCGCACGATGTTTTATACGGTTATATTCCGCAAGGATTATCAATCCAGCAAGCAAACGAATTACGCCAATCAAATCAAACAGAATACGAAAAACGCGCGATGGATTCGATGGCGCGGCACGTCGAAGCAATGCTTGAATATCAACGGCGCGGCGCAATTGTCTTTGATTACGGCAACAACTTAAGACAACGAGCAAAAGACAACGGCGTGGCAGACGCATTTGATTATCCGGGTTTTGTTCCCGCCTACATTCGCCCGCTTTTTTGCGAAGGCAAAGGTCCGTTTCGCTGGGTCGCATTGTCCGGCGACAAAGAAGACATCTACAAAACCGACGAAGCGATAATGAATCTTTTCCCCGACAATGACCATCTTTCGCGCTGGCTGACAATGGCGCAGGAGAATGTCGAATTTCAAGGCTTACCTGCGCGAATCTGCTGGCTCGGTTACGGCGAACGCGCCAAAGCCGGATTAAAATTAAATGAAATGGTAGCGAGCGGCGAACTCAAAGCACCGATAGTCATCGGGCGCGACCATCTCGATTGTGGTTCGGTAGCAAGCCCGAACCGCGAAACCGAAGCGATGAAAGACGGCTCGGACGCAATCGCCGATTGGGTATATCTGAACGCGATGATAAACGCTGTCGGCGGCGCAACGTGGGTTTCTCTGCATCACGGCGGCGGAGTCGGCATCGGTTACAGCCTACACGCCGGACAAGTCATCGTCGCCGATGGCACGCCCGAAGCCGCCAAACGCATCGAAAGAGTCTTAACAACCGATCCGGGAATGGGCGTTGTCCGTCACGCCGACGCGGGTTATGAGGAAGCGATTAAATTTGCCGAAAAGAATGATGTGAAAGTGCCAATGAAAAGGTGAAATTTATTGAAATCTGTTTTTGGTTGACAGAATAATAGACAGCGACCCGATACAAAATGAATTGATAAAAGTCATTGAAAAAATTGACGAAAAAGCAAAAGAATTTGATCAGACTTCGGAGAATTCAGATTCTGGAAAAGAATAATTTTTGAGAAACCGGATTCGGGATGAAATTAAACGACATTGAAATTACTCGATTTTGCAGTTATGCAAGCCAAACTGTATTGCAAGACCAAACGAATCTTTGGCAAAGTTTTACCGATATTCTCGAAACCTCCGTAGCATATCTTTCAGACGGTAAAAGTGATGGTTTCGCAAATACTGAAGAAGGAAAAATCGAAAAAAAATTCGGCAAAGAAGGTCATTTTGTCCGCATTCTGAAATCGAAAGGGAAAACGGATTCATACGTCAAGTTTGATGATTTTGAAAGAAAACTTGCGGCTGGAATTTATCTTGACGCTTATTTGTTGAAGGAAAGTGTTTATAAAAAAATTAAACCCGGCACGGATGCGGATAAATTAATTGGTATCGCCAACGAACTGAAAGATTTGCTGCCAAAGCATATCCGGGAAAGCAAACTGCCAGCCGATTGTTTTTGTTATTTTGTTGAATCGGAACAACCCGAAGCCGACAAGAATGAAATTTTTGAAAAATTACTGAATTCAACCTTCGTCGAAGTAGATTTAGAGCATTCGTATTTTGCCGCCAACTTGCAAGGTGAACAGGCGGTTGCCGTCATTATTCCGAAGGACGCGGTTAAAACTCAAAAACATACATTGGCAACGAGGTTATACGGCGAAATGCTTCAAGAGTATTTCTTGTCATACGCCAAAGTTGCAAACGAAACAGCATCAATCAAAAGTTTAAAAGCAAAGGAAACGAGAACGATTCTGATTGATTTTTTGGACTGGTTAGAAATCAACCCGTTGAAAACACTTTCGCAAATTGAATATGCCAATCATGAATTGTCAAAATACAGAGCGGATTTAGCAGACAAAATAATTATGATTGAAACGCATATACATACGATTGAAATAAATATCCGCAATGCCGATGATGTTTTGAATCATAACCTCTGGAAACATAAAAAAAACGAACTAAATGAGATTTTGATTAAGCCGTTGCAACACAAAATCGAGCAGGCAAAAGCGGATTTAGCCTACCTCAAATTGTATGATGATAAAGCCAAAATACAAGGCGAGGAGATTGCCAACCTGTCAAATTTGCAGGTAAGTATTTACGGCAGAAAGCTGGCTTGGTTTTTCGGTCTGTTGACGCTAATCGGAGCGTTTCAGCTATTTAAAGGTTTTACCGATTGGGATGACACGACAGCCAAGATACTCATTCTCGGTGCGATCATCATAATTCCGTGCTGGATACTTTTTGTGAATGACATCAAAGATTATATTTATGGAATAATTGAATTTAAATCACCGTCATCTGAAACAACCCAAACCGAGGTTAAAACGGACACAAAATCCGCCGTCAGCAATCATCCTATTACCGAACTTCCGCCAAGTCCTGCCCAAGTAGAAATAACAACAGCAAAAAGAGCGGCTCGGAAACAAAGGCGATAATTTAAGTCTGATTGATTAAAACAACAAAAAGAAAATACGAATATTATGAACTATTCCGAAATCATATTGGCAATAAATGAGGTGTTGCAGGCTCAGTCCGAGCAGGAATTGAAATCGGTATTAAGCCGTCATCCCGAATTATTGAAAGAAGAAACGCTGATGACAATAATGTCAATGACGGAACACGCAAAGCAATCGGGTCAAACAGAAATTGCAGAAGCATTGCAGGTATCCTTGAATAAAATTGCCGCATTCATTCAATCTACGCTAACTCAACAAATTCCGCCAATTGAGCCGAAAGTTGTGTGGGCAATCAAAGCGAGGCGTCATCTTGCCCTGCGGAAACCTGAACTGCTTGACCAAGCGATTGCCGAAGCAGGAAATGAACATGAAATCGTCCGTTTACTCGAAGCATTCAAGCAAAGCGATTTTGAAAAGATAGCCCAATTAACTGAACAAATTGTTCCTAGATTGAAACAAGCGAACCGCGATGAAGAAGTCTTGACTATCAAGTTAATTAATGTTGATACACTAGCTGCTTTTGTCGAACTATTTAATCAGTTTCCTCTAGAAGAACAACGCCACCTCCGTGAAATAGGTATTCAAGCATGTCAAAAAGCATTGCAAATCGCGGAGATTTTGCAAGACAAACCTTGTCAAGCATTTTATCTTAGAGGATTAGCATTCGGATTTGACAGCTCTCGTCAACTACGTGAAGCCGAGTATTTTTATAAAGAGGCATTACAAATTTATCTAAAGCTAATAGAAACAGAGTCGCATATTTTTATTAAAAACGTTGCTGGAGTTCTCGACAATTTAAGTGCGGTGCTGAAAAACCAAAGAAAGTTTGCAGAGGCGGAAGAATTTTGTAGGGAAGCCTTGAAAATACATCAAGAGTTAGCAGAAAAACAGCCGCATATTTTCAATCGTGATCTTGCTATTAACTTTCTCAATTTGGGAAATGTTCAAAGCAGACAAAGAAAATTGGAAGATGCAGAGAATTCTTACAAAGAAGCGTTGAAAATTTATCAAATGTTAGCGGAGAAAGAGCCGCATATTTTCCTTGAATCTATTGCTGCTACGCATGAGAATTTAGGGTCTACTCAAAGTAGGCAAAGTAATTTCGCGGATGCGGAAAAATCTTGCAAGGAGTCTTTAAGAATTTATCGAAAGTTGGTTGAAACAGAACCACATATTTTTCTGGAAAAAGTGGCAAAATCGCTTCAAACTCTAGGAACTATCCAAGTTTATCAAGTAAATTCTGCGAAGGATTCAGAAGTTTATCTTACTGAAGCGTTACAAATTTATCGAAAATTAGCGGAAACTGAACCACATCTTTTCCTGCAAAATGTGGCAGGAACGCTGCACAATTTAGGCGTTGCTCAACTTTGGCAAAGAAATTTGGTAGTAGCGGAAATTTTTTTCACCGAATCTCTGCAAATCAGCAGAGAGTTAGCGAAAACCGAGCCGCATCTTTTTTTGCGAGATGTGGCTGCTACGCTAAATAATTTAGGGTATTTGCAATTAGAAACTAATGTCGAAAAAGCCGAAAAGTATTATGAAGAAGCGAGAAAATTAGTTGATGAATTAAGGGAAAAAACTGTGATGTTTGACGAAAGAAATCAAATAATGCAAGAAAATATCAACGTCTATGATGGCTTATTGGCTTGTTATATCAAAAAGGAAGAATGGCAGAAGGTTTTGGAAATTGCCGAACTCGGTAAAAGCCGTTCGCTGGTGGATTTGCTTAATCTGAAATCTGAAGATTTGCAGCCGAAAGCTCCAACGCCCGATACTTTAGCAACCGTCAAAGATTTGGGGAAGCGGTATTCGGACGCTATCAGGGAATTGCAGCAGCTTGAAAGCATCGAAAGATATTTGAGCCAAGAACTTCACCAAATTGAAGCTGATAAAAAACAAATTGAAGACGATGATTCTAATGATGACGAAACAAAACTCGGTTTGTTCACGCAAATTGCCGAACGAAAACAACCATTGGCTCATCAAAAAGAGGAAGCGGAACAAAAACGCTTTAATTTGCAATCCGAACTCAAAACCGTTTTGGCTGAAATCAAAAAATATGATCCTGATTTCCCGCCGAAAGCCATCGCCATCAAACCCGAAAACATTTTTGGTATTGCCGAAAATCTCAATCGGACAATCGTAATGTTTCGTGTTCTCCGCCAATCAACCGCCATTATCTTTGTTTTTCCCGACGGCAAATTGCAGGTTGAAGAAGTTTTAAACTTCGGGCAAAAAGAATTGCTTGATTTGTATATTGATAAGTGGCTGAAGCCTTATAAAGAATCTGGAAATGACTTACATAGGTGGCTGAGAGCAATTGTCGAAGTTTTATACGAGATTGACGGGAAACTAATTTTCAAAGTCCGCGAAGTTTTGAATGATAAAACCGATGTCAAAGACGTTTTGTTTGTCCCGAATCAAAGCCTTGCTCTGTTGCCTTTGCACGTTGCGTGTCGTGAGGAAAACTGCAAAACCCGTTATTTTCTCGAAGATTACAATGTTTCATATTGTCCGAGCGTGTCCGTTTTCAAACGCTGTCTGGAAAACGAAAAGCCGCGCTCTGAGAAAACCCTCGGCATTATCACTCCAACCAAGGATTTGGCTAGATTTAATGAAAGACAACTTAAATTGCTCGATGATTTTAATATCGAAGCGACAAAACTTTCCAATGATGTCGCAACCTTGCATAACGTCCAAACAGCATTGAAAGATGATTACGGATTTATCCATTTCTATTGTCACGGGAAATACGATGAGGGAAATCAGTTTGATTCGGGTTTGAAGATGGCTGATAAAGTTTTGAAGTTAAGTGAGATAATGAACAATGATTTGCAAACAAATTGGCTGACGGTTCTCTCGGCTTGCGAAACCGGAATGGTTAATGCTTGGTCGGCAACTGACGAACATTTCGGTTTGCCGTTGGGATTTGTCTTTGCAGGAAGTCCTTCGGTGTGGGCTTCGCTGTGGTCGGTAAGCGCCGATACGACTTCAGATTTAATGCAGAGAGCATACCAAAATCTAAACAAAGCAGATTACAAGAACAATAAATCGGAAGCCTTACGACAAGCCCAGTTGGAGATGTCGCAACACGAAAATTTCTCACATCCTTTTTATTGGGCGGGTTTTCAGCATTTTGGAGTTTGATAATTGCTGCCTTTCATTGCAAACAGCATTACTGGTTATGCGATAAAATCTCGATAAATCAAACCAAATATTTGAGATAATTTATGAAACATATTTTAGGATAAGAATATTGTTAAAATGATTACGATGAGTAATTTAGCCGAAAGCATTCCCGAAAATCTGTTCTCGCTTCTCGCAGGTCTGGCAAACGATTTTCTGGCGATTCGGCGGAAGTTTATGCGTTGAGAGATATGTTAAAATCGCAAACGAGGTGAAATTATGACATCGGAAGAAGTTTTGTTAGAAAAAATTAAGGTTTTACCGCCGGATTTGAAGCAAGAAGCCATACATTTTGTTGAGTTTTTGCAGACTAAGATTCAGAAAAAAACTCCGCGTGTGAGTCTTGAAGGAATCTGGGCGGATTTGGATGTGAATATCACCGAAGAAGACATTACCGAAGCCCGCAAAGAAATGTGGGGCAATTTTCCGCGCGAACATTTTTTTGATAATGAGAAAAATAAATGAGTGATTTGGTGATTGATACTCACGCGGCGGTTTGGTATTTTTCAAAATCGCCCAAAATGTCGGAAACCGCCAGAACTGCCGTGAACAATGCGGTGGCAAACGGAAATTTGATAATTTTGCCGACAATCTCAATTGTCGAAATCGTTTATTTGATTGAAAAAGGTCGGCTCATTCCGCAGACACTCTCAAGTTTGAGGCAGTATTTAAAATTACCTAACAGCAGTTTTACTACACAAGATTTAACCGCCGGAATTACTCAAACTCTCGCACAAATCCCGCGCACAATCGTCCCCGATATGCCCGACCGAATTATCGCCGCGACCGCTTTGCATTTAAGTTTGCCGCTTGTTACCAAAGACCGTAAAATTCAGGCTCTGCAATCAATCCAAATAATATGGTAAAAATCACATCGCGTTTTGCCTCTTTACTATGAAAATAAAAAAGACTTGAGAATTTAAATTCTCAAGTCTTTTTTATTTTAAGTTGATGCCTGCCGATTATGGACGACGGACTTTGTAATATTTTCTTTTCTTTTTATTGAGTTTGTATGTGTAAAGCGCGGAACTGCCCGCGCCGACGCCCGCGCCGATTAACGCGCCCTTTTCGCCGCCCGCCAACGCGCCGATTAACGCGCCGCCGCCTGTTCCGATGGCTAAATTAGATCGGTTACGGTGACGACGATAGAAACTCGGTTTGGCGACGCGCCGGTAACGGACGCGACCGTTGCGATCAACATAGCGTTGAGCATAGCGTTTTTGTGCTTCGGCGGTCACCGGCATCAGTATTGTTAATCCGCCGGCAAATACAAACATCATTATCAATGCAGCTAGATATTTTTTAATCATTTCTTTTTACTCCTCTCGAATTTATTTTTATGTCGCAAAAACTAATATGTTCTGCGGGGAGATAATTTCAAATATCTGTTAGCAATTACCAAGCCACAGGGATTTCGGCGGAAAACGGAATGGTTTTGTATTTTTCTAATGCAGGGAATGTTCTGATTTAACTAATCTCGATGATTTTAATGCAAAGTTTAATCGGTTGCGGCAGCGGGAAAAATGAATATGCTAAAATTCTTATTGTAAAATAAAAGGCTATGAAAACTCTTTATTTCGATTGTTTCGCGGGCGCGAGCGGCAATATGATTCTCGGCGCGCTCGTCGCGCTCGGCGTGGAGGAAAACGAGTTAATCGAGCAAATAAAATTGCTCGGCGCGGCGGATTTTGAAATCGAATTCAAAACCGTTGACAAATCCGGCATCGCCGCCGTTCACGCCGATGTAAAAGTTCCGCACGAACACGCGCACCGACATCTTTCGACGATTGAAAAAATCATTAACGATTCGCGGTTGTCCGACAAAATCAAGCGTCGGGCGATAGAAATTTTCACGCGGCTTGCCGAAGCCGAAGCGAAAGTTCACGGCATTTCCGTCGAAAAAGTTCACTTTCACGAAGTCGGCGCGATGGACGCGATTATTGATGTCGTCGGGGCGTGCGTCGGCTTTGAGATTTTAGGTGTTGAAAAATTTGTTTGCTCGCGCATTCACGTCGGAAGCGGTTTTGCGAGAATGGCGCACGGCACTTTTCCCGTTCCGCCGCCTGCCGTCGCCGAATTATTAAAAGACATTCCGATTTATTCGACGGAAATTGAAGGCGAGCTTATTACACCGACCGGCGCAGCGATTATATCAACCGTTTGCAATTCTTACGGACCGATTCCCGAAATGCGGACTAAGCAAATTGCTTACGGCGCGGGAACTCGTGAATATCAAGATTTTCCAAATGTCTTGAGGTTGATGATTGGAGAAGTTCAAAGTTCAAAGTTCAAAGTTCAAGGTAGTTTGCAAACTGACAACCAACAACTGATAACCGACAACTTGCTTTTAATTGAAACGAATATTGATGACCTTTCGCCGGAAATTCTTGGACTTATCTTGGAAAAAGCGTTTGAAATCGGTGCGCTCGATTGTTGGTTCACGGCTATTCAAATGAAGAAAAATCGTCCGGCAACAAAACTTTCGATTTTGTGCAAATCCGATGAGAAAGAGAAGTTTCTCGAATTGATTTTTAAGGAAACGACCACGCTCGGGGTGCGCGTGTCCTTTGTTGAAAGAAATTGTCTGCCGCGTGAAATCGTTCGAGTCGAAACCAAATTCGGTGCTATTGATGTTAAAGTTGCAAAGTCGGGCGAGAAAATTATGAATGCGAAACCGGAATTTGAGCAAGTGAAAGAAATCGCCAACAAAGCGGGCGTTTCAGTTCGCCGAATAGTTGAAGAAATTGAAAGAAGTTTTTCTCAATAATAATTTGTCAATGAGTCCAATCGTTAAAATTTTCAAGAATTTTTCCGGCAATTCGCGAAACAAGCGGGCGAAAATTTTCAGAGAAAGTTTTTCGATTAATCAAGACACAAAAATTTTGGATTTAGGTTCGGAAGACGGTGAGAACATTTCAAGTATATTGAATGAAACCGATGCCAATCCGAAAAATGTCTACATCGCGGATATTGAAGCAAACGCCGTCCAGGAAGGAAATAGAAATTTCGGTTATCACGCAGTTTTAATCGGCGAGTCGGGAAAACTGCCGTTTCCCGACAAATTTTTCGACGTTGTGTTTTGCTCGTCGGTGATTGAACATACGACCGTTGCAAAAGCGGAAGTTTGGAATTGGAAGTCGGGCAAACGATTCAGAGAAGCCGCCTTTTCCAGACAAAAAATGTTCGCCGATGAAATAGTCAGGCTCGGACGACAGTATTTTGTGCAAACGCCGTGCAAAACTTTTCCAATCGAAAGCCATTCGTGGCTGCCGCTGGTCGGATATTTTCCGAGAGAATTACTAGTTTCAACCCTAAAATTAAGCAATCGTTTCTGGGTGAAACAAACGCCGCCTGACTTTAATCTTTTAGGCAAAGCCGATATGCAAAAGCTGTTTCCGGAAGCTAAAATAATTTGCGAAAAAAAATACGGTTTGACAAAATCGGTGATGGCTTTGAAAACGGACGAATTACATTAAAAGGAGTTTATTTTGTCGAAGAGAAAAAACGTTGATTTGAAAAAAATTGCCGATGGCGTAAGGTTGATTTTAGAAGGCATCGGCGAAGACCCAAACCGTGAAGGTTTGCAGAAAACTCCCGAACGAGTGGCAGACTTTTACGCTGAATTGACTGAAGGAATGTGGGAAGACGCGCGTGAACACATCGTTCCGTTGCCGGGCGATTCGCACGACGAAATGGTCATCGTCAAAGATATTTCCATCGCTTCGGTCTGCGAACACCATCTCGCGCCGTTCGTCGGCAAATGTCATATTGCTTATATTCCGAAAGGCGGACGGATTGTCGGTTTGTCTAAATTAGCAAGAATTGCAGAGATTTTTGCCCGTCGTTTGCAAGTGCAAGAACGCTTGACGCAGCAAATCGCGCAGACGCTTTTCGACGAACTCAATCCAATCGGCGTGATGGTCGTCGTGGAAGCCGAACATACTTGTATGACTTTGCGTGGTGTAAAAAAGCCGGGGGCGAAAACGATTACGTCAAGCGTTCTCGGTGGTTTTCGCAAAGATGCGCGGACGCGGGCGGAAGCGATGAGTCTAATTAAAGGTTAATCGTTTATAATTTAAATGAGATTACTATGGATGCTTTAGTAAAATTTAGTGAACGTGAAGGAAACTACCAACAAAAATTTTGAAGAGAAAAAGATTAAAATTTCACAATCTGATTTGCAAGTCCAAATGAACTTAAAGGAATTCGGAAAGTTTTCCGTTCGCAGTCGTGAACTCGGCGTAAATAAAAACCTGGATTATGACAATATTGGCGAACTTGTCGAGCAAATCGAAAAAATTCAAAAGTGAAAAGAAACGTAACGTAATGCTGGCAATAATCGATTGTGTTTTGTGCGCTTTTCAAAACTCAAAACTATCAATCCTCCAACTGTCCAATTGGAAAAAGCCACGTCTGTCGAAAGAAAGTATGATTTTGGTTAAAGGATGAAAGAAAGAGACAAAGAAATACTCAAATTTTTAGCTCCCTTATCAATTCCATTTTTAGCAATTGCAGGTTTAATTGTTATTGTAATAAATGCTGACCCCGATTTGACTAATTACGCTCGTACCGAAGCAATTCACGCTGCGTTTGAAAGAGATTTGAAAAGTATTCAATTACCAAATCAATTTACCATTAAATACTTTAGGAAGGATGGAAAGCCTCGTTCCAGCATCTTGGATTCTATTACTTATCGAACAAGATTATTCAAGACAGAGGCAATAAGCCATGCTAATTCCGAATTAAAAAGGTTAGGTTGGCATTTTTGGATGACAGAGGATAAAGCGATAGTTTATTGTAAAGGAAAGTTTAAGGGAAGTATTTATTTCACTGACGTTCCGCAGGAAAATTCGACGGACGTAACTTTTTACTTTAGTTTGGGACTTGAGCCGGTCTTCGGCACAAAACGACCGCAAGAATGTCAACAATAGTTTCGAGTTTAGGAGAAAAGGTTATGAAAAAGAAATTTATAGTTTCGAGCATTTTTTATTGTTTATGTTTCTCGTCTGTTTTCGCGCAAACGAGCGGCAAATACACAAATCTTTTTAGTGAAGAAAAACTGAAATCAACCATAAAGTTTTTGTCCGACGACGGATTTGAAGGACGTGCGCCGGGCAGTCGCGGCGGCGAACTCGCGGCGAAATATATCGCCAATCAATTGGAAATGATAGGCATCAAGCCCGGCAATAAAGGCTCTTATTTTCAGCCGGTTTCGCTGGTCGCCGTCAAAGCCGACCCGAGTACGACATTGAACGTCGGGAACGCTGCATATAAATTCGGCGATGATTTCGTCGCGTTTACCGGAGCGCAAACCGACGCGGTTAATCTCGATGCCGAACTCGTTTTCGTCGGATACGGTATTGATGCGTCCGAACAGAAATGGAACGATTACAAGGGAAGCGCGGAAGATTATCGCGGCAAAATTCTCGTGATGATGGTTAATGACCCGCCTGCAACATCGGCTGAACCGAATCTTTTCGGCGCGAAAGCATTAACGTATTACGGACGTTGGACGTATAAATTTGAAGAAGCGGCGCGAAAAGGTGCGGCGGGCGTGATTTTGATTCACACGACCGATTCGGCTGGCTACGGCTGGAATGTCGTGCGAACTTCAAACGGCAGTTGGCGTTTTGATATTGCCCGAACTGCGACAGATAAAACACCGTTTTTACAGATGCGTTCGTGGATGACGGAAGACGCGGCGCGAAAAATGTTCACTCAAG
The DNA here is from genome assembly GCA_002050365.1 of Acidobacteria bacterium 28-1. Lineage (GTDB taxonomy): Bacteria > Acidobacteriota > Blastocatellia > Pyrinomonadales > Pyrinomonadaceae. The sequence goes on from MWYZ01000091.1 coordinate 16,994, forward strand.
CCGGGAAAAATCTTGATGAGTTGCGCGAACAAGCCAAAACGAGAAATTTTCAGCCCATAAAATTGGGATTGACGGCGAAAATTGATTTGAAAAGTGAGTTGAAAAAACTCGATTCAAACAACGTCGTCGGCGTCTGGGAAGGAAGCGACGCGAAATTAAAAGACGAGTATGTTGTCTATACGGCACATTGGGATCATCTTGGCATCGGTATTCCGAACGCCAAAGGCGATACGATTTACAACGGCGCACTTGATAACGCGACGGGTTGTGCTTCAATTCTTTCAATCGCCGAAGCCTTGACCAAATTGCCCGCTGCCGAACGACCCAGGCGTTCGACCGTTTTTTTGTTTACGACTGCCGAAGAACAAGGACTTTTGGGAGCGGAATGGTATTCAAAATTTCCGGTTTTCGCCCCTGATAAAACGGTGGCAAACGTCAACATAGACGGCGGGAATCTTTATGGTTTAACTAGTGATTACGGCGCGCTTGGCGCGGAGCGCTCTGACATTATGCCCATTGTTCGAACGATTTTAGAAGAGCGTAAAATGACATTTGCCTCTGACGCGCATCCGGAGCAAGGTTCTTTTTTTCGTTCCGATCATTTTCCGTTTGCCAAAGCCGGTATTCCGGCGATAAGCGTTAGAAACGGCACGGATTACGTCGGACAACCAAAGGATTTTGCACAGAAAACTTTTGATGAGTTTAACAAAAATCATTATCATCAACCGTCCGATGAATTCCGCAGCAATTGGCGATTTGACGGTTTGGTGCAAATGGTTGAAGTTTCTTTTGCCATCGGTTTAAAAGTCGCCGACGCGCCGACGATGCTGCGTTATAATTCGACTGATGAATTTTCCAAAGCGCAGCCTAATCGAAAATAATTTCTAGGGCGTAGAAAATTTAGCCACGAATTACACAAATCACACGAGTAAAATTTAGGTTTTTAATTCGTGTAATTCGTGTAATTCGTGGCAAAATCTTTTTTATTTATATGAACGAAACTTTTTACATTACAACGCCGATTTATTACGCTAACAGTTTGCCGCATCTCGGACATCTCTACACGACGATAATTGCCGATGTTTTGACAAAATATAAAAAGCAGCGCGGTTTTGATACTTATTTTCTTACGGGAACCGATGAACACGGCGTAAATATCCAGCGTATTGCCGAGAAAAATAATCAAACGCCAAAGGAATATGTAGATTATATTTCAGGCGAATTGAAAAAGATTTTCGCGCAGTTCAACTTAGACAGTTACGATATTTTTATGCGGACGACCGAACCGTTTCATTACGAAGCCGTTCAAAATCTTTGGAGAAAAATCTCCGAAAACAAAACGCCGAAGGGAAACGAGACAATATACAAAGGTTTTTACGAGGGTTGGTTTTGTCCGAATTGCGCCGAATTTAAAACCGAAACCGAATATGAATTAAAAGAAGGCGAAGATGTGCCGCTTTGTCTGATTCACGAAAGACCGCTCGATAAAGTTTCCGAAGAAAGCTATTTTTTTCGGCTGTCCGATTACGATGAATTCCTGCTCGAAACAATCGGAAACAATCCGAATCTCGTTCGTCCCGAATCGCGTCAAAATGAAGTTTTATCTTTTATTCGCAGCGGTTTGCAGGACTTATCAATCAGCCGCGAGAAAAAATCGGTCAGTTGGGGCGTTCCTGTTCCGGATGATGAAAACCACGTGATTTATCTTTGGGTTGACGCGCTTTCCAACTATATTACGGCAATTGGCTACGGCAATGAGGAGAGGAAAAACGTCGGTTTTGAAAAGTATTGGCAAAACGTAACGCATCTCGTCGGGAAAGACATTTCGCGTCAACATACCGTTTATTGGTTCTCAATTCTTAAAGCGGCTAAATTGGAATTACCGAAAACCGTTTTCGCGCACGGTTTGTGGCTCGACGTACAGGGCAGAAAAATGTCGAAAACAATCGGCAACGTGATTGATTTGCAATTTTTGTACAGTAATTTTTCGATTGATGCAATTCGCTATTTTCTGCTGCGCGATATGGTTTTCGGACAAGACGGGAAATTCGGTTATGAAAATCTGATTGACCGAACGAACGCGGATTTGGCGAGCGGTTTGGGCAATCTTTCATCGCGGACGCTTTCGATGATCAACAAATACCGCGACGGTTTGATTCCGAGCGGGAAAATTCAGGAACATAATTATCTCTATGGTAAGCGTGCCGGAATCAATCCCGACGAGCAGGAATTGGTTTCGGTTCTCGAACACGCCCGCGATGAATACTTGCGGAAATTTGATAATTTTGAATTCAGTTTGGCACTCGAAACGCTTTGGTCGGTTATCGCGCGAATTGATAAAATGATTTCCGACGCGAAGCCTTGGGAATTAATTAAAGACGAGAATCAAGCCGAAACTTTGAATGCAGTTTTATACCGCGCCACCGAAACTTTGCGCTGGCTGTGCGTTTTGCTTTATCCGGTTATGCCGAAAGCAACCAGAGAAATTTACGCGCAAATCGGTTTGAGCGAAGACGTTTCACAAATAAATCCTGAAAATTTAACATACGGAGAATTACTGCCGGGAACAAAAATCGGCGAAACTCAAGCCGTTTTCCCACGCGTCGATAAAACGAAAATTATGAATGAAATAAATGAGCAGTCGGCAGTCAACAGTCAACAGTCAGGCGAAGAATCAAACGAAAGCCGTGGCGGAAACGAAACCGTCGAAAAAACTACAACGGAATCTGCAAATAACGGCGAACAACAAATAAATGAAGAAATAAATGAAGAAAAGAACTTTATCGCCATTGAAGATTTTCTGAAAGTCGAATTGCGAGTCGGTGAAATCAAAGTTGCCGAACGCATTCCGAAAGCCGATAAACTCCTTCGTTTTGAAATTGATTTAGGCGAAGAAAAGCCGCGTCAAATTCTGGCGGGTTTAGCCGAATACTACGAGCCCGAAAAACTTATCGGTCGCAAAGTCGTCGTCGTCGTCAATTTAAAGCCTAGAAAAATGCGCGGACTCGAATCGCAGGGAATGATTTGCGCCGCGAGTTTGGAAAACAGCGACGACACGCCCGCACTCGCTTCGTTTTTGGAAGACGTGAAAATTGGCGCGAGATTGAAATAAAAAGGAAAAATACTTAGGAGAAAACTATGCGCTTGGCCACTTTAACAATCTGCACAATTTTATTAAGCATCAACATTTACCCTCAAAGAAACGAATCGCCGCGGCGTGAAATTACAGTCGCCGCAGAGCGTGTTGATGTTCTGAAAACGGACGGTTTCAAAATTGATTTTCCTTCCCGACCGACGCGCACCGTTTCCACGATTGATACGGCTTTTGGTAAAACGAATATGGTCAATTACCAGTTGGCAACCAACCTCGTCTACTACGGCGTTACCTTTATAGATTTTCCGACTGTCATTAGCGATAAAGCGGAAATTGATTTGCGTTTCGATGGAGTGAAGGCGGCTCTTCTTAAAAATGCAGAAAGTCGTTTGATAAGCGAGACAGAAATTTTCTTTGGCGATAATCCGGGCAGAGAATACGTTATCGAAGATAAACTTACTACTGCAACGATTCGCGGCTTGTTCATCAAACAAAGATTTTTTCAATTAACCGTTGTTACAAAAGGCAAATTGAGTAGAGCAACCCAACGATTGCGAGATTTTAATCACAAAACGGTCGAAAAATTTATCAATTCGTTTTCCGTCACCGAATTGCCGACTCCGAAAACAACGGCGGTCGAATTGCCCAAGGATTTTGGAATCAAAATTGACGGCTCATTATTTACCAGCGATTTTTTTAGATTTTCCGTTCGCCTGCCTGAGAATTGGAACATCGTCAAAGAAGAACAAGCCGACCTTATTAAAGACTTGTCAGTCCAAGATACCGAAGATTCAACGGAAAAATTAAGAAAATCTCTTGATTTATCATTAAATAACACGGAAATTTTATTGTTTATGACTAAATCGAATTTAGAAACTTCAGCAGCCAACAATGCGGTATTTGCAATCGCTGCAGAAAAGGTTAGCTTCCCAAATTTTCTGCCGTTAAGAATTGCTGAAAATTACTTGAAAACTTTTCTTGATAATGGCGAGAAGATTTTGAAAACTCCAAGCTCGATAAAATTAGGCGGAGCGGATTTTGTATGGGTCGAAACTGAGAACGTCGAAAAGAAATTCAAACAAAGGTTGTATGTTGCAAATCGAAAGGGTATTGCATTTCAATTATTGTTGAATTATCGAAACGATGTCGAATTGAAAATCATGCTCGATTGTCTGCAAACGATAAGGTTTTCCGAAGATAAGTTAGAAAAATGATTTTTATTGATTCGCATTGTCATATTGACGGCGAAGCGTTTGATGCCGACCGCGACGTAGTTATTAAACGCGCTCGTGAAGCGGGCGTGAAAATGATGCTCGTCGTCGGCACGGGCGATGCGACGGATTTTGAAAATTTTTCACGGGTGGTTCGATTAGCCGAAAAGCACGAAAATATTTTCGCATCAGTCGGCGTTCATCCGCACGACGCAAAGACTTTTGATGCGGAAAGTGAGCGGCGTTTGATTGAATTGGCAAAGTCGAGCGAGAAAGTGATTGCTTGGGGCGAAATCGGACTTGATTTCTATTATGACCATTCGCCGCCCGAAGTGCAGAAAGAAATTTTTAGAAGGCAAATTAAAATTGCCAATGAACTAAATTTGCCAATAATTATCCATTCGCGCGATGCGGACGACGAAACGGTAGAAATTTTAACCGAAGAATGTGCGCACGAAAATTTTCGCGGCGGAATTATGCACTGTTTCGGCGGAAATCCGCAGATGGCGGAAAGCTTGATGAACATCGGTTTTCTAATTTCATTTGCGGGAAATGTAACTTTCAAAAAAGCCGATAATTTGCGCGATTCGGCGCGAGTCGTACCGCTAAACAAACTCTTAATCGAAACTGACTCCCCGTATCTCGCACCAATACCATTTCGCGGAAAACGGAACGAGCCTATGTTTGTGGTGGAAACGGCAAAGTTTTTAGCGGATTTTTATAATGTTGATTTAAAAGTTTTAGCCAAGGCGACAACGCAAAATTTTCGACAATTATTCAAGATTGAAATGGAATAAGACTTCCTCAGTGGATTTGACGGATTGGGCTAATATGGACGGTTTATTTTTAAATCAATCGTGGTCAGACATTTTCTATCGGCGAAATTCGGTAAACATATTCAATCCGCGTCCAAAAAATAAAATAGCTTTTTTATAAATAAAAGGTGAGCATAATTTCGCTCACCTTTTATTTACATTTGTTTTCAAGGAACAAAAGCGTTTGGAACAGGCTTGTCAGTCGGAGTACCAAATCCTACACTCGCAAAGCCCGCCCTGCTTCTTTGTAAATACCACGTCCCGCTTCTGAAGACCGTCACATCCGCACGACCGTCGCCGTCATAATCCGCCGCAGTCGGCAAATCCGTCCCTATTCCAAACCGGATGCCTGTGAACCCGGCGGTACTTTGCTGCAAATACCACACGCCGTTCGACACCCGGAACACCGCGACATCCGTCTTGCCGTCTCCGTCGTAATCCGCCGGAACTGCTTTGTCCGTCGCTTCGCCAAACTGGATGCCGGTGAACCCGGTAGTGCTGCGCTGCAGATACCACACGCCGTTCGACGGACGGAACACAGCATAATCAGCTTTGCCGTCGCCGTCGTAATCAGCGGCAACGGGTTTATCCTCGCCCGCTCCAAATTGGAAGGCGTTGAACTGATTATTCACTAAATTCAAAACATACCAAGTGCCGTTCGACGGTCGCCACACGGCGAGCTCAGTACGTCCGTCGCCGTCAAAGTCCGCCGGTTGCGGAATGGCGCTTTCGTCACCAAAGGCAACGCTGGTGAAGCCGACACTGCTGCGCTGCAGATACCAGGTGCCGGAGCGATACACGGCGACATCGGTTTTGCCGTCGCCGTCGTAATCGGCGGGAACGAGTTTGTCAGTTGCTAAACCTAACTGCAAGCCGGTGAAACCGTTGGTTGATTGTTGGAGATACCACGCGCCGGTATCGGGACGAAAGACGGAAACGTCCGCTTTGCCGTCGCCGTCAAAATCAAACCGCGTAGGTTGAACAAAAAAAGTATGTTCGTAAGTTTGGGTTTGATAAACCACTCGAAATTTCCAAGTTCCGGTCGGCACGGTGGCTGGTAAATTAAAAGTCCAAAACCAGTAAGAAGCGTTATAAGTATTCGGGCTGTTGTGCGTCCAACTTTGATAAATCGAGCCGTTTGGCTGAATCAAAGAAAGCTGACTTTGTTGTCCGGCTACTTGGTCGCGGTAATAAGCGGCGACAATCAATTGATTGCCCGGAGCAAAAGTGTTTTTAGCGTTGATAACGTCCGGGTTCGGGCAAGTTTGAAAAGCCGGCGGCGCGGAATGCGTCATTAACTTATTGATTTTTGAATCACGATACGCGGGCTGATTAAGCCAAAAGCCGGTTGAGTTCATCGTGTTGCAAGAGCCTTGATACGGGTCTTGCAATATGTTTGAAGCGTTATAGATTTCAAAATGCAGATGTGGGCCGGTCGAGTTGCCCGAACTACCAATCACGCCCAAATACTCGCCTTGGACGACTTGTGCGCCAACCGCTTTAGCCGTTAAAGAATTACGTTTGAGATGTCCATACCACGAAACCGTGCCGTCGACGTGGCGCAGGTAAACCGCGTTCCAATTGCTGCTGTTAAAAGAACAATTGCGGTCAAAATTACCATCTGATTTAAAAATTATCTGACCGCTCGCCCCCGCAACCGCAATCGCTTCGTCGTTGTCCAATTTATTGATACCGAAAGGCCATGTGAACATATCAACACCTTTGTGATTATAACCGGCGGCTGTGTCATAAGTTCTCGCGCCGCAATTATAATCGAGCAGTTGGTTCGGGAAATTTAAGTTTTGGTCAACAAAGTTGGAAATGCCGTGAACGCCGAAATCATTCGTTACGACGGCATTTCCCGCAATCGGAAAAGCGAATAGCGGCGGTAAAAAAGTATTTACCTCGGTAAGTTCGCCTTCCGCCCGCAATTGATTAATGCTTTCCTGCAAATTGATTTTTATTTCGTCGCGGGCTTCTTCCGTCAGACAAATGTTGTCGGGAAATTTATGTTCGCCGCCGCCGATTTGCGGTGCGTTAGCGGAATTCTCGATTGTTTCCGCTTGAACTCCCAATAAATTCAAGCCGAAAACGACGGAAACTGAAAACACCAAGACGAAAATTAAAGAATAATAATTTTTGATTTGAATTTTAGAATGATTGGTTTTCATAGTATTATTGTCCTTTCGAGATTTTATATGCCGTTTCTGAAACTTGGCAAAAACGGGAAACTAAACTGAAATTCGGGCTAAGTTGTTGGAGACTTTTTTCGAGTGATAAAAATAATCAGAATTTTGGACAAAACTTATAATAAATACATCACCCGAAATTGTAATAAAGCTGATTTGCCGCTTCCATTTATATTAAAAAGGCAGCATTTTTATCCTCACATACCATCAGTGCGAAATTTGGAGGTAAAGATAAGACAAAAATTTTTCAGTTGGCGAATAAAAATATATTTCAATTTCGGAAGGAATTCAAGAAAAAATTCAATAAAACTCGAACTTAATAAAATATGGCAAAGGAAAATTCATTCGACATCGTATCGAAAACCGATTACGCGGAGATTGACAACGCGCTCAACCAAACGACCAAGGAAGTTTCGCAACGCTTTGATTTTAAGGGAAGTAAGGCAACCGTCGAACTCGCCGATAAAGATTTGATAATGTCTGCCGAAGACGAAACTAGGTTAAGAAATATGAACGATATTCTGCAATCGAAATTTATCAAACGCGGCATTTCCCTGAAGGCGCTCGATTATCAAAAAATCGAATCGGCGGCGGGCGGAACAGTTCGCCAAACAGTGAAAATTCAACAGGGAATTCCGATTGAAAAGGCAAAGGAAATCGTTAAATTTATCAAAGACGAGAAACTTAAAGTGCAGGCTTCGATTCAAGGCGAAACCGTGCGCGTTTCGGGCAAAGACCGTGATACGCTGCAAGATACAATTGCCAAGTTGAAAGCTAAGGATTTTGGGATTGATATGCAGTTTGATAATTACCGAAGTAATTAAATGCCAAGATGAAAAAATATTTGTCAGCCTTAGTATTTGCTTTAATCGCTGTTTTTTTTTCAGCTTGTTTACCTCAACCGGTTCTTGTTGAAGGAGCGGCAATGATGCCTGCCTTTAATAACGGCGACAGAATACTAATGGACAAAAATTTGGGCGAATTGAAACGAGGCGAAATTATTTGGTTTCTTTATCCGAAAGACCGTTCAAAGTCATATTTTAAAAGAATTATCGGCTTGCCAGGCGAAACGATTGAGATTCGTGAAGGCAAGGGTTATATTAACGGGCAAGTTTTAGACGAGCCGTATGTTGATGAGTCATATAATCAAGCCAAAGCTAATTATCCGCCGCGAAAAGTGCCGGAATATCAATACTTTGTAATGGGTGATAACCGTGATAATTCTTCGGATTCGAGATATTGGGGAACGGTTGATAAAGAATTGGTTAAGGGTAAATATTATATGACTTATGCAAAAGAGAAAGAATAAATGCAGACATTTGCACCAATTAGGGAAAAATTAAATCCGAATATCGCGGCGCAAAGAATTTTTAGTTTGATAAAGACTGAGATGAATTTAGTCGAAGCCGAGTTTGTGCGGCAAGCGAGTTCAAACATTCAAGTCATAAATTATTTGGGAGATTATTTGCGTGCTTCGGGCGGCAAGCGCGTTCGTCCGGCACTTCTGATTTTGTCCAATTGTGTGACGGGCGGAACGGCTTCAAGCGAAAACGTTATTAGTCTGGCGACCGTGATGGAAATGCTTCACACGGCGACGCTTGTTCACGACGATATTATTGACAATGCCGACACGCGCCGCAATCGCAATTCGGTTAATGCTCGTTTTGGCAATCAAGCGGCTGTTTTAATGGGCGATTGGCTTTATATGTCGGCGTTTGAAACTTCTTTGAAAGAGAGAAGGCTGGATATTCTTGATATTTTAACCAGGCTGACTCGGAAAATGACCGAAGGTGAATTAATTCAACTGACGACACTCGGCAAATCCGATATTTCCGAAACTGAATACTTTGATATTTTGGAACGCAAGACTGCATTTTTATTTAGCGCGTGTTGTGAAATTGGCGCGATTTTGGGTAATGCCGAAAAAGACCAACAAATTGCTTTGCGAAATTTCGGAATGAATCTCGGTACAGCGTTTCAACTCGCCGATGATTTGCTCGATTTTACGGCGGAAGAAAAAGTTTTAGGCAAGGCTTCGGGCGCGGATTTGTTGGAAGGAAAATTGACTCTGCCGTTGATTTTACTGGTGAAAAAAGAACCTAAATGGCGAACTGAATTAGAAGCAATAATCCGCGACGGTAATTACAGCAAAGTTTCGCGGCAGATGCTGCTCGAAAAACTCGAAAATTACGGCTTGTTGGAAGAAACGAGGAAAATGGCGTATACTTTTGCCAGCCGTTCGATAAAAAACCTTGAAGTTTTGCCGAAATCAGAGTATCGTTCTGCATTGGAAGAAATTCCGAGTTATATGATTAAACGAACGAAGTAAATGGAAAATGGATAATGGATAATGCAAATCCCATTTATCCGTTTTCCATTATCCATTAAAAACTTATGCTAAACGAAGAAAATCTAGTTGCCACTTTAGAGCAAAGTTTGCGGCAGACAAAAAATGCGCAAGGTCGCCTTTTGGGACGACTGCGTGAAGCCGAAGCCGAAGCCGATAATCTGCGAAATGAAATTGATGCTTTGGAAAACAGCGCGCAAAAAACAAAAGAAGCAATTGACAGTATTTTAGCCAGTATGGGTTCGTCAAATTCTTCCTGGAAGGTCAGCAAAAAACCGCAGTATGAAGAAGATGATTATGAGTTAGAGAAGGAATCGAGAAGGCACAATCAGGTAAATTTGAGAAATCAAAATTCTTCAAGTAATAACAAATATCGAAACAATCCAGTTACCTATCTAAATAATTCTCGAAATAACAATAGCCGAAATGTTAACTCGATTGCCTCGAATTACGAGCCGAAAAGTAATCGGTTTGTCGACCGCACAATCACGCAGGCTTGCACTTTGTTGCTGCGTGACGCGAGTTCGCCGCTTCACGTTAACGAACTTTACAATCTTCTGCGCGAAGGCGGATTTGAATTCAAAGGCAATAATCCGACAATTTCAATTGCCGTATCTTTAAATCGTAACCGTCGGTTTCGTAAAGTCGCGCCCGGAACTTTCGATTTAGTAATGCGCGACGCATCGCAATCTCAAGCGGCTTCTTAAATTATTTACAACAGATTGTTTAACTCCATTTACGCTTGTTTTTTATAGGGAAATAAGTAAAAATACAAGTTCGTCTTAGCATTATTTTTGTTGGAGAAATTATGAATCATCCACCCACATCTTTTTCTAAAAATCTTATTTTTGTATTGAGCCTTTTAGTGTTAGTTTTTGGCTTGAACGAAAATTCATCTGCTCAAAAATTACGCCTTCGTTCGCAGATTACGCCGACTTGCGGAACAAATTCGATAGCAAAATTCGCCGACATTTACGCGGATGGCAACATTGCGGTGCAGGGAAGTTATGATTGCCGCGGAGTTTTTATTTACGACGTTTCAAACCCGGACTCGCCGCGCCTTGCGTCCTGGTATAATCCGGGAAACAATCAACGATTTCTCGAAGCAGTCGTCATTGGCAATCGCGGTTATTTCGGCAGCGGCAACGGGGGCGGCGTTCACATCGTTGATTTGACGGATGTGAATAACCCGCAGCTTCTCGGTATTGTCAATTCAACGAACGGCAACGCTTTTAATTCGATTCACGAGATGGTTGTTTTCGGCAATTATCTGATTGAAAATTTCAACGGTTTTTCCAACAAAATTCTAAAAGTAATAAACATCAGCAATCCAGCCAATCCGGTTTTTGTCCGTGATATAAATCCGACGGAAGTTACATGGGTTCACGCAATGCACATTCGCGGCAATCGGATGTTCACCTCCGGCTGGGGAAATTCTACGGTGCGCGGCAGAACGGAAATTTACGACGTTTCAAATATCGGAATGCAAGCACCGACGCTGCTTGGATTTATCCAAGATGCGACTAGCGTAACGGCTGGAAACAGTATGCATAGCAGTTGGTCGAGCGAAGACGGAAATTATTTGTATAGCTGCCGGGAAACCAATGACGGCAACGCCGATCTTCGCACTTATGATATTTCCAATCCGGCGCAGCCGCTTCTGGTTAATCGGCAATCAATGAACGATTTAGGATTAAATGCCGTTTCGCCCCACAATCCGGTGGTGATGGGAAATTATCTCTACGTTTCGTGGTATCAAGCCGGGCTGCAGGTTTTCGATTTAACCAATCCAGCCGTGCCGCGTCGAGTCGCACAATTCGACACTTATCCTACGCAATTTAAAAGAATTGAAACTCCGGACTCGATTGCCGATGAACCGTGGGATGTCGTTTGCGGTGCCAACAGCCTGCAAAACAATTTACCGACAGATTTTGACGGAAATTGGGCGGTCTATCCTTTTCTCGGACAAAACAAAATTTTATTGGGCGATTTGAAAAACGGCTTATTCGTGGTGGACGCAACCGGCTTAAACGCCGCTCCGAAAAATAACGTGTCGGATTTCGACGGCGACGGCAAAACCGATTTTTCTACTTTCAATCCAACAACCGGTTTATGGAAAATCGAAACGAGTTCGAATAATGCTTCAAACTCAACCTATTTCGGGGCAACCAATGATAAAAATGTCGCCGGCGATTATGACGGCGACGGCAAATCCGACATCGCCGTTTTTCGCCCGAATGACGGAACTTGGTATATTTTAGGAAGCACGAGTGGTTTTCGCGCCCAACAATTCGGCACAAACGGCGACGTTCCGGTGGCGGCTGATTATGATTCAGACGGTAAAACCGACATTGCTGTTTGGCGACCGTCAAGCGGCTCTTGGTATATCCAGCAAAGTACGCTCGGATTTCGCGCCCAACAATTCGGAATTTCCTCCGATAAGGTTTTGACGGGCGATTTTGATAATGACGGCAAATCGGATTTAATCGCTTGGCGACCGTCAAGCGGTGTTTGGTATATTTTGCAAAGTACTTCTAATTCTCTGCTTGCCCGTCAATTTGGAATCAGCACGGATAAACCGCTTGCAGGCGATTTTGACGGCGACGGCAAATCCGATTTTGCCGTTTATCGTTCCAGCGAAGGAATTTGGTATATATTAAATTCAGCGAACAATTCATTGACGGTGAGCCGATTCGGAAACTCTGCCGACGTTCCGGTTCCAGCCGATTACGACGGCGACGGCAAAACTGATATTGCTGTTTTTAGACCGAGTAACAACGCGTGGTATCAGCTTGGCAGCGCAAGCGGAGCATTTAACGCAAAAGTTTTCGGAGAAAATGGCGATGTGCCTTCGCCCTCATCTGTGCAGGCGCAATAATTTTTTAATATAACTTTGAGAAAAACCGTAATCGTCAACTGATGATTACGGTTCTTTAAATTAAAAGTTTATAACCGTTTTTATTATTTTAATTGTTCACTTATTTTTGAACGAGTTCCTTATCCTAACCAATAAAAGAATTAAAATTAAAGCCGAAAATGTTTTATAAACTTTTAGGCTTTTTTTATTGCCGAAAATTAATTTGCCGAATAATATAGGTTAATGAAATTAACGCTTAACATCCGATTCGGCTCGCTGGCGGGCAGAAATTTCGAATTGACGGAAGGTGTTTTAACCGTTGGGCGCGGCGAAAATTGCGCTGTTAGATTTGACCCGTTGAACGAAAGAATCGCTTCTAAAGAACACGCTTATATCGAAGCGAAAACCGACGGGTTCTACCTGTTTGATAACCAAAGCAGCAACGGAACTTTTTTAAATGGTGAAAAAATTCAAAACGCCAAATTGAAACACGGCGACTTGGTTCAGTTCGGTAGAAACGGCATTGAAGCAACCGTTAAAATTGAAGGCGATTCTTACCGGAGCGAGCCGACGTTTCTCAAGCCGGCATTTCAAGTTCCGAGTAATTTCCAATCTGCTCCTGCCAATCAATTTACTCAACAACAATCGGACAATTGGCGAAATTCGATTGCCGGATTGGGCGCGGGACACATCCTGGAACAAGTTCAAACAAACCAGACCGGCAAATATATCGGTGTCGCCGTTGCTATATTTTCCACAGTTTTTTTATCGCTGATTATAATTCTGCTGATGTTTGCCAGCGTTGGCATCGGCGCGGCATTGATTGCTTCGGTGGTTGCGTTTGTGCCGGCGATGGTTTACCTTTTGCCGCTCGTTTGGCTTGACCGATACGATCCGGAACCACTCTGGCTTTTATCTATGGCGTTTGCCTGGGGCGCGCTTGTCGCGGTAATTGTTTCGTTTATTGTCAATACAATCCTCGGTTCATTTTTAGGAGAGGCTTTCGGTGCAGTCGTTTCCGCGCCGATTTTTGAAGAAGGCTCGAAAGGTTTAGGATTAGTTTTGCTGCTTGTCTTTTTTCGCCGGTATTTCGATGATATTTTAGACGGGATCGTCTTTGCCGGCGTAATTGCGCTCGGTTTCTCAACGGTTGAAAATGTGCTTTATTACGGACGCGGAATTTTAGAAGGCGGCTCGGACGCACTGGTCGTGTTATTCGTTTTGCGCGGTATTATGTCGCCGTTCGCACACGTTTCTTTTACGGCGATGACGGGAATCGGTTGCGGAATTGCGCGTGAATCGCACAACCAAGTTGTTCGCATAATTATGCCGATTATCGGTTACGGGGCGGCGGTTTTGCTTCACGCTTTTTGGAACGGAATGGCGACGCTCGGCGGACTAGGCGGATTTATTCTCGGCTACATAGTTTTAGAAGTGCCTTTTTTCTTAATTTTCGTCGGCTTTGCGTTTTATACGATGTATCGCCAAAACAAAATCTTAAAAGAGATGTTGGCGATTGATGTGGTGCGCGGATTGATTCCGAAAGAACATCTGGAAATTGCGACGTCGGCTGTTCGCAGTTCGTTTTGGATTTTGGGAAGTGTTTTTAGCGGAAAATTCAAAGCCCGTAACAAATATATGCAGGCAATCGGCAAACTCGGATTAACTTATTGGCACATTCAACGTGCAACTGCTGCGCAAGGTCAGACGGGAAGTTTTCAGCAAAATCCAGTTCTTCGGCAAGAGGTATTAAAATGGCGCGAACAAGTATAAAAACTGCCGCGCCATATAAAAAGTTAATTTCTATTCAATTAGCATTTACCTAACAACCAAAATACGAGAACAAAAATTATAATCGTCGAAATAAGCCCGCCACCTAATTTCCAAGCTGCCGCTCCGGCAACCGCTCCGCGAAGTAAATCTCCCATTTTGAATTCTCCTTTTAGTGTGAATCAAAAACATACATTGATGTTTATGTAATTCGTGTTTGAGCAAATGATATGCCATCTAAAAAGCAGTAAATTTTCGGTTTGTTTTATAATTTCCAGCCCGTTAAACTCTTGAAAACTGTTAAAGTAAAATTTATGAATTTCGATTTAAGTGAAGAACAACAAATGGTGCAAAACGCCGTGCGCGAATTTGCCCAAAATGAAATTGCGCCGGTCGCACGCGAATATGACGAACAGGAAAAATTTCCGCGCGAGCAATTAAAAGGTCTATCCGAGCTAGGACTTTTAGGAATGATAATTCCCGAAGAATATGGCGGCGCGGGTTTCGATTCGGTTTCCTACGCGCTCGCGCTTGAAGAAATAGCGAAAGCGGATTCGTCCGTCGCCGTGATTGTCAGCGTTACAAATTCGGTTTGCTGCTATCCGATTTTAAGTTTCGGGACAGAAGAACAAAAGCAAAAATTCCTCGTGCCGTTAGCCAAAGGCGAACAACTCGGCGCGTTTTGTTTATCTGAACCGCAAGCCGGCTCAGACGCGACGAATCAAAAAACTCGCGCTGTCGAAGATGGCGATTCTTTTATATTGAACGGCACAAAATCCTGGGTAACAAACGGCGGCGAAGCTGATGTTTATTTAACAATGGCGGTTACCGGCGAAAAGGACGGGCGCAAAGAAATCACCGCGTTTTTGGTTGAAGGCGGCACGGAAGGTTTAACGGTTTCGTCCGTCGAACATAAAATGGGACAACGCGCTTCGCAAACTTGCGAGATGAGTTTAACTGATGTCAAAGTTCCGAAAGCAAACGTTTTAGGCGAACGCGGCGGCGGAATGAAAGTCGCTTTCAGCAGCCTCGACAACGGCAGAATCGGCATTGCGGCATTATCAGTCGGCATCGCCCAAGCCGCGCTCGATGAAGCGAAGAATTATGCGAAAGACCGTACCGCATTTGGACAACCAATTGCCGAATTTCAAGCGATTCAACACAAACTCGCAGATATGGCGACTGAAATCGAAGCCGCTAGACTTTTAACTTTACGCGCCGCCTCAATGAAAGACGCGGGCAACAAACAAACGAGAACTTACGCTTCGATGGCGAAACTTTTTGCGTCGGAAACTGCAAACAAAGTCTGCGCCGAAGCCGTCCAGATTCACGGCGGCAACGGTTTTTCGCGTCATTACAACGTCGAAAAATACTACCGCGATGCGCGGATTACGACGATTTACGAAGGTACGAGCGAGATTCAGCGAATTGTCATCTCAAGAGGAATTTTAAAATTATGAGAAAAATTATTAGAACTGCGATTTTATTCTTTTCTTTATTTTTCATTGGGTTGATGACCGATGTTTTATCGCATCCGGCTTGGGGAATAGTCGTTGACACAAACGGGCAAATTTATTTCAGCGACCTTGAAACGATTTACAAAATTGATTCGCAAGGGAAGTTGTCAATTTTTCGAGCGGGCGTGAGCGGCAGGCACGTTCACGATTTGTCCATTGATGCGGGCGGAAACATTTACGGTTGGGAGAATGTCTACGAGCCGCAAACAGAAAAGCATTTACGTGCATTTTGGAAAATGTCGCCGAAAGGAGAATACACCGAGATTGTTTCTTTGACCGAAAATCCACCTTTGGGAACAAGCATCTGGCGAGATTCGGACGGAAATACTTATTCTGTTGAACCGTGGAATAATGAAAAGAAAGAAACGAAAATCATCAAACGCACTACTGACGGCAAAACAAGCGTTTTTGCGGGTGGAAAATATGGTTATCTTGACGGACAAAAAGAAAAAGCCGAGTTCAATGTAATTACGGATATGGCTTTTGGGAAAGACAATACGATTTATTTAACTAACGACGATAAAGTTAGAAAAATAGACAGATTTGGAATGGTAACGACAATTTACCGCAACGAGACTACAAACCAAAAGCAGAATAACCCCGAACCTTTTTCACGACTTTACGGTTTAGATGTTGACAAAGAAAACAATGTGGTGGCGGCTGATTTTGCTAATAATCGGCTCTTGAAAATAAGTTCTGACGGTAAAATTTCAACGTTTTTAAAATCGGAAAAAGATTGGTCGCCGATTGGCGTTGCGACATTTGGCGACGAGGTTTATGTTTTGGAAGTCAGACCTTATACAGCGTCAATACACACCGGAAATCGTGTTTTGAAAATCTCCTCGACTGGCAAATCAACGATTATCGCAAATTTGGAAAATAGAAATAAGTCGGTCGAGAATCCGAAACTAAACAGCGCTAATTTATTACCTCAGACCGAAGAAGAAAAGAATTTGGTTGCAAATGCCAATATCAATAGCGTTAAAGCTACCGATTCTCCGCTAGCTTTTTACGGCATTGTTGGCGCGGTGAGTGTCGCTTTCTTTGCCTTAATAGTTTTATTCAGGAAAAAATAACAACTGCCTACTCTGTATATGCGACTTATTAAACCGACCGAACGAGGTCTTTATGTCGAACCCGGCGATTTTTACATTGATCCGTGGCTGCCCGTCGAGCGAGCAGTTTTAACTCACGCGCACGCCGACCATACTTATCGCGGCTCGAAAAATTATTTGGTCAGCAAAGAAGGCGAGCGTCTTTTTCGCACTCGTTTGTGGAATGAAGGTAACATCGAAACCGCTTCTTACGGCGAAACAAAAAAACTCAACGGCGTGAAAGTTTCTCTTCATCCGGCTGGTCACGTTTTGGGTTCGGCACAGGTTCGCGTCGAATATAAAGGCGAAGTTTGGGTGGCGAGCGGCGATTATAAATTGACTTACGACCCGACCTGCGCCGCCTTCGAACCGGTCAAATGTCACGCATTTATTACCGAAGCCACTTTCGGATTGCCGATTTATCGCTGGACTAAACCGGAGATTTTATTTGAAGAAGTTAACGAATGGTGGCGCGGCAATGTTGAAAAGGGAAAAGCAACGGTGATTTTCGCTTATTCTTTGGGTAAAGCGCAGCGAATTATGAAAAGCGTTGACGCTTCGATTGGCAAAATTTTCACGCACGGCGCAGTTGAAAGATTGACGAGAGATTACCGAGAAATGGGCGTTGAACTTCCGCCGACAAGATATGTCGGCGAAGTTGAGAATAGGAAAGACTTTGCCGGCTCGCTGATAATAGCGCCGCCTTCAGCGCAGGACACGCCTTGGACTCGCCGATTCGGAGCGCATTCGACGGGCTTCGCTTCCGGTTGGATGAGAATTCGCGGAGCCAGGCGGCGACGCGCCGTTGACCGCGGAATTATTTTGTCCGACCACGCAGATTGGGACGAACTCTTAACGGCAATTAACGCAACTGAAGCCGAACAGATTTGGGTAACGCACGGCAGTATTGAGACGGTCGTAAAATATCTCAAAAGTATTGGCAAAGAGGCACGACCGCTCGAAACAAAATTTGTTGGCGATGCGCCTGAAGCGGAAATTAGCGACGAAAAAGAACCGGATAATCACAATTTGCAATGAAAAATTTTTCCGATTTATACCTCGCTCTTGACCAGACGAACAAGACCAACGAAAAGGTTGAAGCGATTGTTAAATACTTTCAAACGGCGGACGCGGCGGACGCGGCGTGGGCGATTTATTTCCTCAGCGGACGCAAGCCGCGCCAAATTATTAAAACGGCGAAACTTCGGGAATGGGCGGCGGAAATCTCGGAAGTTCCAGATTGGTTATTTGAAGTATCTTACGATGCGGTCGGCGATTTAGCTGAAACAATTGCTTTACTTCTGCCTGACACAAATGCCGAAGGCAGCAATTTGCCGCTCGCATTTTGGGTGGAAAATCGAACTATGCCGCTCCGCGAAATGACGGAGGATGACCAGCGCGAAGCCGTCGTGCAGGCGTGGAACGAACTTGACGCGAACGAGCGTTTTATCTGGAATAAATTGGTGACGGGCAGTTTTCGCGTCGGCGTTTCGCAATCTTTAGTCGTTCGCGCACTCGCCCAGGTTTCTGGAATCGAAAAGGAAATTATCGCACATCGGTTAATGGGAACTTGGTCGCCGAATACGGATTTTTATTTGAATCTGCTTGAAGCATCCGCCGAAGACGCAGATTTGTCGCGCCCCTTTCCGTTTCATCTCGCGCACCAATTAGATTTTCCACTCGAAGAATTGGGCGAAATTTCCGATTGGCAAGCCGAATGGAAATGGGACGGAATTCGCGCTCAACTAATTCGGCGCGGCGGGGAAAGTTTTCTTTGGTCGCGCGGCGAAGATTTAGTTTCCGAAAGATTCCCCGAAATTACAGAGGCAAGTTTCAGCTTGCCCGACGGAACAGTTTTAGACGGTGAAATTCTACCTTGGAAAGATTCGAAAGTATTGCCGTTCGCGCAGCTTCAAAGACGCATCGGACGCAAAACCATCGGCAAAAAGTTATTGGAAGAAGTTCCCGTTGTGCTTCTCTGTTACGATTTGTTGGAATTAGGCGGCGAAGATTTTCGGCAGAAGGAACTACAGATTCGGCGGGCTGAATTGATTAAAATTTTAGAAAAACTGCCGGGTGAAGCGCAGAAAACTCTTCAATTTTCGCCCGTCGTGAAAGCCGCAAGCTGGGAAGAGTTAACTAAAATCCGAGACGAAAGCCGCAGCCGAAAAGTTGAAGGCTTTATGCTCAAACGACTTGCCTCGCCGTTTCGCGTCGGACGACCACGCGGCGATTGGTGGAAATGGAAAATCGAACCGCTGACAGTTGACGCGGTGATGATTTACGCGCGCGGCACAGGCAAACGCGCCAGCCTTTACACCGATTACACTTTCGCCGTTTGGAATAACGGCGAGCTTGTGCCGTTTGCCAAAGCCTATTCGGGTTTGACCGACAAGGAAATTCGCCGAGTTGACCGCTTTGTGCGCGATAATACGATTGAAACTTTTGGACCGGTCAGAAGTGTTAAGGCGAAACTCGTTTTTGAACTCGGCTTTGAAGGCATCCAAAAATCTTCGCGGCACAAATCCGGCGTTGCCGTGCGTTTTCCGCGTATTCTAAGATGGCGCGACGATAAAAAAATTGAAGATGCCGACACCCTCGATGCAATTCACAGGATGCTGGAAGCGGAGAACTAGAAAAATTATCCACGAAGGACACGAAGAAATACTAAAAAAAACTTTGTGTTCCTTCGTGGATGTTCTTATTTAAATTTCCGATGGAAAATCCGAATTATCCTTTTCTGAAACTCACGCTCGACGAAAAATTCCCGCGCCTTTTAATCACGCGCCGACCTGAAAACAAATCGCCCGAACAAAACATCTACGGCGCATTTCTTCCAAACGGAATGGTGCGCCGTTGGCTGGATTTATTACAAAAAAAATTTCGCTTGCACCCATGCGAACTCGACATCAAAGGCGACTTTGACGCGCCGTGTCCTGAATATTTTCTGCATCGCTGTCTCGCCCCGTGCGTCGAAAAAATCTGCGACCGCGCGACTTATCTTGAAGCAGTGGAAATCGTTCATTTGATTTTATCCGGTCAAAACGAAGCGGCGTTGAAAAAAATTGACCGGAAAATCGAACTGCTCGCGGAAGATTTGGAATTTGAACGGGCTGCTGAGTGGCGTGATGTGCGTTTGACGATTGAAGAAACTACAAATAATGCCAAATGGCAGATTGACGCGTCGGCGATGAACGATGTTATTACCTTGATCGAAGAAAATAATTTCACGCGGATTAATCTGACGACGCTGCGGCGCGGGAAAGTCGTCGGTAAATTAGATTTTCAAGTTGAGAAGAAATTGCCCGAACAAATTCTGCCGGATTTTATCAATGGTTTTTATCAATTTTACGCGCCGAAACAGATTTTCGTGCCATCTGATTTTCCGCAGAGAAAATCGCTCGAAGAAAAACTAACGCTCGATTTCGGACACCGCGTAAAAATCGTCGCGCAGATGCTGGAAAAACTGCCGCCGTCCGTTTTCAAAACGCACAAACTCGCTCCGCATTCTTTCAAACATAAAAATTATCAAACGCCCGTTGAAATATCCGCCACGATTGAAGAAATCAAGACTTTATTTAATTTAAAAAAGATTCCGCGCCGCATCGAATGCTTCGATGTCGCGCATTTAGCGGGCAAAGAAATCGTCGCCGCCCGCGTCGTGGCGATTGACGGCGTTTTGCAAAGAGAAGACAGTTTGGTTTGGGAATTTGAGAATCTTTCTGAAACCGACGCGCTTGCCGCCGCCGTTCATGAACGCTTGCGGCTGTTGCCGTCAAAAAAAGAAACGCCCGATTTGTTGATGGTTGACGGCGCGAAACCGCAAATCAACGCGGTAAAAAAAATACTGGAAGAATTCAATTTAAAAAACCTCATTGTTATCGGCGCGGTCAAACCTTTGAGGGCGCACAATCAAATCAGCCATTTTCTGACGATGAAAAATACGCGCCTCGAATTTGATAAGCGTTCGAGAGCGATGAACTTTCTGCAAACCCTGCGCGACGCATCGCATAACCTAGCCAATGAAACACACCGGCGACTGCATTCGCTCGTGCAGATTTTCAAGAATAATGATAATGCGCCGCGCGTTCAATATTTACTTGTGCCAACCAGATTTGCGGAACGCGGCGGCAATGCCGAAGATTTGTCGCCGATTCGTTCAATGACGCAGGCGGGCGAAGTGATTTTGAAAACAAAGAGTAAACCTGAAAAGATTTGAGCCTTTCCTTTATTTTTATCTTTCTAAAATGGTGTTTAAATTGAATATTGCTGTTTTGCTAAACTCGCAATTCTCAATCTAATTTTGAAGTTTAATAAGACCGCGCAAACACGACTCTTTTCTGTGACGGTTCGCCCGAATAGACGCACGTGCCCGATTCTTCCGCCGCGCCGATTGGAATGCAGCGAATCGTCGCTTTTGTTTCAGCCTTTATTTTTTCTTCCGTATCATCCGTGCCGTTCCAATGTGCGAGGATGAATCCGCCTTTTTCAATTTGCTCTTGAAATTCTTCCCAAGTATCAACCCGGAAAGTGTTTTCTTCGCGGAATTTCAACGCTTTTTGATAAATGTTCGTTTGTATCTCGTCTAATAGAGCGACGATTTTGTCTTCGATGCCGTCCAGCGCAAGCGTTTCTTTTGACAGCGTATCGCGCCTGGCAACTTCGACCGTTCCATTTTCGAGGTCGCGCATCCCGATTGCCAAACGAACGGGAACGCCGCGCAATTCGTATTCGGCGAATTTATAACCCGGTTTAAATTTGTCGTCAAAATCGTATTTGACTGAAACGCCGAGCGATTTAAGTTTTTCAATTATCGGATTCGCCCGCTCGCTAATCTTTGCCAAATCTTCTTCATTTCGATAAATCGGAACGATGACGACTTGAATCGGCGCCAGGCGCGGCGGCAAAACTAAACCGTTATCGTCAGAGTGCGCCATAATCAGCGCGCCCATTAAACGTGTGGAAACGCCCCACGAAGTCGCCCAAGGAAATTCTGTTTGATTTTCCTTGTTGACGAATTTAACGTCGAAAGATTTAGCAAAATTCTGTCCGAGAAAATGCGAAGTTCCCGATTGCAGAGCCTTTCCGTCCTGCATTAAAGCCTCGATGCAATAAGTGTCAACTGCGCCGGCAAAGCGTTCGGACGGAGTTTTTACGCCTTTTAAAACCGGCATTGCCATCCATTCTTCGGCGAATGTCGCATAAACGCCGAGCATCTTTTCGGTTTCTTCAATCGCTTCCTCGCTCGTCGCGTGCGCTGTATGACCTTCCTGCCAAAGAAATTCCGCCGTTCGCAAAAAGATGCGGGTTCGCATTTCCCAACGGACGACGTTTGCCCATTGATTGATAAGCAGAGGCAAATCGCGCCAGGATTGAATCCAGCCTTTATAGGTGTTCCAGATAACGGCTTCAGAAGTCGGTCGAACAATCAATTCCTCTTCGAGTTTGGCATCGGGGTCAACAATTAAGCCTTTACCGTCAGGATTAGCCTTAAGGCGATAATGCGTTACGACGGCGCACTCCTTGGCAAAGCCTTCAGCGTGTTCCTCTTCTTTTTCGAGAAAACTTTTTGGCACGAAAAGTGGAAAATATGCGTTTTGGTGTCCGGTCGCCTTAAACATATCGTCGAGCGCGCGCTGCATCTTTTCCCAAATCGCAAATCCGTAGGGCTTGATGACCATACAGCCTTTGACAGCCGAGTGTTCAGCTAAATCAGCGCGTTTGACGAGTTCGTTATACCACTCGGAGTAATTTTCCGAACGCTTTGGAAGTGCTTTGCTCATAAATTTTTCTTACCACAGAGACACGGAGACACAGAGATAATCAATAAAAATAAAAATGATACGGCAAAACAATTTTAGAAACAATTCGAAAAATGTGAATTTAATTTTCTTTTCTCCGTGTCTCCGTGTCTCTGTGGTAAAATTTGCAAGGTATGGCACTTGCAAAATTAAAACAGGAAACCGAAAGACTTTACACGGTTGACGAATACTTGGAGTTAGACCGCACGAGCGAAGAACGCTGGCAGTATCTCGACGGCGAAGTTTGGATGATGGCGGGCGAATCAGACGAACACGGCGATATTTCCGTGAATCTGATTGCAGAGCTTCGTTTTCAATTAAAAGGCAAAGACTGTCGCGTGCGGGCGAAAGATTCCAAAATAAAAAGCGGGGGCTTTACTCGAAAAGTCGGGCAATCGAAGAAAGGAATGTTTTCTTATCCCGACGTGGTTGTAATTTGCGACGATGTAAAATATCACGACAAGAAGAAGGATATAATTCTCAATCCGCACGTCGTCATTGAAGTCCTCTCGGAATCAACCGCCGACTTCGACCGCGGCGATAAATTTACGCGCTACCGAATGTTCAATCCGACGCTGACCGATTATATTTTAGTTTCACAGGATAAACCCCTTGTCGAGCATTTCATACGGCAAGACGATGACAACTGGAAGCTGTTTGTTTATATCGGGCTGGACAAATCCTTTAAAATCGAATCAATCGAATGTGAATTAAAGTTGTCGGAAATCTACGACCGCGTGAAGTTTTCCAAAAAAGCACTCGAATTTCTTGAAGAAATTGCCAATATCAAATGAGCGAATTTAAAATAAATTTTCAAGACACGGCAACGGCGTTTGCCGACAAAACCGACGACGAACTCAAGCGTAAATTCAGAATGTTTAAGCTGATGAGCTCGCCTTTGTTGACCAATTTTGGAACGAAGTTCACGGCATTGTTATTAAAACTTCGGATGCCGGTCAGAGGTTTGATAAAACGCACGGTTTTCAGGCAATTCTGCGGCGGTGAAACAATCGAAGAATCTCAGACGACGATTGAGAAATTAGGCGAATCGAAGATTGGAACGATTCTCGATTATTCGGTTGAAGGCAAATCTTCGAACACGGTTTTCGACAGCACGAAAAATGAAATCGTCCGCACCGTTACCCGCGCAAAAGAAGACGAAGATGTTCCGTTTGCCGTGTTCAAAATAACGGGTATGGCAAGTTTCGATGTTCTCGAAAAAGTCAGCCAGGGAAAAGAGTTGTTAAAAAGTGAAGCGACCGATTGGGAACGGGCGAAAGAGCGCGTCAATGAAATTTGCGAATACGCGCATTCACTCGGTCAGCCGGTATTTATTGATGCGGAAGAATCCTGGATACAAGACCCGATTGATAACATAGCGGCAGAAATGATGGAAAAATACAACCGAGAGCGACCGATAATCTATAACACAATTCAACTCTACCGCCACGACCGTTTGAAATTTTTGAAGGAATCACACACAAAAGCGAAAGAAAACGGCTATCATTTAGCGGTCAAATTAGTGCGCGGCGCGTATATGGAAAAAGAACGCGTCCGCGCAGAAGAGATGGATTATCCATCACCGATTCAGCCCGATAAAGCCGCGACCGACCGAGATTTTAACGCAGCAATTGATTATTGTTTGGAAAATCTTGAAGAAATCGCATTCGTCGCCGGAACACACAACGAGGACAGCGTTTGTATGTTGGCGGAAAAACTCCACGAAAAAGGCGTATCACACGCTCATCCGCACGTTTTCTTTTCACAGCTTTACGGAATGAGCGACAATCTTTCCTACGTTTTGGCAAAGCACGAATATAACGTATCGAAATACGTGCCTTACGGCGCGGTCAAAGATGTCATTCCGTATTTAATTCGGCGGGCGCAGGAAAATACGAGCGTTACGGGACAGGTCAGCCGCGAACTTGATTTGATAAAAAAAGAATTGAAAAGAAGAAAGTTAAAGTAAAAATTTATCTCAAACCGAGAAGTAATCGCACGGAAAGGTCGGAAACTTTTCGATGCAAATTGTCTTGCCATTCTACAAACGCCTTTAAATCTTCATTTTCTAGCGGCTCATTTTTCATTCGCGCTACCTGCGTGCTTTCAAAAGCGCGGTTCGTCAAAGCCAGATGCGGGTAACTTATCGTTAAATTATTAAAATTTTCGATTGCTGCGTCCGCCGA
Organism: Acidobacteria bacterium 28-1; assembly: GCA_002050365.1. Lineage (GTDB taxonomy): Bacteria > Acidobacteriota > Blastocatellia > Pyrinomonadales > Pyrinomonadaceae. The sequence continues at coordinate 41,875 of MWYZ01000091.1, forward strand.
ATCTATATCCATAAACATTTCATTATAAGCGGCGAGATGCCAAATCGTTCCGTCTTCGGTTTCGTCAACCGCCAAAATTCGAAGCAGCCCATAACCGCTTTCAATTTGAAAAATTAAAAAATCTCCTGCCTGAAAATTTTGCGACACAATAAATCTCCCTTTTTCTAAATTAGCACAAACAATCCTTTATCATTAAAATGGAATTAATGAAAACAACGCAAGACATTGACTTCAATCTAGTTGTTCCAAAGGGAACGCAGATTGTCTTGCTCAATGAAACAAAAATTCTAAACGAGAATTTTTTTCACGCCAAAGGAGCGGTAGGAAAAATCATCGGCTTGCCGAGCGACGCTTTTCACGCTTATAAAATAGAGTTTTCGGACGGAAGTCTCGGAATGGCAAATCGCAAGGATTTTTCGATTCGCAAACATTTTCAAAACGAGCAGAGCGGTTTGGTTGATTCATTAGAAGAATTTCAACTTTATGATTTTGTGATTTATCGATGCATTGTCGGCTCGCGCGCTTTTGGTTTGGACGATGAAAATTCCGATGTTGACAGGCGCGGAATTTACTTGCCGCCTGCCGAGATTCAATGGTCAATGTTTGGCGTTCCCGAACAACTCGAAAATAAGGAAACAGAAGAATGTTATTGGGAACTGCGAAAGTTTTTAATTCTTGCGCTTAAGGCGAATCCGAATATTTTAGAATGTCTTTTTACACCGCTTGTCGAATACTCGGACAAACTCGCCGAAGAACTTCTTTCAAAGCGCCGGATGTTTTTATCGAAACTGATTTATCAAACTTACAACGGTTATGTGATGTCGCAATTCAAAAAACTCGAACAAGATTTACGCTCGTCAGGATTAATCAAGTGGAAACACGCGATGCACTTGATAAGATTGCTTTTGCAAGGCATCGAAATTTTACGCGAAGAAAATCTAATCGTGCGCGTGTCGGAAAATCGTGCGAAACTTCTTTCCATCAAAAGAAGCGAACTCGAATGGGCGGAAGTCAACGAATGGCGCGTAGAATTGCACAAAGAATTTGATGAAGCGTTTGCCAAAACAAATTTGCCTGAAAGACCGAATTACGAATCGGCAAATAATTTTTTGATTAAAGCCAGACGGATAATGGTTTGAAAATGAAAGACGAAAGACTAGAAAAAATTGCTTCCGAACATCCGTTTCCGCTTGTTTTTGCGACGATTAGCGGAGCGCATCTTTACGGCTTTCCTTCGCCCGATTCGGACTTCGATTTGCGAGGCGTTCACGTTTTACCGTTGCGCGATGTGGTCGGTTTGGAGGTCGGGCGCGAAACAGTGCAAGTCGAAGAGATTCGGGAAAGTTTAGACCTTGATTTGGTAACGCACGACGCGAAAAAGTTTTTCGGTTTAATGCTTAAGAAAAACGGTTATGTTTTGGAGCAGCTTTTCTCGCCTCTGATTGTCCAGACTTCGCCCGAACACGAAGAATTAAAAGAGATCGGAAAAAGATGCGTTACCAAACATCACGCGCATCATTATTTTGGGTTTGCGAAAACGGAATGGAAACTTTTTGAGAAGGAAACGCCGCCGCGTGTGAAGCCTTTACTTTATATTTTTCGGATTTTGCTGACGGGAATAAACTTAATGCAAACAGGCGAAGTCGAAGCAAATCTGACTGTTCTGAATAAGAAATTAAGATTGTCATATTTACCCGAATTGATTCAGCGAAAAATCGTCGGCACGGAAAAGGGAATTTTGCCTGATACGAATATAGGATTTTACCGGGAAGAATATGAGCGGCTGGTTTTAGAATTAGAAAAAGAATACAAACGAAGTAATTTACCCGAAACTTCAAATGCGAAAGCGGATTTAAATGATTTGCTGATACGGTTAAGATTAAAGCAACAATGAAAGAAACAATTAATTATGAAGCAATGTTAGCCATAGCGATAGAAGAAGCGCGAATCGGATTAGCCGAAGGCGGAATACCAATCGGCGCGGCTTTATTCGACGCACAAGGAAATCTGCTTGGGCGCGGACACAATCGGCGCGTGCAGGAAAACGACCCTTCAATTCACGGCGAAACCGATGCGTTTCGCAAATCTGGCAGGCAGAAAAATTATCGTGAAACGATTATGATAACGACGCTCGCGCCCTGTTGGTATTGTTCGGGTTTGATTCGGCAATTCAAAATCGGAACGGTCGTGGTTGGCGAAACGGTAAATTTCGACGGCGGAATCGAATGGCTCAAGGAAAACGGTGTGAAAGTTATTAATCTTAATTCGCAAGAATGTATCGAGATGCTCGGCGACTATATTGCTGAAAATCCAGAAGTTTGGAATGAGGACATCGGAGAATAAATAAGTCTTGTGATTGTTCAAAGTTAATTTGTTATAATTAAACAATAATCTATCGAAACAAAAGGGAATATATAAAAATATGAGAGATGCAGTTATTATCAGCGCAATGAGAACGCCAACGGGCAAATTTCAAGGCGCATTGAAAAGTTTTACCGCGCCTGAATTAGGTGCTATCGCTATCAAAGCGGCGGTTGAAAAAGCGGGCATTAAGCCGGAAGATGTGGACGAAGTAATTATGGGTTGCGTCGTGCAGGCGGGAATCGGACAAGCTCCAGCCAGACAAGCGGCTTTGAAAGCCGGACTACCGCCGGAAGTTTCCGCATTGACTGTAAATATGGTTTGCGGTTCGGGACTTCGAGCCGTCGCGCTTGCCGCGCAAAGCGTGATGTTGGGTGATGCGGAGTTTGTCGTCGCGGGCGGAATGGAATCAATGTCAAACATTCCTTACGCTCTGCCGACGGCGCGAGACGGAATGCGAATGGGCAATCAAACGGCGGTTGATTTGATGGTTCACGACGGTCTGTGGTGTCCGTTCGAGAATTGGCATATGGGAAATACGGGCGAAGTCGTGTCTGAAAAACATCAGATTACGCGCGAGCAACAAGACGATTACGCTTACAATTCGCACCGCAAAGCCAACGAAGCGCACACGGCGGGACGATTCAAAGACGAAATCATTCCCGTTGAAATTCCGCAGAAAAAAGGCGACCCCGTTATTCTCGACCACGACGAAACCGTCCGCGCCGACACGACGGTCGAAATGCTCGGCAGATTAAAAGCGGCGTTTAAGAAAGAAGGCGGCACGGTAACGGCGGGAAATGCGCCGGGCGTGAACGACGGCGCGTCGGCGTTAGTCGTAACATCAGCCGAAAAAGCTAAGGAACTCGGCATCGAACCGCTTGCCAGAATTGTCGCATCGGCGCAATCGGGAATTGAGCCTAAATTCATAATGCTCGCGCCGGTCGAAGGCGTGAAACGAGTTTTGAAAAAAGCTAACTGGAAAATGTCGGACGTTGATTTATTTGAACTCAACGAAGCGTTTTCCGTGCAGGCTTTGGGCCTGATGAAGGAACTCGGAATGGGAACCGATAACGTCAACGTCAACGGCGGTGCAGTCGCGCTTGGACACGCTATCGGCAATTCCGGCGGACGAATTTTGACGACTCTGCTTCACGAATTAAAACGTCGCAATCAGAAAAAAGGTGTTGCCGCGCTGTGTTTGGGCGGCGGCAATTCGGTGGCGATGGCGGTCGAAAGAGATTAAAAGTGAAAAGATGAAAAAGTGGAAAAGTGGAAAAGATTTATTGAGTTTTTCAAAGGAATTTTTCTTTTCCCGATTCAAAAAACTTTTGATTGCTAGTGGCGTATTAAATTCAAATATTTTATTTTGAGGTGACACGATGACGGGAAAAGAGCATAACAAACTTGTCAGTATATTTTTGCTGGTTCACGCCGGATTACAAATATTTGGAGTAGTCATCGCCATGCTCATTTACGGCGGACTCGGAATGGCGATGCTTGTCAATGCGCGGCGCAACAAAGAACAAATGATAGGCGGCATTTTTATCGCGCTGATGTTTGTCGTCGTGTTGGTTTCTTTGATATTCGTCGTTCCGCAAATTGTCGGCGGTTGGAAATTGCTCAAAGAAAAATCGAGCGCGAGAATTTGGGGAATTATCGCCAGCTTTGTTTGCTTGATAAGCATTCCGTTTGGAACGGCAGTCGGTATTTACGGCTTGTGGTTTTTATTAGGCGAAGAAGGAAAAAGATTTTATCTTTCGGGCGGAAATGCGGCGAATAATTATCCACCGCCGCCGCCGCCCAATAATTGGCAATGAGTTTTGGTTAATTTAACCGATAAACGAGCGACAAGAAAATTAAATCTTGCCGCTCGTTTGTTTGTTACGGCAAAGATAGTTTATTTTTAGAGAAAGGTTTTAATCGTTCCTTAAAGGTTTAATTCCTCGTAGCTCTGCTACGGAATATACTGTGTGAATGAGCGAGTTCATTCATAAGAAGCACAATGTCAGCGTGTTGCTGTATCACATAGTATGTCCGGCAAA